>NZ_JAANMZ010000027.1 GCF_011250555.1 Bacillus sp. MM2020_4 | reverse complement strand
TCCTCATGAGAGGAAATGGATTATCCGGTATTAGCACCGGTTTCCCGGTGTTATCCCAGTCTTACAGGCAGGTTGCCCACGTGTTACTCACCCGTCCGCCGCTAACCAATGGGAGCAAGCTCCCAAAAATTCGCTCGACTTGCATGTATTAGGCACGCCGCCAGCGTTCGTCCTGAGCCAGGATCAAACTCTCCAAGAAAGTTGATTAGCTCATTTTTTTACGTTGGCTTAGTTTCATATATATTGAAACTAAAAAATATTGTTTGTTGACGTTTTTGTTTGTTTAGTTTTCAAAGGACAATATCTCCATCGCCTAAAAGCGACTTTATTAATATATCATCTGCAATTCGTAATGTCAACAACTTTTTTTGAAGTAGTTTTTGTTACTGTTAGCAGCGACGTTTATTACTATAACAAGATATTAAATATATGTCAACGGTCTTTTAAAAAAACATTACCCCTTTTTTCGATCCTTTTTACCTCTTCTCATATACTTAAAACATTCTTGTGGGGATGCTACCCTTTTAAATAAGGCAAAAAGGATCTTATATCTCTCTTCCATCGCCCTTTTGACAATATGATCAATCCGTTCATCTCTTAAATCAAATAAGATTTCATCCAGTTCCCTTTTAATTAGGTATTCCATTTCCTTTACTTCTTTATCATTTATGAGAAGCCCAAACATTGAATAACCTCCAGCAAAGTTTCTAGTTATAGTAGTCTTTTCCAATTATTGAAATTTTATAATAAAATTTTCGACTCATATTTAAATAAATACAAGCATAGGTATGAAGACAAGGATAGTATTGGACGAGGTGGGTGCCGAAATGAATTTCTTCTTTATTTTAAACGGAAAGGCTTTAAAAACTGTTGCTCTTATATTAATTGCCGCTTTCTTTACCGCATGGTTTCTCTATATAGAGAACCTTGCGCAGATTCCGGTCTTTTCAACAAAAGAAGGAGCCAAAGCAATTTACCGGGGTGAAAAGGATCTTGCGCTAACATTTAACATTGGCTGGGGGGATGAAAAGGCAGAACCAATTTTAGATACATTGAAAAAGGAAAATGTGAAGTCAGCCACTTTCTTCCTTGCTGGATCATGGGCAGAGCAGCATCCTGACATTATTTCTCGAATTGTAAAGGAAGGTTATGAAATTGGGCTTCTCGGCTACGATTATGTGGATTATATGGATTTAGAAGATGCTAAAATTTCCAGAGATATCTCCAAAGCACAAGAAGCCTTTAAAAAGTTAAATGTGAAGGATATAAAGCTTCTCCGTGCACCAACAGGACATTTCGATGAGCGTACATTAAAAATTGCAAAAAGATATGGGTATACCGTTGTTCATTGGAAAATTGATTCAAAGGATTGGCAAAATCCCGGGGTAGAAAAAATCGTAGAAAATGTTAAAAAGGCAGAAAGGGGAGATATTGTTCTTCTCCATGCCTCCGATTCGGCAAAACAAACAGCAAAAGCATTGCCATTAATTTTAGAGGATATCCGCCAAAAAGGCTTAAAGCTTGTGTCAGTTTCAGAGATGATTACAAATGGAGAAGTTCAATCTAAAGAAGTCAGGTAGCCCGGAATGGAAAAACCGCCCCTTACAAGGACGGTCTTTTCTTGTTTTTCTTATTTACTTTAGGACTAGATTGGCTTAAGCGTTTTTGTCTATCCTGTTCCGATTGCTCATTCAATTTATGAAGGATTAATATTTGGTAAGCGTTGCAAGCGAGTAAGGCAAACACCATTAGATAGAACCAGTTCTCTGCATTTTCTCTTAAAACAGGTACCCACTCCACTAAGGTGACAACAATCATAAAGAAGACGGCCGGAATAAATGCTTCGCGATTCGTTTCCTTGCTTTTTAGCCATGCCGCCGCCAACCCGACGACGACTAGAAGCAGGGCAGGAAGCAAATAAGGCCAAAGAGGATCACCTGGTTTTGCAAAGTTTGTAAATCGTAAATAAATGAGGTCAAAAAGGCCAAAGAGGATAAGAACAACTTGCACAGCATTCCAAAGGGAAGCTGACTTAAAGATACCTAAGCCAAAACGATGAATTGTTAAATACGCAAAAAAGCCCATTTGGCTGATCACGCTAAATAAAAAGCCCATCACCAATAACCATATAATTGCTGAAATAATATCTACTATTTTAAAATCAACAAAAAATGGCTGCAACTCATGCCAGCGAACAAACAACCCTAAAATCACAGTTGTGACCCCGCCGACTACTAAAGTATTCAAAAATAATTTCACCAAATTACGGCTTGTCACACTACAAACCTCCAACAAACAAAAATAAATTCCATTCTGATTGTACCAAGCGAAAGGTAAAAAATCCATATTTTGATTTATAACGAATAATCTCTCCCCATTTTATTCATCCTAAAATTAAGGATTGATATGTGAAAGGGGCTTATAAAATGAGAAGGAAAAGTAGGTTGCTCCTCCTGCCCATCATGTTGTTTCTAACAAGCTGTTCTGCAGATGATACTAGCAGCGGCGGGCAAATTGATTATGATCAAACAAAGAAAATGGTTGTGGATATTCTTAAGACAGATGATGGTAAAAAGGCCATTCAAGATGTGATGTCTGATGATAAGATGAAGGAAAAGCTCGTAATGGACCAACAGGTAGTCGCTACTACCATTGAGCAAACCTTAACATCGGATAAAGCAACTGAATTTTGGAAAAAGACCTTTAGCGATGCAAAGTTTGCCAAGGGCGTTGCGAAAAATATGCGTTCCGAGAATGAAAAATTATTAAAGGATTTAATGAATGATCCTGAATACAGAGGCATGATGATTGAGGTTTTTAAAGAACCGGAAATTCAAAAAGAATTAGCGGATGCCTTAAAGAGTAAAGAATACCGTGAGCATCTGCAAAAGGTCATTTCTGAAACCATTGACAGTCCCCTTTTCAAAGCGAAAATGGAGGAATTGCTTTTAAAGGCGGCTGAGGAAACAAAAAATAAGGCCAGTGATAAAGATGGAGGCGGCGAACAATCTGGTGGCGGCCAAAATAAATCTGGCGGTGGCGATACCAGCAGTTAACCGAATAATGGAAAAGGCCTCTTCCTACTTGAGGAAAAGGCCTTTTTACTATTTTTTCAGTAGACTGTCCACTTTTTCAGCAATTTCTAAATAAATTTTCCCAATTTGGTGATCTTCCTGGTAGACCGATGGCGCAAAGTCCTCATCATTCCAGTCCGGCTGATTCAACGGTAAGCGGCCAAGAACCTCTGTATTTAATTCTTCAGCTAGCTTGTCGCCGCCGCCACGACCGAATACATATTCCTTTTCGCCGGTAAGCTTACTTTCAAAGTAGGCCATATTTTCAATAACACCAAGAACTTCATGCTCCGTACGTAACGCCATTGCACCTGCACGGGCAGCAACAAAAGCAGCCGTTGGATGAGGAGTTGTGACGATAATTTCCTTACATGCAGGAAGCATCGTATGCACGTCAAGGGCAACATCCCCTGTGCCTGGCGGTAAATCTAATAGTAAATAATCAATTTGAGATCCCCACTCTACTTCGTTGAAGAAACTGTTTAGCATTTTTCCAAGCATAGGGCCACGCCAAATAATTGGAGCATTGTCTTCAACAAAGAAGCCCATCGAAATTACCTGAACGCCAAAACGTTCAACAGGGATAATCTTTTCACCACGAACCACTGGGCGTTTTGTAATCCCCATCATATCAGGAACACTGAAGCCGTATATATCTGCGTCAATGAGGCCGACCTTTTTCCCTAAACGAGCGAGGGCTACAGCAAGGTTAACAGACACTGTAGATTTCCCAACCCCGCCTTTTCCACTGGCAATCGCAATGAAAGTCGTCTCTGATGAATTGAGAAGATTCTTCTCTTTCTCTGGTTCTGCCTGACGATTTGCCGCTAACACTTCTTCTGGTAACTGGCTAAAACGAATTCCTACCGTTGCCGCTCCAGCTTCTTTTAAAAGATTAACGATTTGCGTTTGCAGCTGCAGTTGTTCACTTGTACCTGTTCGGGCAACCTGCACCTTCACACTAACATGATTTTTCTCTTCTTTGATCTTTATTTCCTCTATTGCGTTTAATTCCCCTAAAGTCTTATGTAAAAATGGTTCCTTGAGGCCACCAAGAACCTCGCGGATTCTCACTTCTGTTAACATAAAATAGACACCTCACCTTTTGAATTCGTTTCCACCTCTCAGTATACCATAACCCGTCAATGAAACAGTTATTTGAATCACACTGGTATCGATTAAAACTACTTAAACAAAGAAAAGCGAAAGGGCGCTGGAGCGGGACAATTCTCAAAGCTGAAATTTTACCTTTTAACTCAATAAAAATGGAAGGTGTCCCCACCTCCCTTACTCTGTTTCTTTAAGTTCCTTTTCATTCGTAAAGTAGCGTAATATTCCAATATTTATGGATGCGGCTATTTTTTCCTGATAGGCATCTTTTTTTAATAATGCCTTTTCCCCCGGATTGGATAGAAAGCCAACCTCCACTAATACCCCTGGCTTTTTGGCGTTTTTTAAAATAAACACTTGATTAATTGGCTTCGCCTTTCGATTTGTATTTTCCAAATTTCTGCGCAGCTCTTCTTGGATAAACTTTGCCGCTCTGGCATTTTCCTTATGCTGCGGTGCGTAGAAGGTTTGGGCGCCGCTCCATCTTGGGGAAGGAATGGCATTTAAATGAATGCTGACAAAAAGGTCATTATCGGTGTCATTGATCATTTTTAATCTCTTCTTCAAATCCTCTACTTTTCTGCGGCTAAGGCCTTTCGTATCAGAGGCGGCTAAATCTTCATCCTTTTCTCTTGTCATGATGACCAACGCCCCTTGCTCCTGAAGATAATCCCGAACTTTCTTGGTAATTTCAAGGGCTATATCCTTTTCAAGGGTTTCTCCTGTTCCAGCCCCGCCATCCGGCCCTCCATGACCTGCATCTAACAGGATAATCTTTCCGGACAACGGGATGTTCCATGTCTTCGATGAGTCATTCTCAATAAAATCGTGTTGCAGTATGAAAAATAACGCAAGTAATCCCGCAATAAAACTGATCATTTTCCATTTATGCTTTAACACCCAAATCATCCTTCCCGCTCGTCCATGTTCACTAAAATATATGGGACAGGAAGGGTATTTAGAACCGTAGAATTGGTGTTAGTGAAGTCGAAGCTTATGGCGCATCTGGCCTTTTTCGTATCCCTCACGCCACCAGACGTGGATATATTGTTCACATAGATAATAAAGCGATTCGCTCATCGTACCTTCTTCTCCATTTCCCCAATAGAGTAAAAAGTTATAAAGCGTATCAATTAGGTGTTTTTCTTCTCTAAAGCAGCGTAATCGCACTGCCTCCATTTCCTCACCATGATACCCAAACTTGCTGAACTTTGCACCGAGAAGGAAGGCTTCAAGGGCAACATCGTAACAAGCCTCTTCTATTCCCGTATTCATAACAAAACTTGAGGCAATTTTTGTTGAGCCAAAATATTGTTTTACCCGCTCTTTCAACGTAGTGATCGATAACTCCTTTAGTACGGAGCGTTCGTATTTTATTTGTTTTTCTCGTCTTTTTTCTTTAAAGGTTGTAATCACAGTCACTTCATTTTCACCTCTTACGAATAGTCTTTATCCGAGGTTCAGAAGACATGCAAAGAGGGTTTTTCCAATTTTTATTTTCATTTTTCAGTCAAAAGTTGTAGATAAAGTTCAAGCTTTTTTCTGAGGGAGGAATCGGTAAGAACCCGTATGCTTAAGACATCAAGTAATGAAGGGAAGATCAATATATGAAAAATAAAGTGATCATGATTACTGGAGCCTCTAAAGGTTTAGGCAGGGCGTTAACGTTGGCCTTTGCAAAAGAAGGGGCAAGGTTGGCTATTTGTGCCAGGTCAACGGAAGGAATACTTGAGGTAAAAAAGGAAGCTGCTGGTTTAGGCGCTGAAGTGCTGGCGGTAACTGCTGACATTTCAAAATCCAGAGATGTGGAACGTTTCGTCGCAATGGCGGAGGAAGCATTTGGCCCTATCGATGTTCTGATTAATAATGCCTCTATGTTAGGCCCAAGCCCCATGCCATTGCTTCTTGATTACCCTGAGGAGGATTTTGCTGAAGTGCTCCGGGTAAATGCAGTTTCTCCATTTCTCCTCACGAGAAGAGTTATTCCAGGAATGCTTGAGCGCAATGAGGGTTCTATTATCAATGTGACTTCCGAAGCTGGTCATACGGGATTCGCCGGTTGGGGCGCATATGGAGTTTCAAAATTTGCCGTTGAAGGTCTTACCCAAACATGGGCAGATGAATTAAGTGAGACGAATGTTCGGGTCAACATGGTTGATCCGGGAGAAATGGATACAGACATGCATGATCTGGCCGTACCTGATTGCGATTACCCATTGGCTAAACCTGAGGATATGGTTGACATATTTTTATTCTTAGCATCGGAGAAGGCTGTCGGAATCAACGGTGAGCGATTTGCAGCCCAGTCTAAGGAGGTGTAAGGAATGGTGGAGACTAATGCGTTGGATTTTTATTTGCCTACTGAACTGAACGCTTCCCTTCCTCCTGAAAAACGAGGCTTACGGCGGGATCATGTCCGGATGTTGACTTTAAACCGCATAACAGGAGAAATCAAGCATGACCATTTCTTCCACTTGGCGGATTATCTCCAGCCTGGGGATTTAGTTATTTTAAATAATAGCCGCACCATCCCAGCGGTTTTACAAGCTGAATGGCGGAGAGGCACGTTTAAACGAATACCTGCGGCCGAAGTCCGGCTTGCAAGGCGCCGGGATGTGGATATTTGGGAGGCACTGATTGTGGCGGCCCCTGTTAAAATGGGCGACATTTTGCAATTTTCATCTGAATTGGCTGCCACTGTGATTGGCGAGAGAGAAAATTCCCCTCTAAAAATCATTCAGTTTTCAAAAAAAGGAACGGATTTAGTTAATATCATCTATGCACTAGGTGAACCGGTACGTTATGAGTATATTGAACAGCCATGGGACTTGGATTCCTATCAAACGGTTTTTGCCAGCCATCCCGGCTCAGTGGAAATGCCTTCTGCCGGCAGGGCCTTTAGCTGGGAGCTACTGTTTAAATTGAAGCGTAAAAACATACAGGTTGATTTTATCCAACTGCATACGGGTTTAAGCTATTTCCTCGACGATCAATGGCCACAGACACCTGAAGAGAATGAAGAGGAATACCATATCTCTGAACGCACAATGGAGCGGATTCACGAAACAAAAGCAAGGGGAAAAAGGGTCATTGCAATAGGCACGACTGTGGTCAGAGCTCTTGAGACCGCGGCTAAGATCGGGGCACTATCGGGAATGACGAAGCTCTATATTAATCAAAAATTTTCTCTAAAAATAGTTAATGGGATCATCACCGGTCTGCATGAACCGAAAGCCAGCCACCTTGATATGCTTTCCGCCTTTATATCCGAAAAGTATTTACTTAAGGCCTATGACCAAGCGATCGAATCCGGCTATCTATGGCACGAATTTGGGGATATGAATCTCATTCTATAATAGGAGGCACATCATTATGCCCTGCAAGTGAAAAATATCAAGGAGTCTGAAAATTGTAAATAGGCTATAATGATAAGTAGTTACTTCACAACAGAGGGGAATAGGAATGTCTGTAGAGGCTGGATACGAAGAGATTAGCATTTTAAAGGAAATTGCGGAGCTTTTAAATGAAGGAACAGATACAAAGGCCGTGTTGTCTGGGGTTTTGAAAAAACTCCTCCATGTGACTGGACTTCAAACAGGCTGGATCTTTTTGATCGATGAAAGTGGTGCGCATCAGCTTGTGGCGGATGAAGCTCTACCCCCAGCTTTGGCAAATAATCAGAATCAACGGATGTGCCAAGGTAAATGCTGGTGCGTCAATAAATACAACAACCAGGAACTGCATAAAGCTTCGAATATTATAGAATGTAAACGAATTGAAGATGCCATAAAAGAGAATGCCGGAGAAACGCGCGGTCTCACCCATCATGCCACCGTCCCGCTCCGCGCCGGACAAGAACGCTTCGGGATCCTAAATGTAGGATCGCCAAACAAAACACACTTTGAGAAAAATGAACTTGCTTTACTTGAAGCGGTTGCTTATCAAATCGGAACGGCATTGAAGAGAATCAAACTGACCCAGTGGGAGCAAGAAACAGCGCTCGTCACCGAGCGAAATCGGCTCGCAAGGGATCTTCACGATTCCGTTAACCAGCTTTTATTCTCGCTAAGCCTTACCGCCAGGGCTGGGGTAGAAATGACTGAAATACCAGAGGTCAGACAAACATTTAGTTATATTCAGGATTTAGCCCAAGAAGCTCTTGGTGAAATGAGGGCATTAATCTGGCAGCTGCGGCCACAAGGATTGGAACATGGATTGGTAAGCGCACTGAGAAGCTATGCCGATATGCTCGGCCTCTCCATAGAAACAGAGATAACAGGAGCCGCAAGCATTCCCGGTAAAGTAGAGGAAACTCTGTGGCGCATTGGGCAAGAGGCACTGGCCAATTGTAAAAAGCATTCCCAGTCCACAGCAGCGGTTTTAATTTTTCAAGCTTCCCATAAAGGGGTAAAGATGACCATAAAGGATAAGGGCTGCGGCTTCCATTATGATAAAAGTCTTAAAATCCCTTCATTGGGACTGAAAAATATGAAAGCACGAACAGAAGCATTAAATGGCCATTTTCATTTAACCAGCAAAGCAGGAAATGGGACTGAAATAGAGATCACCATTCCGTTCTAGGGGGAATTTTAATGCGTACACGCATATTAATTGCAGACGATCATCATGTGGTCAGAAGAGGCTTGGTTTTTTTTCTCCGGACACAAAAGGAACTTGAAATTGTCGGAGAAGCCGCAAACGGCATGGAGGCTGTTGAATTAGCAAAATCATTAAAGCCAGATCTTATTCTCATGGATTTGGTCATGCCTGAAATGGATGGAATCCAGGCAACTAGACTCATAAAAAAAGAGCAGCCCACAATCAAAATTATGATGTTAACCAGCTTTTCAGATCAAGATCATGTGATCCCTGCCCTTGAAGCGGGTGCTTCCGGATTCCAGCTAAAAGACATCCAGCCCGACGATTTAGTTGCATCCATTAAGAAAATCATGAACGGCGAAAATCAGCTTCATCCGACGGCAACCTCGCATCTTCTTGCCAATTTGTCCAATAAAGGAAAACCTAAAAAACTGGAGGAACTAACGAAAAGAGAATTAGATGTGTTAAAGGAAATCGCTAAAGGGAAAAGCAACAAGGAAATTGCTGCATCTCTTTTTATCACGGAAAAGACGGTTAAAACACATGTATCTAACCTGTTAGGTAAACTTGAGCTAGCCGACCGGACACAGGCAGCACTTTATGCAGTAAAAAATCAACTCGTTAACTAAGCGGATGGTAAGCACAACTTACATCCGTTTTTGAGTAAAAAAAAGACCCCCAAACCAATAGGTTTGAGAGCCTTTGAAACGTAAAGATTAACGTTTTGAGAACTGAGGAGCACGACGCGCACCTTTAAGACCGTATTTCTTACGCTCTTTCATACGTGGGTCACGTGTTAATAGTCCTGCACGCTTTAATGTTGGACGATATTCTGGATCAGCTTTCAGTAATGCACGAGCAATACCGTGGCGGATTGCGCCAGCTTGACCAGTGTATCCACCGCCGCTTACGTTTACAAGAACATCATAGCTGCCTTTTGTTTCAGTAGCTACTAATGGTTGGTTTACCACCATACGTAAAGCTTCAAATGGGATATAATCTTCGATGTCACGTCCGTTAATTGTAATTTTACCTGTACCTGGAACTATGCGCACACGTGCAACAGAGCTCTTACGACGACCAGTACCAATATATTCAACTTGTGCCAAGTAAATTCCCTCCCTCTTTATTAACCGCGAAGTTCGTAAACTTCAGGTTGTTGTGCTTGGTGCGGATGTTCTGCGCCAGCGTATACATGTAATTTTTTAAACATTTGACGACCAAGAGAATTCTTTGGAAGCATGCCTTTAACAGCAAGCTCAATCATTTTCTCAGCGTAGTTTGTACGCATTTCAAGGGCAGTTCTAGTTTTTAAACCACCTGGGTGCATGGTGTGACGGTAGTAGATCTTGTCAGTTAATTTCTTACCAGTTAGTTCTACTTTTGATGCGTTAAGAATGATTACATTATCACCAGTGTCAACATGTGGTGTAAAAGTTGGTTTGTTTTTACCACGTAAGATTGATGCAACTTCAGATGCAAGACGTCCAAGAGTTTTGCCCTCAGCATCAATCACGTACCATTTACGCTCGATATTGTTGGCATTTGCCATAAACGTTGTACGCATGAGTTTCCCTCCTAATTAAATCCATTAAAGATTATGATTTTCGCACTTTTATAAAGCAACCAGCCATCCATTCTGTTCCGGGAACGAACGTCTAATGCCCTGTGCGCTTAAGTTTCAATTCATATATTTTCAATCACGATGAAGACTTTCCGGGGCTTTATCGTGGGATTAAAAACACACACATATAATATAATAAATACTTACAGGTAAATTGTCAAGAAAATGTTACACCAGGTTGGGTTGCTTTCAGAAAAGCGGATACGCCTTGCACAGCATTAATAAAAAACTTCCCAAAGATATAACCCATTGGCTGGAGCCGTCTTCCCGGCAGACCGCCGATCCTTTTTTTCCAAGATAACAGGCATTTCCTCTGGTAAAAGGTCTCCTGATCCTACTGCTAATAATGTTCCAACAAGAATTCGTACCATATTATACAAAAAGCCATTCCCGACAAACCGTAATGTAAGGAAATCTCCATCGATGAAAAAATCTATCGCCTCTATCGATCGGATTTTATCCACCACATCTGTCCTTGCCGAGCAAAAGCTAGTAAAGTCATGGGTACCGAGGAAATATTTACTTGCCGCTTGCATAGCCTCAAAATTTAAGGGATATGGGTATCGACAGGCATAATTCCGCTGAAAGGGGTCCCGTATCGACGCTAAATAAAGCACATAGCGATATTCTTTTCCAATCGCATCAAAACGTGCATGAAAGGAGGCATCAACCTTCATCACCGATTGAACCGAAATATCCTCAGGGAGCATAGAATTCAAGGCAGCTCCCCATCTCTCTTCCGGTAGTAGTAGCGGAGAATCGAAATGAATAACCTGCCCTTTTGCATGGACACCAGCATCCGTTCGTCCCGATCCCGATACCTTAATAGGATTCCCCTTATGCATCTTTGCTAAAACAGCTTCCAGCACCGATTGCACTGTACGTTTATTCGGTTGAACCTGATACCCAGAAAATCCCGAGCCATCATAAGAGATGATACATTTATACCTTTGCATGATTCGCTGCTCCATTATGAACGTAGTAAAATTAAAAGAATCGTTATAATTGCTAAAACAAACATCTGCACCGAATCCGCTGCTCTCCAGCTCAATTGCCGGTATTTCGTCCTTCCTTCACCACCACGGTAGCCCCTAGCTTCCATTGCGATTGCCAGTTCTTCCGCTCGTTTAAAGGAACTGACAAACAAGGGAATAAGAAGTGGAATAACAGCCTTTATTCGCTCCTTAAATGGACCGCTCGCAAACTCCACTCCTCGGGCAATCTGCGCCTTCATAATTTTATCTGTTTCCTGCATCAAGGTAGGAATAAACCGCAGCGAAATCGACATCATCAGCGCCATTTCATGAACGGGAAAACGGACCTTTTTTAAAGGATTTAAGAGTGTCTCTAGTCCATCTGTAATCTCAATCGGAGTGGTAGTTAGGGTCAGTAAAGACGTCATTAAGATCAAGAAGAAGAATCGTAAGGAAATAAATATCCCCATTCTTAGGCCCGCTTCATAAATTTTTATCGGTCCTAATTCGTAGAGTAACGCCCCTTCTTTTGTAAAAAACAGCTGCAACACAAAGGTAAATAAAACGAGCCATAGAACTGGCTTTAGTCCGCCATATAAGAAACGAACAGGTATCCGGGACATGCCAAGCATATAAAAGGTATAAACTCCAATAAGTGCATAGGTGATCCAATTATTAGCTAGAAAAATAATGCAAACAAATAGAAAAATGATCATTAGTTTTGAACGAGGATCCATCTTGTGGACCATTGAATCCGCAGGAACATACCGACCGAAAATCATTTTCTCCATCATGAGCGAACACCTCTGCTAAAAGATTCTGTCACAGCAGTAGATAATTCTTCAAGGGAAAGGTAGATTTTATCTAACTTCAGCCCTGTTTTCTCTTCAAGTTTTAGTTGGAATCGTACCACCTCAGGGACATCCAGACCCATTTGCACCAATTCAACTGGTGATGAAAAGATTTCTCCCGGTGTTCCTTGTTTAACAACCTTCCCTTGCTGCATAATCACTATTTGATCAGCATATCTTGCGGCATCCTCCATACTGTGCGTGACAAGTATGGTAGAAAGGTTCCTTTCCTTATGGAGTGCATAAAACATATCCATTATTTCTTTCCGGCCACGGGGGTCCAGTCCAGCGGTAGGCTCATCCAGGACAATCACATCCGGCTCCATTGCCAGCACACCGGCAATCGCGACGCGACGCATTTGTCCGCCTGACAGGTCAAACGGTGATTTTTCTAAAATCTCCTCAGCTAGACCTACTTGTACTAATGCAAGTCGTGCCCTCTTTTTTGCCTCTTCTTCCGAAACCCCAAAATTCATCGGACCAAAGATAATATCCTTTTCAACTGTTTCTTCAAACAATTGATGCTCGGGAAATTGAAATACAATCCCTACTTTTTGCCGAACTTGCTTTAAGTTTTTATTTTTCTGCTGTGCTTTAATTTCATGCGCACCAATCTTCACAGTTCCTTTTGTAGGCTGCAGCAGCGCATTTAGATGCTGTAAAACCGTAGACTTACCAGAACCAGTGTGGCCAATAATCGCCATATAGGTTCCAGAAGGAATATCGATCGATACGTCCTCAATGGCCAGACGTTCAAAAGGGGTGTTTGCTTGGTAGCGGTATTCTATTTGCTGAAGTGAGATGTCCATAGCTCTGTCACCAACTCTTCTTCCGATAAATAATGCTTCGATAACTCTATCCCATTTTTCCTAAACGCTTTGCTCATTTTAACAGAGAAAGGAATATCTAATCCTAATTGAATCAATTGCTCATCCATTGAGAAAATCTCCTCTGGGGTTCCCTCACGGAACACTTCCCCTTTGTTCATCACGATGATTCGGTCTGCCTTTGCGGCTTCCTCCAGGTCGTGAGTAATGGAGATTACGGTTAAGGCCTTTTCTTCTTTTAATAATCTTACCGTCTCTAAAACCTCTTCACGCCCTCTTGGGTCTAGCATTGAGGTTGCTTCATCGAGAATAATAATGGAAGGTCTTAAAGCTAAAACGCCGGCAATCGCTACCCGCTGTTTCTGTCCACCCGATAGATGGTGGGGCTCTTGATATAGAAATTGATCCATTTTCACCTTTCTTAATGAATCTTCAACCCGCTGTACCATTTCATCTCTAGGAATCCCATTGTTTTCTAAACCAAAAGCCACATCATCCTGTACAGTCGTTCCCACAAATTGATTATCAGGATTTTGAAAAACCATCCCGATTTTCTTACGAATATCCCAAATCGACTCCTCGGTGAGCTTCATATCCCCAACCATAATCTCCCCTTGTTGCGGAAATTGAAGACCGTTTAGCAGTTTTGCCATCGTCGACTTACCAGAGCCATTATGTCCGACAATCGCCAGCCATTCCCCATCGTAGATGTCAAAACTCACATTACTAAGAGCATACCGTTCCTGTTCATCGTATTGAAAGGAAACTCCTTTAAGCGAAACAATTGATTCTTTCATAGATATTCCTCCCCTCGTCTCATCTCAACTATTTCCCATCAAAAAACATTACAAATAAAAAACATTAAAGGTGGTGTGAGCAAGCTAAACATCAACTATTTAAAAAGCAGCTTCGCATTTGCGACACTCCTCCCCTTTTCCTATAACAAAAAAAGCCCGCACCTCGTCCCCAGGCAGCAAAGATCCTACTGCGAAAAAGGAATTTCTTAAATAGAAATGGGAGGAGGTGCATGAGCTAGACGGGGCGTGAAGAGAATCGAAGAAACCTTCAACATAATAAGATTCTCGCTCCATTGATGGAGTCACGCTCATCATAACACTCGTTTTGGCTTGGGTCGAACAATTATAAAAGATATTTATTACAAAAAAAGGGCAAAGAACAAGTTTGTTTGTAAACTGTCCAGCGCCCTTGTTGTGTGTAAAAAGGTATTAAACTAACTCGATAATAACCATTGGCGCACCGTCACCGCGGCGAGGTCCAAGTTTCATAATACGAGTGTATCCACCTTGACGCTCTTGATAACGTGGAGCGATATCAGCGAAAAGTTTTTGAACTGCATCTTGACCGTTTTCGGCATTAGCAACTTCGTGACGAACATATGAAGAAGCTTGACGACGAGCATGTAAATCGCCGCGTTTACCTAGCGTAATCATTTTTTCAACAGTCACACGAATTTCTTTCGCGCGGGTTTCTGTTGTTTCGATGCGCTCGTTGATAATTAAGTCTGTAGTTAAATCACGTAGCATAGCTTTACGCTGTGCACTTGTGCGTCCTAACTTTCTGTATGCCATGAAGGGTTCCCTCCTTTGTTGAAGTCATAAAGCGGATTAATAACAAGTCTAAAGACTAGTCGTCTTTACGCAAGCCTAACCCAAGCTCTTCTAGTTTTGCCTTCACTTCTTCGAGTGATTTGCGTCCTAAATTACGAACCTTCATCATATCTTCTTCAGTCTTATTAGCTAATTCCTGAACAGTGTTGATTCCAGCACGTTTTAAACAGTTATAAGAACGAACAGAAAGATCGAGTTCTTCTATAGTCATTTCTAGAACTTTTTCTTTTTGATCTTCTTCTTTTTCGATCATAATTTCAGCATTTTGTGCTTCATCAGTTAATCCAACGAAGATATTTAAATGCTCAGTCAAAATTTTCGAACCAAGAGCAATCGCTTCTTTTGGCCCAGTGCTTCCATCTGTCCAAACATCAAGCGTAAGCTTATCAAAATTCGTCATTTGACCAACGCGGGTATTTTCTACTTGATAGGACACACGTGAAACCGGCGTATAAATGGCGTCAATTGGAATCACACCAATTGGTTGATCTTCTCTCTTGTTCTGATCAGCCGGTGTATATCCACGACCACGTCTAGCCGTTAAGCGCATGCGAAGATGTCCATTTGATGCCAATGTTGCAATATGAATGTCTGGATTTAAAATCTCAACATCACTGTCATGGGTAATATTCATTGCCTTGACAGGTCCTTCACCCTGCACATCAATCTCAAGTGTTTTTTCTTCATCAGAGTAGATTTTTAACGCTAATTTTTTAATGTTTAAAATGATGGATGTTACATCCTCTACGACGCCTTCAATTGTTGAGAACTCATGAAGTACCCCATCGACCTGAATCGATGTAACAGCGGCACCTGGGAGTGAAGATAATAGGATACGACGTAAGGAGTTACCCAAAGTGGTACCATATCCACGCTCAAGTGGCTCTACGACGAACTTACCGTACTTGGCATCATCGTTGATCTCAACCGTTTCGATTTTTGGTTTTTCTATTTCGATCATCAAATAACCCTCCTTCAAAACGTCGAAACCCCAACTAGACGAAATATGCTAATTGAAATTTCCCCATGTATACGTTCCCGTTTTGTGCACAACAACTGGAATAAATTCCCTGTATAAGTTGTAAAATTTAGTATCATATCCATTATAGACGCATGATACAAGTTCTATACAGAAAAATTAAACACGACGGCGTTTTGGTGGACGGCATCCATTATGAGGAACAGGTGTAACGTCTTTAATCGCAGTTACTTCAAGACCAGCAGCTTGAAGAGCACGAATGGCTGCTTCACGGCCTGCACCAGGACCTTTTACAGTAACTTCTAAAGTTTTCATACCGTGTTCGATGGATGTTTTTGCTGCAGTTTCAGCTGCCATTTGTGCTGCGAATGGAGTAGATTTACGAGAACCTCTAAATCCAAGCGCACCAGCACTTGACCAAGAAATTGCATTACCATGAACATCAGTGATAGTTACAATCGTATTGTTAAATGTTGAACGGATATGAGCGATACCTGATTCAATATTCTTTTTAACACGACGTTTACGTGTATTAGTTTTACGTGCCATTTAAATTAACCTCCTTTGCCGATTACTTCTTCTTGTTCGCTACAGTCTTACGAGGACCTTTGCGTGTACGAGCGTTGTTTTTCGTATTTTGTCCACGAACCGGTAAACCACGACGATGACGTAATCCGCGGTAGCAGCCGATTTCCATTAAACGCTTAATGTTAAGAGAAATTTCACGGCGAAGATCACCTTCAACTTTTAACTTGTCGATGATGTCACGGATTTTGTTTAATTCGTCTTCTGTTAAATCACGCACACGAGTATTTTCAGAAACACCAGCTTCTGCTAGTACTTTTTGTGCTGTATTTTTACCAATACCATAAATGTAAGTTAAAGAGATAACTACACGCTTTTCACGTGGAATATCTACACCAGCAATACGTGCCATATTTTAGCGCACCTCCTTCAAAATTAACCTTGTTTTTGTTTATGTTTAGGGTTTTCACAGATAACCATAACTTTTCCGCGTCTACGGATAACTTTACACTTTTCGCAGATCGGTTTAACAGATGGTCTTACTTTCATTAGTATCCTAACCTCCTTAGTAGTACGGAGTGCTGATTATTTAAAGCGGTACGTAATTCTTCCGCGCGTTAAGTCATATGGAGAAAGCTCAACAGTAACCTTATCACCTGGAAGAATGCGAATAAAGTGCATTCGGATTTTACCAGAAACATGAGCTAGCACAGTATGACCATTTTCTAATTCTACCTTAAACATCGCATTTGGCAAAGTTTCAATGACTTTACCTTCAATTTCAATTACATCATCTTTGGCCACAAGTCTCGTCTCCCTTCTTTTTCAAAAATAGCGTTCAATAAAATGCAAGCGAGTCTCTTTGTTCGTTCGACAGTATGCAACCTTATAATAATAACATATTATACTGCACTTTGTCCGCAAGGAATTTTATCAAAATGAGGAATAGTAAGGTCCTCATGTCATTCTTGCCCAACTCTCGGTCCTGCATACTAAAGCATAATAGAAAGTCTATTAGCTTTCACATACTTTTGAATCATATTGGAGAAATTCGAGAGTCGAATGGCAGATTGTTTCACTTTGTGATTCACCACTAAGCTAAGCTCCCAAGTAATTGTTCGATATCAGCAAATACTTTTTTAATATCCTGCTGACCATCAATTGTGCGGAGATAACCTTTCGTTTCATAAAAAGTAAGTAATGGCTCTTGTTGTTTAATATTAACATCTAAACGATTTTGAACAGTTTCGGCATTATCATCAGCCCTTTGATAAAGCTCACCGCCGCAGCGATCGCATACACCCTCTTTTGCAGGAGGATTAAAGACTAAATGATAAGTCGATCCACATTCTTTACAAATCCGACGTCCTGTCAAACGATCCATTAAAATACTCTTATCCACAGTTATGTTAATGACAAAGTCAATTTTTTTATTTAAATCAACCAATAGATTTTCCAAAGCATCTGCTTGAGGTACAGTTCTAGGGAAGCCATCTAATAAGAAACCTTTTTGACAATCACTTTTGCTTAATCGCTCACGAACAATGCCAATTGTCACTTCATCAGGAACAAGTTCGCCTTTATCCATGAATGATTTCGCTTGTAATCCTAGTTCCGTTCCTTCTTTCATCGCTGCACGGAACATATCTCCAGTAGAGATATGAGGGATGCCGTATTGCTCGACGATTCTCTCTGCTTGCGTACCTTTACCGGCACCTGGAAGCCCCATTAATACTAAATTCACACGTGTTCCCCCCTCGTGCTTAATTTAGGTCTTGGGGTCCATGGGGCCCCAAAAACCTTATACTACTTAATAAAGCCTTTATAATGACGTTTAACCAACTGTGCTTCAAGCTGTTTGTACGTATCAAGTGCAACACCGACAACGATCAACAAACTTGTACCTCCAATTTGAGCCGATTGCGGTAAATTCGCTATTTTAATAAAAAGCATAGGAAGAACCGAAATAATGGTTAGGAAGATGGCACCTACAAAGGTTAAACGATATAAGACGCGTGTTAAGTATTCCTGCGTACTCTTACCTGGGCGGATACCCGGGATATAGCCGCTTTGCTTCTGTAAGTTTTCCGCTGCTTGTTCAGGGTTCACTTGGATAAAAGCATAAAAATAAGTAAACGCGATAATGAGTGCTGCATATAACGTCATCCCAATTGGATGAGAATAGTCTAAATTCTTATTAATCCAAAGCGTTACATCATTTGTTCCGAAGAACGAAGCAACCGTTCTTGGCGTTACAATAAATGAAACCGCAAAGATTACAGGAATTACACCAGCGGCATTCACCTTTAACGGCATATGAGTGGATTGACCACCAACCGGGTTACGACCTGCGACAACACGTTTTGCATACTGAATTGGTATTTTACGATTTGCTTGTTGGATGAATACAACACCCACCACAATGGCAATGACTGCAAGAGCAATTAAAACAACTGTGACAATACGTAAAAATAAAGCATCTCCCGCATTTTCAAATTGCTGTACATAAATTTGATTAATGACAGAAGGCATACCAGCAACGATCCCTGCAAAGATGATAATGGAAATTCCATTTCCCACACCTTTTTCAGTGATCTGCTCGCCTAGCCACATCAAAAAGGATGTTCCAGCAGTTAAAGTAACTGCAATTAGGAGATACGTACCAATACCAGGGTTTTCAATCAATTGCCCACTGGCTAAGTTGTTAAAGCCATAAGACATTCCTAATGCTTGGATAAATCCAAGCACTACGGTAAAGTACCGGGTGAATTGAGCAATCTTACGTCGCCCTGATTCCCCTTGTTTGGACCATTCCGTGAATTTCGGAACAACATCCATTTGTAAAAGCTGAATAATAATCGAAGCCGTGATATATGGCATAATACCCATTGCAAAGATGGAGAATTGTTTTAATGCTCCACCGCCGAAGGTATTCAGTATACCAAAAACACTTAGCTTATCTTGATTAGCAAGGACATCAGCATTTACATTCGGTACCGGAATAAAGGTACCTAGTCGAAAAACGACTAACATTAAAAGGGTGAATATGATCTTACGTCTTATATCACCCACGCGCATAAAATTGGAGATTGTCTGGAACATTAGATCACCTCAGTAGTTCCACCAGCAGCTTCGATCGCTTCCTTAGCAGCAGAGGAGAATTTGTGAGCTTTAACAGTCAACTTTTTCTCTACGTTCCCTTTAGCAAGAACTTTAATTCCTGCTTTCTCGTTACTTACCACTCCGATTTCGATAAGAAGTTCTGGAGTAACTTCTGTACCTTCTTCAAAGCGATTTAATGCATCAAGATTAACGATAGCGAACTCTTTACGGCTAATGTTAGTAAAACCACGTTTTGGTAAACGACGGTATAAAGGTGTTTGACCACCCTCGAATCCAAGGCGGACACCACCACCGGAACGAGCATTTTGACCTTTATGACCTTTACCTGCTGTTTTCCCTTGACCAGAACCGATTCCGCGACCTAAACGTTTGCGCTCTTGACGAGAACCTTCTGCAGGTTTTAATTCATGAAGTTTCATATTGGCACCTCCTTATGAAAGAAAAGAATCAATTATTGTTCTTTAACTGTTACAAGGTGAGCAACTTTAGTAATCATACCGCGAATCGCCGCGTTATCTTGATGCTCAACTGTTTGATTTAATTTACGTAATCCTAATGCAGTAACTGTTGCACGTTGGTCCTCAGGGCGACCAATTACGCTGCGGTTGAGGGTAATTAATAGTTTCGCCATTTGATTTCCCCCCTTATCCTAACAGTTCTTCTACTGATTTACCACGTAGTTTCGCTACGTCTTCAGCACGTTTTAGTTGTGTAATACCATCAATAGTGGCACGAACCATGTTGATTGGTGTGTTTGTTCCTAATGATTTAGAAAGGATATCAGCTACCCCGCCTAATTCTAGAACAGCACGAACTGGTCCGCCAGCGATTACTCCTGTACCTTCAGAAGCAGGCTTTAGAAGGATTTCACCAGCACCAAAACGTCCGATTACTTGGTGAGGAATGGTTGTTCCAACCATTGCAACTTCGACTAAGTTTTTCTTTGCATCTTCGATGGCTTTGCGGATGGCATCTGGTACTTCTTGAGCTTTACCAGTACCGAATCCAACATGACCGTTTTTATCGCCGACTACTACAAGGGCAGTGAAGCGGAAACGACGTCCACCTTTAACAACTTTCGCAACACGGTTAACTGTAACTACGCGTTCTTCAAGTTCAAGTTTGTTTGGATCAATACGACGCATCTTTATGTGTCCCTCCTTTGTCTATTAAAATTGTAAGCCGTTTTCGCGTGCAGCATCTGCTAATGCTTGCACACGTCCGTGGTATAGGTATCCTCCACGATCAAAGACAACAGCAGAGATACCTTTTTCTACCGCACGTTTAGCGACTAATTCTCCAACCTTTTGTGCAGCTTCAAGGTTGCTTGTAGACTCAAGACCGAAATCTTTTTCTATTGTAGAAGCACTCGCTAAAGTTACTCCATTCATGTCATCGATTAATTGAGCATAAATATGTTTGTTTGAACGAAACACATTTAGACGTGGACGAGCTGAAGTTCCGCTAAGTTTCGCACGGACACGAGCGTGTCTCTTCTTGCGAGTAGCGTTTTTATCAAGCTTCGTAATCATTTACGTCACTCCTTTCGTTTACCCATAAGGCGATTACTTACCTGTTTTACCCTCTTTACGACGAACGAATTCACCTTCGTAGCGAATTCCTTTACCTTTATAAGGCTCAGGCGGGCGTACTTGACGAATATTGGCTGCTAATGCACCAACACGTTCTTTATCAGTACCTTTAACAATAATTTTTGTATTGCTAGGTACTTCTACTTCAAGACCAGCTTCAGGTTCAATTTCAACTGGATGTGAGTAACCAACACTTAATACAAGTTTGTTACCTTGCTTTTGTACACGGTAACCAACCCCGATTAATTCTAAGCCCTTTGCAAAGCCATTAGAAACACCTTCAACCATGTTCGCGATCACCGCGCGAGTAGTACCGTGCAATGCGCGGTGCTCTTTTTGGTCAGATGGGCGTGTGATTGTTATTACGTTTTCTTCAATGTTAATTGCGATATCAGGATTAAAAGAACGACTAAGTTCGCCTTTAGGTCCTTTAACCGTAACAGTATTGTTGTTTAATGTAACCGTAACTCCTGCTGGAATTTCGATTGGTTTTTTTCCTATGCGAGACATTTAGTGCACCTCCATTCATTCAGAAACTCTTTTACCAAACGTAAGCTAATACTTCTCCGCCGACTTGTTTTGCACGAGCTTCTTTATCTGTAATAACACCTGTTGATGTTGAAACTAATGCGATACCAAGACCGTTAAGTACGCGTGGTACCTCATTTGATTTAGCGTAAACTCGAAGTCCAGGCTTGCTTATGCGCTTTAGACCAGTAATAACGCGTTCGTTATTAGCACCGTACTTTAAGAAGATACGGATGATCCCTTGTTTGTTGTCTTCGATAAATTCGACATCACGTACGAAACCTTCGCGCTTTAGGATTTCAGCAATTTCTTTTTTCAAATTAGAAGCAGGCACTTCTAATTTTTCGTGACGCACCATGTTCGCATTACGAATGCGAGTAAGCATATCAGCAATTGGATCTGTCATGACCATTATTTTTACCTCCTTCCCAACTTCTAGTTTTACCAGCTAGCTTTTTTAACACCAGGAATTTGTCCTTTGTATGCTAATTCACGGAAACAAATACGGCAAAGCTTAAATTTACGGTATACAGAGTGTGGACGTCCGCAACGTTCGCAGCGTGTATACTCTTGTACTTTGAATTTAGGCGTGCGTTGTTGTTTCGCAATCATTGACTTTTTAGCCACGTTTTCGCCTCCCTTATTTAACGATTACTTTTGGAATGGCATTCCAAATTGAGTTAAAAGTTCACGTGATTCTTCATCAGTGTTTGCAGTCGTTACGATAACGATATCCATACCACGAACTTTGCTTACTTTATCGTAATCAATTTCAGGGAAGATTAATTGTTCTTTAATACCCAATGTATAGTTACCGCGACCATCGAAAGCTTTTTTAGAAACCCCACGGAAGTCACGTACACGTGGTAAAGAAACGGAAACTAATTTATCCAAGAATTGGTACATGCGCTCACCGCGAAGGGTAACCTTTGCACCGATTGGCATACCTTCACGAAGACGGAAGCCAGCGATAGATTTTTTCGCACGAGTTACGACTGGTTTTTGACCAGTAATAGTAGCAAGTTCTTCTACTGCATTGTCAAGTGCCTTAGCATTTGCAACAGCGTCACCAACACCCATGTTTATAACAATTTTATCAAGTTTAGGAACTTGCATAACTGATTCATAATTGAATTTGCTCATAAGAGCTGGAGTTACTTCTTTAACGAATTTTTCTTTTAGGCGGTTCACTTATGGTACCTCCCTTCTAAAATTTTAACTATTTATCTAAAACTTCACCGGATTTTGCTACGCGTACTTTTTTGCCATCAACCGTTTTGTAACCTACGCGAGTCGGGTTACCTGATTTAGGGTCGATAGGCATAACGTTTGATACATGAATTGGAGCCTCAAAACTGATAATTCCGCCTTGTGGGTTCACTTGTGAAGGTTTAGAGTGTTTTTTCACGATGTTTACGCCTTCCACTAGTACACGGCTTTCTTTAGGATAAGCTGCGAGGATCACGCCTGTTTTGCCTTTATCCTTGCCAGACATAACTCTGACTTTATCACCTTTTTTTACATGCATCAGTAAGCACCTCCTTAAAGGCAATTGATTTTAAAATTATAATACTTCTGGAGCTAAAGATACGATTTTCATAAAGTTGTTATCGCGAAGTTCGCGGGCAACTGGTCCAAAGATACGAGTTCCACGTGGGCTCTTGTCATCTTTGATGATAACACATGCGTTTTCATCAAAACGAATGTAAGAACCATCAGGACGACGTGCGCCTGTCTTTGTACGAACAATAACTGCCTTGACAACGTCACCTTTTTTAACAACGCCACCAGGTGTTGCTTGTTTTACGGTACAAACGATCACATCACCGATATTAGCGGTTTTGCGACCAGAACCACCAAGAACTTTAATCGTAAGTACTTCACGAGCACCAGAGTTGTCAGCAACTTTTAAACGTGATTCTTGTTGAATCATGTGTGTAACCTCCCTTCGGAAATGTTGCGTTATCCGAACAATTAAATAATAACTGCTTTTTCTACTACTTCAACTAAACGGAAGCGTTTAGTAGCTGAAAGTGGGCGAGTTTCCATGATACGTACAACATCGCCGATTTTTGCTGTGTTTTGCTCATCATGAGCTTTAAACTTTTTAGAGTACTTAACGCGTTTACCGTATAACGGATGCTTTTTATGTGTTTCGACAAGAACAGTAACGGTTTTATCCATTTTGTCAGAAACAACGCGTCCAGTGTAAACTTTGCGTTGGTTGCGTTCACTCATTGTGTGAACCTCCTCTCGGGTAATTACTTATTAACGCTGATTTCTCTTTCACGAACAACAGTCTTCATGCGAGCAATAGCTTTACGTACTTCACGAATACGAGCTGTGTTTTCAAGTTGTCCTGTCGCCAATTGAAAGCGAAGGTTGAAAAGCTCTTCTTTTAGAGATTTTACTTTTTGTTCAATTTCAGCAGTGGTAAGGTCACGTAGTTCATTAGCTTTCACTTGATTCACCACCAATTTCTTCTCGTTTTACAAACTTACACTTTACAGGTAGTTTGTGCATTGCAAGTCGAAGTGCTTCACGTGCAACTTCTTCAGAAACACCGGCAATTTCAAACATAATTTTCCCAGGTTTAACAACTGCTACCCAGCCTTCAGGAGCCCCTTTACCAGAACCCATCCGAACTTCTAGTGGTTTAGCAGTATATGGCTTATGTGGGAAAATTTTAATCCAAACTTTACCGCCACGTTTCATGTAACGTGTCATGGCAATACGTGCTGCTTCAATTTGACGGTTCGTAATCCAAGAAGCTTCAGTAGCTTGTAGACCGAATTCACCGAAAGTTACTTCAGTGCCGCCTTTAGCGTTACCACGCATTTTACCACGGTGTTGACGGCGATATTTTACGCGTTTTGGCAATAACATGTTTATTTGCCTCCTTCCGCATTTTTCTTCTTAGTAGGAAGGACTTCTCCCTTATAGATCCACACTTTTACGCCTAGCTTACCATAAGTGGTATCGCCTTCAGCCGTAGCATAGTCGATATCCGCGCGAAGTGTATGAAGTGGAACAGTTCCTTCGCTGTAATGTTCAGCACGAGCGATATCTGCTCCGCCTAAACGACCAGACACTTGTGTTTTGATACCTTTCGCACCAGCACGCATAGCACGTTGAATAGCTTGCTTTTGTGCACGACGGAAAGATACACGGTTTTCTAATTGGCGAGCAATATTTTCAGCAACTAGTTTCGCATCAAGATCCGCTCTCTTAATTTCAAGAATGTTAATGTGAACACGTTTGCCAGTTAATTGGTTTAATGCTTTACGAAGTGCTTCAACTTCAGTACCGCCTTTACCGATTACCATACCAGGCTTAGCTGTATGAACAGTAACGTTCACACGGTTAGCAGCACGTTCGATTTCAACTTTAGAAACAGAAGCATCTTTTAAACGTTTCGTGATATACTCACGAACTTTAAGGTCTTCGTGTAAAAGAGTAGCGAAGTCTTTACCTGCGTACCACTTAGATTCCCAATCTTTAATGATTCCGATACGCAAACCGACTGGATTTACTTTTTGACCCACAGATTATCCCTCCTTCTTTTCTGTTAATACGATTGTAATGTGGCTTGTGCGTTTGTTAATTTGGCTAGCACGGCCCATAGCGCGCGGACGGAAACGTTTCAACGTTGGTCCTTCGTCAACGAATGCTTGTTCAACAACTAAATTATTAACGTCCATTTCATAGTTGTGTTCAGCATTTGCCATAGCTGACTTTAATACTTTTTCCACGATTGGAGAAGCAGCCCTAGGAGTGAGATTTAAAATCGCCACCGCTTCACCAACTTGCTTTCCTCGGATTAAATCAACGACTAAACGTGCTTTACGAGGAGCAATACGAACTGTTCTTGCAACAGCTTTAGCTTGCATTTGGATGCCCTCCTCTCTTAACGTCTTGTTTTCTTGTCATCATTGCCATGTCCTTTGTAAGCACGTGTTGGAGCGAATTCTCCAAGCTTGTGTCCTACCATGTCTTCAGTAACATATACAGGTACATGTTTGCGACCATCATAAACAGCGATTGTGTGGCCGATAAATTGTGGGAAGATCGTAGAACGTCGAGACCAAGTTTTAATAACTTGCTTACTCTCAGTTTCATTTAACTTTTCGACCTTAACCATTAAATGATCATCAACAAATGGTCCTTTTTTTAAGCTGCGACCCATGAAGGAACCTCCCTTCGTGACTGTTCTACGGTCCTATCTATGAACCGTAGGTTAGTCCCGTTATTTTTTACGACGACGTACAATAAACTTATCTGATTTATTTTTCTTCTTACGTGTTTTGTATCCAAGAGTTGGTTTACCCCATGGAGACATTGGTGATTTACGACCGATTGGTGAACGTCCTTCACCACCACCGTGTGGGTGATCATTAGGGTTCATTACAGATCCACGAACAGTTGGACGTTTGCCTAACCAACGAGAACGACCTGCTTTACCAATTTTAATAAGTTCGTGTTGTTCGTTTCCTACTTGACCGACAGTTGCACGGCACTCAGCAAGGATCATTCGAACTTCACCAGAGTTTAAACGTACTAATACGTATTTTCCTTCTTTACCAAGTACTTGTGCGCTAGTTCCAGCAGAACGAACCAACTGGCCGCCTTTTCCTGGTTTTAATTCGATGTTGTGTACTACAGTACCAACAGGAATATTTGCTAATGGAAGTGTGTTACCTACTTTAATATCAGCCTCAGGGCCTGACATAACTTCCATGCCAACTACTAGGTTTTTAGGAGCTAAAATATAACGTTTTTCTCCATCCACGTAATTGATTAATGCAATATTGGCAGAACGGTTTGGATCATACTCAATTGTAGCAACGCGTCCTGGAATGCCATCTTTGTTACGTTTAAAATCAATTAAACGATATTGACGCTTATGGCCGCCACCTTGATGACGAACAGTTAACTTACCTTGGTTATTACGGCCGCCTTTTCTCGTTAGCGGAGCTAAAAGAGATTTTTCTGGAGTGCTAGTTGTGATTTCAGCGAAATCAGAAGTAGTCATTCCGCGACGACCATTGGAGGTAGGTTTGTACTTTTTAATCGCCATGTTAATTCCCTCCTCTTCTTGTTAGGTTCTTATGCTTCAAAGAATTCGATTTCTTTGCTGTCAGCAGTTAATTTTACAATTGCTTTACGACGTTTGTTTGTGTATCCGCCGAATTTACCCATACGTTTGAATTTACCTTTATAGTTCATGATGTTTACTTTTTCAACTTCAACGCCGAAGATCTCTTTAACAGCATCTTTGACTTGAGTTTTATTAGCTCTAACATCAACTTCGAACGTATATTTCTTTTCAGCCATTAGGTCAGTAGAACGCTCAGTGATAACGGGGCGCTTAATGATATCGCGTGCATCCATTATGCAAGCACCTCCTCTACTTTTTCAACCGCTGCTTTAGTCATGATTAATTGGTCATGATTAACAACGTCTAAAACGTTGATTCCATCAGCTGTTACAACTGTTACTCCAGGAATGTTACGAGCAGATAATGCCACGTTCTCATCAAGGTCAGCAGTAACGATTAGTGCTTTTTTCTCAACAGAAAGGCCACCTAATACTGATTTGAATTCTTTTGTTTTTGGAGCATCGAAAGCAAGGCTTTCTAATACTAGAATATTTTCTTCTAATACTTTAGAAGATAGTGCCGATTTAATAGCTAAACGGCGTACTTTCTTCGGTAATTTGTAGCTATAGCTGCGTGGTGTAGGTCCGAAAACAGTACCACCTCCGCGCCATTGTGGAGAACGGATTGACCCTTGACGTGCACGGCCAGTTCCTTTTTGACGCCATGGTTTACGACCACCGCCGCGTACTTCAGAACGAATTTTTGTTTTATGAGTTCCTTGACGTAAAGAAGCTCGTTGCATAATAATCGCTTCGAATAATACGTGTTGATTAGGCTCAATACCAAAAACCGCTTCATTAAGTTCAAGTTCACCAACTTGTGAACCGTTTTGGTTTAATAATGCTACTTTAGGCATTCTTGTGTTCCTCCTTTCTTAAAAGGTAATTATGCTTTAACCGCACCTTTGATTTTTAATAATGCTTTTCTTGCACCTGGTACGTTACCTTTGATTAAAAGCAAGTTGCGTTCTGTATCAACCTTAATAATTTCAAGGTTTTGAACAGTAACTTGATCTCCACCCATGCGGCCTGGTAATAATTTACCTTTGAATACACGGTTTGGAGCAACAGGTCCCATTGAACCAGGGCGACGATGATAACGTGAACCGTGAGCCATTGGGCCGCGAGATTGTCCGTGGCGTTTGATAACACCTTGGAAACCTTTACCCTTTGAGATTCCTGTTACATCTACGATATCGCCTGCAGCGAAAATATCAACTTTGACTTCTTGACCAACTTCATATGCTGCTAAGTCGTCTCCGCGGAATTCGCGAATGAAGCGCTTAGGAGCAGTATTTGCTTTTGCAACGTGGCCCTTTTCAGGTTTGTTAGATAATTTTTCACGTTTATCTTCAAATCCAACTTGAACAGATACATATCCGTCGCTATCAACTGATTTCTTTTGAAGAACTACGTTTGGAGCTACCTCAACCACAGTTACAGGGATTAAGTTGCCGTTTTCTGCAAATACTTGAGTCATACCAATCTTTCTTCCTAAGATTCCTTTGGTCATGTAAGTCACACCTCCTGAATAATTTATTATTTATCTTGATTATAGTTTGATTTCGATATCAACACCTGATGGTAAATCTAAACGCATTAACGCATCAACTGTTTGTGGAGTTGGGTTAACGATGTCGATTAGACGCTTATGTGTCCGCATTTCAAATTGTTCACGAGAATCTTTGTACTTATGAACCGCACGAAGAATCGTGTAAACAGACTTTTCAGTTGGCAACGGAATTGGACCAGAGACAGCCGCACCAGAACGTTTTGCTGTTTCAACGATTTTTTCTGCAGATTGATCAAGGATTCTGTGATCATATGCTTTTAGACGGATACGAATTTTTTGTTTTGCCATTATTTTCCCTCCTTTATTCGCCTATTTTCAAAATAGACATTCTCAGTGGAAATTTCCCACACACTCGCCATGGCAAAGCGGCCGGGTGTGTCAGCAACCTTCCACATCATCGCAGTCAAAGACCAACATTGTCTATTATACATAAAACATAAAGTAAACGCAACATTTATTACGATTATTTTTTTACGTCCATGTGTTTAACACTTTTCCTATTATAAAGGCTGGGAAAGACAATTACAATACCATTTATTAATCTCCAAAAATCTCCTAATTCCGACTTTGTATCGATATATATTATATAGAAGAAACACGTTATTTTGGACAAAAAAAAGCAGATGGATCGTCACCCATCTGCTTTTTCTATAAATTAATTACTCTTGGATTGTTGTGATTGAACCTGAACCAACTGTACGTCCGCCTTCACGAATTGAGAACTTAGTTCCTTCTTCGATAGCAACTGGAGCGATTAGTTCAACAGTCATTTCAATGTGATCGCCAGGCATAACCATTTCTACGCCTTCTGGAAGATTACAAATACCAGTAATATCAGAAGTACGGAAATAGAATTGTGGACGATAGTTTGAGAAGAATGGAGTATGACGTCCACCTTCTTCTTTAGATAAAACGTAAACTTGTGCTTTGAACTTTGTGTGTGGAGTGATGGATTTTGGCTTTGCCAAAACTTGTCCACGCTCGATTTCTTCACGAGCAACACCACGAAGAAGGGCACCAATGTTGTCACCAGCTTCAGCAAAGTCAAGAAGCTTACGGAACATTTCTACACCTGTTACAGTAGTAGATTTTGGTTCTTCAGTGAAACCTACGATTTCAACTACGTCACCAACTTTAACTACACCACGCTCAACACGTCCTGTAGCAACTGTACCACGACCAGTGATTGAGAAAACGTCCTCAACTGGCATCATGAAAGGTTTGTCAGTGTCACGAGTTGGAGTTGGGATGAATTCATCAACAGCAGCCATAAGCTCAAGAACTTTTTCTTCCCAAGCAGCTTCGCCTTCTAATGCTTTAAGAGCAGAACCTTTGATAACAGGAGTGTCATCGCCAGGGAAATCGTATTCAGTTAATAGATCACGAATTTCCATTTCTACTAATTCAAGAAGTTCTTCGTCATCAACCATATCACATTTGTTCATGAATACAACTAGGTAAGGAACACCTACTTGACGAGAAAGAAGGATGTGCTCACGAGTTTGTGGCATTGGGCCATCAGTAGCAGATACTACTAAGATACCGCCGTCCATTTGAGCAGCACCAGTGATCATGTTTTTAACATAGTCAGCGTGTCCTGGGCAGTCAACGTGTGCATAGTGACGGTTATCAGTTTCATATTCAACGTGAGCTGTAGAGATTGTGATTCCACGTTCTTTTTCTTCTGGTGCACCATCGATTTGATCATATGCACGAGCTTCTGCTTTACCTGTTTTTGCAAGTACAGAAGTGATTGCAGCTGTTAAAGTAGTTTTACCATGGTCAACGTGTCCGATAGTACCAATGTTAACGTGTGGCTTTGAACGGTCGAATTTAGCTTTTGCCATTTGGAAAATCCTCCTTTGGATTATAAAAGTTTAAGTATATTTTATAGAAACTGCGAAAATGGTTGTCCATTATTCACAGTTTCTATAGGTACATAAGTAGTTATACTTTAAAGAAAGGCGAAAATCAATTATTCACCTTTATTTTTTTTGATGATTTCTTCAGAAATTGATTTTGGTACTTCTTCATAGTGATCAAAGTGCATAGAGAATACTCCACGACCTTGTGTACTTGAACGAAGTGCTGTTGCATAACCAAACATTTCTGAAAGTGGAACCATTGAACGGACAACTTGTGCGTTACCGCGTGCTTCCATACCTTCAACACGGCCACGGCGTGCAGTAATTTGTCCCATGATATCACCTAGGTAATCTTCTGGGATAACAACTTCCACTCTCATGACTGGTTCAAGGATACATGGTTGACATTTTGAAGCAGCATTCTTAAGAGCCATTGATGCAGCAATCTTAAACGCCATTTCAGAGGAGTCAACATCATGGTAAGATCCGTCGAACAATCTAGCTTTAATATCCACTAACGGATAGCCAGCAAGCACACCACGGTCTAAAGCATCTTCAAGACCAGCTTGGACTGCAGGGATGTATTCACGTGGAACGACACCACCGACAATACCGTTTTCGAATTCGAAGCCTTTACCAGCTTCATTTGGAGAGAATTCAATCCAAACGTGTCCGTATTGTCCGCGTCCACCGGATTGACGTGCGAACTTTCCTTCAACTTGCGCTGAACCTTTGAAAGTCTCACGGTAAGCAACCTGTGGAGCACCTACGTTAGCTTCAACCTTAAATTCACGACGCATACGGTCAACAATGATATCAAGGTGAAGCTCACCCATACCGGCAATAATAACCTGTCCAGTCTCCTGGTCAGTATGTGCACGGAATGTCGGATCTTCTTCTTGAAGTTTTTGTAATGCAGTCGTCATTTTGTCTTGGTCTGCTTTTGATTTTGGTTCAACTGAAAGTTCAATTACTGGCTCAGGGAATTGCATTGACTCAAGAATTACCTGACTCTTGTCATCACAAAGTGTGTCTCCAGTAGTTGTATCTTTCAAACCTACAGCAGCAGCAATGTCACCAGCAAAAACCTTTGTGATTTCTTGACGGCTGTTTGCGTGCATTTGCAGAATACGTCCGATACGTTCACGCTTGCCTTTAGTTGAGTTCTGGACATATGATCCAGACTCTAAAGTACCAGAGTAAACACGGAAGAACGTTAATTTACCAACATAAGGGTCTGTCATAACTTTGAATGCTAGAGCTGAGAATGGCTCATCGTCATTTGAATGACGTTCAACAATTTCTTCTTCATCATCCACAGAATGTCCTTTAATCGCAGGTACATCTAATGGTGATGGAAGGTAATCGATGACAGCATCCAACATTAATTGAACACCTTTGTTTTTGAAAGCTGATCCACAGATAACAGGATAGAATTCAACATTAACGGTACCTTTACGAATTCCAGCTTTAAGCTCTTCCTTCGTAATCTCTTCACCACTTAGGTATTTCTCCATTAATTCTTCATCAAGTTCTGCTACTGCTTCAACTAATTTCTCATGGTATTCTTCAGCAAGTTCGCGGTGTTCATCCGGAATTTCACGTACTTCAATATCAGTACCTAAATCGTTACCGTAGAATACTGCGTTCATTTCCACAAGGTCAATGATTGCTGAGAATTGGTCTTCAGCACCGATTGGTAACTGAATTGGATGTGCATTCGCTTGCAGGCGGTCATGAAGTGTTCCTACAGAATATAAGAAGTCAGCTCCAATTTTGTCCATTTTATTTACGAATACAACACGTGGTACTCCGTAGGTTGTTGCTTGACGCCAAACTGTTTCAGTTTGAGGTTCAACACCTGATTGCGCATCTAGTACAGCTACCGCACCATCAAGAACACGTAGGGAACGTTCAACTTCAACTGTGAAGTCTACGTGTCCTGGAGTGTCGATGATATTTACGCGGTGGCCCTTCCATGATGCAGTTGTTGCTGCGGAAGTGATTGTGATTCCGCGCTCTTGTTCCTGCTCCATCCAGTCCATCTGAGAAGCACCTTCGTGTGTTTCACCGATTTTATGAATCTTACCGGTGTAATAAAGGACACGCTCAGTGGTGGTCGTTTTACCGGCATCGATGTGTGCCATGATACCGATATTACGTGTATTTTCTAAGGAGAACTCTCTTGCCATTGGGTCTTTCTCCTTCCTAGTATGAAAGTGTTTTTATATTGAAGGTTAAATTACCAACGATAGTGAGCAAACGCTTTGTTTGCTTCTGCCATTTTGTGTGTATCTTCACGCTTCTTCACAGATGCACCAGTGTTGTTAGCTGCATCCATGATTTCGTTAGCTAAACGCTCTTCCATCGTTTTTTCTCCGCGATTACGTGAATAGTTCACTAACCAACGAAGACCAAGAGTTGTACGGCGATCAGGACGCACCTCAACTGGAACTTGGTAGTTAGCACCACCGACACGGCGAGCTTTAACTTCAAGTACCGGCATGATGTTTTTCATCGCTGCATCGAATACTTCCATTGGCTCTTTGCCAGAACGTTCACGAATAGTGTTAAACGCAGAGTAAAGAATTTCTTGTGACTTACCTCTTTTACCGTCAACCATCATTTTGTTGATTAGACGAGTAACTAATTTTGAATTGTATAGCGGATCAGGTAAAACGTCTCTTTTTGCTACAGGACCTTTACGTGGCATGTATTTTCCTCCTTTCAAAGAAGCTTCTATTTTGTATGATTATTTCTTCGCTGCTTTTGGTCTCTTAGTACCATATTTCGAACGACCTTGCATACGGTTGTTTACACCAGCCGTATCAAGTGCACCACGTACGATGTGATAACGTACCCCCGGTAAGTCTTTTACACGTCCTCCACGAATAAGAACAACACTGTGCTCTTGAAGGTTGTGGCCAATACCAGGAATGTATGCAGTCACCTCGATACCGTTTGTCAAACGTACACGAGCATATTTACGTAACGCTGAGTTCGGTTTCTTCGGAGTCATTGTACCAACACGAGTACATACTCCGCGTTTTTGTGGTGAAGATACATTAGTTTGTGATTTCTTAAAGCTATTATAACCTTTATTAAGCGCTGGAGATTTTGACTTCTCTGCCGCTGATTGACGTGGCTTGCGCACTAGTTGGTTAATAGTAGGCATGATTTGTTTCCTCCCTTCATTATTTGTAAGTCCACACATCCAGGTGGTTCATTTTTTTGCAAAAAACAAAGTTCTTGCAGACTTCTCTATCTACAAAAACAGTTTTTAACGGATAATTGCAACAGCTGCCGCACCCACTTCAATTCCACATGCTTTTCCGAGTTTTTTCATCGAATCCACAAATAGAACCGGAACGTCGAACGAGTTAGCTTCAGCAACGACCTTTGCTGTAACCTTAGGTTCAGCATCACTTGCCACCACTAATTCAAGTACAAGACCTTCCTTAAGTGCTTTGACTGTTTGTTTTGTTCCTATAATGACCTTCTGTGCCTGTAATACTTTTTCATAAGACATTGATCATATCCTCCAAAGTATCAGGTGAATAGGAGCACCTTTGATATAGTAACATCTATATAATTAGATGTCAACCAATGATTTTACTTTTTTATACAGAGACTGACAAAAATACTTTATTTCTTTAAATACGGTACCTGCAATTGTTCCGCAGGTACCGTAATAATTAATTAATCAATTGCCACTGTTTCCTCGGATGTGGTATCACGTAATACCGGCTCCGCTTTACGGTAGCGCTGCATTCCTGTTCCAGCAGGAACGAGTTTACCGATGATAACATTTTCCTTCAAGCCAAGCAATTCATCGCGCTTGCCTTTGATCGCCGCATCGGTAAGAACTCTTGTTGTTTCCTGGAACGATGCTGCGGATAAGAATGAATCTGTTTCAAGCGATGCTTTTGTAATACCAAGTAATACTGGACGTCCTGTTGCAGGCAATTTACCTGCAAGCAATGCTTTTTCATTTGCATCGGTGAACTGGTGAATATCAAGGAGTGTACCTGGAAGCACATCCGTCTCACCTGCATCACTGACACGAATTTTGCGAAGCATTTGTCGAACCATTACTTCGACGTGTTTATCGCCAATTTCTACCCCTTGCATGCGGTAAACTTTCTGTACTTCACGCAATAGATACTCTTGGACTGATGTTACGTCTTTTACTTTAATTAATTCCTTCGGATCAATCGAACCTTCTGTTAGTTCTTGACCGCGTTCAACATGGTCATTGATTGCCACTTTCACGCGTGCAGTATATGGTGCATTGTAGGTACGAGATTCAACTTCACCTTGAACCACGATTTCATGCTGGCGGTCTTTTCCTTCATTAATGCCAACTACGACACCTTCAATTTCAGAAATAACAGCTTGACCTTTAGGGTTACGTGCTTCAAAAATCTCCTGGATACGCGGTAAACCTTGAGTAATATCGTCTCCCGCAACACCGCCGGTATGGAACGTACGCATGGTTAACTGTGTACCTGGCTCACCGATTGATTGGGCAGCGATAATACCAACCGCTTCACCGACCTCAACCTCTTGGCCTGTTGCCAAGTTACGGCCATAACATTTTTTACATACGCCGTGGCGAGTATTACATGTAAACGCAGAGCGGATTTTTACTTCTTCAATACCTGCTCCAACGATTATTTCTGCTAAGTCTTCCGTAATTAGTCCATTTTCAGGAACGAGTACTTCGTTTGTTTCAGGATGCTTGATCGCTTTACGTGCATAACGGCCAATTAAGCGTTCATCCAATCCTTCGATAATTTCTGTACCGTCTTTTAAAGCACTGATGAGGAAACCTCGATCGGTACCACAGTCGTCTTCACGAACAATAACATCTTGAGCCACGTCAACAAGACGACGGGTCAAGTATCCGGAATCGGCTGTTTTAAGTGCAGTATCGGCAAGACCTTTACGAGCACCGTGTGTCGAGATAAAGTACTCTAATACGGTTAAACCTTCACGGAAACTTGATTTGATCGGTAATTCAATGATCCGTCCAGCCGGGTTGGCCATCAAACCACGCATACCTGCAAGCTGCGTAAAGTTAGAGGCGTTACCACGAGCACCGGAATCACTCATCATAAAGATTGGATTTGTTTTGTTCAAGGACTTCATTAGTTTTCCTTGAATGGTGTCTTTAGCCGCACTCCAGATGGCAATAACGCGATCGTAACGCTCATCCTCGGTAATCAAACCACGTCTGAATTGCTTCATTACATTATCTACTTTACCTTGGGCATCATGGAGAATTTGCTGCTTTTCTCCTAGTACGACGATGTCAGCTACACCAACGGTAATACCAGCCTTTGTAGAATGCTTAAATCCTAAGTCCTTCATCCGGTCAAGCATTTTAGACGTTTCGGTAATTTTGAAACGTTTAAATACCTCTGCAATGATATTTCCAAGGATTTTCTTTTTAAACGGATCGATCAATGGCATTTCTTTAATCTTCGCCTTAATGTCTTCGCCTTTTTCAACGAAATACTTTTCAGGTGTTTCGACTTCTAGATTATGTCTTGTTGGTTCATTGATATATGGGAATGACTTTGGAAGAATTTCATTAAAAATAAGCTTTCCAACCGTTGTGATTAATAGCTTATTATTTTGTTCTTCAGTAAAAGTTTCATTTCCTAATGAACCGGCATGAACAGCGACACGTGTATGATAATGTACGTATCCATTTTGATAGGCAAGGATGGCTTCACTTGTATCTTTAAAAATCATCCCTTCACCGACAGTGCCTTCACGCTCTAAGGTCAAGTAATAGTTACCTAGTACCATATCCTGAGATGGAGTAACAACCGGCTTTCCATCTTTAGGATTCAAAATATTTTGTGCTGCAAGCATCAAAAGACGAGCTTCCGCTTGTGCTTCTGATGATAACGGCACGTGAACGGCCATTTGGTCACCGTCGAAGTCCGCGTTGTATGCTGTACATACAAGAGGGTGGAGTCGGATTGCCCGACCTTCAACAAGTGTTGGTTCAAATGCCTGAATCCCTAATCTATGCAATGTAGGGGCACGGTTTAGTAAAACCGGATGCTCTCTGATTACATCTTCAAGTACGTCCCAAACATCTGGAGATACCCGTTCAATCTTGCGTTTTGCAGATTTAATGTTGTGCGCTAATCCTTTTTCAACAAGCTCTTTCATAACAAATGGCTTGAATAATTCCAACGCCATTTCTTTTGGAAGGCCACATTGGTACATTTTTAAATTCGGACCTACTACAATAACGGAACGGCCGGAATAGTCAACCCGCTTCCCTAGTAAGTTTTGACGGAAACGCCCTTGTTTTCCTTTTAACATATGTGAAAGTGATTTTAGCGGACGGTTACCAGGACCTGTAACAGGACGGCCACGGCGGCCATTATCAATCAAGGCATCTACTGCTTCTTGAAGCATCCGTTTTTCATTTTGTACGATAATACTTGGTGCACCAAGGTCTAACAAACGCTTTAAGCGGTTGTTCCGGTTGATCACACGGCGATAAAGATCGTTTAGGTCGGATGTCGCAAATCTTCCTCCATCCAATTGAACCATTGGACGAAGTTCCGGAGGGATGACAGGCAGTACATCAAGAATCATCCATGATGGCTCGTTTCCTGAATTACGGAATGCCTCTAGCACTTCAAGGCGTTTAATCGCACGAGTACGACGCTGACCTTGGGCTGTTTTTAATTCCTCTTTTAAACCGTCGACTTCTTTGTTTAAATCGATATCGGAAAGAAGCTTTTTAATGGCTTCAGCACCCATGGCAGCTTGGAATTTATTTCCGTACTTTTCACGATAGGCACGATATTCTTTCTCGGATAAAAGTTGTTTCCTATCAAGAGCAGTATCACCTGACTCCGTGACAACATAGGAAGCAAAATAAATAACTTCCTCCAATGCACGTGGGGACATGTCTAAAACAAGACCCATCCGGCTTGGAATCCCTTTAAAATACCAAATATGTGAAACAGGTGCAGCAAGTTCGATATGACCCATACGTTCACGGCGAACCTTTGCACGTGTTACTTCAACACCACAGCGGTCACAAACAACACCTTTATAACGGACGCGTTTGTACTTTCCACAATGACATTCCCAATCCTTAGTCGGACCGAAAATTCGCTCACAGAATAAGCCGTCTTTTTCAGGTTTTAATGTACGATAGTTAATGGTTTCTGGCTTTTTCACTTCTCCGAATGACCATGAACGGATTTTATCCGGTGAAGCAAGGCCAATTTTCATATACTCAAAATTATTAACGTCCAGCAAGGGGCCTACCTCCCTTTTGATCTCCAGGTTTTACCCTTATTGCGTTCTTTAATCCCCAAGCGTACGGCCCAGCGTACGCTTAGGAAAAGATGAATATTTACTCTTTCGAACCAACTTTTTCAGATTCAAGGTTTTGTGTCTCAGGGGCGATATTTAATGTGTCGACTTGCTGTAAGTCATCCTCATCTTCCATATCGCGCATTTCAATTTCTTCCTCGTCACCGGAAAGAATTTTTACATCCATTCCAAGACTTTGAAGTTCTTTAATTAACACTTTGAATGACTCAGGAACACCTGGTTCAGGGACATTTTCACCTTTGACAATGGCTTCATATGTTTTCACACGGCCAACTACGTCATCCGATTTCACGGTTAGAATTTCTTGTAGTGTGTATGCTGCACCGTATGCCTCCAAGGCCCAAACTTCCATCTCACCAAAACGCTGTCCGCCAAATTGAGCTTTACCGCCAAGTGGCTGCTGCGTAACAAGTGAATAAGGTCCAGTTGAACGGGCATGCAATTTATCATCAACCATGTGAGCAAGTTTGATCATGTACATAACCCCAACAGAAACACGGTTATCAAATGGTTCTCCGGAACGTCCATCATAAAGCACGGTTTTTGCATCGCGTGCCATACCTGCTTCTTCAATCGTTCCCCAAACATCTTCCTCACGCGCACCGTCAAATACCGGTGTAGCAACATGAATACCAAGATATCTTGCAGCCATACCTAAATGGAGCTCAAGAACCTGACCGATGTTCATCCGTGATGGAACCCCTAAAGGATTTAACATGATATCAACAGGTGTACCATCTGGTAAATACGGCATATCTTCCTCAGGCAAAATGCGGGAGATAACCCCTTTGTTACCGTGGCGTCCTGCCATCTTATCCCCTTGATGAATCTTACGTTTTTGAACGATATAGACACGAACAAGTTGGTTTACTCCTGGCGGAAGTTCGTCACCATCTTCACGATTAAAGACTTTAACATCATGAATGATCCCGCCACCGCCGTGTGGAACGCGCAGTGATGTATCACGGACTTCACGAGCCTTTTCTCCAAAAATCGCATGGAGGAGACGTTCTTCAGCCGTTAATTCCGTTACACCCTTAGGCGTTACTTTACCAACAAGAAGGTCACCGTCTTTTACTTCAGCACCAGTGCGGATAATCCCACGCTCATCCAAATTACGAAGGGCATCTTCACCGACGTTTGGAATATCACGGGTAATTTCCTCAGGTCCTAGTTTTGTATCACGAGATTCTGATTCATATTCCTCAATATGAATGGATGTATAAACATCGTCTTTAACAAGACGTTCACTCATAATGATGGCATCTTCATAGTTATAGCCGTCCCATGTCATAAAGGCAACAAGAACGTTACGTCCAAGGGCTAATTCACCTAGCTCCATTGATGGACCATCAGCAAGAATCTCGCCCTTTTTCACCCGATTCCCAACGGCAACGATTGGACGTTGATTATAGCAGGTACCTTGGTTGGAACGGATAAACTTTAACAATCGATATTTTTTAAGATTGCCCTTAACCTCTTGGCCATCCACTTCTTTCATTTCACGAACCCATACTTCGCGGGCCTCTACATGTTCGACAATACCATCATGTTTACAAATAACCGCTGCTCCCGAGTCTTTACCTGATACATATTCCATACCAGTTCCAACTCTTGGTGCTTCTGGCTGCATTAACGGTACTGCCTGACGCTGCATGTTCGCACCCATCAAGGCACGGTTAGAGTCATCATTTTCTAGGAACGGAATACATGCTGTCGCTGCAGAAACAACCTGCTTCGGCGATACATCCATGTAGTCAATCCTGTCACGGTTTACAACCGTGTTTTCACCACGAAAACGTGCAACAACTTCATCATCCAAGAAGGTACCATCGTCACCCAGACGAGAGTTCGCCTGCGCTACCACATAGTTATCTTCTTCATCAGCTGTTAAGTAGTCAATTCGGCTCGTTACTCTACCAGTATCCGGATCTACCCGGCGATATGGAGTTTCAATAAAACCAAATCGGTTTACTTTTGCGTAAGATGATAATGAGTTAATTAAGCCAATGTTTGGACCTTCCGGTGTTTCAATCGGACACATACGGCCATAGTGGGAATAGTGAACGTCACGTACTTCCATCCCGGCACGTTCACGTGTTAAACCACCAGGTCCAAGTGCAGAAAGACGGCGCTTGTGTGTTAATTCAGCAAGCGGGTTGGTTTGATCCATGAACTGTGATAATTGAGAGCTTCCAAAGAATTCTTTGATGGAAGCGATAACCGGACGAATATTAATCAATTGCTGTGGTGTAATGGTAGCTGTGTCTTGAATCGACATTCTTTCACGAACCACACGTTCCATCCGGGATAACCCAATACGGAATTGATTCTGCAGCAATTCACCTACAGAGCGAAGACGTCTGTTACCTAAGTGATCGATATCATCGGTATCGCCTACTCCATGTAACAAGTTGAAAAAGTAGCTGATTGATGCAATGATATCTGCCGAAGTAATATTTTTAATCGGTTCTTCCACATAAGCATTACCCAATACATTAATGACCTTTTCATTTTCATCGCCAGGAGCATAGATTTTTATAGTTTGAAGGATTACTTCATCCTCTACAACTCCACCAACAGGATTAAAGCCTTTGAAATTGATATTCTTTTCAAGTGCCGGCAAAATTCTGTCGAGGTTTCTTCTATCAAGGAGTGTCCCTTTTTCAGCAATAATTTCACCCGTTTCAGGGTCTGCAAGTGACTCCGCTAAGCGCTGATTAAATAAGCGATTCTTAATATGAAGCTTTTTATTAATTTTATAGCGTCCTACATTTGCTAGATCATAACGTTTAGGATCAAAGAAACGAGATACTAATAAGCTCTTTGCATTATCAACGGTTGGCGGTTCGCCCGGACGAAGTCGCTCATAAATTTCCAAAAGCGCTTTGTCGACACCTTCTGTGTTGTCCTTCTCAAGTGTATTACGGATATACTCGTTATCCCCAATCAAATCAATGATTTCTTGATCAGAACCGAAACCAAGTGCACGCAAAAGAACCGTAACGGGCAGTTTCCGAGTACGATCTATTCTCACATATACGACATCTTTGGCATCTGTTTCGTATTCAAGCCAAGCGCCGCGGTTCGGAATGACAGTAGCCGTGAAGCCCTTCTTGCCATTTTTATCAAGTTTTCCACTGAAGTAAACGCTCGGTGAACGCACTAATTGAGAAACGATGACACGTTCTGCCCCATTGATGACAAACGTACCTGTTTCCGTCATAAGCGGAAAATCACCCATAAACACATCTTGATCTTTTACTTCGCCTGTTTCTTTGTTTACAAGACGTACTTTTACACGTAGTGGAGCTGAATATGTAACGTCCCGTTCTTTTGTTTCTTCAACAGAATATTTTGGATCGCCAAGACTGTAATCAATAAATTCTAGTGATAGGTTACCAGTAAAGTCTTCAATTGGTGAAATATCCTGGAACATTTCACGTAATCCCTCATCCAGAAACCATTGATATGAAGAGGTTTGGATTTCAATAAGATTTGGTAATTCTAAAACTTCACTGATTCGTGCGTAACTTCTTCGTTGGCGGTGTCGTCCATACTGAACTAGTTGACCTGTCAACTGATTCACCCCTCAAATCAAGCGTTATTTAATAAATCTATTAACGTCTATCAGGAGAACCTTTAGGTCCATCCTATTAGACAAAAAGAAAAAGGGTTTTTTACCCAAAAACCACATTTTCACATTTCGACTATTATTTTGTCATCATTTCCTTCAAATTCCATTTTTATACTTAAAAATAAGTATTTTTAGGAATAATACGGAAATTATTATGATGGCATTTTATAATGCTACCACAACGGACATTTCGAGTCAACTACTTTATTGCCTTTATAATAAAATAGCCCTTCGATTTGTTAATAGTCTCAACTTCAGAGAATAGTGATCTTAATTTTTCCAGTGTAGATGGTGCGCCTTGTTTTTTTTGAATAACAACCCAAAGAGCGCCTGATGGAACAAGATGTTCGTAGCTTTGTTCAAAAATATCATGAACCGTCTTTTTTCCTGCCCTAATCGGTGGATTTGTTACTATGGCAGCGAAGTTATTTCCTTTAACAGATAACAACCGATCACTTTCATAGATTTCAACATTTTCAATTCGATTTAGCGATGCATTTTCACTTGCTAATTGGATGGCTCGTTCATTTACATCAACCATATGCACCGTACACCTTGGATTGTCTTTTGCAATCGATAAACCAATCGGGCCATAGCCGCAGCCTACATCAAGCACAAATCCTTCCGCATCCGGCATCACAAAAGACTCTATAAGTAAACGTGAGCCAAAATCTACTTCTCTTTTTGAAAAAACACCGTTATCGGTTTTAAAGCGAAATAGATGGCTTTTTAAGGTGTAATCCCAAAGTATCGGATTACTTTCAACCTTCTGTGTTCGAGAATAGTAGTGTTCAGTCATCTGACTCACCTCCTGAGGAGAAAATAATTGAAGATAACCTGAGGATTTTCAACTTTCATAATTAAATCCAAAAAAAGCTCGCTTATTCAGCGAGCTTTTCTATTATTAATTACTTAACTTCAACGTTAGCTCCAACTTCATCAAGCTTAGCTTTGATTGCTTCAGCATCTTCTTTAGAAACGCCTTCTTTAACAGCTTTTGGAGTATTGTCAACAAGTTCTTTTGCTTCTTTAAGGCCAAGACCAGTGATTTCACGAACCACTTTGATAACTTTGATTTTTTGATCGCCAGCGCTAGCTAGGATTACATCAAATTCAGTTTGCTCTTCAACAGCAGCAGCACCAGCTCCGCCTACCATTGCTACAGGAGCAGCAGCAGTTACGCCGAATTCTTCTTCGATTGCTTTTACAAGATCGTTAAGTTCTAAAACAGTCATAGATTTAACTGCTTCAATGATTTGTTCTTTAGTCATGATTAAGTTTCCTCCTTATTTTTGGTTCCATTTATTTTGTTAGGATGTAAGTGTAGTCCAGCTTCAGCTTTTCTGTTAACTTACGCGCCTTGTTCTTCTTTTTGATCTGCCACTGCTTTTGCAGCAAGAGCAAGATTGCGAATTGGAGCTTGTAGTACGCTGAGTAGCATAGAAAGCAAGCCTTCGCGTGATGGTAGGTCTGCAAGAGCTTTAATCTCTTCTACTGTTGCGACATTTCCTTCGATTACACCTGCTTTAAGTTCAAGTGCTTCGTGTTTTTTCGCAAAGTCATTTAAGATTTTAGCTGGTGCTACTACATCTTCAGTACTGAACGCAATGGCGTTCGGACCTGTTAAAGCCTCGTTTAAACCAGAAAGTTCAGCTGCTTCAGCGGCACGGCGTGCCATTGAGTTTTTATAAACTTTAAATTCAACGCCTGCTTCGCGAAGTTGTTTACGTAGTTCAGTTACTTCAGCAACTGAAAGGCCACGGTAATCAACAACAATAGTTGATACACTATTCTTTAACTTACCAGTGATTTCGTCAACGATCTGTTTTTTTACTTCGATTGCACTGCTCATCTTTACACCTCCTGTAGATTATCTACATTTATACCAGGCATGTAAATGCCTCCACATCGTTCTAGACATGGAGGCAGGATACAACAGCTAATTTACTCAGCTGATTCTATTCGCTACACCTCGGCAGGACATTAAGCCTTTTGGCACCTGCTGTCTACAGTACAAATGTTTTTTATTTAAACAACAAAATTGATTATAGTAAATCTACTTTGTTTTGTCAATTGGAAAAATTTATTTAACTGTAACAGATGAAGGATCTACCTTCACACCAGGTCCCATTGTTGAAGCAACAGTAACGTTCTTCATGTAGGTACCTTTTGCAGCTGAAGGTTTCACTTTTACCATCGTTTCAAAAATAGTGTTGAAGTTTTCAACAAGCTTTTCGTTTTCGAAAGATGCTTTACCGATTGGCACGTGGATGTTACCTGACTTGTCAACACGGTATTCAACTTTACCTGCTTTGATTTCGTTAATAGCACGAGTTACATCAAATGTAACTGTACCTGTTTTAGGGTTTGGCATTAAGCCTTTAGGGCCTAACACACGACCAAGTTTACCAACTTCACCCATCATATCAGGAGTTGCGACGATTACATCAAAGTCAAACCAACCTTGTTGGATTTTGTTAATGTATTCAGAATCTCCTACATAATCAGCGCCAGCTGCTTCTGCTTCTTTCACTTTCTCACCCTTCGCGAATACTAAAACGCGTTGAGTTTTACCAGTTCCGTTTGGAAGTACAACTGCACCACGGATTTGTTGGTCAGCTTTCTTAGGGTCAACGCCTAAACGGAAAGCTACTTCAAGAGTTGCATCAAATTTTGTGTAGTTTGTTTTCTTAGCAAGATCAATTGCTTCTGCAATAGGGTATGCTTTTAAACGATCTACAAGCTTAGAAGCTTCTAAATACTTTTTACCTTTTTTAGCCATGTTTATTTCCTCCTAGATTGTGGTTTTAGCGGAATGTTACCTCCCACGAATAAAGGTTGCGCAATCACGCAACCTCACTCATTACAAACAGTTACACGGATTAGTCTTCGATAACAATACCCATGCTGCGTGCAGTACCTTCAACCATGCGCATTGCTGCTTCAACGCTTGCTGCGTTTAGGTCAGGCATTTTTTGTTCCGCAATCTCGCGTACTGTATCACGTTTTACTGTTGCTACTTTATTACGGTTAGGTTCACCAGAACCTGACTGAATTCCAGCTGCTACTTTCAATAAAACGGCAGCAGGAGGAGTTTTCGTAATAAATGTAAATGAACGGTCTTCAAAAACCGTGATTTCAACAGGAATGATCAATCCAGCTTGATCTGCTGTACGAGCGTTAAATTCTTTACAGAATCCCATGATGTTAACACCGGCTTGACCTAATGCAGGACCAACTGGCGGCGCTGGGTTTGCTTTACCAGCAGGAATTTGTAATTTAACGACTTTAATTACTTTTTTAGCCACGAGACACACCTCCTTAAAGTCCGTGATGTGGTAATTGGATCCTTAGGAACCCTCCCACTCAGGCATCTGTCTTTATATACTAATCATAAAGAACTTAAACATTAGTCTAGTCTCTCATTGGAGACATACTGACCTATGAAATAGTAACATTATTTAAAAATGATTTCAAGTTTTTTTACAATATAAGATATTTTTTCTTTGAAATCGTCCCTGATCAAGGCGCTTCTGCTTTTCTATTTAAAGTTTCTCAATTTGTGTAAATTCGAGTTCTACCGGTGTATCACGGCCAAACATATTGACTAAAACTTTAAGCTTAGCTTTATCCTTGTCCATCTCTTCAACAGACCCAGTAAAGTTCGCAAACGGACCTTCTTTTACGCGGACTGTTTCACCAATTTCATAGTCGATATCGATTCGTTTCTCTTCTACGCCCATGCGCTTCAGTAAATGAGTCACTTCTTCTGGAAGCAACGGCGTCGGCTTAGAACCAGAACCTGATGAGCCAACGAATCCCGTTACACCAGGTGTATTTCGTACGACATACCAGGAATCATCTGTCATGACAATTTCCACTAACACATAACCAGGGAAAACTTTTCGTTTTACAACCTTTTTCTTGCCATTTTTGATTTCAGTTTCTTCTTCCTCTGGTACAACAACACGGAAGATTTTATCCGCCATGCCCATTGATTCTACCCGTTTTTCTAAATTTGCCTTCACTTTATTTTCATAACCTGAGTACGTATGGACTACATACCAATTTTTTTCCATATAAGAGGACTAAATGTCCGTCCCTCCCTGTATTTTAATCGGAAATCTAATATATTCAAAAATAAAAAACCCGTCAAAACGGGCTTTTAGCTGAAATTTCCTTTATTGATTACCATTATACCATGAATGATAACGAATTATTCAAGAATTAAGCGAATCAATTTTGAAATCCCTAAATCGAGAACAGCAAAGAACACTCCAAAAAAAACAACTGTTGATAAAACAGTAACGGTAGAGCGAGTTAGTTCACCGCGTTTTGGCCAACTTACCTTTCTCATTTCACGGATAATATCACTGAAGAACTTCTTTATGCGTTTCATTCGTCGTAACCCCCAACTATCTTAAGTCGCTTTTGCTAGTACCAATTATCATTATTTTGTTTCCCGGTGGATGGTGTGGGTTGCGCAAGTTTTGCAGAATTTCTTTATTTCCAATCTTTCTGTCTGCTCCTGCTTGCCTACGGTCGAATAATTTCGCGAGCCGCAATCAACGCAGGCCAGGATAATTTTTTTGCTCATATTCGACACCTTCAATCCCTAAAAATGTAACACGACACCTAATTATTGTCAATATCCACTGAGAGCGGATTCATACTTATGACATATATCTCGTTAAAAATCAGAATGAGAATTCTCGAATTTCCAGGTAGCGTTCTAGCTTTCTTTTTACTCGTTGCAAGGCATTATCAATGGATTTCACATGACGATTAAGCTCTTCAGAAATCTCCTGATAGGATTGGCCATCTAAATAGAGCGCCAATACTTTCCGTTCTAAATCACTTAGTAATTCAGTCATCTTGACTTCTATATGGTCAAATTCCTCTTGATTGATAATTAGCTCTTCCGGATCCAGAACTTTAGTGCCCGACAATACATCCATCAACGTTCGGTCAGACTCCTCGTCATAAATAGGCTTGTCCAAGGATACATAGGAATTCAGCGGAATATGCTTTTGCCGTGTTGCCGTCTTAATTGCCGTGATAATTTGCCTTGTGATGCATAGTTCAGCAAATGCCTTGAATGAGGTAAGCTTGTCCTCACGAAAGTCACGGATCGCCTTGTAAAGACCAATCATCCCTTCCTGGACGATATCCTCTTTATCTGCCCCAATTAAAAAATAGGATCTTGCTTTCGCACGCACAAAATTACGATACTTATGGATTAAATAATCAAGCGCTTCACTATCACCTTGGTGCACCAAATCGACAATTTCTTCATCTTCCATTACGAAAAAGTGTTCGTTGATCCTAGTCCCGAAGTCTGTACTCAAAGTAGATCCCCTCCACCGAACATGCATAGATATTACTAGTATACAGTAGATATATATTGAAGTCGATGCCTATTTCTGCCCTCTGCGCCATTTTTCAAAAATTTCTGCCATTTCATCGCTAATCGGGATTTTGGAAACGGGTTTCTTCTCCTGGATCTTTTTTACTTTCTTTTCAATTCCTTTTTCGATCGATGACATTTCCAGAAGCAGTTCACGAGCGGATTTGCGTAGGGCCCCTTGTCCAAAAATGGCCCATTGCTCTGTAAAATCGGATGTAGCCACATGGATTTGTGTCCTTCGATTGTTTAGACTAATAGCCATTTTTTCAATCCGCTCATCTGCTGTTTCATTTTCTTTCGTAAAGATGACCTCAACTTTATGATTTTTATATTTTTGCTCTGTTCCTTGCACAAAGTAAGCATCAAATACAACAATGACACGGTAACCAGAAAAGGCTTGATATTCGGCCATTCTTTCCACTAACCGATCCCTTGCGGCAGGTAAATCCCGCTCCTTTAATGCCCTTAGCTCCGGCCAGGCACCAATAATGTTATACCCGTCAACAAGGAGGATATCCATATATACTACCTCGCAAGCGGGTGCCGTTTTCGATAAACCTCATACATGAGTAAGGATGCAGCAACTGAAGCATTTAACGAGGTCACTTTCCCGACCATCGGCATTTGAATCAGAAAATCACATTTATCACGAATTAGCCGACCCATTCCTTTTCCCTCACTGCCGATCACTAAACCAAGTGGAAGTGTTCCATCCAGCTGCCGGTAATCTTCCTTTCCTTTTGCATCAGTACCAGCAATCCAAACGCCTCGTTCTTTTAACTCATCGATCGTCCGCGCCATATTTGTTACCCGGACAACTGGTATATACTCAATCGCACCTGTTGAGGCCTTCGCAACTGTTGCCGTTAAACCAACAGCCCTTCTCTTTGGAATAATGATGCCGTGTGCTCCGACAGCGTCTGCTGTCCGCATAATCGATCCAAGGTTATGCGGATCCTCAATTTCATCCAGCAACAAAAAGAAAGGTGCTTCATTCTTCTTTTCGGCTGCCGCGAATAAATCATCCATTTCTGCATATTGATAGGCAGCAACATAGGCTAAGACGCCTTGATGATTTTGATCACTGATTTGATCAATCTTTTTCTTTGGGACATATTGGACAATGACATGGGCTTCTTTTGCCAATTGCGTAATCTGTTGCATTTGACCACGCTGTGAACCTTCTGCAATTAAAATTTTATTAATATCCCGCTCTGATTTAAGCGCCTCAATAACGGGATTTTTTCCAACGATATAGTCCTCATTCACAGTACTGTTCCTCCTTTCTGTTCCTCAACATATAAAAACGCCTTCTCCACGAGCTCTTCTAAGCGCTCTTTCTTCTCTTCCAAAAATAAATAGCCCATTAATGCCTCAAAAGCTGTGCTGTAACGATACGTCTGAACATCGGTATTTTTCGGAACCGTGCCTGACTTTGCATTTCTGCCACGCATCACCACTGCTAATTCCTCTTCGTTTAAAACCTGGTGATCCATCAGTTTAAAAAGAACTTGGCACTGGGCCTTCGCGGAGACATACGTTGTCGCTAAACGGTGCAATTGATTTGGTCTTACCTTACCGTTATAGAGAAGGTGCCGCCTCACATATGACTCAAAGACCGCATCGCCCATGTAGGCCAAGGCGAGACTATTCAATTGTTTGGCATTGATGTTGTTTTCATAATTCAGCATGAATTAGCCTCTTTTCCACCTTGTGCCTTGCGCGGTGTCTTCTAATATAATATTCATTTCCTTCAGCTGATCCCTGATTTGATCAGACAGCTGGAAATTTCGATCCTTTCGTGCTTGATTCCGCTTTTCAATCAATGCGTCAATTTCATCGTCCACCATTTCTTCACTGCCAATGGTTAGCCCGAGCACACGGAAAAGCTCTTCAAATTGATTTGTAAAGGCATCAATGACCTCCACCGCTGTATTTTTTTCTAATAGATAATAATTGGCCTGCTTTGAAAGCTCAAATAATACCGAAATAGCTAAGGCAGTATTAAAGTCGTCATCCATTGCCTCAATAAATGATTCCTGTAAGGCAGCGATTTTATCCAGCCACTCTTGATTATTACTGGTTAAATCTGTGCTGGCTTCTTTCCGGTGTTTTAAATTTTGGTATGAAGTAGTTAAACGTTCATAGGCCGCCTTTGTGTTCTCCAATAATTCCTCACTATAATTAATCGGATTACGATAATGAACGGATAGGATAAAGAAGCGCAATACTTGCGGGTTATGCCGTTTAATAATATCATGCACTAACACGAAATTACCCAGTGATTTTGACATCTTTTCATTATCAATATTGATATAGCCGTTATGCATCCAATAACGGGAAAATAATTTTCCGGATAGGGCTTCTGATTGGGCAATTTCGTTTTCGTGGTGCGGGAAAGTTAAATCTTGACCGCCCGCATGGATATCAATCGTTTCCCCCAGATACTTTTTTGCCATTGCTGAGCACTCGATATGCCAACCAGGCCGTCCAGGCCCCCAAGGGCTATCCCAGAAGATTTCCCCTTCTTTCGCCGCTTTCCATAAGGCAAAGTCCAAATCATCCTGTTTCCTGTCACCGACTTCAATCCTTGCTCCAACTTGCAGATCATCAATCGATTGATGGGAAAGCTTACCGTATCCTTCAAAGCTTCGTGTCCGATAGTAAACATCACCTTCTGATTCATAAGCATAGCCTTTTTCAACTAATTGCTGAATGAAATCGATAATGATATCCATGTTTTCCATTACCCGTGGATGAACATCCGCTTTTTCACAGCCTAAAGCGGAAACATCTTCAAAGTAGGCATTGATGAAGCGGTCAGCAATCGTTGGGACATCTACCCCTAACTGCTGGGCGGCACGGATCAATTTATCATCAACATCCGTAAAGTTCGAGACATATTGGACATCAAAGCCGCGGTACTCCAAGTAGCGGCGAACCGTATCAAAAGTAATCGCCGGACGGGCATTACCGATATGAATATAATTATAGACAGTCGGCCCGCAGACATACATTTTTACCTTTCCTTCTTCTAACGGGATGAAGGTTTCCTTTTTTCTTGTAAGTGTATTATAAATTTGAATGGCCATTAACTTTAATTCCTTCCTCTTTTAATTCAAACAGTTCTTCTCGTAGCAGGTTTAGCTCTGCCTGGATTTCTTTTAAGCGATCAGCTACCGGATCCGGCAGGTCGCAATGGTTTAAATCTTTATTAATTCGTTTTCCGTCCTGAATCACGACCCTGCCTGGAATGCCCACTACCGTCGAATTTGGAGGGACCTCCTTTAAGACCACTGACCCGCCGCCTATTTTTGAATTTTCACCAATGGTAATCGACCCCAGCACCTTTGCCCCAGTGGCAATTAGGACATTGTCTTTAATCGTCGGATGCCGTTTCCCTTTTTCTTTCCCCGTACCACCGAGCGTCACTCCTTGGTATATAGTTACATTATCCCCAATTTCACACGTTTCCCCAATCACAACGCCCATACCGTGGTCAATAAAAAATCTCCTGCCTATTTTTGCCCCTGGATGGATTTCAATTCCCGTAAAAAATCGGTTTACTTGAGAAATGACTCGTGCCAGAAAGAATAATTTACGATTAAAGAAGGCGTGTGCAATTCGATGTGACCAAATCGCGTGTAAGCCTGAATACGTTAAGATAACTTCTAGATAACTCCTTGCCGCAGGATCTTGTTCAAAAACAACCTCGACGTCCTCCTTAAACTTTTTGAACATCGCCATTCCCCCCCTTTGTTTTTTTATAAAATAAAAAGCGCCCCTGTCGTATCGACAGAGACGCATGCTGCGTGGTTCCACTCTGATTAGACCCATTAGCTTGTTCCATGCATTCCTAATGAAAGCAGGGCTCCCTAGCTAAAAAAGTCTCACTCTAACTGTTAACGGATGGTTCCGCCCATATCTACTCAGGTGTTGATCCTTTTCGAAATGGGGCTCAGAGGGGCATTTCAAATTAGGAGAGGCTTAAACCACTTTCAGCCGGTGATGGTTCTCTCTTCCAAGCATCCTTTTTCTACTTTTCCTCTTCTACGCTTTAGATTATGAATTTACTTTCTTATACTATATTACATTTTGTCTTCAATGTTAACTAATAATTTTATGAATTCTATTTTGAACTTTATTTTTGCCTAAAAGCTCAATCGTCTCCGGCAGATCCGGGCCATGCGTTTGCCCTGTTACTGCCGCACGAATCGGCATGAACAGATTTTTCCCCTTTTGGCCAGTGGATTTTTGAACTGCCTTCATCGCCGCTTTAATGCCATCCGCTTGAAAGCTTTCTAGCTGATCAAGTTCAAGAGAAAATGCCTTTAAAACTTCAGGAACGGTTTCCCCTGCTAAGATTTCCTTTGCGTCTTCTTCGTACTCCGCATCCTCTTTAAAGAACATGTCTGATAGTCCAATGATTTCTGCACCGAAGCTCATTTTTTCTTGTAAAAGCGCAACTAATTGGCGAGTCCATTGATGCTCTTCGTCGGTTAGACTGGCACTTACACGACCTGCCTTGATTAAGTGTGGGAGTGCAAGTTCAAGCACCCGGTCAACCTCTATCTTTTTCATGTATTGGTTATTCATCCACGTCAGTTTTTGTTTATCAAATAATGCCGGCGATTTTGATAGACGGCTGGCATCGAATAGTTCAATAAACTCATTTTTAGAATAAAGCTCTTCTTCACCCGCCGGTGACCAGCCTAGTAAGGTAATAAAGTTAAATAACGCTTCAGGTAAGTACCCAAGTTCTTCGTATTGCTCGATGAACTGAATAATGGATTCATCCCGCTTACTTAATTTTTTACGGCTTTCATTCACAATCAACGTCATGTGCCCAAAGACCGGTGGCTCCCAGCCTAATGCTTCATAAACCATCAGTTGCTTTGGTGTGTTAGAAATATGGTCATCACCGCGAAGCACATGGGAAATCTTCATTAAATAATCATCAACCGTTACCGCAAAATTATAGGTTGGCGTCCCATCCTTTTTAATAATGACCCAATCACCCATTCCTTCTGATTCAAAGGAAACAGGACCCTTAACCATATCATCAAACGTATAGGTCTTCCCTTCCGGTACAACCATTCGAATGCTTGGCTCACGGCCTTCTTGTTCAAGTTGATGACGCTCTTCCTCCGTTAAATGACGGCATTTACCAGAATAGTGAGGAGTTTCGCCGCGTTCCATTTGCGCTTCACGTTCTGCTTCAAGCTCTGCTTCGTTACAATAGCATTTATAGGCATGACCATCTGCTAACAATTGATTATAGTAGGTTTCATATAGGTCATTCCGCTCTGATTGACGGTATGGGCCGTATTCCCCGCCGACATCCACACTTTCATCCCAATCCATGCCAAGCCATTTTAAATACTTTAACTGGCTTTGCTCACCGCCAGCAATATTCCGTTTCTTATCAGTATCTTCAATCCGAATAATAAACTTCCCGCCTTGGCTGCGAGCAAATAAATAATTGAATAGCGCCGTACGGGCGTTTCCGATATGTAAATGCCCCGTTGGACTTGGCGCATATCTTACACGAACTTCGTTTGACATAGTAATAATGCCTCCAGTTAGAAAAGCGGAAGCGCCTTGCTCAGGGGCGTGAGTCTAGACAAGCCGGCGAGACGGATTGACTTATGACCCCGAGCCCCTAGGCGCTGCAGCTGGACACTTTTCTTAGTTAAATTTTTTCTTTGATTATTTTATCATTTCTTTTTTAATAAAACTACTACTTGGGAGGCAATGCCCTCTCCTCTACCGGTAAAACCAAGTTTCTCTGTCGTTGTTGCTTTTACGTTAATTTGTTCCGGTTCCGCCTCGAGTAGTTCCGCAATTCGGGTACGCATTTGCTCTATATAAGGAGCCATCTTCGGCTTTTGCGCGATAATAGTGCAATCAGCATTAACCAGTTCATACCCCTTCTCTTTAACGAGCATCCATACATGCTCCATCAGTTTTGCAGAATCAGCATTTTTAAAATTCGGATCAGTATCGGGGAAATGCTTGCCGATATCTCCCTCCCCAATTGCCCCAAGACAGGCATCTGAAACGGTATGTAATAATACATCGGCATCGGAATGGCCTAGAAGACCTTTTTCATAAGGGATGGTAATGCCGCCAATAATTAGCGGACGCCCTTCTGTTAATTGGTGAACATCAAAACCCTGTCCAATTCGAAACATCAGCAAAACCCCATTTCTCTCTTTTTCAGTATCGCTTCCGCAAAATATAAATCTTCAGGTGTTGTCAGTTTGATATTGTCATAATCGCCCTCTACCATAGCAACAGGAACATTGAGCCGCTCCACTAAACTGGCATCATCCGTCCCGAGGAAGTGGTCCTTTTCCGCTTTCTCATAGGCTTCCTGAAGTAAAGAAATACGAAAAGCTTGCGGGGTTTGAACAGCCCACAAGCTTGAACGTTCGACCGTTTCCACAATCAGACCTTCTTGTACCTTTTTCATCGTATCTTTTGCTGGCACCCCAATAATGGCTGCACCGGCTTCTTCTGTTGTATCTGTTAGTCTGTGAATTTGTTCCTTGCGAATAAAGGGGCGAGCCGCATCATGAACAAGGATTATTCCATTGGTATTGACTGTTTTAAGGGCATTAAAAATGCTATACTGCCGTTCTTTCCCACCTGGCACTAATTTCATTACCTTCTTGATATGATACTTTTTAAGCAATGCCTTAAACTCTCTTTCATCTTGAGGATGAATCGCTAAAATGATGCCACTGCATTCCTCATCCTCGTCGAACACCCGTAAGGTATGGATGAGTACTGGTACACCATTCAGCTCTAACAAAAGCTTATTTCTTCCTGCTCCCATTCTTTTTCCCTGCCCCGCCGCCGGGAGAATGACCTGGTAAGTCATAGTAAAACCCCAATCTCTCTATCTATATCCATCTATAATGCTTTTTCTAACAGCTTTGGTTTGGCAAAAATCATTCGGCCGGCAGATGTCTGAAGCACACTTGTCACTAGTACTTCAATCCGCTTGCCCATATATTCCCTGCCTTCCTCGACAACGATCATGGTTCCGTCATCTAAATAGGCAACGCCCTGATGATACTCTTTCCCGTCTTTGATCACTTGAACGGTTAATTCTTCACCTGGAAGGACAACCGGCTTCACGGCATTTGCCAGATCATTGATGTTTAACACCGTAACATTCTGCAGCTCACACACTTTATTTAAGTTAAAATCATTGGTTACAAGAATGCCATTTGTTAACTTGGCCAGCTTCACAAGCTTCGAATCTACTTCACTAATTTCTTCAAAGTCGCCCTCATATATTTCTACCTTGATGGCAAGTTCCTTTTGAATCCGATTAAGGATATCTAATCCTCTGCGGCCGCGGTTACGTTTCAGTACATCGGAAGAATCTGCGATATGCTGCAGCTCTTCAAGAACAAACCGTGGAATCACAATTATTCCTTCCAAAAAGCCTGTCTGACAAATATCTGCGACGCGCCCGTCAATAATTACGCTCGTATCCAAGATCTTCAAAGCTTTACCGGCTTCTGCCTTTTCCGCTTCCTCATCCCCTGACTTTTTCTTGTTCCCGCGATTACCAAAAAGACCTAGTAGTTCATCCCTCTTTTTAAAGCCTACTTGAAAGCCCATATAGCCAAACAAAAGTGTCAAAAGAATCGGAGCCACGGCATTTAAAATGGGCACTTGAACCGCATTAAGGGCAAAGCCAATTAAAAAGGCCACGATTAAGCCAAAAATTAACCCAACACTGCCAAACAGCACATCTGTTACAGGAATTTTCACTAAGGAATCTTCGGTCCACTTAATGAAATTGAAGACATAATCTACCGCCCAAAAGGTAATAAGATAAAAAATAATAGCACCTAAAATAGCAGTAACATATGAGTTATTGATAATCGGAATGTTATTCATAGAAAGTAATTTGAACAATTCCGGCAATAACCATATACCAAGTGTTCCTCCCAAAATGAGGAAGCATGCTTGCACAATTCGTTTTAACATTCCTTCACCTCCTCTAATACATTATAAACATATTCACAAAAATGAAACCTTGAATTGGTGATTATTTTTCCAAATTGTTAACAGTTTGAAATAAATCTGTTATGTTAAAATCTTACTCCTCATAGGGTAGCATCTGTAAAAATTGGTGTCAAACAAATTGAAATTTCCCATTTTAGCATACAAGATTTGTTTTTTCAACACTTTTTATAGCTGCCGGTCTGTATATAGCCGCTCTTTAATTAACTTAAAGCCTTCTTTTATCTTTTTCGCTCGGACTTCACCAATACCTTCGACATCATCCAGTTCCTCTACTGTGGCAGAGATAATCTTTGACAGTTCGCCAAATGAACTAATAAGATTCTCAATAATAATGGCGGGCAGTCTGGGAATCTTATGTAAAATTCGGTAGCCTCTTGGAGGTTTGTGTTCATCAAGATGGACATAGCCTAGGTAGCCCAATAATTTTAATAAAACAACATCCTCGATGGTTCCACTCGATGTCAACGCCTGCATTCTCTGCAGCACATCCCTAGACTTACTCTCCCGTTCGAAGGCATAATCTCTCATAATGAGCATCATTTCTTCTTCTAAATCTGTTAAGATTTCATTCATTTGCAAGCGAATAAGGCGTCCCTCAGTCCCCAGTTCATGGAGAAAGGTCAATAATTCACTTTTAATCTTTAAGACCATTTCAAAACGATGGAGGACTAGTAAAACGTCATTATAGGTAACAGACTCTTCAAATTCTAAAATACTTAAATTTGTAATACTTTGTTCAAGCACAGCCTTGTATTTTTCAAGAGTCTGAATAGCTTGATTGGCCTTTGTCAAAATAACCGCAATGTCCCTTAATGCATAGCGAAAATTCCCCTGGTACAAGGTAATTACATTTCTTCTTTGGGAAATGGCAATCACCAGTGTTTTTGTTTGTTTAGCTGCTCTTTCAGCCGTGCGGTGCCGCATCCCCGTTTCGGATGAGGGTATTTCTGAGTTTGGTACAAGCTGGGCATTCGCAAAAAGGATCTTATTGCCTAACTCATTTAAGATAATCGCACCATCCATTTTTGCCAATTCATATAAAAAGCTTGGCGAAAAGGGACAATTAATTTCAAAGCCGCCATCTACGATACTCTTTACCTTTTCATTATAACCAACGACAATAAGACCCCCAGTGTTCGCTCTAAGGACATTATCAATCCCCTCGCGTAAGGGAGTACCAGGTGCAAGAAACTGTAATACATCACTAATAGATTGTTCACCAAGTTTTTTATTTTCCATCTGCAATCCCCCGGTAAGTTCACTGACAATATATGCTAATTCAATTATACAATATATGCTGCGCACTTATCACCAAACAGCCTTTACGTTTTAGAAGGGGTAATCCCTAAAAACCTTGTTAATAACCTCAGAAAGCGTATTACAAGGTATTACATCGATTTCTTTAAAGCCATTTGGATTTTTTAGTGCATTTTTAGCTACATACACTTTCTTAAATCCCATTCTTTCTAATTCCTTTACTCTAGACTCAAGTGCTGGAACTTTCTTTAATTCACCCGTTAAACCAATATCGGCAATAAATACAGTATCATTGGAAATGCCTTTATCTTTATAGGAGGATACAATACTCATCAACGCTGCAAGATTACTTGATTGCTCTTTCAAGCGAATTCCGCCCGTAGTCTTAATAACCACATTCTGATTGAGCATTTGTAGACTCGCTCTTTGTTCCAAAATAGCCGTCAAGGTGCTAATTTGATCTTTTCGCATACATTCACCTATTCGGGAAGGATAAGGTGTGAACGTTGGTGAAACTAAACTTTCTATTTCTACAATTATTGGTCTTGTACCTTCTTTAATGACGGTTAACGCACTTCCACTTACGACTCCTTCTCTTTGAGTCATAAAGAACTCGGATGGATTCTCTATACCAACCATTCCCGACTCCGTCATAGCAAAAAAGCCCATTTCGCCGGTGCTGCCGTATCGATTTTTACTTGCTGAAAGGGCCTTTAGTTCTTCACCTTGTTCTCCATCAATGATTAAGACCGTATCAACTAAATGCTCCAATGCTCTTAATCCGGCAAGTTCGTCATCTTTGGTCATTTGGCCAACCATAATCACTGCACGTGGTCTGGCAGCACTTTTAGCCACTTTTAAAAGCTCATTTGCACACTCCATTGTCTGGGTTGGGGACCCCGGTCTTGAATTGTACTCTTCAAGAACAAACGTTTGAATACTGTCAATAATGATTAAGTCGGGGTCCACTTCTTCGATACATGCCAGCACATTATTTAAGCTTGTATCAGCGTGTACAAAGATATTAGGATCCACCCTTGGTAAAATACGTTCGGCCCTGCGTTTAATTTGACTATCACTCTCTTCTCCCGAAGCATACAACACCTTATTTCCCTTTTCTGCAAGGTCTTGGGATACTTGTAAAAGGAGAGTAGACTTTCCCGCACCCGGTTTTGCCGTAATAATGGTAATAGAATCTCTTACGATTCCACCACCCATTACCCGATTAAACTCACCCATATCGGTGATAATTCTATCACTATTTTGCGATTTAGCATCTGTTAACCTTTTAACTGACGCAATCCCCTTTGTAACCTTGGTTGCGGTCGATTGTTTTTCATTATTTTCTTCTTGAAGCGTACTCATCGCACCACAGGAATTGCAAAATCCTTGCCACTTGGCATGATGGTGACCACATCCGGAACAAACATAGACTGTCTTTTTCTTTGCCATTGTTTATGCACTTCCTAATTAAAAATATCTAGTGTTGTTCAAGAAACGGAAAAAGAGGTACACGGGTTGATTTTATTCACGTGTACCTCTTCCTTTGTTTCATGGTATTTGTTCGGCTATTTTACTAAGCTTGTTTTTTCTGCCAATCTTACAATAAATTCGCCATGATCCACATCAATTATAACATTTTGACCTGTTAATAATGTTCCCTTTAATAATTCTTCAGAAAGACGGTCTTCAATATGCTTTTGAATGGCCCTTCTTAGTGGTCTTGCCCCGTACTCAGGGTCATACCCTTCCTGTGAAATCTTCTCTTTTGCTGCATCCGTTAAGTCAAGTGAAATATCTTGCTCTTTCAAGCGGTTGATTAACTGTGCAGAAAGCAGAGTAACAATTTCGTTTAGGTGCTTTCTTTCTAATGCATGGAAGACAATGATCTCATCAATTCGATTCAAGAATTCCGGACGGAAGGCCTTCTTCAACTCTTCCATCACTTTACCCTTCATGTCCTTGTAATCCTGTTGACCATCCTGAATATTAAATCCAACATATTTATTTCGCTTTAGTTGTTCTGCACCAACATTCGATGTCATAATCAGAACGGTATTTCGGAAGTCTACTGTTCTGCCTTTTGAATCGGTCAGGCGGCCATCCTCAAGTACTTGAAGAAGGATATTAAATACATCCGGATGTGCTTTTTCAATTTCATCCAGTAGTATGACAGAGTATGGTTTTCTGCGGACTTTTTCCGTTAATTGCCCACCCTCTTCATAACCAACATATCCTGGAGGCGAACCAACTAGTCTAGATGTGGAGTGCTTCTCCATGTATTCAGACATATCAATCCGAATCATCGCATCCTCATCACCAAACATGGCTTCTGCCAAAGCACGTGCCAATTCTGTTTTCCCTACACCTGTAGGTCCTAGGAAGACAAAGGAACCGATTGGGCGTTTTGGATCCTTTAGCCCTGCCCTCGCACGGCGAACGGCCTTTGAAACTGCTATAACAGCTTCTTCTTGACCGATAATACGAGAATGGAGTACCTCTTCTAAATTAAGGAGTTTAGCTGTTTCCGTTTCAGCAAGCTTGGAGACAGGAACACCGGTCCAGCTCGATACTACACTTGCAATATCCTCAACGGTTACCTCATTATTTTCTTTTCCTTGCTTTTCTTTCCATGTCTTCTTTGTTTCTTCAAGTTGTTCACGAAGTCGCTGCTCTGTATCTCGTAATGAAGCTGCTTTTTCAAACTCCTGACTTTGAACAGCTGAATCCTTTTCTTTTCTTACTTCATCAAGCTTCACTTCTAATTCCTTTAAATTAGGCGGTGTTGTATAGGAGCGGAGCCTTACCTTTGATCCCGCTTCATCGATCAAGTCAATCGCTTTATCCGGCAGGAACCTGTCGGAAATATAACGGTCTGAAAGTTTAACTGCTGCTTGAATAGCTTCATCGGTAATCGAAACGCGGTGGTGAGCCTCATAACGGTCACGCAAGCCTTCTAAAATTTGAATGGATTCCTCAGCTGTTGGTTCATCGACGCGAATTGGCTGGAAGCGTCGTTCTAGCGCGGCGTCTTTTTCAATATATTTCCGATATTCATCAAGTGTTGTTGCCCCAATACATTGCAGCTCACCGCGGGCAAGGGACGGTTTTAAGATGTTGGAGGCATCAATGGCACCCTCCGCTCCACCTGCACCAATTAATGTATGCAGCTCATCAATGAATAAAATAATATTTCCCGCTTGGCGGATTTCATCCATGACCTTTTTCAAGCGATCCTCAAATTCACCCCGATATTTTGTTCCTGCAACAACTGTTCCCATATCAAGGGTCATCACTCGCTTATCACGAAGGATCTCCGGGACTTCATTATTGACAATTTGCTGTGCAAGCCCCTCTGCAATTGCTGTTTTCCCTACCCCCGGTTCACCGATTAATACAGGATTATTTTTGGTTCGACGGCTTAACACCTCAATAACACGCTGAATCTCCTTACTACGTCCGATCACTGGGTCCAAGCTTCCCTCTCGCGCAATAGACGTTAAATCCCTCGCAAGACCATCAAGTGTTGGTGTGTTAGCACTCGCCGACGCCCCGCCCTGATGACCACCGGATTCATTGCTGCCTAATAATTGCAGTACCTGCTGGCGCGCTTTATTCAAGCTGACACCAAGATTATTAAGTACCCGGGCGGCAACCCCTTCACCTTCACGGATTAAACCTAACAAGATATGCTCCGTACCAACATAGGAATGGCCTAATTTCCGCGCCTCATCCATTGATAATTCAATAACCTTTTTCGCTCTAGGAGTATAGTGAATCGTTTGGGAAGTTTCTTGTCCTTTGCCAATTAAATTTTCTACTTCTTTTTGGATCTTATCAGAACCCAATCCAAGCCCATACAGTGCTTTCGCAGCAATTCCTTCACCCTCGCGAACTAACCCTAACAAAATATGCTCAGTCCCAATGTTGTTATGTCCAAGTCGAATCGCTTCCTCTTGTGCCAATGCCAATACCTTCTGTGCCCTTTCGGTAAAACGTCCAAACATCATATTCTCTTCCTCCTCACCTATTTTTGAAGTTCCATATTTAGTCGTTCTCTAATTAATGTTGCTCTTCTTATATCCCTTTCGTATGGCCGTAACGGACCACCGGCATATTGTTGAAGAAAACCCGGCTGGGTCAAAATCATTAATTCATTTAAAATTGACTTCGGCATATTTTCTATATACCCCATATCTATGCCAATCCTTACATCTGATAAACATCTTGCCGCTTCTTTTGTTTCAATAATCCGGCTATTAGATAAGACCCCTAATGATCGGTACACCCTGTCTTCTAATTGTATGTTCGAAGTTTTCCGTAATGCTTCACGTGCAGACCTTTCTTGCGAAATTAACTGGCTGACGACACCCTTCAGATCACGGCTGATGTCCTCTTCTGATTTACCAAGGGTAATTTGATTGGAAATTTGAAAAATATTACCCAATGCCTCACTGCCCTCGCCGTAAATCCCTCTTACCACAAGTCCTAATTGGTGTATAGCAGGTATGATTCGATTAATTTTCTGCGTTAAGATTAATCCGGGCAAATGCATCATAACGGATGCACGAAGACCTGTGCCCACATTCGTCGGACAACTTGTTAAATAACCATGCTTTTCATCAAACGCAAATTGAATATTACTTTCAAGCCAATCATCGATTACATTTGCGGCATCCAATGCCTCGGATAATTGTAATCCCGGAAATAAGCATTGAATCCGAATATGATCCTCTTCATTAATCATAATACTAACTTCTTCGTTTTCGGTTAATAGAACGGCACCGTATGGCGAATCCTCAGCCAACTTTGGGCTAATCAAATGCTTCTCTACCAATACCCTTTTCTGAAGAGGCTGCATTTCATCAATTTTTAACAATTCCATCTGGCCAAACTTTTGAACTGGGGTTTTTTTTAATATTTCTTCCATATTTACAATAATCATCTTTGCTTCTTCATGTGAAAAAACAGTTGGAAATTTATAGTCCTCAAAGTTTCGCGCTAAACGGATGCGGGAACTAAGGACAATGTCCGAATCAGGTCCTTCCTCGCTCATCCAGGAACTGACGGCTTGATTTAGAAAACGTTCAAGCGACACGTTATTCCCCTCCCTCAACGCTTTCGGCTAATTTTTTCTCTAATGTACGTATTTCATCGCGTATCTCCGCTGCTTTTTCAAACTCTTCATGGGTGATGGACTCTTTTAAATCACCTTTTAGCTCATCAATTTGTTTCCGAAGATGAATCCCACCGCCAATTCTTTTAGGGATTTTCCCATTGTGGGTCCAGTTCCCACTATGAAGGCGCCTTAACACAGGCTTTAACTGATCCTTAAAGGTTTCGTAACAATGTGAACATCCAAAGCGGCCAACCTCTAAAAACTGTGGAAATGTCATAGCACATTGCGTGCACTGAAGGATTTCCTCCTGATGAAACGGGCTTTGGCTTGGTTTTTGAAAAGTGGGGTCGATGTTCAATAGACCTGCTAATAAATTATTAAACGCAAAACCCGACTCTCCGTTCAAAATAAACATTTCACCTTTTTCCTGCGCACATTTCTCACAAAGATGCACTTCTGTTTTTTCACCATTAATGATTTTTGTAAAATGAAGTGCTGCAGGCCTTTGATTGCATTCTTGGCAAATCATACTTTCACCTCTCCGGCTGCGATAATTATTTATATTTTAAAGAAGTTAACATGGCTTTTAGCATTCTTGCTCTTAGTTCATCTCGGAATGGAAGATCAATATATAATACAGAACGATCAATGACACTTAACATAATCTTCGCCTCACGCTTTGTAATAATCTCTTCTTGAACAAGTCTAACAATGACATCCTCGGCACTTGATTGACTAATCCGATTTTGAACGAGTGACATCAAATGATCGATTAAATGGGCCAAATCGTGGGATTGAACCTTTATAATCCGAATATATCCACCACCGCCCCGTTTACTCTCAACTATATATCCTCTTTCAATCGTAAAACGCGTATTGATTACATAATTAATTTGTGAAGGCACACATTGAAATTTATCTGCGATTTCACTCCGCTTAATTTCAACCAGATCCTCCTCACTTAGTTCTAGAACCTGCTTTAGGTATTTTTCAATAATATCGGAGATGTTTCTCATCTTCCCACCTCCCATCATCTGACTTTGACTATATTTGACTTTAATTATACTGAAAATTTTATGTAGATGCAACGAATCACTACTAATGATTTTCTCCAAATTTCACGGTTGTGAAACCTATATTCATTTAAAATCAAAAGTTGTATAAGATGAGGGCTAATAAAACGTCAAAAAGGACAACCCAATTGGATTGTCCTTCATTTGCCTGGCAACGTCCTACTCTCACAGGGGCGCATGCCCCAACTACCATCGGCGCTGAGAAGCTTAACTTCCGTGTTCGGTATGGGAACGGGTGTGACCTTCTCGCCATTGTTACCAGACTATATTATCTGAGGAATCATTCCCTCAAAACTAGATAATGCAGAAGAAGTTTGTAAAAACGAATAATCAATTGGTTAAGTCCTCGAACGATTAGTATCAGTCAGCTCCACATGTCGCCACGCTTCCACCTCTGACCTATCAACCTGATCATCTTTCAGGGTTCTTACTAGCTTGCGCTATGGGAAATCTCATCTTGAG
>NZ_JAANMZ010000026.1 GCF_011250555.1 Bacillus sp. MM2020_4 | reverse complement strand
GTAAAGATGACTACTAATTCAGGAAATGACTTACTTTCTATATCAATATTTAATACAGTTTTTGACCCCAATGGACTTGTGATACCCAAAATAATTATGATAACAACAGCACAAATTCTTAAAGTGAAACCATAATCATTTTTCATTTCTCTCACCTCCTGTAGGTTATAATTTCGCATGCTTTGATGATAGTTGGTTAGATCCTATTAATGATAAAATAATCGACAAAATTAAAATAATAACAAAAAAGATGAAAGCATAACTGAAATGAGAGAACGATTCTAAAATGCGGCTTGATATGGCAGGTCCAAATGACATGCCCAGAAAGTTGATAAGATTATATATTCCTAAACCCATCGCATTTTTATCCTTTTCTATCGTTTGTGGGATTTCAATATTGATTGCCACAGTCATCATTGTAAAAGCGATATAAATGGAGAAAACTCCAAGAGTTGCGAATACAGATTGTCTTACACCGACAGTCGCCAATATCAGGAATCCTAAAAGTTCTATGATCACGGAATATCCAATAAGTTGCTTACTGCTTATGATATGCAGGCTCTTTTTTGCGATGAAGCTTGTCAAAAAGGCAAAGATTGAGATCACACCCAAAATAAAACCTGTGCCAATGGCTGAATGATGAAAGCGCTGCTCAGTTAATAATGGGAATAAAAACACAATGCCTACCATTGCTGCGTTATTAACAAAACTTATCGCAAGCAATCTGTTAAAAGCGAAATTTCCAAAAACAGATAAATCGACAAATAGAGCCGAATCTCTTCGGTTCCCATGAGTCATTAAACCAACTACTGACAGAGCAGTTATGATAAGGAGATAGCCATTCATTTTAACACCCAGAATAAACGACACAACGAAAATCAATAAATAAAATAACCCGATGAAGTCAAAAGGATCAGTCACCTTTTTCCCGTTGGCATACCCGGAAGGCATAACCACAAATAACCCGATGAGTGTTAGAACCACCAACAACATCAATAAAAACAAAGAATGCCAGCCCCATAAGAAAGTAAACGTGCCGCCAATCAAAAATCCTATTCCTGAACCTAATGATAAACATCCACTAATTAACGTTAATGCCAGGTCTCTTTTAGATGCTGTCATATTTTGATTGGCGATAATCATGGACAAGGCAATGAAAGCACTGCCTCCAGCAGATTGAATAATCCTTGCAATGATCACAAAGATATACTGATTGGTTATAGAACCAATCATGGAACCACTCACGAAGATACACACACCGAAGATTAATAAGGTCTTAAGTTGGAAGTATGACGCCAATTTACTGTAAGTAATAGAACCAAAGGCAGTGACCAAAGTATATAAAATCACAACCCAACTAATCATAGAAGTTGTTACCCCTAGTTCTCCTTTCATATCGACAAGTGCCACATTAAACAAAATTGAATTCATTACACCCGATAAAACGATGAAACACAAGGTTAGGATAAGACCATTTTCTTTACTTTTCATCTTCATATTTTTTCTCCTTCTCACTTTGTTTTATAGTCATAAAACCTTATGACTATAGGATAAAAAAAGTGGCTACATCAGAGCGTAGCCAAAAACCCCGGTAAATAATAATCAAATATCTCTTTGTTTAGCGTGACATACTTTGTCACACCTTCACGTTCAATCAGTACTAATTGTGCGTCGGATAAAATTTTCAAATGATATGAACCGTTTGACTTACTGATCCCTAAACTCCTCCCAATTTCCGAACACATAGGGCGATTGCTCTCGTGAAATAGTAAACGAATCATCTGTATTCTTTTCTCATCGGCCAACGCATTAAATATCTTAATGCGTTGGTGATCATCCAATTGTTTTAATACCATAAAACTATTATATAAATTTACTCAAGTTTGTCAAACTATTTTGGTGGAATTCAAATCTACTTGTTTAAAATGTAATTCTTCACATAATTGAGGTCTCACTCACTCCAACTGTCCTTCAATCCCTTCTGCTGAACCGTTTGATAGCTTCCTCGGTCACAGGACTGAAGAGGTTAACGAGGTTTCCGTCGGGATCACGGAACAACACAGCACGGTTCCCCCACGGCATCGTGGTCGGTTCCTTTACCCACTCGTCGACAAACGGTTTCAAGCGCTCGTATTCGGCATCGACATTGTGGACGCGGAACTCGATGATGACAGTGTGATTGTCAGCCGCCACTGCGGAACCAATGCCAAACAGTGGCACCGTCTGGGAGTGACCGATTGCAAGGGTGCACGATGGAAGAATGAATTCGGCAAAGACTGGTGCGGGGCGTTCCGCCGAAACACCCGTGACTTTTTCATAGAATTTGACAAGACGATCCACATCGTCGGTAATGATGCGTACAGAAGCAAAATTCACAATATACCATCCTTCCTATAATAAATGATACAATATCGTATCATTTCTTTTTGGGCTAGAACCAGTGAAGTTTCCGTAAAGGCCCAAATTAATCAGAAACTGAACCATTTGGTTCTACTACCAAACTTCCTTGACTTGGATGTATCTCTCACCCCTTTAGGTTTACTTACTTCGATTATAAAATGACGCTACTGACAACAGTATGTCAGTAGCGTTTAAACATTTCTTGGGCTTCCTCACGAATCCGATTTCGTAATGATTCAGGCTCCAATACAATCGCAGCAGCTCCCCAGCCAAGCACCCATTGCACCAATTCGTCGTGTTGACGTACGCGTAAGACCACCTGCAATCCATCTTGATGCTCTTCCATTTCCTCTATGTAATGAAAGTTCGATTCTTTCACCTTATCTGCGATATCATGGTTAAATCGGAGGCGAACTGGCAAGAGTCGATCATCTGGAGGGGTATATTCCCTTAAGTTAAAGTGCGTTGGAAATTCAAATCGTTCTCCCAGAACGATGAGTTCCGTCATTCGGGACAAGCGGAAATGGCGAATTTCTTGGCGCAGATCACACCGGGCCACGAGCATCCATGATCCTTGGACGAGCACCAATCCATAGGGAGCAACGGTACGAACACTATGGCGATCCCCCTCGGAATCTGCAAGTCTTTTTACATAATGAAAGCTGATCTTTCTCTCGTCTAATATCGCTTGACGGATCTTTTCTAGATATTCTTTTTCTTTTGACTGCTTAACCTGTTTACCAGAAATGAGCAAACGCATAACCTTGCGTACACGAGATGTTTCATTTCGTACGCTCTCCGGTAAAATTGCCTCAATTTTACTGCGGGCATCTTGAGCCTTGACACGATAATCATCATCAAATCTTTGTTCGATAAAGTCCGTTCCAATCAGTAAGCTCACGGCTTCTGGTACCGTGAAACTGATCGGCGGTAGGAAATAGCCTTCCATCAGGGAATATCCTGTCCCAGGGGCTCCTATGATCGGCACGCCCGCTTCACTCAGCGCCTGGATGTCGCGGTAGATGGTCCGCACGCTAATTTCAAATAGGGCCGCCAAATCTTCGGCCCGTACAACTTCTTTACGTTGTAGCTCCAGCACGATTGCTAACAAACGGTCTGTTTTGTTCATCGGTTACCCCCTTGAATATTTACTGTAAATAAACATACCACATCTAAATGGAGAAGATCATTTAGTGAATCTACAACTGGTGGACATAGATGTATTTGGCATCTATGCAGGAACCAGTCTCAACTGGAAAAAGGTTTCCCAATTTACAGGCAAAAACTGTATCATCTCTTTTAAGCGGTCACAACAAAATAGGTAGATGTAAATTCTGGTTAATAGATTTAAGAAAAATTTAAGATTTACCCCACTTTTTATTTTAATTGTCCTGCTTATACTCGAATCATGCATTCAAGGAGGACGTAAAAATGAAAAAGTGGTTTTTTTTAATCGTAATAGGATTCGCTAGTATTTACTTGTATCACTCTCTCCAAGATGAAAAAGAGATTAATAACCCAAATTACAATGAACGAGTAGAAAAGAAAGAAATGACTGAGGATGTTCAAAAGATTGAAGTGACGAAAGAGCAAATTCATCAGGGCACTCTCCTATTGGTAAACAATCAGTACCCTGTTGATCAGGATAGTATAAAAAAAGACATTATTGATCTGAGTAGGCACAATGAATTGATAACGGGATATGGTTTACTTACTAGTGATATGAAATTATCGGAAGAGATTGCACATCAATTTTCAAAAATGACCGTTTCAGCTGAGAAAGACGGGGTCCATCATTTTTTAATTTCTAGTGGTTTTCGGGACTTTGATGAACAGGAAGAGCTATATAAGCAAATGGGTTCTGACTATGCTTTGCCAGCAGGGTATAGCGAACACAATTTAGGTTTATCACTTGATGTGGGGTCTTCTCAAATGAAAATGAGTCATGCACCCGAAGGGAAATGGCTGGAAAACAATGCTTGGAAACATGGGTTTATCCTCCGTTATCCAGAAGGGAAAACAGATGTGACAGGAATTAAATACGAACCTTGGCATATCCGTTATGTTGGGGTACCTCATAGTGCTATTATGAAAGAAATGAATTTCGTTTTGGAAGAATATTTAGATTATCTGAAAGAAAAAAAGAGGATCTCCATTAATGTTAATGGAGAGGACTATATGATTTTTTATTATCAGATTTCCCAACCAACTACCATCGAAATACCCACTAATCACCCTTATGACATTTCAGGAAATAATATCGATGGTGTAATCGTAACGGTGTGTCTAGATGAGGAAAAATGAAAAACATAAACGGGATGATTGTGAGGGAGGGTCGCAACACATGAAAACAAAAAAATATACAATCGGACTATTCCTTCTATATTTAGTAGCACTAACATGGGTTATTATATTCAAAATTCGATTTCCACTTGCACTTCTTCACACAGACAGAAGTTTAAACCTAGTTCCTTTCGGAGCTTCGGGCAATGATCTTGAAATCATCATCAACGTCTTGATTTTTCTACCCTATGGCATTTTTGTGTGCATGCTTGGAAGCAGAGAATCATTCTTTAACATGCTTGCACCCATCTTCTTTACCAGCTTATTCTATGAGACAATCCAATACATGTGGGCACTGGGAGCGAGTGATATAACGGACCTTATTACCAATACTTTAGGGGGAATCATTGGGATTGGTATTTTCTTTGTCCTCCACAAAATCTTCAAAGACAGCGTTTTTAATACGATAAATGGAATGACAGTCCTTTTTCTGTTGTTTATTGCAATCGTTATTTATGCAAATATGAAGTTTAAATTTTTTATATTCAGATTTTAATATAGTACATGATTTTTGTGTAATCAAAATAAGACATCGACAGTAAGGGGAAAAGATTACCTCTCCCCTTTCTTTTTCTTGTAATAAAAAAGCATGCATCCGAATTGTGAATTAGAAAAAGTCAAAAAATGTTGATTTCACCGCTGGGATCATTTTTTCGAATCGCTCAATCTCCATCTTGGATCCCTTCAAGTACCCCAATTCAAAAAGCTCCATCGGTTTTTTGTATCCAAAGAGAATGGCTGAAAGAGAATTGACGTTTAAACGTATCCCTTTTTTAGGCGGATGAACACACTGACCTCCTGCTTTTTCTTTAAATACCTTTATTTCGCCATTTCCAATTAAATAGCTTCCATTATTCCAAGGGGCATGTGAATCTTCTAGATGAAGGAATAGCAGCTCATTTCCTGGGATAAAAGGAAATCTTTTTAAACATTCCTCCGCATCAACGATCCTTGCCATAAAATAAGGGGTCAACTCTGTTTTCACCTTGGGTTGCGGCAGAAAATAAGAAAAAGGATCCTGACTGGCTAGAGTCATCGTCACGGTTTCAACCATGGAATCATGCTGGCAAATAAAATTCCATAGCCCGATTCTCGCTTCCTGGTCCAAGGCAACCATCTCCTGCACATCCATTTTTCTTTCCTTCACATGGTAAAGAATATACCCTTTAGCCTCGTGCTCGGAATGGTAATAGACGGCAAGCTGCGAATCTTCATCATATACGTGATGTTTCCACCAATTGGTCTCGCGTTTTAGCATTCCGGTATATTGAACGCTAAATTGATTATAAATCTCTTCAATCTCTTCATTATGGGTCTCTTTTGAATATCTTTTTATAAAACCTTGCTGGCTGTCGAGAAACTTTAGGTCCTTATTTTCAATCGTTATTTTTTTCTGCTCACTAAATATTTCCCATCCAAATTTCCGATAAAATGAGATATCAAATGGGTGTAATAGCGATACGATTTGAGCATTTTCCCGCATGTGCTTTAAAGAATCGAGAATGAGTGTTTTGACATAACCGTTTCGTCGATATTCCGGATATGTAGCAACACCTGCGATTCCACCCATCTTCCAAACATCATCCTTCATATGAACAGTTAATGGAATAATATGAAGTTTGGCAGCTAGAATGTCCTTATCCCATATTCCTAAAATTTTATGGTTTTTCGCCCTTTCCTTCCTAGCAGGTAAGTCAGAAGCCGCAACCTTATATTGAAATGCATACATGGACAGTTTTATTGATTCTAAGAATTCATCTTCCCTTAGTTCTGTAACTAACATTTAGGCCCATCTCCTTTACCTAACTACATTTATTTTTTGTATCATAAGAACATTCATTTAGAGTATAGTTTTATTTGTAATTAACGATAATGTTCCCCAGCCGATGTAATATCCGCCATCCATATGAATACCTCCACTCTCCTAAAGTGCCTACTTAATTAGGTTTAAACAATTGATCAACCTCATTTTTTAATTCATCTAATAATCTAATATTTGTCTGGTACCCCAGGCTTTCAACCACGTTTCGATAATACCACTCTTGATCACCTTTCCCGCGGTTAAACCTTTCCCAAACACTTTCACCAATTAGCTTATAATCTTCTATGATAGACTGTATATTATGTAATTTATCTGCGCAGGCAACAGCCCGAACCTCTTCTGGTGCTGTCTTTAAAAACTCGATTGTATGCTTTTTTCTTTCCTCCCAGGACAATGACTTATCTGGTTCAGAGCATCCCTCTACAATCCTAGCTATTATTCTCCCAAAATCCCGTTCAATATCTGCTAATGTAAGGGACGTATCTTCTACCGTATCATGTAAGATTCCTGCAGCAACAAGATCATCGCCATATCCTGCCTTCATTAACATCATTCCAACTGCGACAGGATGAGTAATATAGGGAATATCCGTATGTTTTCTAAATTGATTTGCATGTGCTTTGCTTGCAATCTGGAGTGCCTTTTCAATCACATTCATAATGGGTCATCTTTCCTTTTCTTTTTTAAGTCCAAGGTCTACCCTAATGAAAATTATTTCTTATAAAGTATTCTATAAAAATTCTTCTTTTTGTTTTTCCCGTTCCACTTGTTGCTATCAAGATTCCACAGCTGGTTAATAGTTATAATGGTCTTATCTAATGATAGATCATTAGGGTTATTTTTCCAATAAAGAATTTAGGATTCTGATAGCAAAACCTCATTTTAGAAATCCGCTAAAGAATGGTATTATTACAAAGAGAAGAAAGTTTGGGGGCTATCATGAAAAAACTTGTAAAAGTCGTCGCAGCGATTATCGAAAATGAGCACAAGGAAATTTTATGTGCGCTAAGATCTCCTGAAATGTCTATCCCAAATATGTGGGAATTTCCTGGTGGTAAAGTAGAAGCCAATGAGGACATCTACTCAGCATTAAAGAGGGAAATTGATGAAGAATTAGATTGTAAGATCGAAACATTCAATGAGATTTTTAACGACACTACCCATGAATACGAAACATTTATTATTAACCTAATCTCAATTAAATGTCGTGTTGTCAAAGGAACTCCTACAAAAAGTGAACATTCCAAGCTAATTTGGCTAAAAAGAGAAAATTTAGATTCCCTAAAATGGGCGCCGGCTGATGTTCCAGCAGTAGAACAATTAATCCAAGAAAAATAGTCTTCTCGAGATGAGAAGACTATACTTTTTCCGTAAACTCCGTAAATAGGGTCGAAGGTATTTCATTTTCCAATTTTAATTTAACTGTAATCGGCTTCTCACCTTCAAATTCAACAGTATTTCCTCTTCCAATATAAATAAATGGTTCATTTTTCCCGTCGATTTCCCGATACTTCCTTATAAAGAGATGAAGGTTGATCCCGCGATTTTCATTAAAAATAATATTTTGCCCTCGATCCGTATTTTGGGATGTACTATTGGGTGTTTGCCATTGAAAATAATGCTCATCAATAAATTTATCATTATAATTAATACTTTCCTTGATATCCTCTTCTTTATGAAGGTCGATAAACAAGAAATACTCAATCCCATTCGTAAGGAGTCCTGAACCTCTAAACGAACTGTGTATTTTTCGATAATTTGATAACAAAGCAGCGTCTACCATAGAGTATTGTTCATATAATTTGAAATGTGGAACACCATAATATCCTGCTTTGAATTCCTTCTCATAACGGAAAATTCCGTAATGAATAATATCTATAATAAACTTTCGGTATTCCTCATTTTCTAAAAGCCCCATAAACATTGTAGTCTTACTCAGTTTACCATTACTATATTGAACTAATTTAGGCTTATTCTTAAGCTGGCCACTATCATAGTAATTTTGATTCAAAGTTTCAAAGGCATGTGACACACTATCATCATCAACATGATGAATCATCTTAACGATCTGCTTTTTTGCAGTAATTAAATTTATTTCCTCATGATCCAAAAGATATTGAATGATCACAAACTCGTAAATCCTTTTAAGTGGTAGCTTACTGGATAACTCTTTTAAAATCCCTTCAAATCCATCATTTTGTAAGAGACCTTTTAAATCATCATCTTTCTCAACTTTGGCCACAAATTGCAAGTACGACTTTTCTCGATCTATGAATTTAACGGGATCCGGTGCCCCGTCATATTTCATATAATCCATTAACAATAAAGGAATTCGTCCCTGATTGAGTTTCTTAAATTCGAAATACTCTTCTTTCAAATATTTCATGGAATTGAAGTTTTCGTTATCAATCTGTGCCAAAATTCTCTCTTGTGAAATCTTATCCATTTGGATATGTGTACAGCCAGGAATGTTTGCAAAGCCTGTTGCAATCGCTACCTTTAAGCTTTCCTTATCATAATAACGGCTGCCATTTAATGCCAATGCAATGAGGAAGGTTTTATTATGGTTTCCTATAAAATCAAGGACTGTTAAGAACTCCTTATTAGCATGTTTCCGCAATCCTCTTCCCAATTGTTGAATAAACACAATTGGGGAGTTGGTTGGCCTCAACATGAGCACCGTATTGACAGAGGGAATATCAACCCCTTCATTAAAAATATCAACGGTAAAAATAAATTCTAATTCGTCATCGTCCTTTTCTAGGCGATTAATATATCGTTCACGTGTTTCTGGTGGATCAGCCCCGTATAAACAGACGCTTTTATTGCCCTTTTTATTAAATTCACTAGCCATATATTGTGCATGCTCAATGCTTACACAGAAACCAAGCCCTTTTCTTTTCTCTCCATCATGACCATAGAAGTCCATTTTTTCAATAATAAAATCGACACGTTCATTCACCTTAAGCCTCTTAGTGATCTCGGTGATATCATCAATGTCTACATCACTCAAATCAATGCCTTCGATATCGGTTATGCCAAAGTAGTGAAAAGGAATAACCAGCTCGTCCTCTAGAGCCTCATGCAACCGGACCTCGAGTGCCACATTATTATCAAATAAATCAAACACATTATAGCCATCGCTTCGTTCCGGCGTTGCCGTCATTCCTAAAGTAAAATTTGGCTTGAAATAGTCCAATACCGTTTGATACGTCGGACTTGTCGCATGATGAGCCTCATCAATGATCAAATAATCAAATTCATCATTTTCAAATTCATGATAGCATTTCGAAATGGTTTGGATAGTGGCAAACACATAATCAACATGTTTCTGCTTATGATTACCTGTTAGAAGACCAAAAGTAAGTCCTTCATTGGGAAGGAGCATTTCAAAAGTATCCTTAGCTTTCTTCAAAATCTCTTCTCGATGAACAATAAAAAGGAGTTTTTTAGGTTTCACATTCTTCACATCAAATGCCGACATATACGTTTTACCGGTACCAGTTGCAGCTATGACAAGCGCCCTTTTCTCCCCAAAACTCCGCAATCTATCCAAATTTTCAGTTGCACGTTTCTGCATCCGGTTTTGTACAATATATTTTTTGTTCTCATAGATTAATTGATGTGATATCTGGGTGCTCTTAAAGCTTTTAAGGAAATCCTCATATCTTCTAATAAAATCCTCATCCGCTTCCTCACTCATGTTCCAAAGATAATCATATTCCTTTAAAACATCCTGAATGAATCTGCCATTCTCCTTGGTGATAATTTCAACATTCCACTCAATGTTGCTTTTAAGAGCACTTTGGGTGATATTGGATGAGCCAATAATCACTTTGTAGCTATCTTGGTATTCAAATATGTATGCCTTCGTATGAAAGCCAATCTCTTTATCCGTCACAAAAACCTTTAAATCAACATTCTTAAATTCTCTAATTTTTTCTAATGCCTTTGCGTCAGTAAAATTAAGATAGGTTGAAGTAATGATCTTTCCCCGGATGCCCTTTTTCTCCGCCTCTTTTAAAGGATCAAGGAGCAACTGCAGTCCGCTGAAATTAATAAAGGCCACACTAAAATAAAACTGCTCACACTCATTCATCGATTTTACTAACTCTTTCAATAAATTCCCCTTATCGGAATTTACGATTAACTTCTTTTCAACCGATTCCATTGGATTTCTCCTGCCCACATTAATAATAACTTTTTAATGTTATTTATTGGATATGAGAAAATTGTACTATAACTAGGGGTAATAAAAAAGATCTTCAATTGAATTATGAGAATAGAAGATCCTGTTGCTACGTTCTTTTCAGCTCATTTTTGAGTGAATCATGAAGTACCTCCAATTCAAACTTCTACTACTTCAAAAGAAGTAAGCAAGCAAAATAATTTACCAGGTGGCATTTTCCCCTTAAAATATTCTACTTATTGCACACACACCAAAGATCATAAGCAAAAGACCTATTAAATAGACCAAATCCTTTGCCCCTAAACTCGTCGTTTGATAATAGGTCCGATTTCTTGTGCCCGTAAATCCTCGGGCCTCCATCGCAATCGCGATTCTCTCTGATTTTCGCACTCCCTGAGTGAACAATGGCAGCGAGTATCTCATAAAAGCTTTCCAACTATTTTTTTGCTTATAGCCGCGAATTTTATGGGCTGCCTTCATTTGATTGAGTTCAGATTGAAAAAGCGGAATAAAGCGAAACCCGGCCAAAAATCCATACGCCCATTTGGGTGAAAGTTTACATTGATGAATCAAACTCATGATGAATGAGGTTAAATCTGTTGTTGAGGTGAATAACAATCCAAAGGTTACGAATCCTAACATCCTTAAAGAAATCGTTAACCCATGATTCAGACTCTCTTCTGTCACATGAAACCAAGCCCAACTCCAAATCGTTTCTTCCCCTTTACCAAAAGCCGCCATCATCCAAAAGACTAAAATAAAAAAACCTAAATAGGGTAAAAGTCTTTTCAATAAATATGACATTCTCCATCCGCCCAAAAAAATGCCTATGAATACAGCAATAAGCCATATACCAAACGTTTCTTTCGGATCTGAAATAGCCATCAAGATAAACATAGCTAAAAAGTGAGCAAGCAGCTTACAAGCAGAGTTTAAGGTCGAAAGCCATGATTGATTCCCCTTCATACAAGACATAACTCCTTTCTGGCTTGAAATAATTGATAATGCAGAGGAGGCACCAATGAGCTCTCTTTCAAAAGGTCTTGGTTCATAAATAATTGATATGGTGTCCCATAGAAAGCAGCTTTTCCCTTTTTAAAAAGGATAACTTTATCCGAATTGCGATCCACCAAATCCATATCATGGGTTACCATGATAATGGTTGTCCCCTGTTCTTGACGCTCCTTCAGCCGTTTAATCAGCTCGTTAGCAGTCTTTTCATCCTGGCCGAATGTTGGCTCATCTAGTAATAATAACGCTTGATCAAACAATAACATCGTGGCCACACTCAAACGGCGTTTCTGGCCAAGGCTCAGTGTAAATGGATGGGCCTCACAATAGGATTGCAATCCAAACTCCTGCAATAACTGATTGGTTTTTTGGCGGGTACGCTCTTCCGGCCAATTTCTTTGCCGGCCGCCAAAGGCGATTTCATCAAAAACAGTATCTGTAATGAATTGCAATTCTGGATTTTGAAAGACAAAGCCTGCTTTATCATATAGCTCCTGATCGGACCATTTTTTTAATTCCTTTTCAAGAAAATGAACTTTTCCTTTTTTTAAGGATTCTAAGCGTGCTAAACTTTTCAGGAACGTACTTTTGCCGCTCCCATTTTTCCCGATAATCGAAATCCAGTCCCCTTTATGGATGGTCAGATTAATGTCGTTTACAATCGTCGTTTTCCCATAGCCGATTTCTAGATTTTCTGTATGGATGATAGGGTTTTCTACCCAATCGTTTTTCGGTTGTTCCATCGACTTCGTTTCTATGATCCTAGAGAGTTCGATTGCTAATGGATGAGTATCATGACGAACCACATCCAGCCACTTTATCGGAAATAGCTTTGGCCGCCAAATTCCAGCCTCCCGTATCTCTCTCTGGAAATTCATCAAGATTTCTTCAGGTTTTCCGTCACCAATCATCCTGCCATCTTTATTAAGAATAATCACCCGGTCCATCCATTCGATACATCCATCCAGTACATGTTCAACAAATACCATTGTTTGGTTGTTTTGTCGGGATACATCTCTTAACAATTCAAAAATCTCGTTTCTGCCTTCAGGATCCAGTTGAGCTGTCGGTTCATCAAAAAACAACACATCAGGTTCCAGTGCTAATAAGCAGGCTAGTGCCAATCGCTGCTTCATTCCGCCGGAAAGTGAATCAATCGGCGTACGTTTATCAATCTTCAATCCCGCTTTATCCATTAGATCCTCTATCATCCCATCCATTTGATCACGTGGAATCATCCGGTTTTCAAGACTAAACGCAATTTCTTCATCTACATGCAGCATGCAAAATTGAGAATCAGGATCTTGAAACATCACACCGGTACGATCTGGACGCACGATTTCCCCCGACACTTCAGCATCTAAAAATTCAGGGATAATCCCGGCGAGTGTGGAAATCAACGTTGATTTTCCGCACCCGCTAGGTCCTAAAATTAATAGTTTCTCACCTTGCCGAATCGATAGATTGATATGATTTACTATTTTTTTATTATGTTGGTAAAAGCGAACCGATAAATGGTTACATCCCAGAAACATATTCATCTGCATGACTCTTTTTTCTTCTTTCCTTCATGATTTCATATTGGTCTAATACACCTGTTTTGACGAGAGACTCCACAACAATTTTTGCTAAACACCCTCCCAGAATGATTCCGCTGATCACTTGAATGGCTAATGTCGTAAGCAATACTTCAGTCGTGTAATAGCTAAATCCGTTGGCTAGTAAGTTATACATCAAGCTGCCTACCGCTGCGAGTGCACCTGACAGCATTAATGTAAGCAGGTTATAGCGTTTGTACCTGAACATGGCAAAGGCTAGTTCTGCTCCAAGCCCTTGAAATACACCTACTAACAAAGCAGATAAACCAAAGTGGCTGCCGGTTACTAATTCAACGGCCGCGGCAGCAACCTCTGCTATAAAGGCAGCACCTGGTTTTCGAATGATGAAAGCAACAATTGGGCTGGCAATCACCCAAATTCCGAACATAAATCCAGCACCCATTGGACCAACAAGTGCGGAAATCGGAATCCAAAGTGTTGACCATCCTAAATAAATGACTCCGCAAGCCACCGCTAAAATGACAGTAAGAACAATCTCTTTCATTTTCCACTTCATCTTTTTACCAGCTCCAGTTGAACAGGCCATTCTTCTCTTTTGTATGCCATATCCCAGAACATATATTCAAGTTGGCAGCTTAATAGGAAATGCTCCTTCAGCTTTTCTTTTTCCTTCGCAGTTGCGTGTAGAACCAATTCATCTAATCTCTGGCAAAATCTTGTGGTAGTATCTGGACGATTCCCATAAAATTGAATCCATTTATAAAAGGGATGGGATTCATCCGGATTGACCTCTTTTATTAATTTTTCGCCAATTTCCCAATAAGTCCACGGACATGGCAGTAACACAGCCAAAATTTCTGCTAATGTCCCTTCATGCGCGACTGTTAACATATGGCGGATATAATGATGGGCGGATGGCGATAATGAGTACCCTTGTAATTCCTCATATGAAACCCCTGCAACTTGGCAAAAGTTATGATGCGGATGGACTTCACTGTTTAAAATAAATCCAATCTGCCGATTGAACACCTCCATATCCTGCCGATTTTCACACTTCGAAACAGCGATGCCATAAATGCGAATAAAGGAATTTAAATACTCAAAGTCCTGTTTTACATAATGGATTAATTGTTCCTTTCCTAAATTCCCATCGGCTATTCCCTGTACAAAAGGATGTTGAAAAATCGCTTGAAAAATAGGTTCTGCTTCTTTCCTTAGTTCTGCTGAAAAACTCATCAATATTTCCTCCTTAAAAGTAATTGCTAGAGGAAAAAGGAGACGGCTATATAAACGAAAAAACCGCCCCATAAATGGAGCGGCGCAAATTATCCAAATTAACATAACCTAAGCCCTGTCTCCACTTTCCTCCGCTAGTATGAACTAGATCAGGTTCAAAGGGTCCAAGATTACAATCTTGTCTCAGCCATGTCATGGCTCCCCTAGTGGTCAACCTATTCTTTTGCTATTACTATACCTTACCAATTTTGATTACGTCAATGAGACTTTTTACCCTCACAGATAAAAGCATCTTGTTCAAGTTGTCCACTTTCTCTTAAATCAGATAGGATTGGCGTTTCATAAGATATGTGCCTGTCACACCTCGAATAATGTCGAAATGTTCGACAAACTTCGGGTTGTGACAGGTACTGGCTTTGTGACAAGCAAAAAATGGGATCAGTCCACCATTCAGGTAAAGCTTTAAAGAAGCTGGGGACTGACCCCAAAATACAGTGAAAGAAAAAAATAAGCGGAGTTTTTCCGGTTAAATGTTGAATGGCGTTCGTTTCGAGGTAAATAAGTGGAGTTTTTCCGACTATGCAACACAAAATCTCTCATTTTCACGTTTTTCGAAGCAATAGGCGGAATCTCTCCGCCTATTTAAGCTATTCCTAATTTTATTTACGAATTAAGCGGACTTCTTCCATCTATCTAACTGATCGGGTACTTACCATGATCCCCAGCCGATAAGACTTTTGTAAGCACCGCAATTGTTCACCCTATCACATAAGTTGTGCCAGTTAAAGTATTACCGCACCGCACTTAGGGTCCGGCACACTTTCCCTAATAAAGATTCTTCTTATTTACCTCGAGATTAGGGGGTGTGGCGGGTTCATAGATATTAATAATTTTTGCCAGGTACACGCGAAAATCCTTTTCAAAAATCCCACCTGCCAACACTTCTGCATTCGCTCCTAACTGTAAAATAAAGCGATAGGCATTCTCAACATTGGGAAGCTGTAGGTCTGCAAAATAGGTTGTTTCATCACATGGTGTAATCACTGAAGTGCCAAAGCGTTCGATAATGATATCACGAACCCGCATATTTGCTTTCAAGCGAACCGGATAAAACTGTGGAAGGTTTTCTTTTGGTATTTTATCTATTACGGCGTAATCGCGTGGATTGAAAGTTTCGTTTGTAAATTTCAAATTTGTCATCCGAGCCAAGCGAAAGGTGCGAAAGTCCTCTCGTTCAAAGCTATAGCCTTGTATGTACCAGCGTTCGCCTTTATACATCAAGTGATATGGTTCAATTGTTCGAGAAGAATGTGTACCATTGGCATCGTAATAATCAAATTTGACAATTACGTGTAAACGGATTGCATCTTGTAAGGACTCAGCTACGGCCTTTAATTCTTCCGTTCCTTGCCAACCAGTAAAATGCAAAGAAAAATCCATCTCAGCGTTCCATTGTTCTGTCTGCATGGCACGGATTTTTGTCATAGTTGATTTGATTTCTGGACTTTGAATTAGCTGCTCCACACCATGTAAGGCAGTTAAAATATTTTGTAAATCTTTAGAGGTTAACAACTTTTTATCAACTTTATAGGTAGGCATCAGCCCAATTCCACCATTTCGTCCCGTAACAGTAAAAATTGGGATTTTCGCCATATTTAGTGTTTCGACATCACGATAAATCGTTCGTGTAGTTACCTCAAAAGTTTTTGCTAGTTCTGTTGCCGAGACTAATTCTCTCTGCAACAAAATCATAATCATACTAATTAATCGTTCAATTTTCATAAGGATCTCCAAATATATGACAGACTGCTGTCAGGGTTTGTTGGTTATAGTATAGATAGAAAATATGAAAAGAGGAAATAAAATGACTACATTAACAATAAAACACATGGAAGAATTAACATTGACTGGCTATAGTACAATCGTCCCAATGCCGACAATGGAGAATGTAGAAGATGTATCGAAACAAAAATCTGCCCACTTTGGGACACTCGCACAAAGTGGCAAATTTGCCGCACTAATGGCTGGCAGCAGAGATAAAATTGGTTATGCAGTCGGGACAACCGGCAGTGAGGGCTTATCCTATTTCGCAGGTGCAAATACAGCAACTGTTGCTGAAGATGCGGAACAATTAATCTTGCCAGCAACTGATTATGTCGTGCTTACTGCTGAAGGAGCACCAAGCCGACAATTATTTGATCAATTAATTCGCCAATTTTTTGGAGAAATCTTACCAAACCATCCTGAACTTAAGTATGAGGATACCTACGTCATCGAAATGTTATTAAACGGTAACCCAATGGACGCGGTTGTTGAATTAGCGATTCCGGTAAAAGTGAAATAAAGTACCTGACCCCCAGTGTGTTATTGTGTTAACGAACTGGGGGTCAGGCACTAAATCTCTTTACACAGTGGAATCCATTTTATGACGTTCCGATTGGAACCCTTCTTCTTTTGAAAAAATAACTTGGAATGTTACAGGCCATTTGCCTTTTTCTATGGTAATTTCTTTATAAATAGTACCTTAAGATAGCTGCCCTCTGGGAATTCTTTGATTATTTTAAAGTCTTTCGGCAAGGAGAATTCTTCAACTAGCTGATATTTCCTATTTGTTTCTCTAAATGCCTGATCAATAAAACTTTTAAATTTAGCCATATTAAAAGAGCTAGAATTAGTGGAGGCTACGATGATCCCCTCATCTTCTGTTATGGCAATAGCTTCCTTCATAAGATTTTTATAATCTTTTTCAGCGCTGAATACCATCTTCTTTGATCTTGCAAAGCTTGGAGGATCCAGTATTACCATATCAAATGTTAGCTGCTTTTTCACCGCATACTTAAAGTAATTGAATACATCTTCAACAATGATATCCTGTGAGGCATAATCTAGCCCGTTCAAACTAAATTGTTCAATGGTCTTGTTTAAGCTTCTATTTGCTAAATCCACACTTGTTGTTTTAACTGCGCCTCCTAAAGCAGCGAAGACCGAAAACGCGCCAGTGTAGGAAAAGGTGTTTAGTACGTTCTTTTTTTCCGCATAAGCATCGCGGATTCTTTTTCTTACGTCTCTTTGATCTAAAAACACTCCTACCATCGCACCTTCATTTAAGTACACAGCGAAGTTTATTCCATTTTCTTTTACGATAATCGGGAATGTTCCTCTTTCTCCCGCTACGAAATCATCTTCATCTATATATTTCCCGCTGACATCAAATCTTTTCTTTTGGTAAATGGCTTTAAACTCAACCAATTCTTTCAGAGCATTTATAATATACTCCCGAAAGTGGTAAATTCCTTTGCTATACCAGTTGATTAAATAATAGCCAGCAAAATACTCTATGGTTAATCCGCCTAAACCATCGCCTTCACCATTAACTATTCTGAAGGCATTCGTATCCAGGCTATTAAAAAACGGTTCTCTAACGTGGATCGCAGCTCTTAATTTATTCACAAAAAACCTTTGGTCGATCTGTTCATTTTCATTTCTACTAAGGACCCAGCCGTACCCTTTGTTTTGTTTTCCACAATAGCCTTTTGCAATAAACTTATTCTTTTCATCAACGAGACGGATAATCGTTCCTTCTTCAGTAGCTTCGTTCAAATTAATGAAAGCTTCCTTTGATATAAGCGGATAACCACTTTTATATTTATTGACAAACTTACTCTTAACCGTTAATATGACGTCTTTTTTCATCTTGTCATCCTATCAAAAATTTTTTTATTACACTGCATATCATATACAATCATTTTGCGAAACACCAATCTTTTAGGAACATCCTAAATAATATATAAGCTTTAGCACTCCGCTGAAAAATACTTAAAAAACATAATCATGATGATCGATATCGTTGGCTGTGTCATTACCGCCCAGTGTTCCCTTAGTGAAGATACAAAATCGGATTGTACGGCTTCATTAATGATCAAGAAATGGAGCTGATGAATTATCAGCTCCTTTACCTCCTTACAGTTCCATCCCATTCAACAAATCTCTCAAAGTCTTTAACTCCTCCACGCTCAATGTAACACCTTTCCCCATTTTCTCATGCTCAGGTGCCCAGTCACGCAAGTCGAATTTGGGTTCCTTTCCATTCCAGCTAATGAGATTGAGTTCTTTACTCCAGCCTTTAGGGGACTGTGATAGGCTCCCCACTGTTTCTTTGATTTCAAATTTAATTTCTGCCACTGTTTTTACCTCCATTAAAAAATATTTATTAATCTGTCATATATGTGTTAACTAATTCGTAACTTCTTTCCTTTGTTGAGTTATATAAAGAGATATAATAGGCAACGTTTTCAAAAGTTCCCCCTTTATACTTAAGTCTTTCTTCATTAGCCCTATCTTCTTTCTGCTCTATCCATTTCATTTGTTCATTTTTTAAATCCTTCGTTGCCTCTGGAGATAACTCCTTTTGTAGTAACGCATAAATCTCATTTAATATTTTGTCATACCTTTCGAAAGAAACTCCGTAGTAGTTTTTCATGGCGTTTGTTATACCATTATCTGAATCCTTCTTTTCCGGCATAGCATCAAGTTCTTTTTGGATGTTGTCTAATCTTTCTATAAACTCGTTCCTTCTCCCCTCTATTTTTGATGTTTTGTCTTCCTGAATCGTTTCATTTAGTTTATTAGATGTATTAACACTATCATCGGATTTCACTGTATTGTCAGTAGATGAATCATTAGATTCAGTGGAATCATCCGCACCTTCTGAAATGTTATCAGGCTCCGACTGATTTTTGATTGCTGTGGTATTATCAGATGTATGGCTACAAGCTGACATTCCGACCAATAAAATAACTAAAAGGGTTGCTGGAATAAAACTTTTGCTTTTCTTCATTTCTCCAACTCCAATCTCCTGTTTTATCTTCCATACAAATTATTTTATTATAACCAAAATTACCCTTTTACATTTTCGTGTTAATCCCTCCGCAAACGACCGCTAGTACGTCAAATACAGATGTGAATGATAAACTGATATTCTAGAATCTAGAAGATAGATTCAAAAAAAATTCCCCCAAACCAGTAATTTGAGGGAACCTTTTATGAACCACTTATTAAACAGGTGCCACTACAACAGATTATTTGAAAGTAACCGTTACGGTATAATCTTGAATTTTATAAAAATCTTGCAGGGCCGTGCGGGCATTATCTTCAGCCGTTTTTAAAAGACCAGACTCTTTAGCTTTCTTTTTTATCTTTTGTTTAGCAAGATCTTCTTGTTCGAACCCTTCCTTCCCATTGGGTTCGCTGCGAAACAGGCCCTCATTTGAAAAGATTTGAATGTTCTTTGAGTCGATAGATGGTTCTTGGACAATGGTGGCATGCGGTAAAGTGATATGAATCGCCTTCGTGTTGGTATCCAAAATGATGTCCTTTTTAGTCAAATTCTTCAAGTCAACACCTGCAGTCACTTCACCAGAAGCGACCAAGAAAAATGTCCTTTTTGTCCCAGGAAAGTAAAATGAGATGTTTTTGCCAAATAATTTACTATCTTCTTTAGATACAATCGTTTCGATATGTGCTTGTACTGTTGCCAATGTAGCTAATTTTTGGACACTCTCTACCACTGTTGCACTTTTTATTGTTTCTCCTTTATGTAAAAAGTCCCCTGCAAATGAAATGACTAGACCAACAATAACCCCTATGACAATCCCTAAAGTCCAAGATTTAGCCAATCGGAATTTTTGAAACAGATGAATAGGTCTAGCCGGTTGCACTGCTAAAGTGGAAGCTGTTTCCTTTTGAGATTGTTTCAGCTGATTCATAATATAATCTAGATCACTTTTGGATAGTTTGTCTTCTTCGTTCATACATTTCCCCCCATCCTCAACCTCATTTAGTAAAATAAGATTTTGTACCCACACGAAATAACATTTTTTCTTGAATCTATTATACTTTAATTCGACATTTTTCGTTGAATTTATATTCATTTCACCAATTATTCACAGGGGGTCCAAAAAAATTCCGTCCACAAACATAATTTAAGATGATAAATCTTTGACTCGATGGATATTGATGATTTTGTAATTGAAATTAGCTCCCCATGTAATTACAAATAAAAAACAAAACACCAGGCACTTCTGCTATTCTTTCCCCTATGGTAAAGCCAAATTTAAGACGAATGCCTTTTTTCACTTACTAGGGCTGGCACCAATGATCTCTAAATCAGATTCTTGGAACCTTCCGGAATGTGATGCATGCCCCCGAAGCGTTAAAGGTTACCTCACCGGGGATCAGGTAATGTATCAGCTTCTTTTTAAGAAAAGGGTATATTTTTTAAATACCATAGTAATAATTGTAGTAGGTTTTTTATTTCTTGTCCTTACTTGCAGTTAATTGTAGTAATCTGATATATTGGAGGTGAGAGGTGATATGTTAATGCCTATTACAAAAATTGAACAAAGAATCTATGAAGAGAAAATTCAATTACTTAATCAAATGGAAGTGGGGGAATGGGCTGCTACTAGTTTTTCGGATAAGCAATTTCGTCTGATATTAATTAAAACAATGTACAACCTTGTTCAAGATTCTATTAAACCAAAGGTGGAATTTTCAGACGAAGTACTTCTTGATGATCAAAAGTTTGCTAAATATGCGCTTGAGGAAATCTTGCTGGATATGATGAAGATAGCCACTGATAAGCACAAAGGAAAAGTATTTAAATTTAGGCCTAATAAACTTTCTAAAGATGTTAAAGGCTTTAGCACCGGTCAACTTGCTAATTATTTTAGTGTCAGCACAACAACCATTAATAATTGGATTAATGAAGGTCGCTTTTTAATTGAAAGCGATGGCCAATTTAATACAATATCTCGCAAAACGACTAATGAAAAATTAAAAATTCATCCAGACACTTGGTTTGATGCTCCATCTGGAGTTCGATATCAAGTAAAAGACGTTGTTACAGCCTTCGAAGAAGATGCAATGGAATGGAACAAGCCAAAACAAAATAGTTTTGTTAGTGAGGAAGAACAAATTTACTCCTATCTAAATCATTTTAAAGATAAGTATATGGGGCAGGATTTCCAAACGGTATTCGGGGAAAAGGATTGGGATAATTTAACGGATGAAGAAGAAACAGATGCATCGATGTGGTCCTTCTTCTTAAAAAGGATAAAACGTGGTAAAGACCCTAGGGATTAAACGGACAAATTTCACACGGTATGAAAGGCTAGACTTTCGAGATATAATTGAAGAAGTGAATAATATTTATGGTGAATCGCGTGGGCCCAACATTACCGTTCAGGCAAAACTAATCAGGTTTAAACTTTTTTTACCCATCCCTCCCCTAAAATGTATAGAACTTATAGACAATACAACTAATGAGATTATTGAATATTACTATGACTGGCAGGATAGTTCAACAACTTTAATGAAATTTCATGCCCATTATCATCCTGATGAAGCACCCCAGGAGGTTAAACAATTTGATCCATTTCATCTACATGTAAAATACGATGAGAATGATAATGAGGCAAAAAAACGTGAACCTGATAACGAGTATAAATGCTTATATAATGTATTAATGTTCATTAAAAGGCATGCATATATTACAAAATACACTACAAAAAGGCCATAAATCATTTATGGTCTTTAAATCATTATTTTGTTAATTACTACCAAGAAACACAAAAGAACAGCCTCTTAATCTCCTACATATTCTTTGCCTGCCTCTACTAAAGTTAGATTGACGACGGCTCATTCTTCGGGAAGTCTTTAAATTGGTTACCAAAGCTCTAAATCATCAAAATCATGATGCAACTGGCTGATAACTTCCTTTCCTTAAAAAGGTGCTGCTCCCACACGCTGGGGGCAGCATCTAAGTTGAGCCGTACTACGAATCTTTCTTCACAATCCCTACTATTTTACTAGAAGGAATGGTCGGGTCATGTTGAACAACCAATGCCTTTCCGAAGCGCTTTAGGTAATGTTCTTCGTGCGATTTTGGCGTAAGGATGATCAACTTTCTATTTAATTCTTGTACATATAAGTCAAACACCTTTAATTTACGGTTTTCATCCAAGGCGCTGTCAAATTCATCCAACACAATGAACCCTGGTTTAAAGGATAGGTTTTGTAATAGGGCCAAAGCAAATAATAATGAACTAAGTGATTCTTCTCCCCCTGATACACCTTTACCAACCCTTCCTCCACGTGCCTTTGTACTGACATCCTCCATTGTCCCCCGGTGACCTTCTTTTCTTGCTTTTATGAACAGCTTGAAGTGTGTTCTTCCTCTTTTATCCTCAGAAGAATCCCAATCAACTTCACCTTCAAATTGAAAGTGACTCATATACGACTGAAATCTTCTTCGAATTTCCGTGACTCGCATATTAATGGTTGTTTCTAGCTTGTCCTTTAATTCCTCTGCCCGCTGTCTATCTTGATCGAGTAAAATATTCGTTCGCTTGTATTCATTATCTAATCGTTCAAACTCGAACTTAACGGCTTCATAGTTTTCAGGTGCTGCCGGGTCAATACCAGGTTCCCTTCTAGCCGCGTCAAACATTATTTTTCCGTTTTCACGCTGATTTTTTAAGTTTGTCACGGATGGTATTACGTCAGGAATAGATTCACTAGCAATATATGAATACACTTGCGGAACTAGTTCTTTTATTTCTGTTATTTCTTTTATATACTCAACAAGCTGCTGGGCTGTTACATCCTTTTCTTCCTGTTTAGCACCCAGTTGATTGGAGACTCTCTTCAACACCGTATTAGAAGACTCGATTTCCTCAACCAGTTGTTCTTCAATCCGCTTCCGCTTTTTCATCTTACTTTCCAGCTTGTTTAGTTCATCTTCAAGCCCTTCTAAAATAGTAACCTGCTCATCATACTGATCCTTTAACGCGGTGAACTGGGATTGGAGTTTTAGTAGGTGGTCATATTTCCCTTTCATTTTCCCAAGTTCTTCGTAAAAGGCTTCTTCTTCCTCTAAGATACCCTGTTTATCTTGTAGTTGTAGCAAATGGACATGGAGACTCGTCCTTTTACCATCTAGTTTTCCTAACAATGTCTGTATATCTACTAATCTTTTGTTCTCCTCTTCTAATCGCTTGTTACGACTCTGACGCTCATAATCCGTTGCCATAAACGCTTCCGCTTCTCTTACATACTGAATAATTCGATTTAATTCTTGTGATTTTTTTGTGTGACTGCCAATGAGTTCATTTAATTGCAACAGCCTGGATTCATTTTTAGCGATGAGCCCCTCCACTTCTTTTCTTCTGGCCAACAATGCTTTCTTACTTAGAAGATATCGCTCTTTTTCCTGTGGTCCACGGATCCCCATCGGATCATGCAAGCTCCCATTCACTATCTTAAATGGACCGTTTTTGAAAAATTGCCCTACCCACCACAGTGCTTTCAGTGCATGTGGAATATCTTCTTCCTTCATACCGTCCGTGATTTTCAGATGTAGTTCAGGTAATGCATCTACAGAACGGTCAGGTACCGTCTCCATTAACGGGACGTGGTAAAGATCATTAGGGGGATCGATATGTTTTCCATGGAAAAAGATCGTATACTTAATCGCATTAAATAATCCTTCGTCTTTTAATTGTGCCTGTTCGTCCAATTCTACCAATTCACGAAGTGGATAGGCTTTGATATTTCGCATACGGAGAAAGGCTAATGAATCACTTTGGCGCTTAGATAGATCTCGATTCTCCAGTAAGGAAGCCTGTTCTATTTTCAACTCGTGAAGTTCATTTGATACCTTCAATTTTTCATTTTTAAAGGCGTTAATGTCTTCATCTAGTTTAGAAATGGTCATCGATACGTCATGACTACTTTTATATTCCGCTAATCTTTTACTATGCTCTCCAAATAATCTTTCGTCTTCTTCCACTTGATGATCTAATTTTGCGATTTCCATCAGTAAATGACTGCGTGACTGGTCAAGCTGTTTATGCTCGCCTTTTACCTCATCTAATTGGTTGCTTGTGTCACCGATTGCTTTGACCAATCGATCTAATTCTTCCTGCACTTCTTTTTCTGTACGGGTAATTTGGTTCTTTCGCTTTGTTAAGTCTTCAAGTTCTTTTTCTAGCAGAGCGATGGACTGCTTTTTCGCCTGAATTTCATCATTTACTGTTTTAAGTAAATCTTCAGCCTTTTCCAGCTTGCCTTCTAACTCTTCTTTTTCAATTAGCAGCTTGTTCATTTGTTCGATTAACTTTTCTTTCTCTTCTTGCTTCAAGGAGATGGCTTCCTTCGCTTCTTCCATATCAGCGGAAAGTTCCACCATGATTCCTTCTAAACTATTCAGCTCTTTTTTCAAAGCTGTTTCTAGTAATAAAAGAGATTCTGTATATTCCCTTGCACCGCGTTGCAGGCGTTCTTGATTACTTGTAAACCGATCTAAATCAGCCTTTTTGATTTGAAGTTCCAATCTTTTGTTATCCACACTAAACTTAGCTGTTTTAAGAGTTTCCGTTGTTTCCTTAAGTTTTTCAATACTTTCTTCCCATTCGCGCTGAGTTTGATCAATTCCATGCATCTCGCTAAAAATCCGAAACCGTTCTTCGGGATTCATGACGGCAAATTGATTCACCTCTTGCTGATACCAAATAAGATAGTAGGCATCGGGATCAATTTTGTATTTGTAAAGTAGATCTTTCTTATAGGCAGAAAAATTAAATTGACGATCCCCTGATGAATATTTAATGGTTTGCTCCCATTGATCCATTTCCTCACCTGTTGAGATGGAGTACTCTTTTTTGATCGGCTGCCCAGGTTCTTGAACCATTCTTAATGTAAATTGAATGAATGTAGCAGCATCTATTTTCATTTTGCCATTATTTTTAAATACTATAGAAATTTGCGCTTTCCAGGTTTGATCAGGTAATAGATTTCGAGATTTCAACCCTTCTACATCTACTTTTGAAGAATAAAGTACCGCCCCCATGCAATACGTGATCGTTGACTTACCTGATCCATTTGGACCGGTGATCATAATATGGTGGTCTATTCCAGATAAATCTATTTGCTCTGGCCGATAATCTCGTATACCTGAAAATGTCATTCTCCAAGGGATCATTCGCCTTCTCCTTTCTGATATAAGTTATATCGTTTAAAGAATTTCAATACTTCTTCTTTGTTCAACTGGTTTGACTGACTGAATTCTGCAGTCCGGCGCAAGAATGAATCAGAAAAAAGATGGACTCCAATAGCCGTAAGTTGAAACGCCCTCTCTGATGAATTCGTTTCGTAATCTTCAATTGCACCGATTTTCTTTAATGGATCTATATTAAGGAGTACTCTTTGGTTTGCTTTTTTCGTTTCGTGCCCAAGTGCCTCTAGTAATTGGTCAAATAGTGTAAATTCATGCTGCAATACCTCTTGCTGGTAAAACATATATAGTAAAATCGCTAGACTTTCCTTTGATAAGGTGTTGCGTGCTGATTTAGCAGGAACCCTCATTAATGCTACAACTTGGTCGCGCTTTTTATCATAAATTAATTGAAAATATCGGCTGATTGCTTGATTAACCCTTGTAATAAAAGAGAAAAGCCGGTTATCATCAGCTGATAAGCCAAGCCGTTTTTCAACCTCTTTACGGGATAAACCAAAATTTCCGGATCGAATCGAAGCCGATGAAGAGAAGAGAATATTCATAAATGTTAACTCCTCTTCATGCGTTAATATCCCTCTAATTGACTGCATGACATTTAATGGATTTACATTCATATCTTCTACTGAATCATTCGGATTTTTCATCTCGTTTGACGATGTCTCTCCGTTTAATAATGTCTGATCCATCTCCATCTCTCATCCACTCCCATTTTTTATCGTAAATCATCCGTTCAATGTTTTGTTCACCAGTTGTTATGGTTACTTTTTTATTACTAACTAACGCTGAAATGGCTGTCAGCGCATTTATGGCATCACTCCACTGATCGGTGGTTGCTTCAATGATCACCTGCTCGAGCGGTGCTTCCTCCTGTTTTTCAAAAAAAGCTTCAATAGCTGTTGTATCAATCATGTTCTTCGTCAGAAGCCAGTTTGATTCGCCCATTAAACTCTCCAGCTCATCCTCTGACAATTCCTCTGATGAATATTCTGTCGCTTCCTCTTCATCAATAATTGGATCAACAGCTGGTTCATATGTCTCTAAATACCTGGTCGCCTCTTCTATTGCATTCGGAGATAAAGGCGCAGCAAACTTAACCGGAATCCATAAGCCATCTAAAGCTTCCTCTTCATATTGATTTTGCTCCATAAAGCTTAACAACTGGTAGGCATTGGGAATATCGGAATCGAGCGGGGGATCAAACATTTTAGAAATGAAGGCTCTGACTTTCTCAGGTTGAATCGTCGAGGTCAACGGTGTTTTTTGCATATTGGTGAACTTAACATACTTATTGATCATTCCTAAACTAAGGTTCGTCCCTTCAGCGAGAACAGCCGTCCCCCTTTGCATTAAATCTGTCAGTACTAAACTGTCTTCCACTGTTTGGAATTGTCTAAATCTCTCCTCTAACTTTACCTCTAATTCATTCATTAATTGATGAATTAGTTCAAGCTGCGGCAGAGCGTTACGATCCGCAAGCATCTCTAACTCGCGTTCTCTTAAAAGGGCAATCGCATTTTCCACATTCCGAATCATGCTTGCAATTTTATTTCCGCCCGAAATTCCATTGTCATCATAAGCTTCACTAATTTCTGCATCACGCCTTGCTTGGAATAATGATCGCCCGATATCATCATTCATATAATAAGCAAGAGAATCGTTGGCAAGGCGGATAAGTGCATCCATCATCCGCTTTCCGACATCCCGCATTTTGATTTTTCTCGTTTGTTTTGAAATCCAATTGTTTTTTACTAATACAGTAATGATTTGTTCAACCCTTTTTTTTGAAGGGGGATCTGTGTCATCGTAACGATTTCGATAGCGATAATAGACGGTTTCTTCATTTTCAATCGGATCATCTAGGCCAAGTGCCTCTTCATTTAAAAGTTGAATGATCCTTAGAAATCTCAAAATCTCTCCTGGCGTTTGAAAGAAGTTTTGCGCTCCTAAATCACTTAGAACTCCTGCTAATGATGAAATATCTTTCATCGACTGCATGATTTCCGGTGCCGATCCTGTTGATTGAAAGATTGAGATTAATCCTGAATCCACTGTTTCCAATGATCTACACCTCCCATCATTTGTTCCTGCTCCATTTTGTTATTTTCTAAAAAGTTCATAAGATATTGTTCAAATTGGTACCAATCACAGATTACTTGCTGTTCTGGCAAAATGAACTTTATCGTAAGATCGTTGTGTTTAAAGACTGTTGCGTGGATTTCCTTTGAGATTTGCAGGCCATCCCAATCGTAGTCACACCATATCAATACTTGTTCAATATCGCTATTGTCCAAAATTTGTACAATGGCATTTTTGTGGGCGGAACGTAAATGCCCATCAACACAAATGATGAGAGAATTGGTTTCTTTCAGGAAATGCTCAGCAGCAGCCATTCGCGTCAGAATCGCGCGATTTTCGACGAGCCAAAGTGTCTTCGCTTTTGTTTGGTACATTTCATTTGCTATCGATAAGTTTGTTAAGGCATGAACTGGTCCCCACTCATAGGCAGCATACTTCCCGCTCAACTGTCCAGCGAAAAAAACTGGCGTAATTTGACCAAGGCTTGTTAAGCCTAACTCAATGGCAGGAACATTGGTCCACTCTTCTAATTGGTCAATAAACTCTGACTTATAAGAATCAAATTCCTTTGACCCTCCAATTTTTCGATAATAAGCTGCACCGATTTCCTTCCAATCAAATTCCTTCTTGTGAAGACATAATTGACTAAAGGCATGGACAAAGTGTAAATACCTTAACCTGCTGCCAAAATGCCACTTATGTGGAAAAAAGTCCGATGAGCTTAATTCATTCTGGTTAAGCTGATTCATTATTTTTGCTATATTTTGTAATCCAAGCTCTTTTTTATATGAAAATTCACCTGGATGAACTACTTGTGTTGATAGAGTTGCTAGAATGTCGTTCTTCAGTTGAAGAAATTCATGACGAGTTTGATCCACCTTTTGTTGAATCTTTACTTGTTCATATTCGTACAATCGAAATCCCATCCGATAATGGGAAGAACGGGCCGTTTTTTCATCCTTTTCAAACCGCACTTCTTTCAAAATCCACCCTTCCTCCAGCCATCTAAAGGTCTGGCGATCCTCATCATTTAGATTCACCTTTTTCCTGGGGGTAAATTTTAAATCATCCAATTTAGGATGGTTTGTCGTTTCTCCTTTTTTATCGTGTTGGATTGAAAATGTTAAAAGCCCAAGAATTCGGTAGGTCCGCTCTGAACGTTTGATAATCTTTGCTTCCAGTAAAAAGTTATCGTAATTAGGTTGACCCCACTCCAGCTCCTCGCCGCTTTTAAGAAGAAAATCTTTAATATAGTTATGAAATGACTCTTCTATCATACCGATACCTCATCTATCTTTTTATACTATTATTTTAACAAACTACTTGGATAAAAGTTGGAGGTATCATTAGGTAATTTTCTTGGAGTACATCTCCTATTAGAAATGATGCCTGTCCTCACTGTGCTAAGGCTTTAACGCGCTGTGGACAGGCGCCAATTTAATGTTTTCATTAAAAAATATTCTGAACAAGAATTTGAACAATGAGGATTGCTGTAACAGTCCAAGATGGTGAGGGAATAGTTACTTGTTGTCGTTTATGGAAAAAGAAATGAAATAGAGGAATTTAAAAAATTACTTTAAAATAACATTAGCAAAAACGTACTCTTACAATTTCTTCTTTCTTTGCTGTTGTTAAACAGTTTAAGATGGAATTTCAGAATTTGTTTCTGATCCCAAGGTAAATTATCGCTTTCTGATGGGGAATTACTCTTACCCAAAAACTGATTGTAGGTATCCAAAGCCTTTTCAATTTGTTGTTTGGAGAATGTAGAATCATCGCCTATTCCACTAACCCCTCCATCGTATTGTTCTGCATCAAGCAAACTGAACAAAATGTGAGCATTGTAATTCCCCATGCTAAAACGTGCGTAAGCAATTTCTTCTCCTTAAGATAAGAGCCTGTCACACCCCGAAAAATGTCGAAATGTTCGACAAACTGCGGGTGGTGACAGGCACTTCTGCTCAACCTTATTTAGTAAAATGAGATTTTGTACCCACACGAAATAACATTTTTTCACAAATCTATTATACTTTAATTCGGCATTTTTCATTGAATTTTTTTTAATTTCACCAATTATTCACAGGGGAGCCCAATAAAATTCCATCCACAAACATCATTTAAGGTTTTTAGGCATTTGTTACGCTTTCCAAAATGGAAATTAGTACATAACCCATATTTGAATGGGTAAACTAATAAAAAATTCCCATAGGTGGATTGGATGAATCAAAAAGTTATTTATGCTGTTCACATTTATATAATACTAATCATGTCAACAGGTTTCATGGTTCATGTTCTAAGTCTTTCTGTTTTATTGTCGATTGCTAAAAGAGATTCTTGGTTAAGTGTTATCTTCAGTGCCATTCCCGTCACGATTTGGATTCTTTTCGTTTTTTATATTTATAAAAAACTAAACAATCAAGATTTGATTTCCTTTATCAAGAATTCCTTTAGCAATTGGGTTTTTGTTATTTTTTCCGCTATGTTTGGTGCCTACTTTTTATTTACTGCCTTTATGACGCTTAAATTTACGGCATTCTGGGCAAAAGACAACTACACACTCGATTTCCCTAATTATGTCGTTGTTTTACTGTTTTCGCTCCTGTGCTATTATGCATCAGCAAAAGGGTTGCGGACGATTGCAACAATGGCCTTTCTAATACTCCCCTTTGTGACATTTTTTGGATTTTTAGTGGGATTGGGAAATACGCCAAATAAAGATTATGAGCAATTATTTCCTTTATTTGAGGATGGTTATACCGGCTTTATTAAAGGTATAGGATATGCCTGTGCAAGTCTATTTGAGGTTTTCTTTATTCTGTTTTTAACCAAAGATCTTACAAATAAGCTAAAGCTAAAATGGCTCATATTGGTTGGCTTAATTCTTGTTGGATTATCCTTTAGCCCTTTAGCAGCGGCAATTGCAGAATTTGGTTCAATAGAATCTGAGAAATTAAGGAATCCGGCATACGAGGAATGGAAATTGCTAACACTAGGCCACCATATCACTCGCCTTGACTTTATTTCTGTTTTCCAATGGCTTTCCGGTGCCTATATAAGAATCAGTTTATCCCTTTTTATAGCCGGAAAAGTTTTTTCTTATAAAAGTGAAAAGTGGTGGGTACTTCCAATTCTTTACATCATTTTAATCGTAGCGGCATGTATTCCTTTAGATTCTACCTCCTTTATTTACTATATGAAGAAGTTTTACTTTCCTATTAGCCTTTTCTTTCAAATTTTCATCATGCTGTTCCTATTCCTATTTACGAAAATAAAAGGTGAGAAGCCATGAGAATGCATCAAGCACCAAGGAAATTCCTTTACATTGACCAAATGAAAAGCTGGTTCGAAGGCTCTACCGATATTGTCATGAAGAAAAGAACGTATAAAGAAAAAGCATCTGCTGTTTCTTTGGAATTTTTGTATTGTTCCAATTTAGTGGATATGAAATATATAAACGAAGTCATTTTTCCCAGCATTCATACAGTCGTGGAAAAGGAAGATGACTTTAATATGGATCAATTAAGAAATCTAATCGAGGTAAGCAATCTTAAAGATGGAAAGAACGTAAAAATGGAAGTAGAACAGAGGTTGTTTTCAGGTGAATTAATCATTTTTAGCTATGAATTAAACGATCTTTTTTTTATCCCTGCATCCGGCATTGCAAAGAGAAGCCCGGAAGAATCAAACTTAGAGCCTTCTGTAAGGGGGGCAAGAGATGGATTGGTTGAGAACATATCGGATAATTTCGCATTAATTCGGCAGAGGTTAAAAACTTCCTCCTTAAAAAGCATAGAATACACGATTGGAGAAAGAAGCAGAACGAAAATACTATTGCTTTATATCGATGACATTCTGAACCCCTCCATTCTCGAAGATGTTAAGAACCGATTAGAATCAATAAAAATTGATATTGTCGTAAGCAGTTACGAAATTGAAGAGCAGCTATATGACAATGTATTTTCTATTTTTCCCCTAATGGACTATATTGGGAGGCCAGACTTTGCGGTCCAATCTTTAAATCAAGGAAGATTCGTGATTCTAGTCGAAGGAAATCCAACTTGCTTAATTGGTCCAACAAATTTTAATCAGGTTCTTTACTCGCCTGAAGACTTAAATGATAGCTTTATTTATATTAGTTTTGTTCGTATCCTAAGGCTGGCTGCAGTGTTAACCACCATTTATTTACCAGGGGTCTATGTTGCGTTAATTACCTATCAACCGGATCAAATTCCTTACTCCCTTTTAGCAACGATATCAGTTTCTCGAATCGGACTCCCTGTACCCGCACCCGTAGAAGCCTTTATTATGTTAATTTTATTTGAATTATTTAAAGAGGCAGGGTTGAGGCTCCCGAAAGCAGTTGGACAAACTGTTGCGGTATTAGGCGGTTTATTTATCGGGGACGCAGCTATTCGGGCAGGATTAACTTCACCATCCATGTTAGTGATTGTCGCCATTACCGTCATCTCAGGATATACACTTATTAATCAAAATATGGCAGGCAATATCGCGCTTCTCCGTTTTATTGTCTTACTTTTTTCAGCATTTCTTGGGGTGTTTGGTTTCTTTGTTTCTTTCTTTCTCATCACTACATTAGTGGTTTCTTTGGAAAGCTTTGGCCAGCCCTATCTTTCCTATTTATCAAAACCCCATAAAATGGATATTATAAAAAACATTGTTAGGCTGCCATACCGTTTTCTAAAGAAGAGGAATCAAGCCTATAGTCCGATTGACAGCGATAGTCAAAAGGAGTAATTTATGAGAAAAAAATTATTACTAATCATAAGTTGCCTGCTTTTAGTCCTTGCTGGCTGTGCAGGAGTTAAAGAAATTCAGAATCAAACATATATTACGACGTTGGGACTGGATTATTCCAAAGGTGAGTTTATCTTGTATACTCAGGCATTAAATTTTTCCAATATTGCTAAACAAGAGGGTGGTTCCGGACTGCAGCAATCCGCGCCTATTTTAATCGGGCAATCAAAGGGAAAAAGTATCCAGTCTGCATTAAGTAAATTAGAGCAAAATGCAGCCTTGCCGCTTTATTATGGCCATGTGAATACCATACTCTTAAGTAAAACTGTGTTGGAGAAAGAATTGCCATCAGTCATCGATTTTATAGGGCATAATCCCTCCCTCAGATACAACTGCTGGCTTTATGGGACAGACGCAGATATAAAAGAAATTTTACGAGGGGAGGGATTCTTTAATTATCCATCATTATATACACTCCTGCATCGTCCAGAACCATTAATTAGAGAAAACTTTTTCATACCTATTGGAAAATACAATCGGTTCATCTCTAGATATTATCAAGCGGTAGGCTCCAGTATCATCCCCTCCATTGAAATTAAGGAAGGGAAATTCCTAAAAAATAAACGACCGCTGAATATTGTTACTCTTACTGGCGGATATGCTATTTCACAGCAAAAATACAAAGGCTGGGTGAGTAAACAAGACCTTGTTGGGTTAAAGTGGTTTTCAAAACATGCTACTAACATCCCACTCTCATTATTTAAGGAACGTGCGAGTGTAATAATTAAGAATCCTAAAGGGTCCATTACAGTGCTAAATGGGAAAAATCCTTCCTATCAATTAAACGTAAAAACCCACGCGCTAATCGTTTATAATGCAGATAATATTAGTGTTAAAAAAATCGAAAAAGAATTATCACAACAAATAAAAAATCAAATTGTCAAGACTTTGAATAAAAGTGATGAATTGAAGGTTGACCTTCTAAATATAAGTGAAAAACCATATCGCTATCAAAATAAAACGTGGGATAAAAATACAATCAACCATTTTAAGAAAGAATTAGTAAAGGACATAAACGTAAAGATAATCATTGATGAAACGATAAATTATAAACGATAACACTTGTTTAAATATAAAAATTCGTTTAAAAACGTAACGATATCTTTGTTACATAGTAATAATTAATATTTGGACTCTAAAGGCGTTCTACTTAAATAGAACGCCCCAGACTGTCGACAAATCCGAAGGATTTCGGGTTTTAAATCGACAGTCTTTTTTGTTTGGCTACATTAAACTAGTCTGTTGATTTCTGTTCCAGGCGGCTTCGCTTTCCGCGGGCGGTTCGGGGAGCCTCCTCAGCGCTTTCAGTGCCAGCACTGGGGGTCAGGCACCAGTATCAAGAAGCACGTTAGAATTCCTTTTATTATCTCCTCACTAACTTATTAACAACAAAAATATTATAAAAAGGAATAAAAATTTATTGATTATCAATAAATTTCATGTTACTATCTAATAAACAATATGTAAGTGGGGTGCTTTCCATGAAACCTGAAACACTATTTTTAAAATTAGCTGTTGTTCTTATGGGCTTTCCAGTTCTTGCTTTATGCATCTTTTTGGTACCTGAGTTAGGTACTATTGCAACAAAATTGCTTCCAGAGTTTCCCTTGATCAAATCCCTCGTTTCTATCGTTTTTGATGCATCGGCGATTCCTTATTACTTTGCCTTGTATCAGGCTTTTAAACTTTTACGCTATATTGACAAAAATAAAGCTTTCTCGCAACTATCTGTAAATTCTTTGAGAAATATAAAATTTTGTGCCATCACAATCAGTACCTTGCACGTGCTAGTCTTGCCACTCTTCTATCTCTTTGCGGAGAAAGACGATGCCCCAGGGGTTATCCTTGTCGGATTGGTTGTTCCTTTTGCTTCAATTGTGATTGCAGTCTTTGCTGCTGTTCTTCAAAAGCTATTAAAAAATGCCATTAATATAAAATCAGAAAATGATTTAACGATATGAGGTGAACCCAATGGCGATTATTATCAACATTGATGTGATGTTGGCTAAAAGGAAAATGAGCGTAACGGAACTCTCGGAGAAGGTTGGTATCACGATGGCGAATCTGTCTATATTGAAAAACGGAAAGGCAAAAGCGATTCGATTATCAACTCTAGAGGCGATTTGTAAATCATTAGACTGTCAGCCTGGAGATATTTTAGAATACAAAAGTGACTGATGGCAGTTACGGGTAATAACCATTGTTGAGGAATGTAGGATGTATGATGACAAATATTAAAGGAGGTATAATCGTGGACAATAATAATTTTATTATTGAAAATATAGCTAAACCCCATGAGCTGGAGAGAATGTTTAGATATGACCCCAAAGCCTTTAAAAAGTTATTCTCACACGCATGGGAACAAAATCCTGATTCTCAGGTTCTTGCTGTTTGGTATGAAAGATTGAATTTCAAGGAGACTGCTCAATCAGAAAAAGCCACCTTGCTGCAAAAAGGATTCTTATTTATGGGCATTTTAGCCATTCTGGCCGGAATAAGCGCAAGGATCATATTCCATTTTGTCGAACAGCAAGCAATTGCCCCCATTAACCTGGCCTTCGGGATTCTTCCCTTTATTGGAGCCTATTTTATATATAAAAATAAACCCCAAAAAAAGGTTCTTTACACACTTGCACTGTTGTTCTTCATCTCCGGGTTGTATCTTAATATGCTCCCATTAAGTAATAAAGACAGTATTATTCTTGTTTACCTACACCTTCCCATATTCTTATGGGGATTGATGGGGCTTGCGTTTACGGGAAATGAATATTCAAACAGCAGAACAAGATTAGCTTATCTAAAATTTAATTTGGAATTCTGTATACTCTACGCCAGCATGGCCATTAGCGGAATGCTGTTAGCAGCATTAACAATGCGATTATTTAGTTTTATTGATTTGGATATAGAAGACTTTTATTTTAGAAATGTAGTGTTATTTGGTGCTGCCGCTCTCGCAATTGTGACTACCTACCTGGTGTCTATGAATCTTAAACTTGCTAAGAATATTACACCATATATAGCTAAAATTTTTAGTCCGCTTGTCCTGATCACATTGGTAGTCTATCTTATAACGGTTGTTTCAGTCGGAAAAAATCCATTCTTGGACAGAAATTTCCTGATAGCCTTTAATGGCATACTCCTTGGTGTCTTAGCCGTTACCATATTCTCGATTACCGAAAGCGGCACTGACGAGAAAAAGAACATTTCCGATTATATAAATTTCGCCCTAATTGTTCTTGCTCTTATCATTGACAGTGTGGCATTGTCAGCCATAGTGTTCAGACTTTCTTCTTACGGGATTACACCAAACAGACTTGCTGTTTTAGGTGTAAACATTCTTATCTGGGGAAATCTTATTTGGATTATGGTCTCCTATATGCGTTTTCTACAAAACAAGACCGGACCTTCCCCCATCCAAAATGCGGTTGCGAAGTATTTGCCAGTCTACGGACTTTGGGCAGCTTTTGTTACATTTACTTTTCCTTTCATTTTTAATTAGAAAGCTATATTCATGTAACGGATGTGGATCTTCCATATAAAGTCCAAGAATGAACAAGTCTTATTCATAACTTGTTCATTCTTGGTTTTTTATGTTTCTAAAAAAACTAATTGACTAATAAAACGGTTCACCGTACCTCATTTAAATGAGAACTTTTTACACCTACGGGGTCGCTCCCTATCATTCATTCAAAAAACTGCTGATTTTTCTTTAATTCTCTTTTCCGCCGAATTATTTTTATAATTGGAACTGCTATGAGGAATGCAGCCGCTATGTTTAAAACACCAATAGCCTGGTTAATAAACACCGTCTTTGATTGATTAAAAAAACTTACATTTGAAATACCCAGCCATGCATTTACGAAAAAGAGTAAGAGAAAGATATTCAACATGCGCTGATAATAGGCTATTTTTGATTTTGAGTCTGTATATATTTCAAACGGTCCTTCTGTAGCTGCTTTTTTCATGTACACCCAACCGCCAAATTCATTAATAACGGTAATACCACTATCTTTAAGGAAATCCAAGTAATCCTTCTTTTCATTAGTAGACATTCCACTAAGAAATTCATTGCGGTAAATACATGCACCCGGTTCTCCTTTTGTAAAAGTGAACCGGCCCAAAGAAAACTTATTTAGGTGCCATCCCTGCAAGGCCATTTCATTAATCCACTTTTCTTCCTTTTCATAATCTAAATAAAAGCGATACATGACTTTCTTCACAGTCGGCTCTCCCCTTTCGTAATTAGCAACCCGTTATGATACAACTCATACATTCGCTTCATTTCATTTTCAACCATTATCTTCCCGGCATCCGTTATCACATATTCTTTTTTTCGTCCATCCTCATCTAAAGGAATAATCCATTTTCGCTTCACTAATGTTTTGATCGCTCCATAAATAGTCCCAGGTCCCAACTCAACACGACCCTTACTCAGTTCGGAAACAAATTGCATAATTCCATATCCATGTCTTGGCTCATACAGAGATAAAAGAATGTAATAAACCCCTTCTGTCAAAAGCACTTTCTCTTCCATTATTGCACCACCTATCGTCACCCGATATATCGCCTGTTGATATATAATATATCAACAGACGATATATCTGTCAATGATATAAATCGCAAAAAAAGCCATCATAAAAAGCATTATCCCGCTTGGAATAATGCTCACAGCTGAGGCAGGCTCAATAATTACATTCTTATACAGTTTCCCTACAAATGGTCTTTACAATTTTTATTCAAAGATAATTAGGATAATTTTTGATTATATGATACACTTTATTTACCATTTAATTTACTTGTTCGCTTGTGCCCTACTCATTCGTGAGTGGGGCTCCTGTTTTTTCAACAAGAAAAAAACAGACTCTATGAAGAGCCTGCTTTTTTTTGTGCTTAATATTAAGCTTTACGTACGTTAGCTGCTTGAGCTCCACGTTGACCTTGCTCAACGTCAAAAGTAACTGTTTGACCTTCGTCTAAAGATTTGAAACCTTCGCCTTGGATTGCTGAGAAATGAACGAATACGTCTTCTCCGCCTTCACGCTCGATGAATCCGAATCCTTTTTCTGCGTTAAACCATTTTACTTTACCTTGTTCCATTTTGTTTCCTCCTGCTGTGTGCATTGCACACAATGTGTTACTATCCTTGCACTCAGTGATCATCAAGACGAAAAGTTAATCTTATACTATCCTTTACACCGAACAAAAATAATTCTTCTAAAGTTTAACAGTTTATTAAAGTATTTGCAAGAAAACATAAACACAACCATTTTTACCACACTCAAATTTCACTCTGTTATAAATTCTCATGTGGGCTATTCAAATAAAACCTCCATTAGTTGAAGTACAAAACTTCATCATAACTTCCATTTTAAGCTTTGCAGAATAATGTTATAATCAAATGTGGGCTAAAAACCCTTATTACCTTCCTTTAAAGGAGTGCTAAACATGATTATTAAATTCATTCGCTTACGTTAATTTGGGGTACAGTTCATTTATCCTCATTCATTTTATAATAAAGTGGGTAGGTTTATTTGGTTGTACCTTATTCAAATTTACCAAATTCGAATGAAATGAGGAGCTAATCATGAGTGAAAATCTAGTTAAAATTAACGGAATTGATATATGTACAGAGAGTTTTGGTAATTCAGCCAATCCAGCTGTTTTACTGATTATGGGTGCCATGTGTTCGATGGTTTATTGGGATGACGAATTTTGTCAGCAATTAGCAAATAGAGGTCATTTTGTCATTCGATATGATAATCGAGATGTTGGCCGTTCTACAACCTATGATCCAGGGACTTCCAATTATACTGTAGTAGATATGGCTAATGACGCTGTTGGAGTTCTTGATGCCTACCAAATTGAACAAGCTCACTTTGTTGGAATGTCCTTAGGTGGTATGATTGCTCAGGTTGTAGCAGTAAGTTATCCGCGACGAGTTCTAACGATGACTTTGATGTCATCAAGTTTATTTGGGTCAGATAATAACAACAGAAATTTACCGCCAATGGATGAGAAAATCCTCGCTTATCATGCAAATGCGGGTACACTTGATTGGTCCGATAAGAAAGCAGTTGCCAATTACTTAGTTGCTGGCTCAAAAATTCTCTGCGGCTCAAGTCATACATTTGATGAAAAGAGAGCGTTTCGGCAGGTTACTATGGAAATCAACCGAGCTAACAATCTACTAAGCATGTTTAATCATTCCCTTCTTAAAGGTGATGACTTCTATGAAGACAAGATAAAGGAAATTAATATTCCATCCTTAGTGATTCATGGGACAGAAGACACCATTCTGCCATTTGAGCATGCGCTTGCTCTAGTGGATGAAATTCCTAACAGCTTGTTGGTCTCCCTCAAAGGGACAGGTCATGAAACTCATTCTGACGATTGGAAAACAATCATCAATGCTATTTCAAACCATGTATCCAACAATTAATATATAATGTAAAATCCAAGAAGGGTTACAAATTCGGTTGTTCCGATTGTAACCCTTCTTATTTTGAAAAAATATGTTGGAAATTTGTTAAGGAACTTTATCACCTGCAATATAAAAATGCTTATTTAAAATTTTTCTCAAAAATCTCCCTACTCTTTACAGAGAATATCTTATCAATAAATACAATTTATAAAAAATGACGTAAAGGAGTTCGGTTGATTTTAATCGTTATGTACTGACAGTTTTCATAATCTTCGATTTTGACTTTTTAGACCTATACCATTGCGAGCAAAAAATAAATATAAAAAAGATATCAATAACATCTCCCCCATAATACATTAGCATGGCTCCCATTTCTGCTTGCTTTTCAGGAACATCTAATGGCGGATTAACGTATATGTATTTTGATAATATTCCGTGACTTGCTAAAGCAATTACTAAGACAATCGCGCGGTACATAAATGGAGTTCTATGTGGTGTTGGGTCAATGGAAATCATTGATACTGTAAAGAGGTAGCCTGCAATGAAAACGTGCAGGTGGATGAACAAATAAAGAATAATGTTCTGATGCATCAAAGAATATAAATGCGTAGTATAAAGTATCCATAAACCTCCCATGTTAATCGCTGAAGCAACAAAGGGTTCACTAAGAAAGCGAACAGGAAAACTCTTAAGAACCACTGAAAAGTGCCGTCCAATCCTCACATTGACTGTACGGAGAAAAAGGGTCATTGGTGCAGAAAGGACCAGTAGAAGTGGAGCAAGCATCCCAAGAAGGACATGCACTAACATATGGGCTGTAAAATCAGTATGAGCGTGTTTGGCTATAGGGCCAATCACAGCTGCTGCCATACAGAGAACACCGAGAATCCAAAAAATAGTTCGATATACCGACCAGCGTTTGAAACGTCGGCTAGATGAGAAAGTAGCAAAAAAGTAAACAAGCAATAACAGTGCAAACCATACAAAAAGGTAATGTTCATAGGGGTTTTTTATCATGGTATGAATGTGCTCATTGTGCATTAGTAGCTACCTTTATCTGTTTTAGTTCCTTTTGTGTTCTAATAATTAGTATAATGCCCATTATGACCATAACAGTGGCGATTATATTCCAGGTTATGTCATACATAAGCACATTATCCACATAACGAATCTGATGGATCCTCATAAGTTTGTGCTGGATTGTGCCATCATATAACTGGAATCCCCCGCCCCCAAGAAACATTCCACCTATCCACCTTTTTGACCAAAATCCCTTTCTGCGTCTTAGATCTGCTAGAAGGAATAATCCCCCGATGGTTGCAAACCAACTAAAGGCATGAAACAGACCATCTGAGACTAAACCAATATTCACTGTACTCTTGTCATAAAAATGGTGCCAATGTAAAATTTGATGAAAAACCGTTTCGTCCAAAAAAGCAACAACCCCTAGCCCGAACAAAAAACCTGACCATACATTTCGGGCTAAGAATGTAGAACGAAATGAATTATCCGAATGAGTGATTTTATCGGCCATTATTTTTTCCGCCATTCTTCTCTTTTAATCAATCCGTTTAATATATCTTCCATAAAACTTTATCCCAAAAAAACAAACTATATACCACTTCTGTTGTTCGAGATTTTCAGGTTTACATGCACTCTTCAAACTATATAAGAGATAATTCAATTGATAAAAAAATCCTTCCTGTTAAACACAGAAGGACTTTACCTACGATTTACAATTGATTCCTTTTCCTAATTAATTCATCTCTATCAGATGCCATTGGAGGCTGTTCCAACCATCCGTTCTTTATCATGATATTAGCTCCATCTTCAGAATACATTTGGACTTCTAAGGATAGTCTGTTATACATTGCACTAATATCACCTCTAGGACTTTGACTAACAGCTGTACCATAATAGCCAACACTTAGAGCAATCAACCCACTTGTGAAGAACATCATCAGTTTATCAGAAAAGGTATGGGATGTACTATTTGTTATTTCTGAATCCCATCCCATAGGTGCTGGAAGTTTACTTTCCTCAAGCTTACCTCTAAATAATCTAATATGTTTATTCCCAACTTCTAAACCCTTTAAAAAGAATTGTTTTACATCCTTATCCTTTGCAACCTGACTGAATCCCGTAAGTGTAGCTACACCCAAAGCATTTCTTTGCATATTCGCAAATAAATTATCGACTTCTGCAGCAACTAAGGGCCTCTTTTCTCCAAACACATCTAACATAAACCATTGTTTTTTTACAAATTCAACCTTCTCTAAATTTGGCAGCCCTGGAGATCTGATAAACAATCCTTTAGACAATAATAAATCCGTTGACTTATCATATAATTGCATGGTTTCTGTAAGACAATCCATGTAATAGGCTTTAATATTACTTCTTACAGATGTTCCAACACTACCAGCATACGTTGTAAGCCCAACCTTAGACATTTGGTTTATAAAATTTAGTACAAAACTGTCGGAATAAAGTCTAGGAGCAGATAAATCCACATCCTCTTTAATAGTAAAACCATGCGGAACTACATTTTCTTCCTCTGTCAGAATGGCAGTAATCTTTTGAATATGTGACTTTGATAATTCTAAAGAGAATTCAATTATAGGCTTAATTTCACTATCCTCAACTTTTTCTAGAAAAAATGTCAGGACACATATGCTAGAACTATCATTTAGGTACTGAAGCCAAAGTTGACCAATTTCACCCGCTGTTAGCCTAATCTGTTTTTCCTTTTCTTCCATGAGTAGCCTCCAAAAAAAGTTATCCTAAAAAATACCTTCCCCAGAAATCACCTATAGTATGTATGAGGTTCCCTAATACCCCACCACGTAATATTAAATCTTGTAAATGAGTTTATGAAACATTCTTTGCAGTTGATTATTTCTCCTTCTTAAACGTTTTTTTATAATGCCTCATTTCTTGGTATAATAGATAAATGTTATTGATAACTTTTGAGGTGAAGACAAAATAGATAAATTACTGATTGATCCCGCCATAGATTTAACTCCACAAAATGAAACGACCTATATATATACGTTTGCCTGCTCTGAGGATGAACGCTCTTTATGTGCGCTGGAAATGCGTTCATTATTCGGCAAAACGTCCCCATCTAATGTCTTGGAAACCTTCGTAAAAATGGATCCAAGTCGAAGCCCTTTTATTAAAGAAAGAATGAGTGTGATATATGATGCGGAATGTCTGGATAATCTTTATCAGCAGGTGGAAGCAGTACAACTAAACGGGGCAACCTTTAAAGTCACTTATGTCAAAAATAACAACCAAAATAAAAGTCAAAACGAGGGATTCGAGAGAAGGCGTACCATTGAACGAGAGATGGGATTACACATTAACGGAATAGCAGATCTTCGTCACCCTATCCGGTCTTTTGGCATCATGCATGTAAACAGAAAATGGGTATTTGGGGAGTATCTGAAAAGTGAGTCAGTTTGGTTCCGACATCAAAAGAAGCCAAATGGATACTCCACTGCCCTTAGCACACGTGTTGCCAGGGCGGTGGTGAATATCGCTATCCCCAATCCAAACGGGATTAAAGCCATTGATCCTTGCTGCGGAATTGGCACTGTCCTAGTTGAAGCCCGATCAATGGGGATTGATATAGTTGGAAGCGACAGAAATAAGCTAATCATCCCCGGAGCAAGGGAAAACATGGCACACTTTGGTCTTACAGGAGAAATAAACGTTGCGGATATTCGTGACATAACTAGCCATTATGATGTAGCCATTATTGATTTGCCTTATAATTTGTGTTCGGTCATCACCCCGGAAGAACAGCTGGAAATGCTTCAAAGTGCACGTGGGTTTGCAGAAAAAGTAGTCGTGGTGACCGTTGAGCCCATCGATGAAATCCTCTTAAAAGCAGGTTTTTCGATTATTGACCGCGGTGTCTCTAAAAAAGGATTATTTAGTAGAGAAGTGATTGTTTGCCATTAACCTATGCCCTCTTATGTCAAGATGTTATATGAATGAAAAAGGAGCCTAAATATACAAGAAGTGCATAAAGTCTTGTTTATTTAGGCTCTTTTATCCACAGTCATATTCCAATCATTTATTTCAATCTTCAACACTTCATTGTACCATTTTTTACCAATCTCAAGATTTTTCGTTCTCCAAAATATTCCTCCGAAACCTTTTATCATCTTATCTAACTCCTGTCTGTCGGCTTTTTCCTTTATCGACCATATTACTTCCTTCAATTACTAACTTCAACAACCGGGTGCATAATCCTTCTTGAATAAACGCCTTTATTATGTTTAAAGTTCATATTCAGTTCATAAACAATTTATATAATCCGTTTATCAATTGTTGAAAGGGCGAGATATAGAATGGAAAGTATTACAAAGTATAAGGAACCAGCTTTAGCTGATAAGAGCAATAAAATTCTGGTGATGCTGGGTTTAATCATTGGACTGATTTTTTCCGAGTTGGATGAAACCGTTGTGAATACAGCCATGCCGACAATCATTCGTGATTTAGGCGGATTAGCTATGTATGGATGGGTCGGAGGTGTGTATATGTTAACCATGTCTGCCTTCATGCCCATTTTGGGGAAATTAGCGGATTTAATGGGCCGAAAAAAAATATATTTAATGAGTATGGCCTTTTTCATAGGTGGATCAATTGTCTGCGGATTATCACAATCGATGACTCTTCTCCTTATTGGACGCGGGATTCAAGGTTTGGGGGCTGGAGGCTTGATGCCGCTTGCTATGACCATTTCAAGTGATCTATTTCCCGTTGAGCAGCGGGCAAAAGTACAAGGATTTATGGGGCCGATTATGTTCATTCCCATGTTATTAGGGCCATTAATGGGGGGATATTTTGTCGATCAGGTAAGTTGGCATTGGATTTTCTTTGTTAATATTCCTGTAGGAATCATTGCTGCACTTCTTCTGGCAAGTGGATTACGTGAGACGGCAATCAAGAAACAAGTGGTGATAGATTGGGCCGGGGCATTTTTATTAGTAGCTTCCATTGTCTCCTTGCTGATCACCCCCGTTCTTGTTGAAAATAATGGTTACACATGGGGATCACCGGTCATTATTGGTCTGCTTTGCATGGGTGCCGTTTTAATTGGTCTTTTTATTTGGGTCGAGACAAAGGTAAAAGAACCCATTGTTCCTTTGCATTTATTTAAAAACCGCAACATCCTTGTATTATCATTAATTGTCTTTACTGTAGGAATCGGCTTAATGGGCTCCTTTTCCTCCTTCCCCTATTTTGCACAAAACGTGCTGGGACTTACTCCAACAGAGGCTGGCTACTTGACATTGCCAATGATGGTAGGAGCAGTTGGGTCGGCTATGCTTAGTGGATTTCTACTAACAAAAGTACGCTACCGGGAACTATTTGGAATTGCCTTTATCATGCCAATGATCGGATTCTACTTATTTTCTCATATGAGCATTGATACAACTATTGTTCAAATTATTATTTTCTTATTCATAACAGGTCTTGGGTTAGGCGTTTTATTTGGAGGGGATAACCTCATTGTTCAGGAGTCTGTCGAAAAGGAACATAAAGGAATTGCCCTTGCGACAGTCCCGTTATTCCAAACGATAGGTGCTACAGTAGGAGTTAGTCTTTTTGGAAATTTGTTATCATCCACGCTGACATCCAAATTGCAAAGCTTAGGTGATAAACTCCCTGAAAGTATGGCAGCAAATATGAAAAGTTTAGCTGCTGCGGGTGTTCCTCACGGGTTACCGGCAGGGCTATTAACACAAATTAAAACCTTATACATTGAATCATTTCAGCATATATACATGTATTCGTTTGTCATTGCGATCCTTGCGTTTATCTTGAGTTGGTTTTTGAAAAAAGAAGTACTGTCCACGAAGTCTGATGAAGAAAATTTCGTAGAGTAGTCGTGGTGGTAAATGATAGAGGAGTTAAGCCTAAAAAATTAGTAAACAATTAGATGTAGGCACACTGCAGCGAGGAAACAATATGGCTCCGACCAAAATAATATAGAAAACACCATGATGGTGTTTTCTATTTTTAATACAGTTCTATGAGATTCCTCCCCAGATCTATTTTTAAGTGAGGCCTGGAAGGTTAATTATTTGTAGCTTTCCTTTTATTCGTTAAAAACAAGGCAGGAATAAACATAACCCCAATCACAATAACTGAAATGAGAAAACCAACTTGATAACCATGAAGGATAGTTGGAATCGTTGGTTTCAACCCCGATACGACAGTGGCCACGACAGTAGCTAAAGCCGCTGAACCAAAACTCGAGCCGACATTTTGAATAATTCGACTACCGATACTGGCTTGTGGAATTTGTTCCTGTTGAAGCCCCGTATATACATCACTCATTAAAGGCATCGTAATACCCCCAACCCCGATTCCACGAATAACTAAAACAATGGCGATCAGAACAAAATTTGTTTTTTCATCAATAAAGATAAATGGAATCGAACCAACTAGTGAAACGGTTAGACTCACAATTACGACTAACTTTGCACCAAGCCTATCAATCAGTTTCCCAATAATCGGCCTTGCAATAAGCATTCCTACCCCTTGTGGAATCATAGCGAGTGAAGCTTCAATTAGTGTAAAACCTCTTATATTCTGGAAGAACAGCGGAAGCAAAAGCATCGGACCATTTGTGGCCAAACCGGCTAAAAACATCCCAATAATGGCTGCAGAAAAACTTCTATGCTTAAAAAGATTGAGTGGCATGACTGTTTTGTTATTTCTTTTCACATTATAAATGGCATAGGCGATAGTCGTTACTAACCCAATACCCACATACCAATAGGTTTGGTGGTTATGAAAACTAGCAAAGTGGGCAGCTCGTGTAATCCCAAATATCATAGATGAACTCATAATCGCCAAGAGGATAATTCCTACCCAATCAATTTTGCTGTCTGAATTAAATGGTTCAAAATCATCAAGGCGTTTGGAAACTAGATATAATGCGATTAAACCAAACGGTATATTGATGAAGAAAATCCAACGCCATGACGTTAATTGAATGATAAACCCGCCGATAACAGGCCCTAACAGTGGACCAAGAATAATAGGCGTTCCAATCACCGCCATCAATCGGCCAAGCATATCGGGACCAGCGACTTTCATCAATAAAGTAGTCATTAATGGAATAATGATCCCCGCACTGACCCCTTGTAATAGGCGAAAAGCTATTAAACTCTCAATATTCCAACTTATTCCGGCAAGTACACTGGAAAGAATAAAGCCAAGCTCTGCATTTAGTAATACTTTTTTTCCGTTAAACTTATCCATAAGCCAGCCTGACACCGGCACTGCTACAGCAAGTGCTAGCACATAGCCTGTAATTACCCATTGTATAATCTCGAGTGATGTATGAAAATCCAGCCCTAATTTGTTAATTCCAATATTAACCATGGTCGTGTCAAGCATTGGTGCGATGGCAGCCATCGCGATTGCCCATGCTGCGCTGGTCACTTCTTTTGGAAGCTTTTCTTGTTTTTCCTTTTTCATCGCAATCCCTCCCTCTTTAGATACATGGTGTATCTTAAATGCTGCAAGTAGTAATATACAACAATATTTGTTAAAATACAAATAAAATACATGTTGTATCTTAATGTTTTTTCGAGGTGATATAAATGGTTCAGCAACGACGTCGTGGTAACGAACTAAAAGAAGCGATTTATATAAGCGCCATTGAACTATTAGAAAGCGAAGGCTACAAAGCCATCACGTTTCAAAATATCGCTAAAAAGGCACAAACGAGTCGAAGTGTCTTATATCGATCTTGGTCATCACCCTTCATCATTTTATATGAGGCAGTCAGGTGGAAGACCTTTCAAGACGGGAATGGAAGCGTTGGTAATGCCTCTTTTGATACAGGCAGTCTTCGTGGTGATTTACTAGCATTATGCCGACATTGGGTTAGAAACTCACTGGCCTTTTCCTCAGAATTCTTGAAAGGTTTTTTAACCGAAATGATCGAGAATCCGGAATTTACCTATTTGTCAGAAAAAGTGACGGTCTCCAACTTGCTGGTTATTGAAAAAATCATTGAGAGAGCTAGTATACGAGGTGAAATCAAGCATGAGGTTAGTACTATGGTGAAGTTGCTGCCTTTTGAGATATTACGTTACCATCTCGTTTTTATGAAGGATGCGGTCGATGATCGATTCATCAAGCAGTTAGTGGATCATGTTTTGCTGCCAGCTATGACAAATGGGAATAAGGTTGAGAGTTAGAATAAAAAGGGACCGATCCTTAGCCATAAGAGAATCCCCATCTGGTAGACAGATGGGGATTCTCTTATGAATGGGCAAAAATAACCTTCCGAGGGAAATCTAGTATTTTCATTCATTCCTTGTAAACGCGATATTTAGTTCTTCTACCACATCATAAACACTCTTTTCCTGCTCTATTACTCTCATCCTGGACTTTCCTCTTCTCACTTTTCTGTACCCTTAATCGTCCACCTGCAACAAGGATGGCCGAATACAAAACCAGAGCGATCCCTAACACCTGCCAGCCCCGTAGATGTTCCCCAAGAAAAAGGACACCCGTTATGACTGCAATGATGGGTTCCATCGTCGCCAAAATGGAAGCCTTACTTGCTTCTAAATGTTTAAGTCCTGATGTGTACAAAAGAAAAGCTGCAACTGTTGCTACTAACGCTAACAACACCGCTGATACCCAAACATCTATATATTGAAATTGATCCAGCTTGTTTCTTATATCACTTGTCAATAACATAAATAGACTCGTATAAAGAAATGTGTAGGTTGTTATGGTCAAGGCAGAATACCGCTTCGTAACAGGCTTACTGAAAATACTGTACAACGCATAACAAAATCCGGATAGAATCCCCATTAACAAGGTTTTCATTTGTATCTCGTCTTGGCCAAATGGCAGTAGACCGACAACAAATGCACACCCTGTAATCGCAAGTGCAAGTGCCCAGCCTTTACGAATGGTCAAGGGCTCTTTAAAAAAGATACGAGACAGAATGGTGACAAACAGCGGACCAGTATATAAAAGTGTTACTGCAAGCGATAAACTCGATTGAGAAAAAACTTCAAAATAAAAAAAATTAAATAAAGCGATACTAAAAATTCCTGCACAAGCAAAAAAAAGATGATCTTTTAATCTGGTACGTAACTGCTCACGATAAAATGCTGTCATCACTAGAATTAAGATCACAAAGGTAAAAATGCCCCGAATGGCCACTACGTCCCAAGCCGTGAAGCCACGGGCATACAATGGAGCAATCAATAAACCAATTAGTCCCCAACATACCGCACCGGCAATTGTCATCATGTACACTCTTATACTCGTCAGTTTTTCCATTTTATGCACCTCTATTTCCAAAAATGGGAATGACTCCGATTCTTACTTCGCCACGAATCGAGTCAAACCCTTCCTAGAAATGTTTATAATATAAGGAAACTTACTTATAGTAAAAAAACGGAGTTATTCATTCATCAATACCCTGGCAAGCATATTTAATTCGTTGGGCTGTAAGATTCGATAGTGACGTCCAACCTTTTGCAAATAGCCTTTATCACAGAATTGTGCCAGTACATATAATAAGTGACGGTAGGAGACGCCTAAAAAGTCACAAACAGTGACGTGTTTCTCCTTATAGATCTCCTCATCTGCCGTTTGCAAAATAAACTCGGCAAGTCGGTTTTCTAGCGGGAAAGAAAGGCTTTGTGTGTATTTGGCCGCCATTTGTGTAGATTTTATACTTAAGAACTTCGCCAGTTCACGAAGAAAGGCAGCATCCTCGAGCATTTTGGTGCGGCAGCGATGATAAGGAATTGCATAGCAAATCGTCGTCGTGGAGGCTTGAATTCCTTTCGTATAATAAATTGGATGTAATAATTCCATTTCCCCGAAAAAATCTTCCTCCTTGATAAAATTAATTAAGGAAACCTTTCCATTCTGATGCGTCACATAAATTTTCGCTTTTCCTTCAATGACATAAAACAAGAAATCCGGACGCATGCCTTCTTGGATAATCCATTCATCTCGTTCATATTCATGCACTTCCAGAAACTCTTCAATCGGAAAAGAAAACAAATAGCTAATCGAATATTCCTCCAAAAAGCGCTGCCTTTTCTCATTGTTGTAAATTTCCATCAATCTCCTCCAAAATATGAGATATCTCCTATTATTGTACGTTTCTCCATGTTATGATGCAACCATTGGAGGGGGATCGAATGGATTCACAACGATGGATGAACAGACAATTTTTTAGTTTTTTTATCACCTGGGGTGTTTTTCTACCGTATTGGACAGGGTGGATGATTCATACAAAAGGGATGACGGTTTCGCAAGCTAGTTTAATTATGAGTCTAGGGCTGGTTGTCCGCGGTCTTTCTACACTATTTGTCTTTCCTTATTTATCAGGAAAATTTAGCAGTAGAACGTTGCTCAACGGAATGGCGATTGGTACCTTACTATCTCTTCTATGCAGTTTTCCTGCGAATTCATATATGAGTTTATTAGTTGTTACTTTACTGTTGCATGTCTTTTATCCAAGCTTAATGCCGGCATTGGATAGCGCAGCAGGCGTCCTTGTACAAAATAGGCAATTACGAGATTATGGGAAGAGCCGCTCATGGGGGTCCATTGGCTTTGTCGTATCGGGGATGATGTTAACGGTCTTTACAGGAGCACTTGGCGATCAAGTGATTTTATGGGCCTTGTTACTCGGCATATTGGTATTCATTTCTCTTTGTTTCTTACCTGCCCCTGTTGTATTAATGGAAAAACCACAAGCTACTAAAATGAACAAAGGCGGTATGCTGCAATTATTTCGCATCAAATACTTTGGCCTCGTGCTGGTAATTGTGATTTTACTACAAGCGGCACACGCATCCTATTACAACTATGGCTATATTTTCTTGCAAGAAATCCATGCGCCCAAGTATTTAATTGGGATGATTCTTAACATTGCTGTGCTGGCAGAAATCATTTTCTTTTTAATCGCTGATCGGTTCTTTCATAAATTTTCAGTTGGCTCCTTGCTGACACTTGCAGCATTTGGATCAACAGTAAGATGGATCCTCATATTCCTCTTTCCCTCTATTATTGTGTTCTGCATCGCGCAAACTTTGCATGCCTGCTCATTTGCGATGGGCCATTATGCCTTTATGAAATACTTAACTAAGCATATACCACAAGCACAGATTCCGAATGCTCAAGGGATGTATTCAGCATTGGCATTAAGTTGGAGCACAGCGGTGTTCACATTCTTCGGCGGATATTTGTATGAAATCGAGCCACGATACGCTTTTATCGGCATGATCATTTGTACCATCCCATCGATGGTACTTGCGATCTTCTATCGAAAATTAACTGCAAAGGTGGATGATTCCTGCGGCCGAGGGGAACAAGGATAATGTAACATTCGTTTAAAGTTCAGAAACAAACTTCCAAAAAAGAAAAGTCAGATCCCTCCACTTTTACGTGATGGGGTCTGACCTTTTTCAGTTCAAATAAACTACTCATTTTTACCAAGTCAAAACTACTTCAACTGCATGGTTGTAATGCAGGTAGGATCACCTTTAAATGTGGCAATCTTTGAATCTGCCTTTTTACCATCCTATTCAACCTTTAGTTATTTCTACTAACAAATTCCCATCCTTGAAATTTATTGGAGAAATTAAATAAACTCTAGTTCTTTACCTTTTTCTCATAACAATCCACTTCTTTTGCGTGATTTGTTCGAGCTGTTTTAAAATATTCAAAACCAACAGAATGCCAAAATCTTTGAGCTGTATGGTTCTCTTTTAAAACGCCAATCCGTAAAACCCTCAATCCCTTTTCAACCATCTCTTTTTCAAAAATCAAATAGGCTTGCCTTCCGAATCCAAACCCTTGATAATCAGCATGAATCATTAACAACCCAAGCCATGGACACTGGTCTTTTTCATTTAACAGTAAATAGTCGATAATACCAATATATGTGTCATCAAGCTTAATAAATAGGCTCTTTGTTCTGCCATTTAACAAGTCATCTTCTACTTCCCTAAGGTTTCTTCTTTCCTTTCCATTCTCCAGCTGATTATATTCTGGATTTGAATTGATGATTTCAACGGCTATATATAGTGTTTCCACAGTTATTTCCTCAAAATGGATTGAATTCAATTTTTTCACCTTCATTACTATCATGTCCTGTTTCAATCTATGATAAAACTAAAATAATAGCCTTATCGATAGGAAAATACATAATACCGAACAAGCATAAAAGAGTACGGCTAATTTAACATTCCTCCTGAATTTAATGCCGTAAGCACAAAAGAAGAGAGCAGCCGCTAATTTGGAACCACTTCGCAAATAAGCATGATTTGAAAAAATTGAACCGCTTAAAATAATTGAGGTAAGGAGAGTTATCGAAATTAGTGCTTTGAACCATAAAGGTTCATTCAGAAACACATTAAACATAAATTTTATTCGTTGCATGTGGTTACAGCTCCCTTCCATCAGTATTTATTTAAGCATATGTCGATATTCTAAAGATATCCTGATTAAAAAAGGAGCTGCCTAACAGCTCAGTGATTTTTAATTATTTTTTCAAAACTGGTATCCAAATTTCACTTTTCACAGATGGTGAAGTTAAATCTTTTGTTTTAATCGACAAGATTTCGGGTCCTTCAGTAACTTGATAATTGGAAGATGGAAACCACTCTGAATAAATCCTGCCCCAAGTTTCTTGTAGGGTACTAGGAAAAGGTCCTACTGATTCAAAGATCGCCCATGTTAAAGCAGGAACTCCAAGACTTAAAAAGTTTTCCGGGCATTCTCGTGTTGTTGCCACTCCAATATACTGATCAAGCTCTCCTTTTTCTTCCATACGTCCATCCGAAAAGTTTGTAGATGCTTGAATCATCCCTTTAGGTTCAACATTAGAAAGTTTTTTTAATTGATCTATTTTTTCCATAGTCAAGGATTTCCACATTTCAGTAATTACTGGGTTTTCTCCTTCAAAGATTATTGGAACTCTCTTCTTAATACCAACTATCTTAAATGCCTCTTTTTGTTCGATTCGGTAATTCATTTCATTTCCTCCTCTAATTGATAATTGGAAGGTCATTGGTGGAAAGGCTTTTAATGGCTGTCCGTTGTTTCTTGCTTCTGATGGTGTTACACCATGTAAATTTTGAAAAGCTCTAGTAAAAGAGTCCGGTGAATTGTATCCATAGGTAACCGCAATATCAATTATTTTCAAACTACTATTGGTAAGTTCAAATGCTGCCAAGCTCAGTCGTCTACGGCGAATGTATTCTGTTAATGTAATACCCGCAAGAAAAGAAAACATTCTTTTAAAATGATATTCGGAACAATGAGCGATCCTTGCCACCACTTTGAAGTCTATTTCGTCAGTGAGATTATCCTCGATATACCTCATTGCATCATTCATGCTAGTAAGCGAATCCATTAAATGACCTCCTTTCAACAATAGAATAACAGGAGTCGAATCGTTCAGTCCGACATTCTGTGCACCATTTTGTCGGATTATTCACATCTTGATCTGTTACTGAAAATAATAAGTCTACTAATAACCCAATAAATACAATCGAAAGGATCATTGCTGGTATAGATAAATACCAAATCCCTGTGTTTCTAATGCTTATGTGAGTCTATTTTTTTGGTTGATCAAGCGCTTGATAAGCTAACTGGTATTTTCCCCCGTCAGCTACTTCTGAATGGTACAAAGCCTTGAGGGCATTGTTTTTTTCAAGGCCGTGTTCGACCTTCAACTCTTTTAAGCGTGTATGCAAGTCTTTATGATCCTTGATAAGCTGTTGCATCTGCGATTTACTATACTTCATATGTGTAACTCCTTTCAGAACCTCAATCCGTTCCCCAAGTATAGCATGATTAAATCATTATATACAGGAACCCAGATATTGGTAAATGGTGCCTGACACCATTCATTTTAAAAAGGCATTACCCAATTGGAATAATGCCTCACAATCTTACTTTGACTTCTGTACCGTCAACTAATTTAGTATCCACTAATACGATACCCTTGTGCTTAGATAGGCTTTGCAACAGTGGTTTCAAGTCATTTCTGTCTATTTGAGGGAAGGTAAATTTACTTCCATCTTTATTGATTGCCGTATTAATCATGCGATTTACTCTTTTTGAAGTAATAATCAAACTAAACATATTTAACAATGGATATGGAACTGGAACGGAGAATTTTTTATCTTTTACTTTTATCCTGACTTTTAGCATAAACTATTCAATCACCACAAAAACTTTATCACCATTTGCCGAAGTAACATCTACAATTTGACCGTCCAGTTCATTTTCGATTGCTGTGATTAAAAGATCAACATTAATATCCTTCACATATTTTTCAGCCTCTGGAATTTTTTCCGCGATACTCGAACCAACCTTTAAAACTGCCTTTATAAGATTAATTGGCAAATTCACAGTAATATTATCACCTTTTTCGGAGGTAATTTGAATTTTTAGCATTTTGTTGCCATAGGGGATTTCCTTTTTTAATGGAATTGGCTGTAGCTGGTCTTTACCCTGCAGGATATTAATCAATTCTGTTGCTTTTTCCTTATCGATTTTTCCCTCTTCGACCATTGTTAACACTCTTGAAACTTCCTCTTTCATTTATAATTCCCCCTCTTTTAATAAATGAATAGCCTCTTCCGCAGTGATTTCTCCCTTTTCCAACATGGCGACTACCTTTTTCTTATCCACTTCCGTTTTCTTTTGCGTGGAATAGCCAAGAGCAGAAATAATGTCATCTAACTTTCCTCTTACAGTCGGGTAGGAAATCCCCAATTCTTTCTCCACTTCTTTGATATTTCCACGGCATTTTAGAAAAACTTCAATAAAACGAAGCTGTTCGTGGGCAAGGGCCGCTAGCTTTGATACCTCAAATTCATTTTCCACGATCGTATGGCAATGGTTACACTGTAACTTCGTAATTTTCAATTGTTTGCTGCAAACGGGACAATTAGTAATTAATGGGTATGCCATCTTTTTCTCCCTTCCTTTATTTACCTCAATCATACAACAGTTATTAATTATTTGAAATAGGCAATTAAAATATTTTATAAAAAATTAGTAAAAAGTTAATTTATTTAATTTTTATTTTAATTAAATATTGACTCTCTCTCGAAATAAAAAAGACTCGGAATCCGAGTCTTTATCTAAAAGGGCATACACCAATGTTTTAACACTTTAAGCGGATGCTCAACAGCCCCCTCTTAATGGGCTCCATTCGTTACCTTTTGTTGTGTATCATATGGTGGTCTAACCAACCGACCAAGTCTCCTAAAAACTTCTCTCTTCCCACCTCATCAAATGGACGGTGCCTAGCTGAAGGGTACTCAACTAGCTCTTTATCCTGAGAGGACAAAAGGGTAAAAAAATGGCGCAGTTTTGTAGGGGGTGTAATCTTATCTTCTAGGCCGTATTGTAAAAAGACCGGCAGCGTAATCGCTGGTGCTTCATTTACCACTCGTGTAATCGTTTGGATGAGGCTGCGTCCTAAACCAGGGGTCACGATATTATGGCGTAACCTGTCTGATTCGTATTTAACACGAATCGCTGATTTTTTCTTTAATAAGCGAATCCTGCCGGGTTTTTTGATGCGATAGTCTGGCTTAACCCTACCCAATAGGTTAATCCCTAACTGTTCGAATGGTGTGACTTCGTAAGAGATGGCAGGGGAAATCGCAATGATTCCTGAAATACCCATACTATGCTCCAAAGCATACTCGAGGGTAATCAGGCCGCCAATACTGTGTCCCACAATATACAAGGGCACCCCGGGCTGATCGAGTGAAACAAGCTTGCGAAACTCGTGTAAATCCCCGCTAAACTCATCCCAAGATTGTATATAACCCCTTTTACCGGAGCTTTTCCCGTGTCCGCGCAAATCAAGGGCATAGACAATATAGTCGTTATTAACCAAGCTTTCACTTATATTCTGTAACCCGCCGCTGTGGTCCCCATGTCCATGAACGACGATAACCGCCGCTTTTGGAGCTGTTAATGGTTCGATCACACGAAAAAATAACTCGATTCCATCGACACCATTAAATGTACCTTCTGCCATCATGCCCATATTCCTCCTGATGCTGCCATTCCAAAAACATGTATTTGTCCTTACCAAGATACTCTAAAGTAAGTAAGCTTATGAAGTTGATTTTAGTATAAATCAATACTAGTAGAAAATTTGATTGAAGTAAATGAATAAAGGGGCTGCGAATCAATTTAGGGAGCCATTTAGAAATAAAATAAGCAACGCATCTCACGAAAGCGTTGCTTCTCTTGCACCCTTTTCTTTTATGAACCCTGCTACTTGAATCAACAGACCTTTCCATTCAGCAGTAAGTGTTAAAAGTCTCCATCAAACTGATTAAACGGAATGTGTAATCTGTTTTCCACGGCACGAAGCCTCTGATTTACTCGATTTAAACGGCGATTAAGTTGGTTATATTCTCTTTCAAGCAGATCTAATCTGCGTTCAAACTGTCGCCATTGTGGGAGTTGAAATAGTTGCGATATTTGCGATAGCTGCCTGTCAGGGCTATATTGATCCTGCTGTACATATGGGTAATACTCGAACTGAGTTTGTGGAACTTGATAGTTTCCATATGGATACATTTGGGCATCTCTCCTTTTGGATTAATTCCCTATAAAATATGTAGGCATTTTCAGTATGAAACGGCGAATACCCATAGGACAAACCAGAAAATCTCCATCCTCATACGTATATTACGAATTACATTTTGGACACTTTGGTAAATTTGACATTCCTACATTCCTTCTGTTTACTGGAACCACCCGAAGTGATCTCCTCTATTTTTTTAGTTAATCTTTCTAAATATAGCCCTGCTTCCACCATTTTCGCTCCGTACCAAAACATCTCACCGTCCACTAACAAGATTTTTGTATTGGGAAGAAAGGATTGAAATTCGGCTAGGTGCTTTTCTTGAAAGGGAAAAGGCTCAGAAGCAAGCAACAGCACATCAAGATTTGCCTTAGTTAGCTCCTCTTTTGTAACCATGGGATACCTTGATTCTTCCATTTCGAAGGGGTTATGTATACCAAGTGTATCTAATACATCATTAATATAGGTTGTTCCGCCAACCACCATATATGGTTTTCTCCAAATCACATAGGCAGCATTTAGCTTCTGCTTACATGAACGGGCAGGGAAGGATGCTTTACAGGATGTGATGAGACGTTCCGCCGCCTGTTCCCTTTTTGCCAGTATTCCCAGCGCTTCGATCATCCGGTAGGAATCATCTATCCTTTGTACCTCCGAGACAAAAACAGGAGCCATTTTTTCAAGTTCAAGCACCATCTCTTTTGTGTTTTCTTCTTTTTCCGCTAGTATCAGATCGGGTTGTAAACCACGAATGGTTTCCATATTCACTTCTTTTGTACCGCCCACGATCGGGATGCTTTCCACCATCCCTTTAGGAAAGATGCAATATTTTGTTCGGCCAACGATTTCTTTCTCCAGCCCTAGGGCAAATAGTGTCTCAGTTATGGCTGGACAAATAGAGATAATACGCTTCGGCACAGTAGAAAGATTCACTTGCCGCCCAAGATGATCAAGTATGAACTGTCCCATCAAATTCCCCTCCCGTATACTCGTTACTTTTAAGCTAGCTAACTAGTTCATTACTTGTTATTCCATGCCGGAATTTGAAATATCGGCCTCAATCCTGCTCATGAACTCTTCTACTGCACTGTATCCTTGCTGCTTCAAATACCAGTTATTTGCGGCTGCTTCAATTAACCCCGCCACATCACGCCCCGGCTGGAGTTGGATCTCCATGGATGGAATCTTCACACCCATATAGTCTGTGTATTGAAGTTTCTGGTCCAAATCATTATACAAAGCATCTTTTTCCCACTTCGTTAAATTAATATCAAGAGCAATTCGTGATTCATCTTGAAAAGCTTTGCGACCGTACAGACGAACCACATTTAACAGTCCAATACTGCGAAGCGCCAAAAATTCCCTGGTTTTCCCATCATGAGTACCAAGAATGGTTTGCGCGCTAAGCTTCTTTAGGACAACGATATCATCAGCAATCAGGCGGTGTCCCCGGCGAATTAACGTATGTGCCGTCTCACTTTTCCCTACCCCCGAATTTCCACGAAGTAAGATGCCAATACCTGACACATTGACACAAACTCCATGCACAGCAATTTCCGGAGCTAATTCCTTCACCAAATACGCATCTAATTTGCTGATAAATTCTGAGGTTATCTCTGGTTTGTTTGTTAGTAACAATGGGATTCCCTGTTCTATACAATGGTGGGTTAGATAGGTAAGTCCCTCTTCCCCAGCTGTTACAATAAAACACGGCGGATGATAATGGACAATATTCCCAATTCGTATTCTTCGTTCTTCATGGCTTAATTTATGTAAGTAGGTAATTTCCTTTTCCCCTAAAATTTGCACCCGTTCTGTTGGAAAGAAATCAAAATGGCCAACAAATTCCAAGCCAGGACGATGTACCCGTGATTGTGTAATCATTTTCTGCAGCTGGTTTTCACCTGCCACTACTTTCAATGAAAACTTACGAACTAAGTTTTCAACCGTTATTTTCTTCACCTATTATCACCGTCCTAATAGCCTTCTTTATATGAATTATACTTAAGAATAATGGAAGTGTCATCCATTTCAAACCTTATCCCTAAAAGGGTAGCACTTACCCACACAGATAACGTACGCAATTATAAAAAGACGATGCCCATAGATGTCATTAGGAATCGCCTTTCTAAAACCTCATTCACTTATTATCCCTTTAAACAGCTCCCTAAATTGTTCCCTATCTTCCGCTGTAAAAGGTTTTGGCCCTTTAGTCCGCTTTCCGCCCTTTCGCGCCATGGCGCTAAAATAGCGAGTTTGTAATAATTGATCAATGTTTTCATTTGTATAGATAAACCCTTTATGGTGGAGGACTACACATCCTTTTGCTAAACCTAGCGAAGCAAGTCCATAATCTTGCGTAACCATTATGTCCCCTTTTTCCACCAACCTCATAATCCGATAATCGGCAGCATCTGCTCCATCATCAACATAAATGGTTTCCACTCCTGCTGGCTGTTCCGCACTAGAAAAATGGGAAAAGCTCGTAACAAGGATGACAGGAATGTCCGCTTTCGTCCCTTCAAGAATCACAATATCTTTAACTGGACATGCATCCGCATCAACATAAATTTTCATCTTTATCTCCCTTGTACATGGTCTGTCCCTAACACCTTTTGAACAGGGTTATTGGTAATTATTTTAAGTATAGCAGAAACTTCCTTACTAAAAAAAACAGGATGGCCCTTTTTCAGGCTATCCAGAATTGTATTCATCATTATCTTATCATCACTTCTGCCTTTGCTTTAGCAATTTCGGCTGCTACATCGACAATCATATCCTCTTGACCACCGACAACCTTACGTTTTCCTAACTCTACTAAAATATCACGTGAATCGATTCCGAACTTGGTTGCGGCTCGTTTAGCATGAAGGGCAAAGCTTGAATAGACACCGGCATAACCGAGAACGAGGCTGTCTTTGGTAATCTCTTGCGGTGTTTTCTGGATCGGTGCCACCACAGCTTCCGCTAAGTCCATCATTTTGTAAACATCTATGCCTGTCTGGATCCCCATTCGGTCCAGCACCGCTGTAAGCACTTCTGTTTGTGTATTACCCGCTCCTGCACCTAAACAGCGGACACTCCCGTCAATTCGTGTCGCCCCTTCTTCCATCGCGACTAAGGAATTGGCCATGGCAAGGGACAGGTTGTTGTGGCCATGGAATCCAATATTTACTCCAACATGCTGTTTCAGGGCACGGATCCTCGTGCGGACCTGGTCTGGGAGTAAGGCACCCGCTGAATCCACCACATACACCGTATCAGCCCCATAGTTTTCCATTAATTTTGCTTTCTCGACTAATTTGCCCACCTCTGCCATGTGGGACATCATCAAAAATCCGACTGTTTCCATCCCTAGATCTTTTGCCGCTTGGATATGCTGCGGGGCAACGTCTGCTTCCGTCACATGTGTCGCAATACGCGCCATTTTAGCCCCTAATTTCGCTGCTTCTTTTAATTCCTTCACTGTGCCAATTCCAGGAATCAAGAGAACGGCTATTTTTGCTTGATCCACCACAGATACAGCTGCTTCAATCAATTCCATTTCATTAGTCCTGGAAATCCCATATTGTAGAGACGAACCAGATAAACCGTCTCCATGTGATACCTCAATATAAGGAACCCCCGCATCATTTAAAACCTTTGCTACTTTCAGAACTTGATCTACTGTAAATTGGTGGGCAATCGCATGGCTTCCATCACGCAATGCTACCTCTGTGATAAAAATATCCCGGGCATTTGTCATTTTGTCAAAATCTCCTTTCTATTAAACTAGTTGTTTTGCTAATTGATTTTTGGCAAACTCTTCTGCTACTTTGACTCCTGCTGCCGTCATAATATCAAGGTTACCGGAGTATTTCGGCAGGTAGTCGCCAGCACCTTCTACTTCGATAAAAATGGTTACCTGATTCCCTTCAAAAATAGGCTCTGTCCGCAGACGGTACCCAGGCACATATGATTGAACGACTTGTTCCATTTCTTTAATAGATTGAGTGATCTTGGCTTCGTCCATCGTTCCTTTTTCAACAAGGGCATACACAGTATCCCGCATCAAAATGGGTGGTTCAGCTGGGTTTAAAATAATAATGGCTTTTCCTTTCTTTGCTCCCCCAACCTCCTCAATTCCCCGAGAAGTGGTTTCAGTAAACTCATCTATATTTGCTCGTGTCCCAGGACCGGCACTAAGGCTCGAAATTGTCGCCACTATTTCTGCATACTCTACCCTACTTACACGATTTACTGCGTGGACCATTGGAATCGTCGCCTGTCCGCCGCAGGTAATCAGGTTGATATTCTCTTCCTCCATATTTGACCCTATATTAACTGCTGGAACAACAAAAGGGCCGCGAGCTGCCGGAGTCATATCAATCGCTTTTTTCCCAGCGTCTTTTAACATTTTGGCATGTCTTACGTGTGCCTTTGCTGAAGTAGCGTCAAACACAATATCCGCTAATTCAGAATGGTGTTCAAGGAAACCCTGCAAGCCTGTATCAACAGCTAAATAGCCCAATTCTTTGGCGCGACGCAAACCATCCGACTCCGAATCAATCCCAATCACTGCAGTTAGCTCTAAAACTTCTGAACGTCCAAGCTTAATCATCAAATCTGTTCCAATATTTCCAGAACCCAAAATTGCAACTTTCACTTTAGACAAAATGATTCTCCTCCTTCAAACCTGTTTATTTATTTTGTATCCAAAACCTGCATATGTGTTGGTTTTGCTTCGTAGCCCATACTAGCTGAAATCCTCAAAGCAGCTTGTTTAATCCCCTTAATGACTTCCCCAAGCCTCTCATTGTTCATCCTTACTTTAGGTGCTGCACAGCTAATCGCGCCTAACACCTTTCCATGATGATCGAATATTGGTGCCGCCACACATTTGAGTCCCAATTCGATTTCTTCGTCATCGATTGAATAGCCCTGCTCTCGTATCTGGTGTAAGTGTCTTTTTAACTCTTCTTTATCGGTAATTGTATATTCCGTAAACGATTCCATTTTGCTCTTTGATAAGAGACTATTGATCTCATTTTCGCTTTGATAGGCAAGAATCACTTTCCCTACCCCTGTGCAATGGATGGGGGCCCTCTTGCCAATTTGGGAGTAGATCCTTAATTGCCTTGGACCATCCAGTTTTTCAATGTAAATAACTTCTTCACGTTCAAAAACAACTAAGTGAACCGTTTCCTCTAGCCCCTCAACAAGTTCTTTTATGATCGGGCGGGCGATTTTTCCAAGATCAAATTGCTGACTAACCTTATTTCCTAATTCAAACAGCTTCATGCCCAGCTTGTATTTTAAATCATTCCGGTTTTGCTGGAGATACCCTTTAGCCTCAAGGGTCTTAATGATTCCGTGAATGGTACTTTTCGATAAACCCATTTTTTCACTTATTTCTTTCACACTTAGTTCCTGATCCGAGGTCAAAAACAATTCAAGCACACCAGCAGCTCTTTCAATTGATTGAATAAGTCGTTCAGCCATGGCTTCTCCTCCGCGCTCCCCATTCGATATTATCGAATGGCGTTCGTAAATATCATCATTCATAACCCTATAGTAACGAAGACTTTTCCTATTTGTCAATAAAATTCTGAATTTTATATCTATTAAAGATGCTAAGCAAGGTCTGTCCCCACATGATGGTACTAATTTACTACACTGCGGGTTAGGCACTTATTTTTACCAGGTAGCATAAGTAGAAAATAAACACATATATTTATATAACATTTTCATTAGAAAGGGGATTATAGACATGGATACGTGCATTTCTTGTGGCAAGGAATTATCCATTATGGAGCGGAATAGAACGGAATGCTGGGAGTGCAGAGATACGACGGTAGAGGCCTATACGGAGGAGGATTAAATTTATCCGATCGATAAGATTTCCTTTATCCTTCAAAAAAAGGGATCCCTAACCCCCAGCTTTTTCCGCACCGGGAGGCAGGTTATCCTATTTCTTAAAGGACTCTTCTTGGACGTTCTAGTTGAGGAAATGAGAATACCGTTGGATCAGTGTTTTGACTAAAGGACTGGTGTTCTCCGGTAATTCTAGCCTATCAAAGAAACCTGCATCAATTGATTCTTTCCCATCAATTTTAATGATGTTATTTTTCATGTCCTTAGAGGTATAAGCAATGGTAACAGGATAAAACTCATCACCGTTTGCTAATTTTCTAAAATACTGCTTACCTGAAAATACATCCACTAACTGAAGCTGGCCAATTTCAATCCCTGTTTCTTCAAAGACTTCCCTTCTTGCAGCGTCCTCAGCAGATTCGGCTAATTCCATCAGGCCCCCTGGCAGTCCCCAGATGCCTTCAGGGCGTTTTTGTAAAAGAATTTTCCCTTTTGCATCAAGGACTGCCACGACTGCACCGACTAAAATGATCGGCCGATTTCCAATTATTTCTCTTAACTCTTCAATGTAACCCATTCTCATCCCCCCATATTAAGAATACTAATTAGAAACAGAATATCATAAAAAAAAGCGAACAATGCTACTCACTGTTCGCCTTTTGCTTATTGAATGGATAATCACGATCATACATTATCCTGGAAATAGGTCAGAAGATAGATATCGCTCTCCCGTATCAGGGGCCAAACACAGTACCCTTGCTGAAGCTGGAAGTCCCTTCGCCATCTCAACTGCAAAATGGGCAGTCGATGCACCAGATGCACCAACGAAGATACCTTCTTCTGCCGCAAGTCGGCGAGCCATTGCTTCTGCATCCTCATCTTTAATGAGCAGGATGTCATCAAATATTTCACGGTTTAAGATTTTCGGGATGAACCCTGGACCTGTTCCGGGGATTTTATGTGGCCCAGGATTACCACCTGATAGGACCGGTGATCCAAATGGCTCGACCACATATATTTTTAAATTGGGAATCGATTTCTTCAATTCTTCTCCTACACCGGTAACGGTACCGCCCGTTCCAGCTGTGACCACTAAGGCGTCCAGTCTTCCTTCAAAAGCTTCTAAAATCTCGACAGCAGTCGTTTCACGATGAACATCGGCATTTGCCGGATTCTCAAACTGCATGGGAATAAAACTATCAGGAAGCTCGCGCGCCAAACGACCAGCCTCATCAATCGCCCCTTGCATACGCAATTTTCCAGGAGTTAAATAAACTTCTGCTCCATACGCTTTTAAGATTTTCACTCGCTCCTGGGTAGCATTATCAGGCATGGTGATAATACAGCGATAGCCTTTCACGGCCGCTACCATAGCAATGCCAATTCCCGTATTTCCAGATGTCGGTTCAATGATCGTGCTTTTTCCAGGGATTAGCTTCCCTGTTTCCTCGGCTCGCTCAATCATTTTCTGCGCGGCACGGTCCTTTACACTTCCCCCTGGGTTAAAGGATTCAAGTTTTACAAATACTTCAGCACCAGATGGTTCCGGTATTTTATTAAGTTTGACAGTTGGCGTATTCCCTATTAAATCAAGAATGGAACGATAGAGTTTCATTTTCTTCACCTTTCAAGATCATTTTTATAAAAACAGAAGCAGGGATGCTGACCAAAACGTCCTCAGTATCCCTTTGCTCCTTATAAGTTAATAAATTGCGTATCAATTAATGTTTTAAACTCTGGCAGCTCTTTTAAAAATTTTAGGTAAACAGAAGAATTGGCAAATTGTTCAATCACATCTTTATTAACATCTTTAGTAAAGTGAATGTGGGTCCAAGCCGTATCCACTACGTCTTGATCAAGTCCTTGCTTCGTGATCTCTTTGATGCTTTGGACGGTAATTTCCTTTGCTTCATCAGGGTTTTTATTGATAAAGTTGATCGCTTCGTTTTGTGCCTTCACAATTTTAGCAATCACTCCCTTATCGGCTTTAATTTTCTTGCCACTAGCAACTAAAATCGTATTCGGTAATGTATTCCCGTAAGAAATTTGGGAGCTATCGACAATAATTTTCGCGCCTGCCTCTTTTACTAATTGAGTTGCCCACGGCTCAGGTACTGCGGCTAAATCGACTTTACCTGATTCAAACATACTGGCATATTGAGCGGGATTTCCGGTTACATGCTTTAATGTCCCCCCAATTCTAGCCGATGAAATACCGTAGTCCTGCAGGAATGTTTCCATTTGGACATCATGTGTGCATCCGATACCAGGCGTGACAAACGTTTTACCCTGGAAATCCTCAACAGAATTGATGCCACTTTTTTCACTTGCAACGATTGCTGTTCCACCTGATGATGCCCCCGCAATAATTTTAACATCTGCACCGTTTGTAAAGTTATTCATAACCGGTCCGGGACCTACCAAACCAGCATCAATATCACCTGTTTTTAATGCTGTCATAAAGGCGCCGCCATCAGGAAATGTTTTGTACTCCACTTTCACGTTTTTACCTAATTCTTTTTCATAATACCCTTTTTCTCTTGCGATCATAGCAGGTGCATGATCAATATTTGGAAAATAGCCAATCACGACTTTTTCGGAACCAGCACTGCCACTCGTTTCGTTTGAACCGCAGCCAGCTAATAACCCCATACTAAGTAATATTGACATTCCGATGATTTTTGTCTTTTTATTCATCTACTTTCTCCCCCTTATTTACTCGTTTCTAATCCCCAACGGCGAATGACATTCTGTTCGACTCGTTGGAAGAACGTAAGATCTACAATCGTACCAATGACACCAATAATGATCATAATACCGATGACCATACTCATATTTCCGAAATCGGATGCGTACTTGAGTGTGTAACCCAACCCAGGTCCGGTACTCAAAATCTCTCCTGCCATCAGCGCACGCCAAGCGAAGGCCCAGCCAAGTCTAATTCCAGTAACGGCATATGGAACGGAAGCAGGAAGTATCACCTTTGCAAACAGATCGATTCCTCCCGACCCCATCGTTTGGGCTGCCCTAATGTAAAGAGGCGGAACATTCTTAATTCCAATCCTCATATTAATGGTAATAACAAGTGTTGCCCCGAGAATCACGATAAAGATAACAGAGCTTTCATTTAGGCCAAACCACATAATGGCGATTGGCAGCCAGACAATACTTGGGACACTCTGCAGTGCTAGAATCAAGGTGCCTAATGTTTCATCAGCGGTTTTATTTTTTGCTAACAGAATACCTAAACAGAAGCCAATGATAATGGAAATAAATAAACCAATGGCTAATCTTCTAAAACTTGCAAGAATATCGTATATGAGGGTTTTATCTTCAAAACCTTTTCCTAGAGTTTTCACAACGTCAGTCGGAGCAGGCATAAGGGCCGGAGAAACATTCAATATCTTCACAGCAGCCTGCCAAATGACGAGTAAAAGCGCAAAGAATATAATTCGTTTAATTGTTCGCTGCATATGACAGTTCCTCTTTTATCACTTTATCAATCTCTGTTTTTAATAGGCTATTGATTTTCTCTTCTACTTTAGCCACTGCTTGCGGATGCGCATTCCGCGGTCTTGGAATTTTCACGTGAATATCCTCAAGAACCACACCTGGCCTTGTTCCCATAACAATGATCCTGTCTGATAGTTTAATTGACTCGCTAATACTATGGGTGACAAAAAGAATCGTTTTTTTGGTTTCAAACCAGATTTTCTCTAATTCATGATGAAGTCTTGCCCGTGTCTGTTCATCTAGAGCACCAAAAGGTTCATCCATGAGTAATACCTTGGGATTCATTGAAAGTGCCCTGGCAATGGAGACCCTCTGCTGCATTCCGCCTGAAAGCTCATGTGGGGAATGCAAGGCAAAATTGCTTAGCTGAACCATTTGTAAATACTGATGGGCAACTTCCCTTGCTTCCTTTTTCTTCATTTCCTTGCGAAGCGGGAACATCACATTTTCCTCCACCGTCATCCAAGGAAATAGGGCAGCCTCTTGAAAAACCATCCCCCTGTCTTTCCCCGGCTTTTTGATGGAATCCCCTTTGAGCAAGATCTCACCGCTCGTTGGCTTTGTTAAACCGGCAACAATCGAGAGTAAGGTAGATTTCCCACAACCCGAAGGTCCAAGAATTGAGACAAACTCTCCTTCTTTAATATCGAGATTTATATTGGTAAGAACATCACTAGTAACCTTTTGATTAGTAAACTGTTTGTTAATATTATTTATTTGGAGAAACAAATCGTCACCCACTTTACCCATAATTCATAT
>NZ_JAANMZ010000025.1 GCF_011250555.1 Bacillus sp. MM2020_4 | reverse complement strand
GAGGGTTACTATATGTATATTAATAACATGGTTTACATAAATAGTATGTGACTTTCACTTCTAAGTTTATTTGTTGTCAGAGGATAGATTTTTACGCATCTACACCAAGGGAAATACTATATTTTTTACAAACATGGAAGTAATCAGTCATTTTAAAAGGGAGAGAAAAAGAATGCCTCAATCACTAATTTTTGATATGGATGGAACACTATTTCAAACAGATAAAATTTTAGAGTTATCACTTGATGATACGTTTGAACATTTACGGTCAATGAAAAAATGGGATTCTGTTTCTCCTATTGATAAATACCGTGAAATTATGGGTGTACCTTTACCAAAAGTATGGGAAACTTTGTTGCCTAATCATTCCAGTGATGAAACTTTTCTTTTAGGGTAGCAATATGATCCTTATTTTCACACTCACTCAAGTCTTCATTTTGTTACGCCTGTTTTATTAGGAGTGATTCTACTTCTGCATCAAGTGTTTGCTTTAATTCCATTAAATCTTCCTTGTTTATGATGCCTTCGGTAAACAGGTTCACATGAACAAGCTTATGTTTCCGGCACATCTCAATTTCTTTTAAGATGGATTTGAATTCTTTTTGAACAGATTGTTTTTTTGAATTTAACTTACTGAGCATGCTTTCCATGAACGTCCCAGTGCTAATTGTATTGAACAATCCCTTTAGATCTTCCAACATCACATTCTTGATATCCTTTTCCCGAACGGCAACTTTACTTTGGCAGAAATAATTTCTATGTTTAATGTTACCGCCGTATTGGACCCCAAAAGTTAGATTTTGACTCTAACTTTTGGGGTGCAGTACAAAATATGATTGCTTTTTTCTATGGAATATCCTAACTGAATTAGCAAACACTAATTTCTAATCAAAGACTTAGCAGTCCTAAAAAAAAAGGCGGTAATTATATGAAGAAATTTATTGTACTAATGCATTTAATTTCAGGAACTGGTGCTGCTTCCTTCGTTTTATACTTTGTTAGGAAGAACTCTTACGAACATAGAAAAATTATAAAGACGATTATAGGTACTCAACTTATATCGTGGGTATACCTTTTTATGACCTCTATGAGAGAAAAAGCGAAATCTTAAAGATTTTGCCTTTTCTCTATACCCATATTGATGAATAATATGTTTTTATTTATATATACTTTCTATTGTGTTGTGTCATTCTGCTATTGCTGTATTTGTTAGTTCTTTTAATTGGGCCGATGTACACCAGTATTTTCGGATTCCTTCATTGGATAATTGTTGTTAGGTATTGTATTTTATTCGCCTACGTTTTTCCCCTTGACAAAATGGATATCACTTCCCATTTAATTCTCACTCAAACAATATTTTCAAATTCAATTAATGCCTCTTTGATTTATTTACCACTATACCCGTGATGCAAATCATTACAAGGGATTTAAAAAGGTGGTCTAATGGTTATAGTGGCAATAAATTGGAGGTTAGCTAAATGGCTAATATTAAAATTGAAAAAAATGAATTAATTCTTGAAGTTGGCTTAGAGGATTTAAAGACGATTATTGATGAAGCAACAGCGAATATTGATTTATATAAAGATGAAATTGCCGTTATTTATGAGAAAATGCCAGGGTTTGATTTCACCTATTTCTGCTTTTATGCCTATGCCACATATAGGCTGTTAGAAAAAGCATTTAATTTCAATGCAGATGATGTCGGACATTTCCGTTTGAAAGCGCCAGAATCCTTCTTATATGCTTTTTATGGTATGATTGCAACTTTGCATACTGAACATAATGTAAAAGGTGGAAAATAACGTAAAAAGGGCTGATTGTCCAGGCCCTCACTACATACGAATAATAATCAACTATTGAAAGACAATGAATATCCTATACGCTTTTTATATCGAGGAGGATTCAAATGAGACCAAAGCCAAATATGGATGAGATAAGAGAGAAGACGGAAGAGCTTTGCCAATTGATTTTAGATCAGGAAGCATTTCCGAAATTAAGAGCAATGATTACAGATTTTTATGCGGATGAAGCAGCTATGTCTTTATATAATGAAACTCTTGAAAAGCAGCGTGCCCTTCAACAAAAACAACAGCAAGGATATCAACTTACAAGAGAAGAAATCAATATTTTTGAAGAAGCTCGTGAAAAGATTTACTTACATCCAGTTTCACGAGACTACCTATATGGTTCTCAAGAATTAGATGCGATTCAGGATTTAGTGATTAAATATGTGCTGAAAACGATTGAACTTGAAAGAATTCCAATGGAAGAAGACCTCGAAGACCAAGGTTGCGGATGTGGCGGAGGCGGTTCTTGCGGATGTGGCGGACATTAGGACATCGTCTTACGTTATCATTAATGTAATCTATTAACAAAAACCATTGATAAATCTCTCCCAAATTCAAATGATTGAATTTGGTTTTTTCTTTGAAGTCGCCAAAGCTGCAATACACGAAGGGATGGTAAGAGTGGATATCCAGGATATAGAGAGGGAACTTGTCTGCGCTTTTCATATTCTGGAGTGCCAATGTCCTTTATGACTACTAATTATGTTACTATATTTATGTCCTTAATTATTGGTCACTTCGAGGGTATTGGATGAAACATTTTAGCTTACTTTGGCCTTTGACTGCTTTGCTAGTTCCTTATATTATTTTTGAATGTTTTAATATGGGCTTTTTTATAGATTTATTTTTCAATATACCGATTGGACACTTTTATATTGTTAGCCTTGTGTCAATTCTAGCTAGTATTATTTCTATCGTAGTAGGATTTGCTGGAAGAAGAGCCCGAATAGAGCCGTTGCAGATGTATATGATGCCCTTACTTCAGAACGATCATATCGTAAAGCGTGGACACATGGTGGAGCCATGAAATACTTAAAAGAAAACAAAGGACCCCATTTTGATCCCCGATGTGTGGATGCTTGGAAGCAGCTTTGTTCACGTAATCCAGATGTATTCCTATGCCCGTCACAGTCTATAAAGGAAGCAGGAACTATAAAGAAACTTTCTTTATTTTAATGAAAAAGCAGTATAAAAGACTTAATAATTTATCATGTGTTGCCACATACACTCTTGATATGTGGAGTTTCTGGCAAAGTTAATTGAAAAAATTATGGTATAAATTAAGCTCAGTCTTTGGACTGAGCTTTAAAGTGCAACAGAAAATAATCTTATATTACAAGGATTGTTAAAATCTATGTCAAAGGATTCCCTGGAGCTGCTGAATTAAGAAATCAATTGATGATATTACTATTTTTAGTATAATAATAGAAAAATAATTATATTCATATTTTCTTTTGGAAGGGTAATGTGAATGGATAAAATAGTAGTAACGGGTTATGGGGTCATGGGACCTAAATCAAATAATATTGAACAATTCTTATATAATTTAGCAAATGGAGTTAATTGTTTAGAGGTTGTATCTAGTCTGTCACCTAAAGGGGAGGAATCCCTCGTTGGAAAAATAAACGAAGGTTTACATGAATTTGAATCTGATAAACGCTTCAAAAGATTTCCAAGAGTAACCCTTATGGGGATGGCAGCAGGCAAAGAAGCAATTACTCAAGCAAAATTGATCAATCTGGAAGATAAAAAAGTAGGTGTCTTCTTTGGCACATCTTTAGGTGCCACTGGTGAAAAAATTTTCCAGGAGTCTATTATAAATGTTCATCATTCCAATTATCGAGAAATTCCTGTTACTTTTTCTCATTTTGTAAATTATCATAGTATCACTTCCGCCATTGCCCATTATTTAGGAGCAAAAGGTCTTACAAAAACGATTACTACGGGCTGTACGTCCAGTTTAGAAGCCATTCAGGACGCAATTGCCTATTTAAAATGTGGTATGATTGATGTAGCGATTGTTGGCGGAACGGATAGTTTGATTGATAAAATGGCTACATATGGATTTGCCAAAACAAAATCAATTGCCTTGAATCAATCGTTACAAGATGGGGCTGTTCCCTTTAGTGAAAAAAGTAAGGGTTTTGCCATTTCAGAAGCCTCTGGGGTTGTTATTCTAGAAAGAGAAGAACATGCATTACAAAGATCTATTTCTATTTTGGGTGAAATTGAGAACGTGATCTCCAATAATGACGGTGTTTACTTATACTCGTTGGATGAAACTGGGGATCAAATGGTTAGTGCCTTGAAAGAAGTATTAAGCGGTAGAAAACCTGACTATATTAATAGTCAGGCAGTAGGAATTCGAGTAAACGATAACATTGAAAAGCGTTGCTCCAAAGAGTTATTCAATCATTCCGTCCCCTATACCTCAATTAAAAGCATGATTGGGAATCCTTATGGAGTTACTGGAATCTTACAAGTTATTTCATCCTTATTAAGTATTAATCATGGATTTATACCTCCAACTATTCGAACAAACAAACAGGGGTTTGAAGAAATGAACATTGTAACGACAACTTTATTTCAAGAAATACATGAGGTAGCGGTTACTACTCATGGGCATGGAGGGAATAATGCCTGTGCCTATATAAAGAGATATCAATAGAGTGGTGAAAAACTTTGATCATCGCATTTTTGATCGCTATTATTGGAATTATTCCGATCGTATTAGCGATATGCGTTTTAAAAATATATAAAGGCTCGGAATTAGCATTTGCTTTATTTCTTTATATGCTCTCCATCTGTTTTTGGCAATTAGACATTGCCGTTTTATATTTGAAGGGTGTCCTTTCAAAAGAATTAATCACTTGGCTTTTTAGGTTCTTTAGGATTGGGCCAACTTTTATGATTCCTCTTGTATTTTATTTAGCGCATGTTCTAATCAATAAACATACTACCAATATTAAAAATCAATCATTTTATAAGTTTCAATCTTCTATTTTTAATCATAAAGTTTTTTTATTCTTAGTAGGATGGAGCTTTATTATCTATCTAATAAATATGACAAGATTCGGAATTATCGGGGTGAAAGAGGTAAAAGTCGTTACCTCAGATCTTTATTTCTATTTTCCAGAATATGGGCCGTTGCAATTTTTGTATCTTATTCATTCTAGCAGTTTTCTAATTCTAATCATTTTTACTTTTATTATTTCTAAACAAATTCAAAACCTCTCTTTAAGAGATTTTTTAGGAACATTTTCTTCTTGTAGCTTGTTGCTGTTTATTTTTGGATTATTCAATTTTATACCTGGAACAGGAGCATTATTTAGCAGTTTAGGGACCATTATTTTTTCAGTTATTATTGTCTTTTCGTTCGTTAAATTGAATACGATATTGACTGTAAATTATAATCGTTTAATGGAACGTCAGAAGAAACTAGATAATGCAGGCAGTCTTACTGCTAGTTTAGTGCATGAAGTTAAAAATACGCTACAAATTATTAACGGATATTCGAAATTATTAGGAGAATCACATTTGCCTACTGAAGGTAAAAAGATGACCGTAATGATTCAAAAAGCGGCTAATCAAACGGAGGAATTACTAAATAATTACACAAAATTATTAAAGTATAAATCCATTGATTACAAAATGGTGGATTTGAATGAAATCATAGAACAATCCATTGAAATAGCAGCAGAGTTTTTACAAAGGAATGCTGTAGAAGTTTTTTTTGACAAAAAATATACAACATTAAAAACCTATGCCAACGATGTGTATTTAAAGCAAGTATTTTTCAATTTGATTAAAAATAGTTCGGAGGCCTTTTCGAAAGAAAGATCCGTAAGAAATATCATGATTTCTACCGATATTCAAGTGGATAGAATTTTTATTCATTTTATTGATACCGGAAAGGGAATACCTGCGGACCATTGGAATAATGTTTTTGATCCTTTTACGACATCTAAAAATGAAGGTTTAGGACTAGGTTTACCATTTGTAAAAAACATCATTCTTGAACATCGAGGAGATATAAACGTGGTGGATAGCAGTTCAAAAGGAACTCATATACAAATTATCTTACCCCAGTATTATTTTAGTAACCTTTAAGAATGGATTCCTAGAAGGCTTGATGATCCTAGTTTATTCCAAGGAGGTTGAAATGCACGATATGGAAACGATTATTATTGAAAAAGATATTAAGGTATTTTATATAACGGCAACTTCTTTTCCAGACGGAATTCAGGATGCACATGATAGACTTCATGCTAGTATTCCATTTTCAAACGAGAGAAGATACTTTGGTATATCGAGACCAGAAATAGGTGTTATTACTTACAAAGCTGCGGCAGAAATAGTAGAAAAGGATAAAGAGGGAAATTTCAATGGTGAATTATTCACCATTGAAAAAGGTAAGTACAGGTGCGTTACTATAGTAAATTATAAAAATGATCCTCAAAAGATTAGTCATGCATTTGAGGAACTGATTTCATATTCCGATATTGACCCTAACGGTTATTGTGTTGAATGGTACCAAGGTAATGAAGACTTGAAGTGCATGGTAAGACTGAACCCAAGTATTGAAGGCGATTAAAAAGAGAAGGTTTATGAAAAATCGTAAAAAGACAAACTAACGTGCCTAGTCATTATCAGCCATGTAGAATCCCATCTAATTTTTGTGAAATCCTATAGAAGGCAACTCACCGATGGTGAAGTTGCCTTCTACAAGTTTATGCTTATTTTATATTACCAGGGACTGACTTCATGATTTTCCCAGTAACTTGGTTGTTAACTGGGGATGTAGCTGGGCGTAATACACGCATGTAACTCACCACCTTTCATGATTGATGTATATGAGTCAACTAGCCACGTTTATTGAGTACTATTTTTCCAAATTAGGTTTAATACTTTTTTAATATTTCGTTTTTCATAAGGACATGGCCTTTCTCCGGTTCTCATCCGATACAACGGACAATGATTCCCTTGGCATACAGGCCGATAGAAACAGGATTGGCAAACAGCATCTGTTTCCTCCCCCGATGTTACCCAACTGGCAATTTTATCATAATCAAGCTCTAGATGACCGTCTTCATGTATTTTTCCCACTTGATTAAATTCCTCATGAAGCGAGAGTGTGCACTTGTATAATTGTCCGTGAGAGCTGACTACTAATGAGTGTGGTTTTGCCGCATAGCAGACCGATGCGGATGGCATCAAGGAATCTGTAATCATGGAACTCATACCGAATCCTTGTGAGATCGCTTCATCTGTCAGTTCCCAGATCTTTTTATTAGCCATTGTACGGCTGCAAACAGGGATGTCATCATCATTTTTTCCACCCCATTGACCAACTGGTCGAAATAGAATACCAAAACGCTTATCATCTGCAAAATGGTCTTTTAAAAAATGGGTTAATTCGGAAGTCGCTTGTAGATTGTCTTCGTCAAAATTGGTTCGAATCGTGATGTCAAATGAGCCGGGGACATCTTTAATGGCGATTAGATTCTCGATGATGGTATCAAATGTTCTCCCACCGCCTGTTAAGTGTCTTCGGCGATCGTGAACCTCTCCTACTCCGTCGACTGTGATCATAAATTGATTTATATTCCAAGAAAGTAATCGCTGGAACGTGTCCTTTGTTAATAGATACTCATTTGTAACAAGATCACAAGAGTACTGGACATGGTTTTCCTTTGCAATCGCTAAAAAAGTCTCGGATAGCTCCTCGATAACGTCTAAGGAAATTAATGGTTCACCGCCAAACCAACTAATATGCAGGTCGGTTAAACTCGCCGCCTTTTCTTGGACAAATGCTTTTAACCCATTAATGACGGTTCGATTCATTTTTCCACGTTCAAACGTTTCGTAGCAATAGGTACATCGGAAATTGCAAGCTTCGGTAGGCATTAGCACAAGATGCATGGTATCTGTTCGATGCAGTGACTGATGAAGAAATTGTGCCCTTCTCTTTTCATCCACATGGCTAGAGACTAAAAAACCATTTGTATGTAAATCTTCTTGTATTTCGTTTTCTAATAATTCGGTGCCTGCTCTTTTTAATGAAGATAGGACTGCCTGTTTCTCTTGATCTGAAAAATAAGTAATCGCACCAGTATAACTATTAAATAGCACAACGCCATTGTCATCTGTGTGTGTGATAGCATTAAATCTTGATGGAACATATCTGTTCTTGTTTTCCATTTTTCACAAACTTTCATTAAACATAATTAGGTAGACCAAAATCATTATAAGGTTATCCTTCAGCATGGTCAGTGAGTTCAGTCACTCTATAGAGCATAACCAAGTGTACATATTTCCTAATTTAAAGGGAATCTTTCCGTTTATTTTTCAAACACAGTGAAATCAGCATTTAGTTATAACAGATCCAAATAAATAAAAAATTGGATAAAAATGTTAGTCGAGCTATAATAGATTTGAATGATAGAAGAAGAGATAAATAGAATGATAAAAGGGGGGGGGAAACCATTTATGATCCCAGCAAAAATAGATTCCAGTTCAATCATGATTAATAGAAAAAAGGGGTTGGAATCTATTGTCGATTGGTTCGATCAGCATAAACAATCATTCTACCCACTTGGTTGGTTTTATCTTAGGAATCAGCAGCAAATGGAAGAGCTTTTTTACCGCTCTATAGTAAAAGTCCACAAAGAATTGCCCCGATTTAAAGGTGATACAACATTTGAAACGTGGGTGACATCCCTATTTATACTTATTTGCCGGGAGCTTACTGAAAGTTTACAGGCTCCGGAGGATAGTGGGTCGCGTCGGGATTTATTTCAGGCACTTGATCAATTGGAAGAGCATCAGAAAGAAGCGATCGTTCTTACATATGTAAAAGGAGTTTCATGGGAGGACGCAGCACAGCTCCTCAACGTTTCTGAGGAAAAACTGAAGGATCTTTTATTTTCGGGAGTCCAGTCCCTTCGGAAAGAATGGGGGGACGGAACACCCTTTAATGGCTGTAAGAAGTATCAAAGGGTTTATATTGATTACGTAGAAAGAACCTTGGATCGGCCGAGAAAGATTGATTTAGAGAGACATATTTACCATTGTCAGGACTGTCAGGGGGATTTGGCAACATTCCAGGATGTCGTGTTAAATCTTACTGAAAGGATTGAAGAGTTCCAGGTGCCACCTGATTTCATGGAGAATGTCAAAGCTAAGCTGGCAGAAAAGGAAAAGCTCAGACAACGAAAGAACAAGAAGCGTAAAAGAATAGGGATTGTTTTTGCAAGTGTTATGGCACTATTAATAAGTATAGAGGTCTTTACAAAGTCTTTTACCAACCTCTACTATACATGGACGGAAGAGAATCAAGAGTTGCGTGCCTTTCTGGAACAGGACTTGGGTGAAAGGCTTAACCTGGAAGCGGAAAGCGATGGGGTGAAAATTAAGATTAAGAGGGCGATTGCGGATGATGTACAGACGCTTGTTTTCTATGAAATAGAAGATACTAAGGAAGACAATCAATATATGATGAATGATGATGAAGGGGTTAAGGTGGAGAATGAACGTAAAATCATGAACCATGAAACATATTCAAGGTACGAGTCACCTGACCTTACATCGGAAGTAAATAAAAAAGAAAAGAACGTGTATCATGGGAAGATTAGTCTGCCGTCACTCTCCATTGACAACGGGACGGTCAAACTAAAAATTACAAGGCTTCAGAAATTGATTCCTCATTCTTCTAAACGGAATGCATATAGGACTTTCGAGGAAAAGGAATATGCATTTGGGGAATGGAACTTCGACATCCCTGTAACAAAACAGCCCTCTATCGATTATGCATTGAAGGGAGAAACAGAAGTGGGAGGAATCCCGGTTCGATTTGATAAACTAACCGTTGCCCCAACAGCGACGGTTCTGCAATATAGTATTCATAATGACCAGTCAGAAAAGCAGGTAGAATATCTCCATTTTAACAATCTAGTAGTGAACAATAAGAAAGTGAAGTCTGATTTGAGTGGCGGCTCTTTCCTAGGGTCACCTCAAGATGGGAGTTGGATTACGTCTCAGTCGCAATTTGATCCTCTTTTTGGAGAAAAGCCGAAAGAGGTAAACGTTCAATCCGGCTCACTCCATTTAACTGTTGAGGACCAAAAAACTATCGAACTGGATGCTACTCAGGAATACCCTCAAACCTTTGAATATGCAGGCAGTATCATCTCTATCGACAAGGTGGAAGTGGGACTACCGACCAATGTTGTCATAAGCAATTATGAAACAAAGCATCGAGCATATGAGTCACTCCAATTCCAAATTGTGGGTGAGGATGAAAATGAAGCTAGTTTCTTCGAGATGAACTCTGAAGGCGTGATCGTTGACAAAAACGGAATGGAATATGATATGAATAATATTCCTGTACCATATGAAGAAATTGACCAACCCCGGTATTTCGTTACCGTTCAAAGCATAAAGTTTGACGGTAACAACGATGGAGAGAAAGTGATCCCTAAGAGGTTGGAGATTTTTGGATATAGCGAAATGAAATATTTGGATGATGCTGTAAATATACAACTGGAATAACATATAAAAGGCAGGTCACCCTCAAATGGAGAGGACTGTCCTTTTTAATAGATAAGAAAGCATAACCATATGACAGTCACACCTTTTTATTGACAAAAAGGGTATATGAATCTACGATAAATAGTACACGATGTATCTTGTGGGATATATCGTGTGCTATTTTTTTATGAGGTGGTTAGTGAATGGTGGATAAAGCCAATTTTATTCGTGAATCTATTGATTTATTGCAAAGTTATCTAATGAAAAGCCTTCAGAAACATTCCGAAGAAAGGGGTGTCACGATTCCTCAAGCTAGGGTTATTGGCGAAGTATTTGCTCATAAAAAGATCAGTATTAAACATCTTTCTCAGAATCTCAAAATGACTCAAAGTACGGTTTCGGATATAGTGGAACGACTTACCACAAAAGGATTTCTAGTAAAGACTCCTAACCCTAAGGATAAACGTTCAGTGGAAATTTCTCTCTCAAACGAATTAAAAGAAGGAATAAATGAGGACATATCTGAAATCGCTAATAAATCCATATTAGCGTCATTGAATCTCTTGAACTCAAAGGAACAGGAAGCGGTTGTGGAGGGTATGAGATTATTAGTTTCTGCTGTAAAGGAAAAAATGGAAGAAGAAGGAATGGATAATCATGAATTCTTTGATGTTTTGTACTTTCCTGAAAAAACAAAATAAAACAACGGAGGATTCAAAGTGAGAAAGATTATTAAAGGCCGCTGGGCGATATTTTTAATATGGCTGATTGCGACAATCGTGCTTACAATCATTCAACCAGACATCAATGCCATACTGCGGCAAAAAGGGCAACAAGGAACAAGTAGTGACAGTCCTTCAGTAATGGCTGATACTATGTTGAAAAAGATGGATACAGCAAAGGGTGTAAACAACCTAATTGTTTTTTACGATAAAAATAAAATTTCAGATGATGAAATGAGGAAAATCGGTGATGCTGTAAAATCGATCAGCGATAGCAGCGAAGAACTTGGTATTGCAGACCTCATGGATCCCTTTAGTATCCCCGAAGCAAAAAGCTCACTAGTATCCAAAGATGGTACAACACTGATGGTGAGCTATAAGCTTGATAAAAAAGGCAGAGAAATCGATGACATCGAAAAGAAATTTAAAAGCAAGCTGAATAAAGTACCTGTTGACTACTATCTTAGCGGTGAAGACTTTATCAATAATGATTATCTAAAGGCATCACAAGCGGGTGTTGAAAAGAGTGCGGCATTAACCGTTATTTTTATTTTAGTTGTCCTCATCCTTGCCTTTAGGTCCGTTGTTACACCATTGATCTCCTTAGTGGCTGTCGCTTTTTCCTATCTTTGTTCGATGGGGATTGCCGCTCAATTAATTGATAAAGCAGGATTTCCAATTACCAGTCTGACTCAGATGCTCCTGATCCTGATTCTTTTTGGGATTGGAACGGATTATAATATCCTTCTTTTTAACCGTTTTAAGGAAGAACTATCCCATGACCACACGATCGATGAATCCATCGTTAACACCTATAAAACGGCAGGTAAAACCATTGCTTATAGTATACTGACGGTATTTATTGCGTTCCTTGCACTCATTTTTGCCGAATCGCCTATCTATCGATCTGGTGTTGTGGTTGTGATCGGGGTAACCATTCTTTTGCTTGAAATAGTGACCTTGACCCCGTTTATCATGAAGGTGTTAGGCAGAAAACTTTTCTGGCCATCCAAAAGTGTTAGTGGTCATAAGGAAAACAAGTTCTGGGGAAAGACATCCTCCTTTGCTGTTAAGCATCCTATTATCTCCACGGTGATTATCCTTTTGATCATTGGACCAATGGTGTTTTTGCATCAGGAAAAATTGAACTTTGACACCATTGGAGAGCTTGGAAATAAATATCCTTCTTCAAAAGCGATCAATATAGTAGCGGAGCACTTTGGCAAAGGTCAGGCAATGCCCGCAACTGTTGTCATTGAAACGAACAAAGCACTTAATAATAACGAATCTCTTGCCGTCATAGATGACATAACCGAGAGATTAAAGAGCATAAAGGGGATTAAGCAGGTTTCTTCCGTCACACAACCTCAAGGGAAACAAATTGATGAATTTTACGTTGACAGTCAAATGGGATCTGTTACGGATGGCTTATCTCAAACCCAAGATGGTGTGGATCAGATTCATGATGGATTGAAAGAAGCACAAGATGGCCTCACATCCGCGGACTTTTCCCAAGTGGGTCAAATGGTGGATGGCACGGCCAAGCTTCAAGATGGTATGGCTGCCTTAACCGATGGATTGAAGCAAATCCAAACAGGAATAGATGATGGGTCAAGCAAGTCACAAACGATTTCTAACGGTATAGCTGCTATTGAAATGAATCTCTCCAAGATGAGCAGTGGTGCCACAATGCTCGCAGAAAACTATGGGAAGATGCAGGCGGGATATGTAGAGATGGGCAGCCACTACCAGGATGCAGCACAGGCTCTTCTTGGGGTGAAAAGTGCACTGGTGCAAATGCAGTCTATGGTAACAGCATTAGGCAGCAGCTATTCTAATTCCCAAAGTGATGCCAATTATGTAGCGTTACAGCAAACTGTCGCACAGTTATCAGCATCATTAAGTCAGATTACACCAGAAGGAATCCAAGCATTAAATACTAATTATAATGCCGTCACGGCTGGTTTTGGAACAGCCAATCGAAATCTAACAGCCATGAGCAGCGGTTTGTCGCAAATGGCGGCTGGGTTGAAAAAGCTTGAATCTGGACTTGGTCAAGCATCTTCGGGAATTGGCACGATTGTAACGAATATGAACAGTGTTACGGATGGACTGGGCCAGATGAAATCGGGCCAGCAGCAGCTTGCCGATGACCTCAATGGATTCAGTGTCTTTGGAGAAAAGCTGTCAGATGTGAACAACGGCTTAAAACAAATCTCTGACGGCATAGGGCAAACGAATGGGTACCTCACACAGTTGAATACGAAAACGTTCTTTATGCCAAAGGAAGCATTAACGAACAAGGACTTTGAAAAGTCATTTGATACGTTCATGTCCAATGATAGAAAAATCACCAAATTCTTGGTTGTTTTAAAGGATGATCCATATTCTGAGAAAGCTTTAAAGACGATAGAACAAATCAATAAAACGGTTTCTGATGGGCTGAAGGGCACTACACTATCAGGTGCTAAGAGCGGAACATCCGGACCAAGTGCGACTACTAACGATATGAATAATGTATTAACCAGAGATCTGAATAAAACAACAACCATTGTTATTATTGGTGTATTGCTTGTATTGTTCTTCGTTATACGATCTTTCTGGACACCTGTGTTCATCACGGCATCCCTTGTTGGGGCATACTATGCGGCGATGTTTATCATCAATTATATTTTCGTAGATTTAAAGGGGCTTGCGGGTATTTCTTCGTTCGTGCCATTCTTCTCCTTTATCATTATTGTCGCCCTGGGAGTAGACTATAGTATATTCTTAATGATGCGGTTTAAGGAATATCCAAATATGCCGGCTAAAGAAGCTATAGTGTTGGCTTCGAGGCAAATAGGCGGCGTCATTATCGCAGCCGTTGTCATACTTGGAGGCACATTTGCCACACTTATGCCTGCCGGGATTGTTCTTTTATCTGAACTGGCCATCGCAGTTATTACGGGTCTTGTGATTCTTTGCTTTGTACTGCTTCCAATCTTTGTACCAGCATTGATGGCTCTTCCAGAAGCTCTAGCAAATTTATTTTCTAGAAAAAAGGAAGATGATCAACTGATAGAAAAAAGGGTTGTATAATCATGGAATTCTGCCATAAAAGGCCTTTGTGTGGAATCCAGTGAAAAAGTTGACTCCCCATCCCTTTTTGGATGGAGGAGTTAGCTTTTTTTTATTTCATGCGCCGCAGACCAGGGCACTTTCGCTTTTCATTTTCCACCTAATTGTCATAATCTTTACAAAAAAACTTCATCCAATCGATTATAATTGGAAATGGATGGATGAATGTGAAGTTATTCACAATTAAAAAGGAGGAGTCCACATATGAGTTATCATCATTTATTAGGAAGCGGCAAAATAGGGAATGTAACGTTGAAAAACAGAATTGTCATGCCGGGGATGTGTACCAATTTGGCTGGTCCTACCGGTGAGATCACTGATCACCAAATTCGATATTATGAAGAAAGGGCCAAAGGGGGGACCGGGTTAATCATTACGGAGTTTACCAGTATTGATTATGAATTAGGAAAGGGTGCCGTAAACCAGTTAAGAATAGATGAGGATCGCTTTGTCCCGGGATTTCATCGTTTGGCAAATGCCGTACATAAATATGGGACCAAAATCTTTGTTCAGCTGCACCATGCAGGAAGAGAATCCAATTCCATGTTGACGGGTGGTAAACAAATTGTTGCTCCGAGTCCAGTGACATGTGATGCGATCGGGGAAGAACCAAGAGAATTAACTACCATAGAAGTAAAAGACTTGATTCAAAAATTTATTATGGGTGCCTATCGATGTAAGCTTGCCGGAATGGACGGTGTGGAACTTCATGGTGCACACGGCTACTTGATTAACCAATTCTTAAGCCCTTATACCAATTTACGTACCGATGAATATGGTGGTAACTTTGAAAACAGAATGAGATTTTTAGAGGAGATCGTCCAAGGGATCAAACAAATATGTGATGAAGATTTCCCTGTCACCGTACGATTAAGTGTAGATGAATTTGATGAACATGGAATCGATGTGGAGGAAAGTAAAAAAATTAGCCGTTATTTAGAAAAGATCGGTGTGGACGGGCTGCATGCAAGTGCAGGCAACTATAATTCTATGGATAAAGTAATCGAATCACCTTTATTTGAGCAGGGGTGGAGAGTCTATCTAGCAGAAGCAATTAAACAAGAGGTGCATATCCCAGTGATTTCGGTTGGGGCCATTCGCGAACCCCAATTTGTTGAGTCCATATTAGCAGATGGAAAAGCAGACTTTGTTGCTATTGGACGAGGCCTACTTGCAGATCCGGAATGGGTTCGTAAGGTAGCAGAGGGAAGGGAAAAAGAGATTAGGATGTGTATTTCCTGTTTACGCTGTGCCTATTCAACTGCACAGATTGAGTGTTCAATCAACGTTAGAGCAGGACGGGAACTGGAGTTTGATGAGTTTAAGAGGATTGAGGAAAAACGTAGAGTTGTAATCGTTGGTGGCGGCCCAGGAGGAATGGAGGCTGCAAGGGTGCTGTCATTAAGAGGATACGAGGTAACCTTGTTTGAAAAGGACCATAGACTTGGTGGACAGTTGAATCAAGTAACCGAGCCAGTGTATAGAAAGAAAATGAATTGGTACATTGATTACTTCGTCAATGAAATGGAACGGTTAAAAGTGGATATCCGACTAAATACGGAGGCTACTATTAAAGAGGTGGAATCATTACATCCATATGCTGTTATCCTGGCAACGGGTGGTCAACCATTTATTCCTCAAATTGAGCGACATGATCTAGCGAATGTATGTCATTATAAAGAGGTAAAAATGGAGCAAAGACAATTTAATCGTCAACATATTGCTGTTTTAGGCAGTGGAATGGTTTGTCAAAGTACCGCTCGTAGACTTGCAGAAGAAGGGAACCAAATCACTTTCATTGAAGTACCTACCAAGTCAGGAAAGAAAATAAGTCCAGCAACACGCAAACGGCTGTTCAATCGATTAGAATTATTGGATGTTACGATCATGACAGGTCATAAAGTAAAGAAAATCGTTCCGAATGGTCTTATTCTCGAAGAGAAAGATTCAGGAAGACAGACAGAAGTAGACGTTGATCAGGTTGTCATTGCCATGGGGGTAATGCCTTATAATCCATTAGAAGCATCATTTAAAAAACAGTTCGACAATGTCTTTGTAATAGGTGATTCAGCAGGTTATTTTTCCATTGCTGATGCCACTAGAGGTGGGTTTGAAACAGCATTTATTCTTGAATCATTGGTTACAAGGATGAAGAGGGAGGTAGTAGAGACCTTCTGATTTATTATATACTTATAGCTAATATATAAGATCAAACGGCTCAGTATGGGACTGAGCTGTTTGTTTTTTTTCGAAAAGAACACAACATATTTATTTGAAGTTGTGCTAATATGGCAATACTAGATTTAGAGAATGGGGTGGATATAAAAATGAAAATAAGTCAATTAATTGCAAACAATATTAATCGTTTAGATGCTAGCTTGCCGGAAGACCAATCGCTCGGCATTGCGGGTTTGTCTGGATCTGGTAAAACAACTTTTTGTCAAACAATTGGGGAGGAATCCAAGAAGCGGCTTGTTTCCTTGTTACCCAAGGCTGACTATCAGTATTTATTTCCTGATATTATGGAAACCAATTTCAGTGCTATTCATATGGAAGAGATGCCATTAGTCCTTTTTCTGGGGAGATCATCCATATCCTCTAATCCACGTTCGACTATTGGTACACATACCGGCGTGTTTACAGAAATACGCGCGCGACTCGCTGATAAATACAATCTTTCTCCGGAAGTCTTTTCATTTAATAATGAATTAGGTTGGTGTCCTAAGTGTAAAGGGCGCGGTACTAACAGTAATGTCGAATGCCCTAAGTGTAATGGAAGGCGTTATAACGAAAATGTCCAGCAATATACATATGATTTATTTGGTAAACCACATAACATAGCAGATCTTAACAACTTAAGTATGGAAACCATTCTCTCGTTATCAGAGGATTTACATATTAGTGAAGAAAAACAGCATATACTTAAAAATATTATCAATATGAATATAGGCTACTTAACATTAAACAGGATTATGGGTACGTTGTCAGGTGGAGAATTAACTCGGCTTTACCTCGCAGAATTCATGGCTGTAAGTGAAAATACGGTTATTATCATTGATGAAATATCAGTCGGGATTGATCACGACACATTACTGAAAATTTTAGAACAAATTAAACAATTAGGCTATAAGAATCAAATTTGGCTGATTGACCATTCTGACACAGTGCTCGATACAACGGATAATAAGATATTCTTTGGACCTGGCAGTGGTAAATATGGCGGAAAAATCGTGGATGTATCACCGCGACCACAGCCAATATACTCAGAACGAAATAAGGAAGTACCATTAGATTTCTATCATTTTCAGGATTTATATTGCCGCAATATTCAAATGGCCGAAATAGACATACCCAAAAATAGACTTGTAACGATTACTGGAGAGTCTGGATGCGGTAAATCAACTCTTGTCAACAAATGTATTGCCGAAGATTTTCAGAAGCGGTACAAAAAAGATAAACTTGTAATGGTGGGACAAGATCGAAACCAGTCGATTACGAGTCGGTCAACCGTTGCGACTTTTCTTGATATTAAAAAGAAGCTCACAAAATATAGTGAAGATATTGATGATATTTTCGATCGTTCCATTGAAGACATCATTGAGGAACTTCCAAATGAAGATATCGCACATAAACGTTTGAGCTTATTGATCAAACTTGGATTAGGATATTTGACGTTAAATAGAAAGACGCAAACATTATCGACGGGTGAATTTCAATGTGTGCATTTAGTCTCAGAACTATTTGCGAATTCTAGAAATCCTCATACACTTTTCATTTTTGACGAGCCATCAAAAGGTTTATCACAAAATATTTTAAATCAATTCATCGATAGTATCAGGGGGATTTTACAGGATAAATCCGTTTCTATCATGATGATTGAACATAATGCCTATATGCTGGAGAGTTCTGATTTTATCATTGATTTTGGTAAAAGAAAGAATGAGCCTGTCACACATCTTGATGTTGTTAGCCATCAAGAATATGTTGAGACTAATAACAGGGAAGATACGGCTGCCCAAACGCCTATTTCGTCTACACTCCATTCACAACATGGCATTACTTTTTTAAAAGAAAATCATATCGACTATTTTAAACAGGCAGAAAATATCTATAAGGGCGGTATTTTAAAAAGCTTATCATCAATGGCTCGGTTGATTTACGGTGAATACGATTCTACTAAAATTTCGCCAGTCGTTGCCATTGATTTTGAAAGGCATTTGTATAGTCAATATAGTTTCCTATATGAAATGGGCGGCTTGATTAACCATATTATTGCGTCCCATCCAACCAATAAAGATACGAAAAGCTTTGATTTCTATTCGAAGGACAATCATTGTCCGTCATGCTCAGGGCGCCTTAAAATTGAAATATTTGATAAAGATCTTGTGATTCAAGATAAGGATACGCCTTTCTGGGATGGTCTATTCCATCCGGAAATAATGGACGTATTAAAATTTTATCAATACGCAAAATTAGAATTTCTATTTGAAGAAATGAAGAATGAACTCGGGCATGACCTGACAAAAAGCTATAATGAGATGTCAGAAGAAGAGAAGCATACATTTTGGTACGGGTATTTTGAAAAGTCATTTTATGATAAGGATGGAAAGGCGCGTCGAACATGGGTAGGTTTTAATACCATCCTTGGTATGTATATTGTCGTGTCAAAATCCATCATTAAAGAGCAAATGAAAGCTTCCAAAGAAAAAATCACCTGTCCGGTTTGTGAGGGGACGGTTTTAAACCACCATAAACCGCTAAAATTTGGAGATACAGATATTCGGGAACTGATTAATCTGCCGCTTGACCAAGTAGTGAAAATAGTAGGTGATTTACCTGCGCTCGTCAAACTGAAATCGATTGTCGGCGGCGATATGATTTTGACGGAAGATGTCTCATTACTGCCTAGAAAAACACAAGTCGCACTGAAGATGTTTGAGCTAGAACAAGCAAGCTTTACGGGGTATGAAATGGTATTACAAAATGTCTTACCATTCTGGGATACACTCAAGGACAAGATTGAATCGATTAGCAGCCATAATCAAGTGACCATCTGTGATTTTCCTGCAATCAATGGAACAAGAGAAGCAATCATCGATCAGTATTTCACCAATGGAAAATACAAAAAGTTAACCTATGTTTATGAAGCGTTTGGCTACAAAAAATTAGTTACCGAAATAAATAAAATAAAAAAAAGCCAGCCATGTCCATTTTGTAAAGGAAAGAAAGTGATATCAGAAGACAATTTGCATGATGGCGTGTTTAAATTAACCATTCCATGTGTAAGTTGTTATGCAACCGGCATCAATGATGAGGGCCTTAAGGAACGGGTCGAAGGCGTACAAGTAAAAACATGGTTAACTGGAACAGTAAAGGATGTTGTGGATGAACCCTTATATACTGAGGCAGTCGCAAATATTCCTATTTTTAATCGAATTCGTGAGTTAAACAAACGAGATATGATGGCCGTTTATCAATGCCTTGAGCAAAATAACTAAATGGCCATGGGGACAGTTCTGTTGGAACAAAAAGGCCATCAGAACTGTCCCCAAGGTTTAGGAGTGGTGAAAATGTTACGTGTGTTATTTATTAATGCCGGTTCAGAAGGGCATATCAATCCAACTATTGGGGTTGTAGAAGAGCTTATTTCGCGTGGCGAAGAGGTAGTGTACTTTACAATAGAGGCCTTTCGAGAGCGAATTGAGAAGACGGGAGCTATTGTACGAACATTGGATGGTCAAAAATTTATAAAAGCCTTTATCTTAGGTGGGAGAAATAATTTACTCGAAAGGATCAATGGTCTTCTATTTACGGAAGATATTGTCATTCCTAGCGTGCTGGATCAAATCAAAGGAGAACAATTTGATTATATTATCCACGATTCCATGTTTGGCTGCGGCCGATTACTAGCCCAAATCCTTCAGCTTCCGGCCATCAATTCGTGTACTTCCTTTGCGCAGACAAAGGCACAATTCGATACCATGTTCGAACCGCTTTCTAAAAAAATCCCTGCGGAAACAGTTGCTGAACACCAAAGATTGAAGGCAAGGGTGGAGGCGAAATATGGCATTGAAATCCATTCTCCTTACGAAGTCTATTGTAATCCGGCACCACTTACAATCGTTTATACAACGAGAGAGTTTCAACCTGGTGGAGAAGATTTTGACAGTTCGTACAAATTTGTTGGACCGTCCATCTCTCCACGATTAACGGAAGGAAACTCCGATTTCCTTGCAATCAAAGGGAAAAGGCCAATTTATATTTCACTCGGCACGGTTTTCAACCAGGCCATTCCTTTTTATAAACTTTGTTTCGCAGCACTTGGGAACACAGATCAAATGGTTATCATGTCTATTGGTGAAAAAGTGCAACTTTCTGATTTAGGAGAAATCCCAAAAAACTTCATTGTGAAACATTATGTTGCGCAAACTGAGGTACTGAAACATACAAAATTATTTATTACACATGGTGGTATGAACAGTGTTCATGAAGGTCTCTATTACGGGGTTCCACTCATTGTTATCCCGCAAAGCGCAGACCAGCCGGTCATTGCCGAGCAAGTTGCCCGTATCGGGGCAGGTATTCAATTGCAAATGGAGAGCTTGACAGCAAAACAGCTGAGTGAAGCAGTAGAGTATATGTTAGACCAGCCATCTTTCCATAAAACGGTTACAAATATAAGGGATTCTTTGCAAAAAACGGGTGGATATCAGCAGGCTGTTGATGAGATTTTCGAAGCTATTGGCCAATTTGAAATCTAATTGTTCAACAAAACGTGAACACAAAAATACGTAATTACTAGCTCGAACAACACAAAAATTTTTGATAGAGCAACCATGCTTATAGAAGGAATAGAGGGTGAAGATTTGTACAAATTAGTGGCAATTGATGTTGATGGGACTTTATTTAATGATCGGAAGGAAATTACGAAGGAGGTAAATGAGGCAATTCAAGCCGCAAAAGCAAAAGGGGTGAAGGTCGTTGTTTGCACAGGGAGGCCAATCGTCGGGGCCAAGCCTATCATTGAGGAATTAAAATTAACAGATGAAGATGAATATGTGATTACCTTTAATGGTGCACTTGTGCAAAATACGCATACGAATGAAGTTATTTCTGAAATTTCCTTAACATACCAAGATTTAAAAGTGTTATATGAATTGAGTTTAAAGCTTCATTCACCGATGCACTTTTTTGACTCAAAAAATGTCTACACACCGAATAAAGACATTAACCAGTATACGGTATATGAATCTCATATCAATCAAATTCCCCTTCATTATCGGACGATGGAAGAAATACCCGGAGACTTTTTGATTCCAAAGGTTATGTTTATTGACGAACCGGAACACTTAAACAAAATCATTTCGAACATTCCGGATTCATTTAAGGAACAATTTACATGGGTCAAAAGTGCACCGTACTTTTTAGAAGTTCTTCATCCCAGCGTCAGTAAAGGGAATGCAGTCAAACAACTAGCGGAAAAACTTTCAATTAAAAGAGAAGAAGTGATTTGCATCGGCGATGGCGAAAATGATTTAAGTATGGTGGAATATGCCGGCTGTGGTGTAGCAATGGGCAATGCGGTACCAAGCGTAAAAAAGGTTGCAGAGTTTCAAACATTTTCTAATAATGAAAACGGCGTGGCATATGCCATCGAAAAACTGATATTAAACAAATAAATTTTGCCCCAGATGAGCAGGTTTCCCTGTTGCGCTGCCGAAAGAGAATACGATAGATGATTTATGGCAATAGTTAATCTATGTAAATATAGGAGGTAATCATGGGCAGATTAGTACATTTTGAAATTCATGTGAATGACATGGATAGAGCCAAGAAATTTTATGGAGAAGTATTTGGATGGACGTTTCAAGATTGGAGTGAGTATGCTGGCATGCCTTACTTCGGGGCAGTGACTGGCGATGAAAGTGAACTTGGGATCAATGGTGCTTTGATGCAGCGTCAAAGTGCTCCGCCAGAACCGAACCAACCTTTAAATGGATTTGCTTGTACCATGGGAGTGGAAAATTACGATGTAACGGAAGCAAAGATCATAGAGAATGGCGGAAAGGTCGCAATGGCCAAATATGCTCTACCTGGCATGGCGTGGCAAGGATATTTTATTGATCCTGAAGGCAATATCTTTGGGATTCATCAACCCGATGAGAATGCAAAATAGAATCCATGATAGATGACCTAAAGCATATGAGTAAGATGTAGAATAGTTGTGTATAAGATAAAGAAAGGCAATCCGCCTTTCTTTATCTTTACGTTCTTTCATTGCAGTTGGAAAATTCATAGATCATCGTTTTATGTCCGTTTATTTTCTCGTTAACTTCTCAAGCTCGGAAAAAACCGCCTCATAATCTTCCTTCTTATCTGCTTTAAAGGAGGTGTTCATATAGGTAATGATGCCAGCTTTATTTACGATAAAGACAGAGCGGATGGCAACTTCGCCTTTTTCGTTAAATACCTTGTAATTTTTTATCGTGAGCTTATGCCAATCTGACAATAATGGGTAGGGTAAGGTCCCCATGCTGGCCGCAAATACGTGGTGTGAGTGAATATGGTCTGCACTGATGCCCAGTACTTCTGCATCTAGTTGTTCAAATCGTTTGTAGTCCTCTTTCCAAGAGGAAATTTCCTTAATTCAGCCGGGGGTAAAGTCCATCCCATAAAAAGCCACAACTACATTCTTACTTCCCTTATAATCTGACAGTGCAATCTGTTCCTTTGTTGTCGCAGTTAATGAGAAATTAGGTGCAACATCCCCAATTTTCAAAGAATTGTCCAAGATCCAACCTCCTTTAATACGAAACATCCTTACTTAGGTATTTTGTCCATCCTTCAGTTAGATTAGACTTTTATTGGTTTTATGAAGAAAAGGTCGAGCGGATTTCGACATTCTTTTTTTAAAATTTCCTGGGAAAATTCAAATGGTAAAAGGACTTTCCTTGTTTTTAATCAAATGTTTAATTGAAAGGGAAATATAGGTGTTCTTGTCGAAAGGTGAGGAATGGGCCATAAAGGGCTGCTATTCGTCATGATTTTCGAATGAAAGGAACAATCCACCCCCTATTTTCGACATCATTTTCAGTTCCTTTATGGGCGAATTCCCTAATTCATAAGATTAGCCAACGTTTTAATCAAACATTTGATTAGTTTATTTTTATTTAACCAATCGTTTGATTAGTCATGCTAACCACAAAGGTATAATAAGCTTTTTTTATGAAACCTGTTGAGAAATTTGTTGGAAAATGGATGTAATCAAAAGGAGGAAGAGAATATTAGGGTTCCCTTCCTCCAATTACTTCCATTATCCTTTTTGATGCTTCTTTGAGCTTTTCCCCACAGAATGAAATATGTTCTTCACTAATTTTTGAAGCAAAGCCGATACAGGCAATAACCATTTTTATCTCGCCGTTATGGTCAAAGACAGGTGCTGCAACACCAAAAATACCCGGTGTATGTTCTTCATAGCTTACTGCATACCCTTTTCGTTTCACCTCATTTAAACTTTCCTGAAATATCTCAAAATCTGTAATGGAACTATCGGTAAATTGTTTAAAATTAACCTTTTGAATAATTTCTTTCGTTCGTTCTGCCTCAAGAAACGCTAAGTAGCACTTACCAAAAGAGGCACTGGTTACAGGGAAATGCTGTCCTATTTTTACTGTCACCTGAACAGGGGCATCCGGGGAATCAAGTTCCTCCTTGGCAACATACATTAATCGATCATTGGATAAAGGTTCAAGCAAAACACTTGTTAGCCTTGTTTGTTCGCATACGGACTTGAGGTATGGTTTAGCAAGCCTAAGGTAATCGATAAACTCTGAAGCCCTAGAGCCTAAGACGAGAAGATATGGCCCAAGATTATACTGTTTAGAATCCTCATTGTATGAAACATAGCGATAATGAACGAATAATTTTAGAATTCTATGACAGGTACTCTTATTGATAGATAAATTCTTAGCGATTTGTGACAGGGAACGTTCCTTACTTTTATAACGACTTAAATATTCCAAAATTTTAATGGAAGCCTCTAGAGCAGGAACCTCTGATTTTTCCTTTTCATTTTGTTTTTGCATGAGCAAGCTCCTATTCATAATTCCTGTACACCTTACAGGTTTAAGTTGGGTTAAATTATAAGTTTCACCCTACTATTTGTCAATATTGACAATTTTCCGAAAATTCAATTGACTAACAAAGGAGATGGATAGTATTATTGTTCCAAGTGGGGAATATTGTTCCTTATGTGGGATGGAATATTAAAAAGAAGGCCTCATTCCTAAATGGCCATGTGTATGAGGAGGATGGAAAGTGAGAAATGTTGTCATTATTGATGCTGTACGTACTGCTGTGGGGCGAATTGGAGGCAGCTTGAAGGATATTGAAGTAGATTTCCTTGCTGCAAAAGTCATCGAAGGACTTGTAGCACGAACAGGAATGAACAAAAATGAAGTTGAAGAGGTCATTATGGGACAGACCAAACAAAGTGCGGATTCTCCTAATCTAGCCCGAGTAGCTCTTTTGCGCGCCGGGCTGCCAGTTGAGGTCCCGGGTTATACCGTTCAAAGACAATGCGGTTCAGCACTTCAGGCTATTAATAATGCAGCCTTGCAAATTATGAGTGGGGTGTCAGATGTAATCATAGCCGGCGGGGCCGAATCGATGAGCACAGCCCCCTATTATATTCGAAAAGCACGCTATGGATACGGTTCGGGAAATGGAGAAATCGTCGATCCTAATACGGAAAGCCAACCACGTTCACAGCCAATTGAAATCTATGGGAATCTCACAATGGGATATACAGCGGAAAATTTAGCCGTACAGTATAAAATATCGAGAAGGGAACAGGATGAATTTGCCTTTCGCAGTCAGGAACTTGCACAAAAAGCAATCCAGAATGAGCGGTTCCGAAAGGAAATTGTTCCTTATGAAGTTAAGCAACGAAAAGAAGTAAAAGTTTTCGAAATCGATGAGCACCCGAGATTAACCAGTCTGGAAAAGATGGCGAATTTGAAACCGGTGTTTAAAGAAAATGGTACAGTAACTGCGGGTAATAGCAGTGGGCGCAACGATGGGGCTTCTGCTGTTTTAATGATGTCGGAGGTCGCTGCACACAAATATGGCCTTAAACCAAAAGCAAAAATTATTGCTCAGGCTGTTTCGGGGGTTTCTCCTGAAATTATGGGGATTGGTCCGGTTCAGGCTACGAAGAAAGCGTTATCCATGGCAGGTCTCTCTTTAAATGATATTGGTTTAATTGAACTGAATGAAGCCTTTGCGGCGCAGGCGCTTGCTGTAATAAAGGAACTAAATTTGAATTTGGAAAGGGTTAATGTCAATGGCGGGGCCATTGCATTAGGTCATCCTCTTGGAGCCACAGGTGCCATTCTAATGACAAAACTAGTGCACGAAATGGAACGAAGAGAAGAAAAGTATGGGTTAGTCACCCTTTGCATTGGAGGAGGGCAAGGGATTACAACGATCGTGGAAAATATGCAAATTTAATGGATTTTTTTGGAAATAGTTTTCCGCATGCGGGGTAAAGCAAATAAAATATAGGATGGAAGTGAAGATTATGGATTTTCTTTTATCAGAAGATATCCTATCTTTAAAACAAAGCATTCGGGATTTTGTTGATAGTGAAGTGGAACCACTTGCCAAGGAAATTGAAGAAAAGGATGAAATTCCTGAAAAGATTATGAACATGTCTAAGGAAATAGGCTTGTTTGGATTAAGCATCCCGGAAGAATACGGCGGAACGGGAATCGGAATGGTTGGCAAGTGTGCGATTTACGAGGAATTAGGCAGAACACATAATGGGTATACCACCGTCATCGGTGGCCATACAGGGATCGGTTCTGTTGGGATCGTAGAGATGGGAAATGAAGAACAAAGGCGAAAATATTTGCCCGCTATGGCCAGAGGGGAAATGATCGGTGCCTTTGCTTTGACAGAACCTAGTGCAGGCTCCCATGCATCGAATTTGAAAACAACCGCGGTAAGAAAAGGAGATAAATATGTCTTAAATGGGAGCAAGCATTACATTACAAACGCGCCTATCGCGAGTGTCTTTACGGTTATGGCTGTAACAGATCCATCGAAGGGAGCAAAGGGAATTACCTCTTTTATCGTAGAGAAAGACTTTCCCGGGTTCATAATTGGTAAAAACGAAAAGAAAATGGGTCTGCACGGATCCCATTCCGCAGAAATTTTCTTTGAAGATTGTGAAGTTCCTATAGAAAATGTACTTGGTCAAGAGGGACAAGGGTATGTCAACGCATTGAAAATTCTTGCCAATGGTCGAGCCGGGCTTGCAGCAAGAAACCTGGGTTCTTGCGATAAGCTTTTAGAGATGTCTATTAATCATGCAAATACACGAATTCAGTTTGATAAACCGATCTTTGAACAACAAATTATTCAACATTATTTGGCGGACATGGCTCTTGATATAGAGGCCTTAAGAAGTATGACCTACCGAGTTGCCTGGATGGTCGACCAAGAGATGAAGGTCATAAAGGAAGCGGCCATGGTAAAACTGTTCGGTTCCGAGGTTTATAATCGTGTTGCCGATAAAGCCGTACAGATTCACGGAGGAATGGGTTATATTGCTGAATACCCTGTGGAACGTTTTTACCGTGATGCTAGAATAACCAAGATTTATGAAGGAACATCCGAGATCCAAAAAAATATCATTGCAGCGCAACTAAAACGGGAATATCTCTAGATTAAATATGAAATCATCTCCTTAAGAAAAACTATTAAGGAGTTTTTTTATATGAAAGAAATGAAATGAACTTCAAATAGGGGCGTTTTTAGGTGGAAGTGTAGAATAAAATAGTTTCAACAGGTTTCTCAAGTAGGTCGTCTTTGTGTTACAATCTTAGCTATTAAAGGAAGAAACGAATGAATGTGCCATTATTTTAGGGGACAAGCACTAGTTTTCAAAATTGGAGGCCTATGGATGGATAATAATGATATATTAATTCGCTTGCGATATGCACTTGAAATAAAAAATAAAGAAATGGCAGAGATATTTAAACTTGGCGGGGTGGAAGTAACCGTACCGGAAGTGATCAAGATCCTGACAAAATCAGATGATGATGAAGTGGAAAATGATGAGCAAATAAAATGTAATAACAGTATGTTTGATTCATTTTTAAATGGGTTTATCATTTTTAAAAGAGGAAAACAAGAGCCCAAACCTGGACAGCCTGATACAGCTGATTCGTCATTCAAGAAAACAGCAAATATTAATAATCTCCTGTTAAAGAAAGTGAAAATTGCCCTAGCATTAACAACGGAAGATATGCTTGATCTATTCGAAAAAGCAGGAATCAAGGTTACAAAAGGTGAACTTGGTGCTTTGTTACGAAAAGAGGGGCATAAGAATTATAAAGAATGTGGCGATAAATTCTCCAGGAACTTCTTAAAGGGCTTAGCTATTAAATACAGGGGATAAAGGTATTAACGGATTACAGGTGATGATATGATACATACCTACTCGGGTAAGACCATACGTTTTGAAATTAAATACAAAAACCGAACTTCCATCGGAATTACAATTGACAGCTATGGAAATATCGAAGTCCAGGCTCCTAAAGGGACACCTGATGGAAGAGTGCTCTTTTTAATAGAAGAAAAGTGGGATCTAATTCAGCAAAAGTTAAAAGAAATGAAGGACAGGCTTCATGGGCAACAGGAAAAGGTCTATGAGCCTGGTGAAGAATTCCTTTATTTGGGGAACTCCTATCCTATTAGGATCATCGAAGACATAAATAGTATGAAAGACCATGTAGTATTTGAGGGAGAAATGCTTCATATATATGTGAAACAGATTGATAATGGAAAAATAAAACAGGCTTTAAAACGATTCTATTACCAGCAATGCAAGGCTTTAGTGGCGAAGAGCATCTCCGCTTATCAAAGCCATTTTAAAACAAAGCCACGTTCTATTCAGATCTCGGACAGTCAAACGACATGGGGAACCTGTGATTCAAAATTGCAGCTAACCTTTAATTGGAGGCTGGCAATGGCACCTCAGGAGGTAATTGATTACGTAATTGTTCATGAAATGTGCCATATGGTCCATCTGAATCACGATCGCTCCTTCTGGCGTCTTGTGGGGAAAATAATGCCCGATTATATCGAAAAGGAAAACTGGTTGGCTTCATCAAATTGGAAAATGACCGTTTAGCAGCTAGCCGTGATCGAAGAATTTATGAAATAAAAGGCCGAAAACATACAAGGTTTTAACCACCTTTATGTATTTTCGGCTTTTTTACCTGATAGGATTTACATGTATTAGTTGTTACCCCAAACACTTTCAGCAATGGTAAGGACGTGTTTTATCTTACTCCATTGATCTTCTTCGGTTAAATTATTGCCCTCCTCCGTACTCGCAAAGCCGCATTGAGGACTTAATGATATATTTTCTAAAGGAATATACTGGCTGGCTTCTTTAATTCTTTCCCTTATCAAGTCAGGATCTTCTAGTTCCGGGAATTTAGAAGTGATTAATCCCAGTACAACCTTTTGGTCAGCACGTTTAAAGCTTTTTAATGGTTCAAAATCTCCTGAGCGGTTATCATCGTATTCTAAGAAAAGTCCATCTACTTTTAAATCAGCAAAAATAGCATCAGATATTTGATCGTAGCCGCCGCTCGTTATATACGTAGACCTGAAGTTTCCACGGCAAATATGCATCGTGATCACCATATCTTCGGGTTTTTTAGAAATGGCTTCATTTAAACAACGTACTCTTGTTGCGATGATATCCTGTACGTCCATGTTGAGTTTTTCAACGACTGCTTTGATACGCTCTTCTGAAACAAAATCTATCCAAGAAGTATCGTCTAATTGTAAATAACGGCACCCTGCATCATAGAATGCTTGAATCGCTTTTTGGTAGGCTGCTACTGTATCACGAAAGAACTGTTCATGGTTATTGTAATAATACTCATCCCCTTGAATCCTTGTAAATAACATATTAGGGCTTGGAATCGAGAACTTTGCTACTTGACTGCCATCGCCATAGCGGTCAACCGCTTGTTTTAAGAACTTGAAGTGTTCTAACATATAATGATCAGTAAAGTCTACTTTACCAACGATTTTAATGGCCTTGTTTTTTGTTTTGGCACCTTGGAAGTTACTAATATATTCCGTCTCAAACTCTTCTACCCCTTCTAAGCCAGATAAGAAATCCAAGTGCCACCACGCACGTCTGAATTCTCCATCTGTTATGGATGAAAGACCCACCTCAATTTGTTTCTGGACCAGTTTTTCAATTTCTTGATCCTCTATTGCTTTTAGGGCATCTTTATCGATTACCCCATTTGTATAAGCATTTCTTGCCTCTTTAATCGCTTCAGTCCTTAGAAAACTGCCAACATGGTCTGCTTTAAAGGGAGCTTTTACCGCTGTTTTTGTCATGAATAATTCCTTCTTTCTTTAAATATAAAAAACCTCTTCTTACGAATAAGAAGAGGAAATCATACCGGCTCTGGTTCTCTTCTTATCTTCAAGCAAATCGCTCCTGGAATTGGCACAGTACTTAATGTAAGTCTGCTGCCGAGGTATCGTAGGGCCAGTCCCTCCACCTCTCTTGATAAGAGTATTCTAAACATTTAATTATCAATTAGGTTACACTTGTTCTACTATTCTGTCAAATAGGAAGTCAGTAAATAAAAATACCATACCGGTAGTTTAAATGGCGAGTTTTATTTGGAAATAATATATTTTTTAACCCATGCTGCCCCAAAGTGTAACCACCCCTGAGGTTCACAACCGATCTCAATTCATTTGAAATGAAAGTGGTGAATGATAAACGAATTTGAAAGAGAATTGGGAAAATACACCGAAATTTATCGAAGGATGTGATAAAATTTAGATGAAAGTGGTCGAAATTTGAATGTCCTTGCTGTAACTAAAAGGAAATACTCACATTTTGGCGAATTATATTATTAAATAACTTGAGTAAAGATTCTAAAATGATAGTGGACGGTGATGGGATGGAATGGCAGTTTGGCATAATAGAACTTTGCCTTATTGGCATAACGATATTTTTGTGTATCTTAATAGTCTTATATATTTATCGCAAATTTTCCGTCCAATCTAAACGGATCAAAACTAGTGAGCAATATTACCACTCCCTTTACCACAATAATCCAGATATTATTTTAACATTAGATGTAAAAGGTACTCTTTTAAGTGCGAATCAAGTGGTAGAATCCTATGGTTATTCTGTAGATGAACTTCTACAGCGTCCATTTGTTTCATATGTGGTTCCAGAGCTAGTAAAGAAAACCATGAAGCACTTTACTAAATCCATTAATGGAGAGGCAACAAACTATGAAACCGCCATTTTTAGCAAAGTGGGTGATCAAGTACAACTAAATGTAACGAGTATTCCAATCATTAATGAGGGTGAAATTGTTGGTGCCTATGCGATTCTCAAGGATATTACCAGCTTTAAGCAAACACAGGAGGCATTAGTTGAGGCAGAGTCTACCTATAGAAGTTTGGTTGAGGAATCGTTGGTTGGTATTTACATTATTGAAAATGGGAAATTTGTTTATGTTAACCCTCAGTTATTAGAATGGTTCGGATACACAAACGAGGAAACGATTGGATCCTACCTCTCCGATTATATTCATCCTGAAGATGTATCAATCGTTTTAGATAATATTCAAAAGCGGTTTACGGATGAAAATAAGGGGATGAAGTTTCAATATCGGGCTATAAAAAAAGATCAAAGCATTATCCATCTTGAGGTATATGGCTCCAAAACGATCTATAGAGGCAAGCAGGCTGTCATAGGCAGTGTTATTGATATCACTGAGCAAAAAAAGGCGGAAGAGAAGATTAAACATATGGCCTATCACGATGCCTTGACGGACTTACCGAATCGCTACCTGTTCACTTCGAGCTTTCAAACAGCTTTGTCAAATCAAAGTATGGAGACGGCTTCCATTCTTTTTCTGGATTTAGATCGATTCAAATTAATTAATGATTCCTTGGGGCATGATCTTGGTGATCTATTGTTGAAAAAGGTTTCGGAGCGATTAAAGAATTGTATTTGCCCAGAAGATTGCCTTGCAAGACTTGGCGGGGATGAGTTCATCTTCTTTCTGCCGAATGTGGGTCATGAGGGGACTACTAAAACGTTGAATCAAGTGCTTACCCGTTTAAATGAGCCGTTCCATTTAAATGAATACGAGATGTATATAACCCCAAGTATAGGAATCAGCCAATACCCTCATGATGGAGAGGATATCGGCACTTTAATCAAAAAGGCAGATCTAGCCATGAATCAAGCAAAACGGTTGGGGAAAAACAACTTTCAATATTACATACAGAAGTCAATGGAACAAACAAATGATGTACTGGAAATGGAAAAGGACCTTCGCAGGGCGATTGAACGGAATGAGTTTAGGTTGTATTATCAGCCAAAGTTGGACGTTTATTCTGGAGAAATCATTGGTGTAGAAGCCTTGATTCGTTGGCAGCATTCGCAAAAGGGGATTATTTCTCCTGGTCAGTTTATCCCTTTAGCGGAAGAAACGGGATTGATTATTTCGATGGGGGAATGGGTATTAAGAACAGCATGTGCGGAGATGAAGGCCTTTCAGGAATTAGGCTTTCCTTCGATGATCGTTTCCGTTAATCTATCACTGCGTCAGTTTTTTCAACCCAATTTCGTGCAAATGGTTAGCCAGGTTCTAAGCGAAACGGGACTGTCCCCCGAATTCATAGAGCTTGAAATTACGGAAAGCATGACCATTGATACACACCATGCGCTTATGGTTGTTCAAGAGTTAAAAAAATTAGGAGTAAAAATAAGTTTAGATGATTTTGGAACCGGATACAGTTCCCTTCATTACTTAAAGCAATTCCCAATTGACAAGCTGAAAATTGACCAGTCGTTTATTCGTGATTGTGTAACGAATACAAATAATGCAACCATTGTGAAAACCATTATTGCGATGGCCCACCAGCTAAATATGGAGATCATTGCTGAAGGAGTCGAAACGGAAGGGCAACTCCATTTTTTACAGGAAAACCTTTGCCCAGAGGTGCAAGGATTTTTATTCTGCAGACCATTGCCTTTGGATGAAATAAAAGAGAATTTTTATGACTTAGTGAATGCTGGCAAGCAATATAGCGTTTCACGAGAACCGAAGAATCTTATTAGCGAATTTGCTGTGTGATGCTATGCTGCCTATTAGCTTGAATAGATCAATTTGTTGGCTTGCAAGGAGATATTGGTTTTTTAGACCAGTCTGCTTGCTTTTTTGTTTCATTCCAAGAACATATATCTGCCTATGGTAAAATAGTTATAACATTCTTTTTAAGAAAGGAACTAGCGGTATGTCTATAAAAACAGTTTCTATTATCGGGCTCGGGGCCTTGGGAGTTTTATTCGGAAATCATTTATCTAAGAAAATGCAGAAAGAAGATTTACGAATCATTGCTGATAAAGATCGAATCAAGAGATACAAAGCGGACAATGTATTTTGTAATGGAGAACCGTGTCATTTCCATTTTGTTTCCCCTGAAGAGGTGGTCAGGCCTGCAGATTTGCTTATTTTCGCCGTTAAATTTAATGGTTTAGAGGATGCAATCCAAGCGGTGAGGCATCATGTTGATGAAAATACGATTATTCTATCCCTATTAAATGGCATATCAAGTGAAGCGATTATTGGTGATGCCTATGGAATAGATAAAGTCTTATATAGTGTGGCCCAAGGGATGGATGCCGTTAAAGTAGGAAATAAACTGACGTATGACCATATGGGCATGATCTGCTTTGGAGAACGGGAACCTGGTTATGTTTCAGATAAGGTAAGGACGGTTGCCGAGTTTTTTGGGAAAATGGAAGTTCCCTATGAGGTGGACACCAATATGGTTAGAAGGCAATGGGGGAAGTTCATGTTGAATGTTGGTGTCAATCAAACGGTTGCCGTGAATAAAAGTAATTACGGTGAGGTTCAACGGGTTGGACAGGCGAGAGATATGATGATTTCTGCGATGAGAGAGGTAATGGTGTTATCGGAAAAAGAAGGGGCTCCGTTAACGGAAGAGGATTTACACTATTGGCTTGAAGTAATGGGCCGATTAAGTCCAGAGGGAAAACCGTCCATGGCGCAGGATGTGGAAGCGAGACGGTTTAGCGAGGTAGAATTGTTTGCAGGGACTGTTGTGAAATTAGGTGAGAAACATGGAGTGCCTACGCCGACAAACATGGAGCTGTATCGCAGGATAACGTTAATGGAGAGCCAATATTAAATTGCTTAGGGATGTTTCTTATGCTACATGATTGGTAGCAATAGGAACGTCCCATTATTTTTTAAAAGGAACGTCTATTTTAATAAATCCTGAGTATTATTTTAATAAGAATAGGAGGGATATGGTGAAATCAATTGGCATCTTGGGAGTCGGTCAAGCGGGTGGAAATATCGCGGAGATCGCAGCAAATATGGGATTTCAAACCGCGCTTATCAATACGAACCAACGTGATGGAATAGTCAATAAGAGAGTTGAAAAGAAGTATTTTGTTCCTGGATATAATGGTGCGGGGCAAGATCGGTCCGTCGGATTAAGAGCGGTAAATGAAAACTATCGGGAACTCATTGAATTTGTGCAGCAATCCTTTAAAAATATTAAGCTTTTATTAGTGGCCTTTTCCACTGACGGCGGTACGGGCTCCGGTATGAGTCCATTATTGATTGACCTATTATTAGATAATTTGCCGGGAATCAATGTAGGTGCGATTGCAGTGGTTCCTGATCGAAATGTATTAGCGGGTAACCGAATTAATGCAGCAGAGTGTATCGAGGAGATTTCAAGAATTGACTCTCTTTCATCGGTGTTCCTTGTCGACAATGATCAGCTGCGGAAGTTAAATCCACAATCCAGTAAACATCAACTCTACGTTTCTTCTAATCATCAAGCTGTGGAAGCAATAAATAATGTGCTGCAAGTGACGAAAAAGAGTTCGTTTTATGGGAATTTTGATGAAACCGACCTAATGAATATACTTAGCACAAGAGGGGTAACGTTGATTTCCTCAGCTGCGATAACTGATGCAAAGACTACCACAGACGTTTCAAATAAAATTCAACAATCTTGGGCCAATTCGATATTTTGCCCTGTGGAATCGACAGGTGTAATTCGTGCAGGATTAATCTATGAAGGGCCAGAAAATATGGCAAAACTTATTAACCCTCCAGCAGTTTTTTCCAGGGTGGGTGAACCGCTGGAATTGTTCGAGGGAACCTATATTTCGGAGGCTGACCCTACTGTTACCACTATTCTGGCAGGTTTATCATTTCCTAGTAAGCGGATGCTCGCACTTGAAGAAGTGCTTGAGAAGAACAAGGATCGGTTACAAGGTCTTGTTAATAAGGAGCACACGCAAAAATACGAATCGCGCATATCCTGGGCATCTAACTTAAAAGCGAAGCCACAGGAAAGAAAAACGGGAAGCATAACATCGAAATTATCAAAATACCAAAAATAGCAAAAAGGGTCATTTCCCAAAATCAGCAGTGGGGAATGACCCTTTCGTCTAAATATAAAAGATATAATCCTCCGGAAGGACGCGTTTTAAGAATTGCTGAGTCCTTTCTTCCTTTGGACTGGTGAAAATCTCCTTAGGAGGGCCTTCTTCGACAATGACTCCGCCGTCCATGAAGACGACGCGATTTGCTACGTCCTTCGCAAATGACATTTCGTGAGTGACGACCAACATGGTGGTGCCGTCTTTGGCGATATCCTTCATGACGGTTAACACTTCTCCGACTAATTCCGGGTCTAAAGCAGAGGTTGGCTCATCAAACAGAATGATCTCCGGATTTAAGGCAACCGCTCGGGCAATACCAACACGTTGCTGCTGCCCGCCTGATAATTCAACAGGGTAGGAATGGTATTTATCTGTCAGGCCGACTTTATCCAATGCTTTTTTGCCTATCTCCATTGCCTCCGCTTTCGGAACCTTTCTGCCAATAATGAGCCCCTCTGTCACATTTTCCAGTGCGGTTTTATTAGTAAACAGATTATAATTTTGAAAAACAAAAGCGACCTTCTGCCTGATATCGTGTATTTGCTTTTTAGTGGCCGATTTCAAATTGACATCTGTGGATCCAAAAAGGGCATGGCCTTGATCCGCCTTCTCCAAAAAGTTAATACATCTAAGTAAGGTGGTTTTGCCGGAACCGCTTGGTCCAAGAATAACAACGACATCCCCTTTATCAATGCGTAAATCAACGCCTTTTAAAATCTCATTCTGACCAAATGATTTATGAATATCTTTGATTTCTAACATTGTTTTGCCTCCAATTCAAACTTAGGCATTTACTGCTTTATATTTGCTTAATCGTTTTTCATATACCTTAAATAAGTATTCTACTAAACTGCATAAAATCAAATAGACAAGGAAAATATCGATGTAAGCCTCCACATAATTGTAGCCGACATTAGCTGCCACTTTCGCCCTTAGTGTAATTTCCTGCAATGACATTGCATACCCTAATGAGGTTGCTTTGATCAGATTGACGGTTGCGGTACAAATATTCGGTAAGGCGACAACCAGTGTCTGAGGAATGATAATTCTCCGAAATGCTTGCACATTGGTTAATCCGACGGAGTAACCAGCTTCCAACTGGCCTTTACTAACGGTACTAATAGCAGAACGAAAAACTTCAATAAGAATTGCAATGGTATTTAGGGTGAAAACAATAAAGGCGTACCAAATCGGATTAACATCATAGATATTCGTTTCAATATGAAACTTTTTAAATAGCGATGTGAGCATTAAAGGGACACTACTATAGACAATAAAGATTTGTACAATAACGGGAGTCCCTCTGACAAATGAAACATAAACTTGAGCGAAACGATGCAGCACTGGAATTCGATTAATTCTTGTCAACGCAAGCAGAAACGCTAGCGGAAGGGCAATTAATAAGGCGACAATGGTTATAATTAGTGCGGTTGGTACTCCGGATAATGCCGTGAAAAAGGTCTTTACTAAAAACGAATAATTTAAACCCTCGGACACGCTGCCACCTCCCTTTATGTAGGATTTATTACTTGTTTCCCTTTACTAAAAACTTTTTCTAACTTTAAGAAAAGCTGTTCAATGACAATGGATATGACCCAATAGATAACGGATAAAGCAAGATAGGTTTCTAAGGCATGGGCATTAAAGCGGCCATCGATGATGAGACTCGCTTTTCCCATCACATCAATTAACCCGATGGTATAGGCGAGCGATCCCTCTTTAATTAATTCAAGCAAGCTGTTACCGAAGTTTGGTAAGGCAACCACAAATGCCTGTGGAAAAATGATTCTTCGGTATGCTTGCGTATTACTTAACCCAACACTGACTGCAGCCTCAAATTGTCCCCGGTCAATTGATTGATAGGCTGATCGGATGACCTCTGACATGGCAGCGGCAAATTGCAGGGAAAAGGTAATGACAATAAAGAAGATTTTATCAACATCGCTTAGATTCAGGCCGAAGCCTTCAGCGAGTTTTGGAATCCCATAGTATACAAGGAAGAGCAGAACGATTGAGGGCGTACATCTTAATGCCGTTGTATACCCATTGGCGATCTTTTGTGCAATCTTGCTGTTACTTAATTTCATAGCGGCCAACAAAAAACCGAATAGGGTTCCAAACACGACCGAGAGGCCGGCAACCAGAAATGTTACTTTTATATAGGGTATTAACTGCGGGAAGGACTCCCATATATATTTAGCATCAAAATATTTCTCCATCATTCACCTCCAGCTCTAGGGCTCATATTGAGGATTTCCCCGAGGTTACAACTGCTCTTAGGATTTTTATAACTTCAAGGTTTTAAAGTACTATTTTCACTATGAAAATAGTACTTTATCGTTAAAAAAAAGGATATTATCGTTTAACCTTATCTAGGACCTCAAATAAGTCTCTGCCATAGAACTTTTTACTTAATTCGTTTGGTTTCTTTTCCTCTTGCAGCTGCATGATGGCTTTATCATAGGCATCGGCAAATTTCTGTTCTTTTTTGTTAAATAACGGCCAGGTTTTAATAACAGCGAATTCGTTGTAAACTACTTCATCTTTTAAGTTGTAATAAGGGCCCTTGGGATCATTAACTTGCTTTTCATATGCACCTTCAATAATGACACCCCCGTCAACACGTCCTTCATTCACCCATTGAACAACGTCTACTGTAAATGCATCTCCAGCTTTTAATTTCACTTTGTTATCTGGATTAGCCTTATTATATTCATCAATAATGGTATATTGGGCATTGTTCGCAGCGATAGGTGCAAGGGTAAAGCCCTTCGAAGCGAAATCTTCTAGCGATTTAATGTCAGCATTCTTCTTCTTTAAGACAAGTCCGGCGCTGCTTAAACCAAGGAACTCTTTAGGATAGATAAATTTCTCCGTTCTTTCCTGTGTCCAGAAGGCATTTTTCACACCTGCTTGATATTTCCCTTGTTCAACCCCGACTAATAAATCATCACTAGATGTCCCCACGAATTCAAATTCATAGTCTGGTAGTAATTTATCGACTAATTTCATTACTTCCACATCATATCCAGTTGGATTTCCTTTGTCGTCGTTATAGGACATTGGTTTGGAAGCTTGGTCATAGGCGATTTTCACCTTTATTACCTTTGAATCAGCGTCAGAAGATTTACTGGAAGTGGTACTGTTCCCGCAACCTGCTAACAGAATGGACAATGATAATGCTGTTACTGCTGCCTTTAAAACATTCTTTTTCTTCATATAATCAATCTCCCTTTTAAAAATATATTAATATAAAGTTTTCACATCATATTACTTGGGTTTAGAGATAAAAAAATGTTGAAGGGAGCAGGAGGGGGGAAGGGTTCCTGCTCAATACCTTCTAAACTAGTCTCACTTTCTCTTGTTCAATAGCTGAGAGGGCTAATTTTTTAATTGTCATATCATCCATTGGTGGATTATGAAGACCTGCCCTTACGTCGCGGTAGTAACGTTGTAGTGGATTACTCCGCTGAAGGCTTTTTGCACCGACAACTCGCATTGCTTTATCAACAATGGTAATGGCCGAGTTTGTCACGGTATGTTTGACCACGCCAAGTTCGTTTTCGATATACTCTCGTCGTGACGGATCATCATAAGCTTCCGCTACACTGTAGAGTAAATGTCTGGCCCGTATTAATTCTAAGTCAATCTCCCCTAAGTGTTGCTGCACATTTGGTAATTGGCTAATCGGCCCGTTGAGACTATTAGGGGCATGATGATTGGCAAAATGGACAGCATAGTCGCGTGCTGCTTGGGCGATACCAAGATAGCAGGCAGGAATGTGCAAGATCCAGCCATTTATTTTTCCGCCGCTAGGTGTGGACGGTAGTTCGACAAGCTTAGAATCATCAACAACTACATGATCGAGAACGAGGTCGTGGCTTCCTGATCCTCTCATGGCGATAACATCCCATGTTTCATCAATCGTTAATCCGTCTAAATCTTTATGTAGAAGAAAAAATCCTACCTGCTGTTTTTCTTCAATCCATGCTGATGTTAGAAAATAGGTTAATACAGGTGACATGGTGGTAAATGTTTTCCGCCCTGAAAGCACCCATGAACCATCTTTTCTGATCGCGGTAGTTCCGGGGCGACCGCCTCTTGTCGGGCTCCCTGTTTGGGCTTCACTTACAGCTCGGTTTACTAAGGTGCCATTAAGAATTTCCTTTGCGAAAGAATTCAATTTTTCCTGATCCCAAAGCTTTGTTTCAAATAGTTCACCGACTACCCCGAGATTCCAACCTATTGCGAGACCAGTTGTTCCATCGAAGCTTGCTAGTGTTTCTTGCAGGAGGACCATATCATAGACTTTTAAGCCCTCACCGCCGTATTCGGCAGGAAGGGTGAGACTTGAATAGCCCATTTCCACTAACTCTGCAATATTTTCCTTAGGGAAAATGGCAAATTCATCAATTTCTGCTGATTTGTTTTTAAAACTTGCCTCTTTTTCATGCAATTTTTGCAGCCATGTTTTTTGTACTTCTGTTTTGATAAAAAGGTTAAGCATGTTGTGTGCCCTCCTATGATCTTGGTCATTCATTTAATTCGCTTATTCCGATATGTTTTATAGGAATAAATAATAACGGAGCCATATCAAACTGTCAAGATATTTTATGCACTCTTATAAAAATTCTGACTAATTGTGAAGTGAATTTTGTTTAGCAGGTTACCTGTCTTTGTAAAAGCTAAAAAAGGGTCAATCCCTGGTCGCATAAGCGGTGTGGGACTGACCCTTTTTATGTTTATTCGTATCTTAACGCATCAATGGGGCTAAGCTTCGATGCTTTGTTAGCTGGGAGAAGCCCGAAAATAATCCCGATTAAGGCGGAAAAACTGACCCCTATTAAGACAATCAACGGACTGACTGTGGCTACTATTGGAGACAACTGGGAGACCAAAATCGTTCCAATTGCGGCTAGTCCTATCCCGATCAGCCCCCCTAGTGAGGTTAGGGTGATTGCTTCGATTAGAAATTGCAAGAGAATTTTCCTTCTGGTAGCACCGATGGCTTTTCGGAGTCCAATTTCTCGTGTTCTTTCTGTCACAGAAACGAGCATAATATTCATGACACCGATCCCGCCGACTAAGAGCGAAATTCCTGCGATACTGCCAATTAGTAATGTCAGTAAGGAAATCACCGTGTTTAATTCTTTTTCATAGTCTTCAAAGTCGTTTGTTGCATAGTTTCCATTTTCTAATCCTTTTTTTTCTGTCAGTGTTGCAGCAGCTAGTTTGCCAGTTTCAGAAACCTTTTCAGCATCACTGGCAATCACGGATAATTGTTCAATCTCCCGGTTGCCGAACATCATCGAGATAACCGTACGCGGCATCAACATTTCTCCGCCATCAGGATTTCGGTATTGTTCCGGAATGGGGGATTCATAGACACCTACAACCTTGTAGGGATTATCGTTTAAGTCAATTATTTCGCCAATTGGATTTTCCGATTCCTTGAAAAATTTTTTCCGGACTCCGGTATCAATAAGGACGACCCGGTTCAAGCCGTCATTATCAGCAGCGTACAATGCCCTTCCTTCGACAACCTTAATATTTTTCGCAGTGAAGAACTCCGCACCGACACCGGTAATTTGCATATCTGCACGCTCGTCATTACGGACCATGGCGCCCCACCCTTGATTTGTAGCAATCACGGCTTTTACCCCGGGAACCTTTGCTAGTGTTTGAACATCTTCCGTCGTCAATTCCGGTTCTTCCCAAAATTGTTCAGGTTCTCCTTCTGGCGGGGTATATTCATAATAAAGTTCAATGGCATTCTTATCGGTGCCAAACAATTCGTTTGTCATTTGTTTCCGTGTGCCTTGTCCAATCGCAACAATTAGGATCACGGCAGCGACGCCGATAATAATACCGAGCATTGTTAAGATGGATCTTACCTTATGATTCCAGATGGAGGAAAGGGCGATTTTGAAACTCTCCCAAATGTTCATGGTGCCACCCTCCGGTCATCGGTGATCATGCCATCTTTTAAAGTAATTACCCTATTGGCATAGGAGGCAATTTCCTCCTCGTGGGTAACGAGAATAACGGTCTTTCCTTCTTCGTTCAGCTGCATAAACAACCTCATGATTTGTTCACTGGTTTTTGAATCAAGTGCCCCGGTCGGCTCATCCGCAAGAATAATCGTTGGATTATTGACGAGCGCTCTGGCAATGGCGACCCGCTGCTTCTGTCCTCCCGATAATTGATTCGGTAAATGCTTCATTCGGTCTTCTAATCCGACCTTTACTAGCATTTGTTTGGCTCTTTCTGTTCGCTCTCGTTTTGATACACCGGCATAAATGAGCGGTGATGCCACGTTTTTGATGGCGTTATCCCTAGGAAACATGAAGAATTGTTGAAAAACAAAGCCAATATGTTCATTTCGTAAGCGTGCCAAAGCACTTTCTTTTGCGGAATCGACTTTTTCACCATTTAGTTCAAATGTACCTGAAGTGGGATAATCTAAAAAGCCAATAATATTCATTAAGGTAGATTTACCGGAACCCGATGGCCCCATAATAGCAACAAACTCTCCATCCTCAATCGTTAAATCAATGCCATGGAGGACAGGAACCTCAAGTGAGCCTTTTCCGTATACTTTTGTTATTTCACTTAGCTTCATCAAAGGAGGTCACTTCCATTCCATCATGCATTTCTGGATTAGGTGTAATGACGACAAGTTCACCCAACTTCACTCCATCGGTAATTTCGATGAATTCATCGTTCATTGCCCCCGTTTTCACTTCCCGTCTTTCAAGCTTCCCATCTGCTAAAATATAAACAATTTTACTCCCGCCTTCGTCTACAAGTGCTGGATGAGGGATGCCGAGTTTTTTGTCTGCGCCGCCGACTTTAATTTCTAGAGAAACATGGAAGCCTTGGCGCAATTCTGATGTATCATCTGTGATCGCAACCTTAAATGGATACATCGTCACATTGCCGCCGGGTGCCCCGCCGCCGAAGTCTTCACCACCACCGCCTTCGGCATTTGGAAATTGCGAAACTGATTCAATGGCCCCTTTCCATTCTCGGTCTTTATACACCTTTGGATGGATGATGACTGGCTGCCCTGCCTGAATCTTAACCGCGTCAAATTCACTCATCGTGCCAATGACTTTATAAGGCTGACTCGAGATAATATGTATGACAGGTTCGGCTGCTCCAGCCTCGGTCTTTGCTATATTTTGGTTTACCTTAACAATAATCCCATCCATTTTGCTGACAATTGTCATTTCTTTTTTCTGGGCATTTAGTTCTTTGATACGATCATCTGCTGCGGCTATTTCTGATTTTGTCCCTTCGTAACCCATCTCTAGCTGCACCTTTTCGGCTGCCAGTTGGTTTACGTCTACTTGTGGTGCACTTTCTTCACCTGTTTCAGTGCTGATTGTGGTTGGATTCTTTTTTGCTTCAGTGATTCGTTTCGTTAAATCGGCAATTTGACTTTGTTCAGTCTTTCCTTTACTTTGCAGTAATTCCTTTTCACGAGCGGCTTTTTTTAGCTCATTATCTATTTTTGAAAAATCATAAATTAGTAGAGGGTCACCAGCTTTAACAGACTGATTTTCCGCCACCTTATATTCACTAATCTCTCCTTTTTCAGGCTCTAGGAAGACCTTTTGCTCACTTTCAGGGACAATTTTGCCAGTAACAAGAATGGTTTCCGTCAATTCCTGCTCACTAGCCTTTTGAACTGTTACTCCCATACTGTCTGCTTCTGCTCCGGTAGGCTTTGCCTCGCCTCTGGTAAAGAAGTATGTAGCTGTACCTGCAATCATTAGTAAAACAACAATCGATATAATCCAAACCCAAACCTTTTTCTTCACACTATACCCCCGTTAACTCTATTATTAATCTCTCTCAAATTCTACTATAAACGAAAAAGAAACAATTTCAAATATTTTCTATTATTTACAAGAGTAAACAAAAAGCGACACCCTTTCTCCGACATTTAAGATGGATTATTTGTCGCTTTTTCTTTGATATTTTCGTGAAAAGTACTATAGTGATTAATATAGTATGGGTAAACTAATGGTTGATTGTTTTATCATTAAAGGAGTAGTGAATATGCAAAATGAAGTTTTATCAACTTTTGCCTCCATGTTAGATTGGCATATGTGGGCAGATGTCCTTTCCTCACCCAAAGCGTGGGGCATGATCTTATCCCTAGCAGTACTGGAGTGTATTTTATCCGCGGATAATGCATTGGTATTGTCGGCGTTTGTTAAGCCATTACCTAAACAACAGCAGAAAAAGGCGTTAGTTTATGGATTATGGGGAGCTTACTTATTCCGTTTTATTTTTATTGGCCTTGGAACATTTCTTATCAAACTGTGGTTTATTAAGGTAATTGGTGCGATTTATCTCCTCTGGCTTTCCATTAAGTTTTTTATCGAAAAGTTTAAAACTAAAGATGGTGAAGAAGAGGAAGAAACACATCAACCAAAAGGCTGGTTAACGAAAACGTTTGGAGTATTCTGGGCGACAGTCATTAGTGTCGAGTTAATGGATTTAGCCTTTTCTGTGGATAGTATTCTTACTGCACTCGCCGTTTCCGAAGAGGTTTGGGTCATCCTGCTTGGTGGTATGATTGGTATTCTGTTAATGCGTGGAGTTGCGACATTTTTCATTAGTCTCATGAATAGAGTCCCGGAACTTGAAACAACTGCCTATGTTTTGATTACATTTATTGCGATTAAGATGGGATTAACACTCATAGATATTCACATTCCAAATGAAATTTTTATTATCGTTATGGTTTTAGCGTTTTTGTTAACATTTGTAATCCACGGAATTCGATCAAAATCGCAAAAGAAGCTTTCGCACTGATCATTAGGTTGAATGAAGAGCCCTCCATTAAAGGTAGGCTCTTTGATTATTTGCGGGGGTTCCTAATAAATATCCAGCAAATTTCGTAAGTGTGGATATATGAAATGAGCAGTTGAAAATATGTCGTAATGGAAATGTGACGTACTTTATATTTCATACAGACAAAGCCGATGAAGGACAAATCCCTATTGAAAACCGCGGGATTCGTCCATCATGAAGCCGATGAAGACCAAAACTCTTAAAACTACTAGCAAAATGGTCTTCATCAAGTTATCAAAAAGGATGATTAAGTCACTATTGGCACCAAATACGCATTGAGCATTCATAAGTCCATGCACAATTAATTTGATTGGTTGGGCACGTTTTTTAGTGGAAAGGTACTACCCACTTGCATAGTGGAATTAATTGTGTTAATCTGAATGTGGAACCGGTTACACAGTAGAGGTGAATCTCAGATGGCAACAATAAAAGATGTTGCAAAGGAGGCTGGTGTGTCAGTAGCCACGGTATCAAGAACATTAAATGATAATGGGTATGTGCATGAAGACACACGGAAGCTAATAAATGAAGCGATAAAAAAATTAAATTATAAACCAAATGAAGTGGCCAGATCGTTATATAAGAAAAAGTCACGATTAATTGGGCTGTTACTGCCGGACATTCGCAATCCGTTTTTTCCTGAATTGGCACGCGGTGTCGAGGATGAGATGCAAGCATGTGATTTCAGGCTGATCATCGGCAATGCGGATGAGAAGAAAAGTAAGGAACGGGATTATATTCAAACATTTAAACAGAATAATGTAATCGGTATCATTACAGCAACAAATCATACCGATATAAGTCATTATGAAAATCTCTCCTTACCCGTTGTTTTTCTTGACCGGACATCTGACCAGTATCCATCTGTTTATGCTGATGGTTTAGATGGAGGAGGAATAGCGGCAAATGAAATGGTCGCAAGGGGATGTAAACGGATTACCTTACTACGAGGACCTGTTGAAGTTCAAACGGCCCAAGATCGATTTCAAGGGGCAATCAATAGCCTAGTTAAGGCAAATGTAAATTTCAATGTGATTATCACGGATTCATTTGCTTTCGGCGATGCTGAGAAATGGGCGATAGAGTTATTTGAAAAATATCCGGATACAGATGGTGTAATTGCGAGTAACGATGTGGTTGCCGCCGCCATCTTACATGAGGCACTGCGCCGTGGGAAATCAGTTCCGGCTGATCTTCAAATCATTGGCTATGATGATATCCCGCTTAGCCGCTTACTTTTTCCGCCATTATCAACCATCAAGCAGCCTGCTTATGAGATGGGAAGGGAAGCAGCAAAACTGTTAATTAGATTAATAAACAATGAAAAAGGATTTGAACAGAATATTCAAATGCCAGTGGCATTTATTGAAAGGCAGACGACAAGAAAGGTTGAGGAAAATGGTTAAAGTTACAGTCATCGGAAGCTCTTCGATGGATTTGGTTGTCACGGCTTCACGACGGCCGAATAAAGGTGAAACAATTCTAGGTGAATCATTTAAAACAGTGCCTGGCGGCAAAGGGGCCAACCAGGCAGTAGCCGCCGCCCGGTTAGGGGCGGAAGTCTATATGGTTGGCTGTGTTGGCGATGATAGTTTCGGAAAAGAAATTTTAACTAATTTTAAAGAAAATGGTGTTTTTACTGATTATGTGGAACCGGTTACACATTCAGAAAGCGGTACAGCACATATAACCCTTGCGGAAGGTGATAACAGTATTATCGTCGTAAAGGGAGCTAATCATCATGTTACACCTGATTTCGTTGAAAAGGCAGTTGATGTTATTTGTACCTCTGATATTGTTCTGATTCAACAAGAGATTCCTGAAGAAACGGTCGAGTATGTCAGTGAACTATGTCACGCCAATGATGTTCCGTTATTGCTAAATCCGGCACCATCACGGCCGATCAGTGCGGAGGTAATAGCGAAAGCGGCCTACTTAACACCAAATGAATTGGAAGCGGCTGTTCTTTTTCAAAATAAGGATATTCACGAAGCATTGGCAGTGAATCCAAACAAGTTATTTATCACAGAAGGTAAAAATGGTGTCCGCTATCACGATGGGGAACAAGAGGTACTAGTCCCTACTTTTACAGTAGAGGCGGTCGATACAACAGGTGCGGGCGATACCTTTAATGCAGCATTTGCAGTAGCACTAGCAGAGGGTCAACCACTTAAAAAGGCTGTCCGTTTTGCTAACAGGGCCGCATCAATTTCTGTTACAAAGTTCGGAGCCCAAGGCGGGATGCCGACACGCGCTGAAGTAGAAGGGAGCCTTTAAATTGAAACGACAAGGAATGTTGAATAGCCATATATCCAAGGTTTTGAGCGATCTTGGCCATACTGATTATATTGTTATCGCAGATGCAGGACTACCGATTCCTGAAGGCGTTGCTAAAATTGATTTAGCGATTAAAGCAGGGACACCAGCCTTTACAGAAGTGGTGGATGCCGTAGCAGAAGATATGGTGATTGAAAAAATCATCGTCGCTTCTGAAATAGAGGCAGGAAATCCTAAGACAGCAAAATACCTGAAAGAGAAATTTGCTGGGGCTATTTCCGAGCAGGTTTCTCATGAAGACTTTAAACAGCTGACGAAAAACGCTAAGGCTGTAATCCGAACAGGTGAGATTACACCATATGCCAATATCATTTTACAATCAGGCGTATTTTTCTAATAAATTGAGGTGATGAACATGCAAATTGTAATGCAGGACATCTATAAAGCATTTGGAACCAATCAGGTATTAACAGGCGTTGATTTTGATTTACGGGCGGGCGAGGTCCATGCCCTTATGGGTGAAAATGGAGCCGGAAAATCAACCATGATGAATGTTCTGACAGGGCTACATGCACGTGATAAAGGAACGATTACGATTGATGGCAAAGAAACCTATTTCCAAAATCCAAAGGAAGCGGAGCAAAAGGGGATTACCTTTATTCATCAGGAATTAAATATTTGGCGTGATATGACGGTGCTAGAAAACCTGTTTATTGGAAAAGAATTGAAGACTTCTTTCGGCTTATTAAAAATGAAAGAAATGAAAGCGCTGGCGAAAAAACAGTTTGACCGCTTGGCTGTCACGATTCCATTGGACAAAGAGGCGGGGGCATGCTCCGTTGGTGAGCAGCAGATGATTGAAATTGCCAAAGCGTTAATGACAGAAGCTAAAGTGATTATTATGGATGAGCCGACAGCGGCCTTGACGGAAAGGGAAATCGAAAAGCTGTTTGGGGTCATTTCATCACTAAAGAAAGAGGGAGTCGCGATTGTCTATATCTCACACCGTATGGAGGAGATATTTGCGATTTGCGATCGAATCACCGTCATGCGTGATGGAAAAACTGTAGATACGAAGGCAATTCCAGAAACAAACTTTGATGAGGTTGTAAAAAAAATGGTCGGAAGGGAACTGACGGACCGCTTTCCAAAACGCGAATCCAAACTTGGCGAGAAAATGCTTGAGGTTAAAGGGGTAACGAAGAGGGGAGTATTCAATCATATTGATTTTTCCGTTCGTTCAGGAGAAATTGTCGGCGTATCAGGGCTAATGGGTGCTGGACGCACGGAAATCATGCGGGCTATTTTCGGTCTTGATGCGATGGATAGCGGTGAAATTTGGCTGGATGGCAAGCCTGTTACGATTAAATCACCTGACCAGGCTGTCAAACTAGGAATTGGCTTTATCACAGAGGATCGCAAGGATGAAGGCTTAATTTTAGATTTTTCGATAAAAGAAAATATCTCCTTACCGACGCTTTTTAGCTTTGCGCCAAAAGGGATTATTAATGAAAAAAGTGAGCGTGACTTTGTCGAGATGCTGGTCAAGCGTTTAACCGTTAAAACGGAATCGGCAGAGACAAGAGTAGGAGATCTATCTGGTGGAAATCAGCAAAAGGTTGTCATCGCGAAATGGTTAGGAATCAGTCCCAAGGTGCTCATTCTAGACGAACCAACCAGGGGCGTCGATGTCGGGGCAAAGCGGGAGATTTATCAATTAATGAATGAATTGACAGACCGTGGAGTAGCTATCATCATGGTCTCATCGGAATTACCGGAAGTCCTTGGTATGAGTGACCGCATCCTTGTTATCCATGAAGGAAAAATTACGGGCGAGCTTACGAAAGAAGAAGCGACCCAGGAAAAAATTATGACATTCGCAACAGGAGGTCTGTGAGATGAAAGCAATCAATGAAAGTGCTCCAGTCGGTAAAGCCAATTTTATCAATACAATGACGCAAAAACTGGGTCCATTACTTGGGTTAATTGTGTTAATTATCATTGTTTCCGTTTTAAACCCTAGTTTTCTAGAACCATTAAATATCTTAAACCTGTTGAGGCAGGTAGCTATTAATGCCTTGATTGCATTTGGGATGACCTTTGTTATTTTAACGGGCGGTATTGACCTATCCGTTGGTGCGATTCTGGCACTGTCTAGTGCGTTAACAGCAGGGATGATTGTCTCAGGTGTTGACCCGATTCTTGCGATTCTAGTCGGATGTATCCTTGGTGCGGTTATGGGGATGGTCAATGGGTTATTAATTACAAAAGGAAAAATGGCTCCATTTATTGCGACATTAGCGACGATGACCGCCTTTAGAGGTTTGACGCTTGTTTATACAAAAGGGAATCCAATTACAGGACTAGGCGACAATCAGTTATTCCAATTGTTTGGCCGCGGCTATTTCCTTGGCATTCCTGTTCCGGCGATTACCATGATCATTACATTTGCTATCCTATTTATCATTCTTCATAAAACACCGTTTGGCCGGAAAACGTATGCAATTGGCGGGAATGAAAAAGCATCCTTGATTTCCGGGATTAAAGTAGATAAGGTCAAGGTGATGATTTATGGACTTTCCGGATTGCTTGCTGCTTTAGCGGGGGCTATCTTAACATCACGATTGAATTCAGCTCAGCCGACAGCGGGTACGTCCTATGAACTTGATGCCATCGCTGCGGTTGTACTCGGTGGGACAAGTCTTTCTGGAGGAAAAGGGAGAATCTTTGGAACACTGATTGGTGCGTTAATTATTGGGACATTAAATAATGGTTTAAACCTACTTGGTGTATCTTCCTTCTATCAAATGGTCGTCAAAGGGATTGTCATTATTATCGCTGTCTTACTTGATCGGAAAAAATCAGCATAAGGAGGGGCTTATTGATGAAAAAATTACTCGCACTATTTATGTCATTCACACTCTTGCTTTTAGGAGCTTGTTCTATGCAGCCGCCAGAGTGGGCCAAGCCCGCTAAAAAGGAAAACTTAAAAGATATTAAAATAGGCTTATCCGTTTCAACTTTAAACAATCCATTTTTCGTTTCCTTGAAGGATGGTGTGATCAAAGAGGCAAAATCATTGGGAATGGAAGTAAAAGTAGTAGATGCTCAAAATGACTCAGCCAAGCAAATTAATGATGTAGAGGATTTGATTCAACAGGGTGTCGATCTTTTACTGATTAATCCAACGGACTCCGCCGCCATCTCAACGGCTGTGCAATCAGCTAATAATATCAATATTCCCGTCATCACGCTTGACCGCTCAGCGGATAAAGGGAAAGTGGAAGCCCTGGTAGCTTCAGATAATATTAAAGGCGGCGAAATGGCCGCTGACTATATGGTGGATAAGCTAGGTGAAAAGGTGCTTGTCGCGGAATTAGAAGGTGTTCCGGGTGCTTCTGCCACACGGGAGAGAGGAAAAGGATTTCATAATGTTGCCGATACGAAATTAACGGTTACCGCGAAGCAATCAGCCGATTTTGACCGGACAAAAGGCTTAACCGTTATGGAAAATCTGATTCAAGCAAATCCTGATATTAAAGCCGTTTTTGCCCATAATGATGAAATGGCATTAGGGGCCATTGAAGCGATTAACAGCTCGGGCAAAGATATCATGGTGATTGGTTTCGATGGCAACGATGATGCGCTCAATGCCATTAAAGCAGGTAAACTAGAAGCAACTGTAGCCCAACAGCCAGGGCTCATCGGTAAGCTAGCAGTAGATGCCGGCCGGGATGTTGTCCAAGGGAAAAAGGTTGATAAAGTGATTCCGGCTCCACTTAAACTAGTGACAAAAGAATAAAATCTACCCCTCATCTATTTCGATAGATGAGGCTTTTTTAATAGATTATGGTAAGCTTACCTATATGGAATAGTATGAAAAATGGAGGGAAATGTATTGTTGAAAATGGGTGTAATCGGACTAGGTGATATTGCGCAAAAGGCGTATCTGCCTGTCTATAGTAAAATAAAAGATGTGGAATTTCATTTTTACACAAGAAATCAAGAGAAGCTGCACTCTATTGGCAGCCAATACCGTTTTGATCATCTCCACGGTAGTCTCGAATCTTTGATTGAAAGCGGCATTAAGGGTGCATTTATTCATTCCTCAACTTCTACTCATGAGGAAATTGCCCATCAATTGTTACAACACAACATCCATGTGTTTGTGGATAAACCGATTACGGATCAGTACGAAGGGACAAAAAGACTTGTTGACCTGGCCGAGGAGAAGGGTCTTACTCTCATGACAGGTTTTAATAGAAGATATGCACCAACATACATGAAGCTGAAGGAAGTTAAAGACGCCAATATGGTGATTATCCAAAAGAATCGCAAGGGTCAGCCAGGGGAGCCGAGGACGTTTATTTATGACGACTTCATTCATGTGGTCGACACGATGAGGTATTTATTTCCGCACCCAATTGAGAATCTGATTGTAAATGGAAGAATGGAGGGCGATAAACTGTACCATGTTGTCGTTCAATTTATTTCAGGCGGGGCAACAGCCATCGGTATTATGAACAGAGATAATGGAACAAATGAGGAAATGGCTGAGGTCATGGGGCCTTTAGAAAAAAGGACTGTTTCCAATGTATCGAAACTAGTCATTTCAAAAGACATGGAAGCGATCGAAGTTCGCAGCAGCGACTGGGAACCAACACTTTTCAGACGAGGGTTTGAACAAATGATCACTGATTTCATTGGAGCCGTTGGAACAAACAATAAGCCAAGGTTTTCATCATTTGATGCCTTGGAAACGCATGAAATCTGCGAAAAGATTATCTCAAAGTTAACCAAGGTTGTGGAAGTCTAACACTTATTCTTATTTTAGGGGGACCTTTACCCTTATAAAAATGTTTGCGTTTGCATATTGCATTTTTGAAGATTAGTGGTAATATTGAACTATAAATTAAATATCGATCACATGTTACTGATACGATCAGGCATGGTGGTAAAATGAATGGGTTTCAACGTCCATTTATTTGTACCCCCATGCCTTTTTTGTTGTTTATTACATCATTTGGGAACCATATACAAAAATGCAAAGGGGAATCGTTATGCGATTTAATTTTTTCAAAAAAGAAGCTGTTGATTTCTATACACCGGTTAACGGAAAGATTCTTTCTCTTGAGGAGGTTCCAGATCCTGTTTTCAGTCAAAAAATGATGGGTGATGGGATGGCAGTGTTGCCAACTAATGGAGACATTCTTTCTCCGGCAAAGGGAACCGTTATTCTAGTCGCGGCAACCAAGCATGCCATTGGTATTCATGCTGAGGATGGTTCGGAAATTCTTATTCATGTTGGGCTAGAAACTGTAGAACTTGATGGAAAGGGCTTCAACGTTGCCGTTAAAGAAGGAGACAAAGTTTCCGCAGGACAACTCCTAATAGAAGTGGATTGGGAATATATTAGTACAAACGCTAAAAGTACAATCACACCGATTGTGATAACCAATAGTAATGATGGTAAGAAGCAGTACGCTTTCACGGAGGAAAAGGAGGGCACTGCTGGTAAGACAGTTCTCTTTACAGCATCTGCAAAGTAATGGTGCTTTTTGTGAAGTGCTGCATCCCTTTTGCAGCACCTCACTTTTATAAAAATTTGCCTTTAAGGAGGTGATGGACCAAATAGTAGGACTGTTTTAGGCTGCTATTCGTCATTTTTTTCGCTGTACTTATTTATCTCATTTGTAGTATTTTTGACGTCTAGTAGTTTGCAAAAAAATTTAATAGGGGGTAAAAAAATGAAGAAGTATTTTCAAAAACTTGGTAGCTCGTTAATGTTACCGGTTGCCATATTACCTGCTGCCGCTCTCTTATTGGGTATTGGGTATTGGATTGATCCAACAGGCTGGGGCGCTGATAGTCCGTTAGCTGCCTTCTTAATCAAAGCTGGGGGCTCGATAATCGACAATATTCCGATTCTTTTTGCTGTTGGTGTGGCACTGGGAATGGCCAAAGAAAAGGATGGTTCCGCCGCACTCAGTGGTTTGGTTGCCTATCTAGTCGTAACAACCTTGCTTTCAACTGGGTCGGTAGCATTGCTGGAGGGAATTGATGCAGCAAAGGTTGACCCAGCGTTTGCAAAAATCGGAAATGCCTTCATCGGTATTCTTTCAGGTATTGTTGCTTCCATGATGTACAATCGTTTCAGTCATGTAAAACTGCCAGACGCATTTGCCTTCTTTAGCGGGAAACGCTTGGTACCAATTATGACAGCGGTTGCAATGTTAGTGGTATCTGGTGTATTATTCTTTGTTTGGCCAGTCATCTATACTGCTTTAGTTTCATTTGGTAAAACCATTAGTGATTTAGGTGCTGTTGGTGCAGGGCTTTACGGCTTCTTCAACCGACTGTTAATTCCAACTGGATTACACCATGCGTTAAACTCCGTATTCTGGTTTGACGTTGCCGGAATCAATGATATTGGGAACTTCTTATCAGGTAAAGGTGAAAAAGGTATTACAGGTATGTATCAAGCGGGCTTCTTCCCAGTTATGATGTTTGGGTTACCAGCAGCAGCATTAGCAATGGTTCATACCGCAAAAACAAAAAAGAGAAAACAAATCGCATCGTTAATGTTGGCAGCAGGCTTTGCTTCCTTCTTGACAGGGGTTACTGAACCAATCGAGTTTGCGTTCATGTTCTTAGCTCCAATGCTTTATCTTGTGCATGCCGTTTTAACGGGTCTATCATTGGCGATTGCAGCGGCCTTCCATTGGACTGCAGGATTTGCCTTTAGTGGCGGATTTATCGACTTTTTCTTAAGTTTACGAAATCCAATGGCAAATCAACCATATTGGCTAATTGTCCAAGGTTTAGTGTTTGCGGTGATTTACTACTTCTTATTCCGCTTTATCATTACCAAATTCGACTTAAAGACACCTGGTCGCGAAGATGATGATGAAGATGATGCTGAAGGAGTTTCAGTAGCAAAAGGCGAAAGCAAATTTGCTGCGATGGCAGCGCAAATTTATGAAGGCTTAGGCGGCGACGCAAACGTTGTGGCAGTTGATAATTGTGTAACACGTCTAAGAATGGAAGTAAAAGACATGAATGCCGTCGACCAAAAGAAGATTAAAGCGACAGGTGTACCGGGAATCAATATCGTGGGTCCACAGAGCATTCAAGTTATTGTCGGAACGAATGTCCAATTTGTTGCTGATGAAATTGTAAAAATCCGTAAGAAAAAATAGAGACGCAAAAACGCCTGGACTTTGAAGTATAGTCCAGGCGTTTTTTTACCGTTTTCTTAATCTTTCGATGTGAAGTGTTAGATATCCAAGTTCGTGTTCAGGCAGGTTGATTGCATGATTTTGGGCAAGGTTGTTGGCGACATCTTTGGCGCAACTGTAGGCCAACGGGAATTTAGTTATAATCATTTTCAGCATTTCATCATCGATGGTATTTGCTTCCTCATTGCTAATCCTTGAGATCGCAAAACGAAGATGAGTCATTAAGCGTTGATAAGAAAGATCATCATCATCGATGTTAATATGTAAGTAATCCTTGATCGTTTGCACCATGTCGCCAATAATAGCCGTTTGCCGAAGCGTTTGCTTCATGTCCCCGCCCTTAAGATTCGCGGTGTGAAGATGGAGGGCGATAAAGGCCGCTTCGTCGGGAGGCATTTTGATGCTGGTCTTTTTTTCAATATGTCTAAGTGCCCACATGCCGATATCAAATTCTTTTTTGTAAAGAATTTTTATTTCATGATACAGCTTATTTTTAAGATTAATTCCATCACGGACACGTTCAATGGCAAAGGATAAGTGGTCTGTGAGGGCAATGTGAATATGCTCGTTTAATTTACCTCCGAGGGCTTCTTCCGCGTAGGTGATAATTTCCTCTGAAAGGGCAAAATGCTCTTCAGGTATTTGGAGGAGTAGCTGCTGGAATTTCTCATTTTCCTTCATGACAAAAAGTTTCTCTATTTTACTAGGGTTAACAATATCATTTTTCTTTTTCTGAAAGGCGATTCCTGCCCCAATGGCAATCTTTTCTTCATGATGATCTGTAACAACAACGGCGTTGTTATTTAATATCTTTTTTATTTTCAAAATGAAACCACCTCCTTGATTTTTCTTCCAAACAGAGGATTAATGAGGTGGAATGATTTCATCTATCCGTAACTAGCCCAAATCATTCTTCTCTTATAGAACTTTCGTTATTATACCACCTTTTCCCTCTTTTCAAGTTGATAATCATGAAAATGTAGGGATATCATGGTTATAATGTCCTTTTTTAAAAAAATAGTTTAATCTAGAGTGGTATTGTTCTGTTTTAAATATACTAGAATAGGTGCAAATGATGAAAGAACATTATTATGATAAATTATTGAACATTAAAACAAAGGGCGGCCAGCATGATGGACCCCGCCCTTTTGCGAACAAGTTGTTGCACTACCATCCCTATGAACCGACCCCATATAGTGCGTTGGAGGAGTTATTTCACCATTACGAAGTGAAAAGCAGTGATCGCGTAGTTGATTTTGGCTGTGGGAAAGGGCGGTTGAATTTTTATCTCCATTATTTTTTCCATGTGGAAGTGGTTGGGGTGGAAATGAATGAGTCGCTCTATCAGGCCGCGATTGACAATCAGGGGAATTACGCAAGGAAGACGAAAAAGGAACGGGATCAAATACAGTTTCATTGCTGCCTGGCAGAAGAGTATGAGATCGATGCAAGGGACAATCGCTTTTATTTCTTTAATCCATTTTCCATACAGGTGTTTAGGAAGATTGTAGACAATATCCTGCTGTCAGTGGAGAAGGTGGTTCGGGAAATTGAACTGGTGTTGTATTATCCGTCTGAGGATTATATCTACTTTTTAGAAAATCAGACATCGTTTGGGTTGAAGGGGGAAGTCCAACTGCCTCATCTATATGAACAGAATCCTAATGAGAGATTTTTAATTTATCGTTTAGACTTTTAATGGAGGGCGGAGAATTTATGTACCACCGATTATGGAGCTTAGCAAATATATTGTTAATAGTAGTTTCGATTGTGTATATATGGTTTTTCCGTCCACATGATAGTTCGTTGGTTATTACTGGGCAGGTGTTGGCACAGGTTGCGGTCATTCTCTTTTTCATCAATATAAATATGTATTTTATCTTTTTAGTAATACGAAAGACATCTGTTCGGAAGGTGAAGATCAGACTCGCGAAATTTTCGCGTTATTTAATGAAGTGGCATATTAAGATCGCTCTACTTGGGGCAACAGTCATTATCGGACATGCGTTGATTAACTTTTACGAATTGGGACCGGTGATTGGCTATGGTCATTTAAAGATATGGAGCGGCTACCTTGCCATTTTGTTGCTGGGTACCACATTAGTAGCAGGATACCTGCGGCATAAAAAAGCCTCAGGCCTTCGCCGCAAATTCCACCTGATATCCGCCATGGCCTTCCTCGCCGCATTCCTCTTACACATGTTTGTGAGTATATAACAGTGGTAATAGTGGATAGGGTGACAGGCACCATTAACACTACACCAAAAGGGAGAAGGTTATGGACGTGAGTAATGAGGGAATGGTTGTAAGTAAACGGATTGATACGCTGGATTATTTGCGGGGGTTTGCTCTGATGGGAATTATTCTGGTGAATATCATCCCATTGCTTTCTGTGAAGCCGCCTTCGTCCCACTCGCTAGATGCTTCTTACTGGAGGTTTTTATATTTATTTGTGGAGGGCCGCTTTTATACGATTTTCACCTTCTTGTTTGGGGTTGGCTTTTATATGTTTATTACACGGGCGAACGCAAAAGGGAGGAACGGTCATGTTTTGTTTCTGAGGCGAATCGCCGCGTTATTTATTATCGGCTTGATCCATGTCCGATTCCATCCGGGTGAAGCGTTAACGGTTTATGCCGTGTGCGGGTTGTTTCTCTTGCCTTTCTATAAAGCTAATAAGATAGTGAATCTTGTGTTTGGAACTGCCATGCTTATCGTTTTGGGAATCTTTTCCTTTAAATTATTTATGGTTTTTCCGCTGATGTTATTGGGGATTTCGGCAGGGCAATTTCATGTGTTTGAGCGGCTTTCCCAAAACCGTAAATATATAGTTTTTTTCACAGCTATTATGCTTGTTTTAAGTATTATAGGCCTTATATATCAATACCAATACGCTCCCGTTTCATTTGGTTATGGTTCGGAAGCAGCTGTTAAAGGGACACAACATTTCCTTAACATTGGAATTTCAATCGGACCAATTGTTTCGGCGTTTTATGTGGGGCTCCTAGTTTTATTGGTCCAATCTCCATTTGTCCAAAAGGTATTATCTCCGTTGAAAAGCTACGGACGAATGGCGTTGTCCAACTATATTTCGCAAACAGCCCTCATTTATCTGGCTGGTATTGTGCTAAACCTATTCAACCATATTACCTACCTGCAAACCTTTTTCCTTTGTATAGTGATCTACATGGTCCAGTTTTTTTTCTCTGTCATCTGGCTGCGTTACTTTACGTATGGCCCATTGGAATGGATTTGGCGAGTGGTGACCTACTTGGAAAGACCACCGCTTAGAAAACCAATAAAAGAATATAACTAATGTCATAAGCTTATAAAGGGTGACAGGCACCATTTTGAAAATACTTCTTTTCTTTAATGAAAAATTCTGTAAAATGGAGATTGATAGAATTTTAGATGTGTTTGGGGCGATCTCTATGGTGAAGTGTTTCCCGATTTTTGGAGAAGAAAAGGAATCGGTTGTCTATAATCCTGATGAATTAATGGACCTTTTTCTTAATAGTACGGCAGATGGAATTTGTATTGTTGATATGGAGAATCGGTTTATTCGAATAAATCCTATGTATACGAAGATTTTTGGTTATATAGAAGAGGATGTTTTAGGGAGAACATTCGAAGAATTTCCCAATCCTGACACTGTAAAAGAAATAATGGCGGCAGTCAAACGTGGCGAAGCCTTTCATAATATGAACGCACAACGCAAACATAAAGACGGTACCATTCTTGATGTTGCTGTTTCCTATTCTCCTTTTCGTAATTTAAAGGGTGAAATCATTGCCATTATCGCCGTTTATCGTGATATTACTGAGCGGTTAAATATGGAAAGGGAATTGAAAAGAACGCGTGAATTGTATCGATTAATTACCGAAAATACAGCAGATATGATTAAGCTTTATTCAAAGGATAAGAAAATTGTCTATGCATCACCCTCACATGAAAAAGGGATTGGGTATACACCGGAGCAACTGATCGGCAGAAAAGCATATGATCTTATTTTACCGGAGGAAATAGAGTATTTTGATACTATTTGTAAGGAAATATCTGAAACAGGTGAGCCCCGGCTATTTCAGATAAAAATAAAAACAGGCACTAATGATATAATCGATTCTGAGACCACTATTTCCCCCATTCATAATGATCAGGGGGAGATTGAATCCTTTGTTACGGTTGGTCGGAATATTACGGACAGGATAAAAAACGATGATGCGCTCCGTAATTTAGACCGCCTTTCTATCACAGGTCAATTAGCCGCCGGAGTAGCGCATGAAATTCGTAACCCATTGACTTCCTTAAAGGGGTTTTCGAAACTATTAAAGGGGACAACCAATAAGGAAAAGCAAGAGGACTATTTATCGATTATCATGAATGAACTTGATCGAATCGATATGATTGTCAACGAATTTATGTCCCTTGCCAAACCACAAGCGATTCAATTTGAGCGGGAAAGTCTACATACCATTCTTGAGAGCACGGTTAAAATTCTCCATCCACAAGCATTGCTGCATAATGTGCAAATCATAAATCGTTACCATACAAATGAGATTGATTTACTTTGTATTCCGCACCAATTGAAACAAGTTTTTGTTAACTTTTTGAAAAACGCCATTGAATCGATGCAGTTCGGCGGGACTGTACATATCGATGTACAAAAGGTGGGGGAGAAGAGAGTCCAAATCGGATTTACCGATGAAGGTATTGGCATCGATACCGAGGTTATGGGCTATTTGGGGACACCGTTCTACACGACCAAGGATAAAGGAATTGGACTTGGCCTAACGGTCAGTAACAAAATCATCCAAGAACATAACGGCACCATGAAAATCGAAAGCCAGCTCGGTAAAGGTACCACCGTAAAGGTAGAATTGAACTATATCTAATATGGTTATCGTAGCAAGGGTGTCAGGCACCACTTTCGTGGTGCCTGACACCCTTTAATGCGCTTATTTGGTGTACCGGTTCGCGTAGCTTGAGGCGACGAAGGCGTTGGGTTTGATTTTCGGTTCTACTCCCATGGATTCCATGCGGGTGACCATTTCTTTGACGAATTCACTTGTTTTATTTCGTTTGCCTGCGCCTATATCGATATGCCCTTCCATTGTAAAGGTCGCCCCTTGGTATAAATGAGGGAGGACGACCGCAATCAATTCATTTTTCCTTTCCTCCGTAAACATCGAGACGATTTCCTCGGTTAAGGAGAGTTCTAAAGAAATCCGCTCGTGTAAATGCATCATTTTCCTTGGAACCTTCATCTTTGAAATGCATGCCCACACACCATTTCCCTTATTTTGAATGACAATGCCCGTGATAAAAAGGGTATATGATTTATGCACTTGTGAATCTGTTCCCACCATTAGGCGAAAATTCCCTTTCGGATCACTTTTCATAAATGTAACAATTCGTTCAAAAACCTGTTCGAACGGCAAATCATTCTCTTGAAGATTTTGAAACGAATGATGATAAGCCGGGGGATTCTTCATAAATATGCACCACATCTTTCCCTTCAAATTAGTCGTAATTCTTATTCCTATCTTATGGAAAGTGGTTTATTGTCGTGCAACCTTCAAGGACATTAGCTCCGCTCAAAAACAATTATTTGCCTAACAATATTTGTGCCAGTCCATCATTTAATAAAGAAACGACCTTTATATTGATTGGAATGATGGGGAATGGCAAAAAGAAACCGAGGAAAGACGATCAGCTACCTTCCTGCAAATGGACGTGGGACATGCCCGCTGTGCGAAAGAACTGGAGTAAAACTCCTGTATCCATATAAGACAGAAACAAACCAAACCATCAAAGTCTGCAAAAACTGCCGCCATAAATAAAAAGGATCGGGCGATTTTCTTTCTTCGCCCAATCCTTTCTATGTTTTTAACTGAAACAGGTTATGATTTTTTCCTTGAGACTCTGACAACGTTGAGGATACTCGCTGCTAAACCGCCCCAGATGATGACCATTCCGATTCCCATCATTGTTAATGCGCTGGCTGACATGTTAAGCAACCTCCTTTTTTTCAGACGTTTTCTCTGAAGATTTCCAGCCTTTTATGGATAGTAGGATGGCGATAACGATGGTCGCTGCGACTACGAACAATCCGGCATAAAGAATAAGGGATGTCGGGTAACTTTCGTAATTTTGCTTTACGTTCTGGCGGATGTTGTCAAACATCATGTAACCAAGCACTAGCGGCGTTACGAAACTGATGCACACCTTCCACCATGAACCAATCCGTATATCAGAAACCTCATTTGTATGCGACTGCAAACCGTTTAATTCCTTAAAGAACCAAGCAATTAATAGTACTTCTACTAAGCCAGCTAAAACAACACCAAAGTTATTAATGAAATAATCGACCACATCAAGTAAATAAAGGCCGCCGTTTGTGGCAAAGAGTAATGAGATAACAGTAGCGACAAGACCACCTGTCAATACAGCTTTTGTCCGAGATATATTGAATTTCTCCTGAACGCCAGCCACAAATGTCTCTACAATGGAGATCAGTGATGTCATTCCGGCAAAAACAAGGGAAAGGAAGAACAAGACTCCGAATAATCCATTCATGCCAGGGAACTCATTTATGATGCTAGGGAAAACAACGAATGCAAGACCAATGCCACTGCTAACCACTTCATCAATTGGTACACCTTGCTGTTTCGCCATAAATCCTAATGCAGCAAAAACACCAATTCCTGAAAGCAATTCAAATCCTGAATTAGCAAAAGCCGTAATAAATGCATTATTACTAATATCCGATTTTTTTGGTAGATAGCTAGAATAAGTTAGCATGATGGCAAAACCGATGGATAATGAGAAGAATATTTGTCCATAAGCTGCGATCCATACTTTTCCGTTAAAAATCATATCCCAGTTGGGTTTAAAGAAGGCATTTAAACCTTCAGTTGCACCATCAAGTGTTACAGCACGAACGACGATGATCATAAACATAACGACAAGGGTTGGAAGGAAGATCTTATTTAGTTTTTCGATTCCTTTCGACACGCCTCGATAAAGAACAAACAGAGTAACTGCCCAAACAAATAGCAACGGAATGACGACACCCGGAACCAAACTTCCAATCTCTCCGGGCTTATCGGATAATTTTAATACTTTTCCAAATAAGAATTTACCTGGATCTGAGCCCCACTGGGTACCAAATGAAAAGATGGTGTATTTAATCGCCCACGCCACGATGACGGCATAATAGGTACAAATGACGAAGGAGATTAGAACCTGCCACCAACCAAGCCATTCTGCCTTCTTATTGATCCGAAACAGTGAAAGTGGTGCCGAACCTCTATATTTATGTCCAATGGTAAATTCCATTATGAGAATGGGGATTCCTGCGGTTAATAAGGCGAATAAATAAGGTAAGAAAAATGCCCCTCCACCGTTTTCATAGGCAACAGCAGGGAACCTCCAAATATTCCCTAATCCGACTGCCGAGCCAACGGCTGCCATAATAAAGCCGTATCTTGATCCCCATTGCTGTCGATTTTCCATAAGTAATTCCTCCTAAACAATATCACTATTGTAAAAATTCAGATAATTATTTCGTTATCTTAATATACCTTTAATTTTGGAGTATGTCAAAGGGTTTTTGTCGAATTTTCGGTCAATTTTGTCATTTACAGCGGTAAAGAGTAAAAATATCAACAATCCTCACTACTTTGGTTCGTCATCACAGTAAGCTGTATTATTTTTAATTGTTAACTGATTATATATTTTGGTTGACAATGACGTATCCCACCATTTATTTTAGAGTTATAAGAAATTATTTCATTTTTGAAGTGGGGAACGAATATGAAGAAATTAAGGGCACTTGATTTAACGCTTGCGGGAATGTTTGTAGCACTAATGGCCATTGGTGCGAACATTGCTACGATAGCTCCGTTTTTACAAGTTGGCGGGGTTCCGATTACGTTGCAAACTTTTTTTGCTATTTTAGCAGGGGCTATTTTGGGCAGCCGGTTAGGATCGATAGCGATGACTGTTTATATGTTAGTGGGTTTTGTGGGGGTTCCGGTCTTTGCCGGTTTTATCGGAGGTCCTTCCATTATCTTTAGGCCTACCTTCGGCTTTATTATTTCCTATATATTCACTGCTTTTATCATTGGAAAGATTGTCGAGAAGAAGAAAAGTATGGCCGCCTTTATCATCGCATCCTTACTAGGAATGGCAGTAAACTATCTATTCGGAACAAACTGGATGTACTATGCATATAAACTCTGGGCGGCAGCACCGGAAGGATTTACATACAAAATGGCATGGCTATGGATGGTTGCCCCGCTGCCAAAGGACATCATCCTTGCCGTCTGCGCCGGAATCATGGCCCATCGCCTAGAAAAAACCGTCCTCTCAAAAGGGCATTTCAAACATTTAAAACGTGCATCATAGCGTAATGGTGACAGGCACCATAAAAAGACACTGTCCACATGGGGTGGACACCAAAACGAAAGAAGCGGCTGGTTGATCCGCTTCTTTTGTTAGATTGCTTTTGAGGGGGAAAGGCCGTTTATGGCAGAAACTTTGTTTCTTCCGGATTGTTTGGATTGGAACATTAGTTGGTCTGCTAGAATATAGGCTTTTTCCATGGAGAGCTGTTCATGAACTTTATAGAAATAGAGACCAAATGAAGCTGTATAGGAAATTGAAATCTCCGCCCCGTTGAACTCCACATTGACTAAATTGCGTTCAAGTCCTTTTTGCATCCTTTTCACAAGCTCCTCCGTCTGATCAAAGCTTCTGTTTCTTAGACAAAGCGTAAATTCCTCCCCGCCGCTTCTAAACAAATAATCCTCTTTCGAGAGATAGGTTTTTAAGGCAGCTGCAAAGTGCTGAATCACTTTATCGCCCACGGCGTGATTGAAACTATCATTAATTCTCTTGAATTTATCAATATCACATACGACAATGCCGATATTTTCACCTGTTTGATTTAACTCCGCCATTTTTTTATCCATGAAGGTACGGTTGGAAACGCCCGTCAAAAAGTCTGTATAGGCCATTTGTTCAAATTGGTCTCGTTCAAGCTTATTTTGAATACTTTGAGACTTTGAATAAAACGAGCGGCTAACGATGTAATTCAATATAAATACGCTAATCAACCATTCCCATTTCCCGTCTTGGAGAAATAGCAGCAGCAGGCCATTGGTGATCGCAACCTTGCCGTAATCAAGCAAGCTTATACTTTTAAAAATAAACTCGAACCCTTCCTTAAATGATTGCAGCTCGCCCAAAATAATAAATACAATCACCATGAAAGTACCAGATAAATAGGAGGAAATACAAACCAATAAGAAGATCAGGATCCAGAAGCCAAAGGGAAGTGTTTCGAAACTACTATGAAAGTACTGGAATAGTAGAAAGGCCAGTGAGTTAGTAATAACAAAACAGCCAATATTATAAAACGTATCAAAAAATTCGCTGGGATCGGCTGTTTTAGTCCACTTTCGATAAAAATAAACCGAAAAGCGATAAATCGTCTCAAATACAAATAAGCCGAGCGGCCCGGCAAAAAGCACCATTGCTAAATCATAACTAATTCCATAGTCAATATTGATACTGCCATTTTTGTAAAATACCCTTAGACGATAGTATAAACTAGCAAAAAACCAGAATATGAGTAAGGTCTTTATATAGTTGGAATTGGTAACCAAAAGTCCGGATGAACTTAAAGCGACTACCAATGCAGTCAGAAAGAGCGTTGTGTCGTATAACCTTGCTTTAACCATCGTAGTTAAATCCCTTCCAAAAGTTTGATGAAGTAAGCCAATATATGCTTTTAATTTACAGGGCAAGGTAATGTCGAACCTGTACTTCTATTTTACATAATATTTCTGTATATAACGACCTATTTTTTACATTATTGCGATTATATCATATTTTCAAAAAACAATATTCCATAAATTGGCTTGCTGCCGGTTTATTCAAGTAATCGCCACCACTGGAAACTTCATACATTGCCATATTTCTGAGAATTTGTTAAATTATATCGGTATATCAAAAGAAGAGATAAAGAGGGAGATGAGAAAATGAAGATAATTGAAAGTTTTGTGAATGGAACCAATACATTGCTGTGGTCATATGTTCTAATCATTTTATTAATTGGCTCAGGGCTTTATTTTACTTTCCGGTCAAAGTTTGTTCAGTTCCGAATGGTGGGCGAGATGTTCCGCTTAATGGGGGAAGGAGCAACGGGCGATAAGAAGGGGATATCATCCTTTCAAGCCTTTTGTATCAGCACAGCTTCGCGCGTTGGAACGGGGAATCTGGCAGGTGTAGCGATTGCAATCACTACCGGCGGACCGGGAGCCGTATTTTGGATGTGGCTAATTGCGTTGATTGGATCGGCCTCTGCATTTGTGGAAAGTACTCTGGCACAAATTTTCAAGGTGAAGGATGGAGACACTTTCCGAGGCGGACCTGCTTATTATATGGAAAAAGCATTAAATGCCCGCTGGATGGGGGTCACATTTGCCGTCCTAATCTCACTCACGTTTGGACTGGCTTTTAACTCTGTTCAAGCAAACACGATTACAAGTTCATTAAACAATTCCTTTGGATTTAATAAAACGATAGTGGCGATTGTGCTATCTGTTATTACGGCAGTGATCATTTTTGGTGGACTTAAACGAATTGCCAAAGTGGCAGAATGGATGGTACCGGTTATGGCAGGTGCCTATATTTTAATTGCCTTATATATCATGGTCACAAATCTTTCTGAAATTCCCGGTGTGTTTAAGTTGATCTTTGAAAGTGCCTTTGGCATTAAAGAAGCAGCTGGGGGAGCAATTGGTGCCGCGATGATGAACGGAATTAAACGTGGTTTGTTTTCAAACGAAGCTGGTATGGGTAGTGCACCGAACGCAGCAGCTACGGCAGAAGTTAGCCACCCTGTCAAACAAGGTTTGATTCAATCGCTTGGTGTATTCGTCGACACCCTTGTTATTTGCAGCTCGACAGCATTTATTATTCTTTTATCAGGCCTTTATACGTCTAAAGAAGGTAATGGAATTATCTTAACGCAAAATGCACTTGAGGGATCATTAGGATCGTGGGCAGGAATTTTCCTTGCGGTCATCGTATTTTTATTTGCCTTCAGTTCTGTGGTCGGCAACTACTATTATGGTGAATCCAATATTGATTTTATAAAAAATAACAAGGTGGTTCTCAACCTATACCGTGTGGCAGTAGTTGGAATGGTTGCCTTCGGTTCACTGGCGGAACTAAGCTTTGTTTGGAGCCTTGCCGATTTATTCATGGGACTGATGGCGATCATCAACTTAATCGCAGTTCTTCTTCTTGGGAAAATTGCTTTCGCGGCACTAGCCGATTATAAAAAGCAAAAGGCGAACGGTCAAAATCCAGTATTCTACACTTCTAATATAGAAGGACTTAAAAACGTAGAAGCATGGGAAGCCGCCCCAACAAATGTAAAACCGAAGAGAAAACTAGGCTAATAATGTGTAAATAGTGGAAAGGGTGACAGGCACCGCATGCGGTGCCTGTCACCCTTTTTTGTTGGTATAAAGTGTATTTAATTTTCCCTTCTTTTTCCCCTGATCGGATAATATCTTTAGGATGAAGGTTGCGTCTTAAACGATTGGGGGCAGATCATGAGGGAAGAAATATTTATGAAGATGGCGGTTGATGTGGCCTATGACAATGTAATTACTAACGGTGGAGGTCCGTTTGGAGCCGTAATCGTTAAAAATGGGCAGGTGATTAGTGTCGGGCGTAACCAGGTGACCACCCTAAAGGATCCGACTGCACACGCCGAAATGCAAGCTATCCGGGCGGCATGTAAGGTTTTGAATAGCTTTCAATTAACAGATTGTGAACTTTATACGAGCTGTGAGCCGTGCCCGATGTGCCTTGGAGCTATTTTTTGGGCGAGACTAAAAATAGTGTACTATGGTTGTACGAATGAGGATGCAGCGAAGATTGGATTTGACGATCAATTTATCTATCAACAACTAAACCTGCCCCCGAATCAGCGAAGTATCCCAATGTTCCGAGTCCTCCCGCCCAATACATATGCACCCTTCAACGCTTGGATCAGCAAACCAAATAAGAAGAACTATTAAAGGGTGTCAGGCACCACTTATGGACACCTTTCCACCTGTGGTGGACACAGCAAAAAGGCATTATCCATTTGATGATGCCTTTTTGCTGTGATAGTGAGTCGGCGTATGGGAAATGAATCAATCGATTCATTAAATTTATTGAAAACGCCTAAATAGTCTGTAAAATAGTTTTTGTATACTATATAAAGCAATGAAAGTGGGATACATATGTCAATAATGCCAAAAATAGACTGGCTAACAGATCTAAATGTATTTGCTGTAAATCGCCTCCCCGCCCATTCTGACCATGTTTATTACGAAACAATGGAGGAAGCAACAGCTGCTGCCACAATGAAGATGCGGCATGATTTGAACGGAAATTGGAAATTCACTTATAGTATTAATCCAGACAACCGTCCCGCCCATTTCTACAAACGCGATTTCAATTGTTCAGGATGGGGAGATATCTCCGTTCCTGGGCATATTCAACTGCAAGGCTACGGTCAGCTGCAATATGTAAATACGATGTACCCATGGGATGGTCATAACGAAATTCGTCCTCCAGAAATTCCTACAGATCAGAACCCAGTTGGTAGCTATGTGAAATTTTTTAGCATCCCCACTCATATGCATAACAAGCCATTGTACATTTCCTTTCAAGGTGTAGAATCGGCCTTTTATGTTTGGTTAAACGGGGAGTTTGTCGGTTATAGTGAGGACTCCTTCACACCGGCAGAGTTTGACCTTACCCCGTTTCTAGTGGATGGAGAGAATAAGCTTGCCGTTGAGGTTTATCAGCGGAGTACAGGAAGTTGGCTAGAGGATCAGGATTTTTGGCGATTTTCAGGAATCTTCCGTGATGTTTATCTGTATACCGTTCCGGAAATTCATGCAAGCGATGTACATGTTCACCCGGAATTGGATGCAACTTTTACAAAAGGAATGCTTACAGCAGATCTATTGCTTCAAGGATCAGCTCCTTTAAAAATAACCGCTGAATTAGTTGATGCCATGGGCGTTCTTGTTGCATCTGCAGATGGGAGAGAGATCGAAGGAAATTGGTCGATAAACATGTCTGTTGATAATCCCAAGCTTTGGAGTGCAGAAAGTCCTTATTTGTATAAATTATCTATTCAAATCTATAACGAGTCTGGAAGTTTAGTAGAAGTTGTCCCGCAGCGAGTGGGATTTAGAAGATTTGAACTCGTCGATAAAATCATGCGTCTAAACGGAAAACGGATTGTGTTTAAAGGAGTAAATCGCCATGAATTTAATCCCCGCCGCGGCCGTGCCGTTACGAAGGAAGATATGTTATGGGATATTAAAACACTGAAGCGACATAACATAAATGCAGTTCGTACATCTCATTATCCGAACCAAACATATTGGTATGAATTATGTGACGAATACGGAATCTATGTCATCGATGAAATGAATCTTGAAACCCATGGATCATGGCAAAAGATGGGGGTCGTTGAACCCTCATGGAACATCCCAGGGAATAAGCTGGAATGGCAAGATATTATCATGGATCGAGCCATCTCGATGGTGGAACGGGATAAAAACCATCCTTCAATTTTGATCTGGTCCTGTGGGAACGAGTCCTATGCGGGTGAGGTGATCTTAAACGTTTCTCATTATTTCAGAAAAGTTGATCCGAGCCGCCTGGTGCATTATGAAGGAGTATTCCATAATCGTGATTACAATGACACGAGCGATATCGAAAGTCGGATGTATGCTAAACCTGCTGATATTATAGAATATTTGAACGACAATCCAGAGAAGCCATACATTAGCTGCGAATATATGCATGCGATGGGAAATTCGCTTGGCGGCATGTATAAGTATACGGATTTGGAGCAGAGATATCCGATGTATCAAGGGGGTTTTATTTGGGATTATATTGATCAGGCGATTTATAAGAAGGATCGTTACGGTAACGAATTCCTGGCATATGGGGGTGACTTTGATGATCGGCCTACGGATTACGGTTTTTGTACAAATGGCATTGTGTATGCCAATCGTGTGCTTTCTCCGAAAATGCAGGAAGTTAAATTTTTATACCTGGACTTCAAGCTTGTGACTGACCAAACAGGTGTGACAATCAAAAATGAAAGTCTTTTCTCCAATACAGAAGCCTTTGTATTGGAATATGCTCTCTTCCTTGAGGGGAAGGAATTGTACCGAAATACTATGATTACAGCCGTTGAACCCCAAAATGATGGCCGTTTCGAATTTACTTGGCCTTCCAACATTGCAGCCGATTCAGGTGAGTATTCTATTCAAACCTCACTAAAACTAAAGGAAAACATGGTTTGGGCGGAAACGGGCTATGAGATTGCCTTTGGTCAATTCATTTTTCAAAAAGATTCAAAAGAGTTGGGGGTACCAAGTGGAGATTTGCGGATTGTACAGGGTGATGTCCAGATTGGCGTTCATGGCAGAGATTTCACAGTAATGTTTTCGAAGCAGGTGGGAAGTTTAGTGTCCTTAAGATATGCGGGTCGTGAAATGATGGCCCAGCCTCCGACACCTCTATTCTGGAGGGCAACAACAGACAATGATCGAGGCTTTTCACAAGGCTTTCATTCCGGGCTTTGGTATGCAGCAAGCTTAGCGAGGAAATGTGTGGATATTCAGATGAAAGAACACAACAATCATGTCGAAGTGTATTTTTCCTATAAATTCTCGATTAACACCGACATTGAGGTTACTACCGTCTATACCGTATTTGCCGATGGAAGTGTCCGTGTGAAACATACGTATAAAGGGGCTGAGAATTTGCCGCAGCTGCCGATTTTTGCCGTATCGTTTAAGGTGCCGGCAGATTATGACCAGCTAGAGTGGTATGCAATGGGCCCTGAGGAAAATTACTGTGATCGGTCGATGGGGGCAAGACTTGGTATCTTTACCAATCAAGTGAAAGACAATTTATCAGGATATGTGATGCCACAAGAATCTGGAAACCGAACTGGAGTCCGCCATGTCTGCGTTAGAAACAGCAATGGCCAAGGGATGAAAATTTCCTCTGTTGGCAAACCGTTGGAATGCACTGTTTCGCCATTTACGGCATTCGAACTTGAAAATGCCCAACATGTATACGAGCTTCCGAATATCCATTATACCGTTGTAACGGTGGCCGGCAGACAGATGGGGGTAGGCGGGGACGACAGCTGGGGGGCGCCCGTTCATGATGAACACCTGATTGAAGCCGACAGGGAGATGGAATTTGAATTTAGGATTGAAAGAATCTAGTTTTCAATTTGAAAAGAGCCTGGGGA
>NZ_JAANMZ010000024.1 GCF_011250555.1 Bacillus sp. MM2020_4 | reverse complement strand
TAATAATGTAATAGATGATAGCTGGTTTGATTCCATAGCGTATTCATTATCATTTTTGATATTATGTGTTTTAATCTTTATTTGTGCTAAGGAAAAGAGAAAAGCACCATTAGTAGTTTTTATCTTTCTCTTTGTAGTTTATTTATTTAACTTTTTCTTTTAATGTCGACAAATAAATAAGTTGATTTTTTTATATTAAATAGTCCATCCTGTATAATAAGGTTAACTCGTTCGGAAGGAGTGAGACCCCTTAATGCGTTATTTGTTAATCTTGATTATAGCAATCCCTGCAGCAGAAATAGGGTTACTCCTTTTTTCAGGAAAGACGTTCGGCGTTTGGCCGACATTGCTACTCATTATATTGACGGGCATAATAGGCGCATATTTAGCAAAAAGAGAGGGCCTGCAAACGATTCGGAAGGCCCAAGAGCAGTTGCGAAACGGCCAAATCCCTGGTGAAGCGGTAGTGGATGGAATCTGTATATTAGTGGGCGGAATCCTTCTGTTAACACCGGGTTTCATTTCAGACATTGCTGGCTTTTTCATGCTATTTCCGCCAACAAGACGCGTCATTAAATTCTTCATGATGAATTCACTAAGGAAGAAGATTCAAAAAGGGAATATAAAGATTATAAAGTAAAAACGTCACTCCTCTTTTATTCGGGAGTTGGCGTTTTTTTTTTTTGGATAATTGTAGCGGCTTTATGAAGGACAAATTATCTGGTTTTAAGTGGGATTAGTCCTTAGACCTTCATCGGCTTCATGAAGGACAAATCGCATGGTTTTTAATAGGGATTAGTCCTTCATCGGCTTCATGAAGGACAAATCGCATGGTTTTCAGCAGGGATTAGTCCTTCATCCCCGATATTTGAGAAAATATTTCAACAGAATCCCAGGGGTGCTAGTGGAAACCAACCACCCTTTTATCTGATATCAAGCTTTTTCATTCGATATTGTAAGCTTTGCCGGCTTAACCCCAGCAATCCCGCTGTCCGTGAAATGTTGAAGTCATTCTTTTTAAGGACATGCTCAATATAGGTTTTTTCAAATAATTCTATTTGATCTTTCAACGGAATGGAGACATCTGAATTTTCCTTAATGAATGTATCAACAGTTGAATGTGGGAGCATTCTTTCTTTGATTTGCATTTTACTTCGATATTGGAAAGGTAAATGTGCATACATAATCACTTCTTCATCCATCATAATGTTCATCGCCGCTTCGATGATATGCTCGAGCTCGCGGACATTCCCATGCCAATCATACTCCAGAAATGACTGACTGACCTCTTCGTGAAGCCCCTTCACATTCATTTGAAAACGCTCATTATATTTTTCAATAAAATGTTGAACGAGTAATGGGATATCTTCCTTACGCTCCCTTAATGGTGGAATAAAGATAGTCACAACACCGAGACGATAATAAAGGTCTTTCCGTAAATGATTGTTGGCAATGGCGTCAATTGGATCCTCATTGATATTGGCTATGACCCGTACATCAACGGGTGTGTCTTTCGTATCACCGATTCGCCTAATCGTTTTCTCCTGGAGGACACGAAGTAACTTTGCCTGGAGATTTAAATTTAATGAGTTAATTTCATCAAGCAGCAATGTGCCCCCGTTTGCTTGTTCAAATAATCCCGGTGTATCAACTGCACCCGTAAAGGCCCCGCGTTTTGTACCAAAGAGGAGACTTTCAATTAAATTATCAGGCAGGGCAGCACAGTTTTGTGAGATAAAGGGAGCCGAAAAGCGATCGCTGGCGTTATGGATGCTTTGGGCAAATAGTTCTTTGCCTGTTCCTGTTTCACCGACAACCAAGACATAGGAGGAAGTACGGGTTGCCCGCTTTGCCCCTTCAATCACGTCCTTCATGACCCGACTGCTGCCAATAATACTATCAAAAGTAAATCTGGGTGTGCCTTTACTATTACTATTTCCCTTTATTAATTTTTCTAATTTCGTTACATCATTCGCTATCTCCACAGCTCCTTGGATTTTTCCATCTTGAAAAATAGGAATGGTATTATTAATCGTAGTAATTTCCCGGCTCTTGTTATTAAAATAGGTTTGCTTCACATTACTGGTTTTTTTGCCTTCCTGTAAGGCTCGAACGAGAGTACTAGATTGGTCGTCTTTAAACATGAATACGTCTAATAGATTTTTATTAAGTACATCTTGGATATCCATCGATTCCATTTGCATCATTTTCTTGTTATATATAATCGTTTTTCCCGTTTCATCTACTGCATGAATGCCTACATCCACTTCGTCCAAAATCTGTTTATACATTTGGTTTATATAGTGCAGATACTGGACTGCCTTTTTTGAATTTTCCACTGTGACTTCATTCCCTTTGTATAGTTCCATTACCACCTATTTAAACAAAATAAACGTTTGAATGCAAAATATTTTTGCGCTAAAAGCTGAAAATGGTTCTTTTTTGCAAAATTTCGTGGCACTAAGTAAGTGAAAAACCTCGGTAAACCGCAAAAGTAGAAGTTGGCACGGAACTTGCATTATTTTTAAGTAATAAACTTAAGGGGGAATTCTGGTGCAGCCTTATACACACGAACCATTTACAAATTTTGCGGAAGAAAAAAATATAAAGGCATTTAAAGATGCATTAGCATATGTTCAAACACAGCTCGGCAAACATTATCCCGTTATCATTGACGGTGAAGCGGTGATAACAGAGGAACAAATTACTTCCATCAATCCAGCAAATAAAGAAGAGATTATTGGAAGCGTTTCAATGGCAGACCAGGAGTTAGCTGAAAAAGCGATGCAAGCAGCTTTAACCGCATTTGAATCCTGGAAAAGGTGGAAACCGGAACACCGGGCGAATATTTTATTCCGTGCTGCTGCTATCATGCGCCGCCGGAAACATGAATTCTCAAGCTATCTTGTGAAAGAAGCCGGAAAGCCATGGAAAGAAGCGGATGCAGATACAGCGGAAGCAATTGATTTCATTGAATATTATGGTCGGCAAATGCTGAAGATCAAAGAAGGCGTTCCAGTAAATAGCCGTGCAGGTGAATTTAATCAATTTCACTATATTCCACTTGGGGTTGGGGTTATCATTTCACCTTTCAACTTTCCATTAGCCATCATGGCAGGGACAACGATTGCGGCGATTGTTTCAGGGAATACAGTCCTCCTGAAGCCAGCAAACTCGACACCTGTGATTGCAGCGAAATTTGTTGAACTGATGACAGAAGCCGGTCTTCCAAAGGGTGTTTTAAACTTTGTACCAGGAAGCGGTGCGAAAATTGGTGATTATCTTGTTGACCATCCGAAAACACGATTTGTATCGTTTACAGGTTCGCGTGAAGTAGGCTGTAGAATCAATGAACGGGCGGCGAAAGTACATCCAGGACAAATTTGGATCAAGCGTGTCATTGCGGAAATGGGCGGTAAAGACACAATGGTCGTCGACAATCATGCCGATTTAGACTTAGCTGCTTCTTCTATCGTCTACGCTGCCTTCGGATTCTCGGGTCAAAAATGTTCAGCAGGATCACGCGCTGTCATTCACCAAGACGTGTATGATGAAGTACTTGAAAAGGCGGTTGCCCTAACAAAAACGCTCACAATTGGTAATCCTGAAGAACCAGAGAATTATATGGGACCAGTCATCGATGAAAAGTCTTTCAAAAAAATCATGAATTATATGGAAGTGGGCAAGCAAGAAGGTAGATTAATGACTGGCGGTGAAGGGGACGATTCAAATGGTTACTTCATTCAGCCAACCATTTTTGCTGACGTAGATGAAAATTCACGCTTAATGCAGGAAGAAATTTTCGGGCCAGTGGTGGCTTTTTGCAAGGCACGTGATTTTGACCATATGATGAAAATTGCTAATAACACAGATTATGGCCTAACAGGAGCATTGATTTCTAATAACCGTGAACATATCGAGCGTGCACGTGAGGAATTCCATGTCGGGAATCTTTACTTTAATCGTGTTTGTACAGGTGCCATTGTCGGCTATCAGCCATTTGGCTGCTTTAATATGTCTGGGACGGATTCAAAAGCAGGCGGCCCTGATTATTTACTGCTTCATATGCAAGCTAAAACAACATCTGAAACACTATAATTCTAGGCTAGTACCCTGGTAGAAGTATCTTTTGCCAGGGTAAAAAAGAAGGAGGAAAACAAAATGACTACTACAACAAAAACAACTGAAATCATCGAACAAACGCAGAAATTTGGTGCAAATAACTACCACCCGCTTCCAATTGTGATCGCTAAGGCAGAAGGAGTATGGGTTGAAAGTCCAGAAGGTAATCGGTATATGGATATGCTTAGTGCCTATTCAGCAGTGAACCAAGGGCACCGTCATCCAAAAATCATTCAAGCCCTAAAAGACCAAGCGGATAAAGTAACACTAACATCTCGTGCATTCCATAACGACCAGCTTGGCCCATGGTATGAAAAAGTATCTCAGTTAACGAATAAAGAAATGGTTCTTCCAATGAATACAGGTGCCGAAGCGGTTGAAACAGCGTTGAAGGCAGCACGGCGCTGGGGGTATGACGTGAAAGGAATCGCGGAAGATCAAGCGGAAATTATTGCTTGTAACGGGAACTTCCATGGCAGAACGATGGGGGCTGTTTCACTTTCCTCTGATCCGGATTATAAACGCGGCTTTGGACCAATGTTACCGGGCATTAACTTAATTCCATATGGTGATCTTGAAGCATTAAAGACAGCCATCACACCAAATACTGCTGCCTTCTTAATGGAACCAATTCAGGGTGAAGCAGGAATCATTTTACCACCTGAAGGATTTTTAAAAGCAGCGTCTGACCTATGTAAAGAAAACAACGTGTTGTTCATTGCTGACGAAATTCAAGTGGGTTTGGCGCGTACTGGAAAAATGTTTGCATGTGATTGGGAAAATGTTGAGCCAGATATGTTGATTTTAGGAAAAGCGCTCGGCGGCGGAGTGTTCCCAATTTCATGTGTGGTGGCGAATGCTGATGTTCTAGGTGTATTTAATCCAGGCTCTCATGGTTCAACTTTTGGCGGAAATCCACTGGCATGTGCAGTATCACTTGCAGCATTAGATGTGCTTGAGGAAGAGAAATTAGCTGAACGCTCCCTTGAATTAGGGAAGTATTTTCTTAATCAATTAAAAACAATCAATAACCCAATGATTAAAGATGTTAGGGGCAAAGGCCTGTTCATTGGTGTTGAATTGACAGAGGAAGCAAGGCCATTTTGTGAGCAATTAAAAGAGGAAGGGTTACTCTGTAAAGAAACTCATGATACAGTGATTCGTTTTGCACCGCCATTAATTATTTCAAAAGAAGAAATCGATTGGGCGATCGAGAAGATTAAAAAGGTCCTTTCCTAGTTTTTTTAAAAGACGTGCACTATTTTATTCTATAAATTCCACGAGGTGTCTTTCATGACGGTTACTACGGCTGAACTTAACAATTTGGAAAAAGATCAACAAAAAGAGGAAGAATCATTAAATTTATTCTACTCTACGCAAACGGTTATCCAAAAGGCATTAAATAAATTGGGCTATACGAACGAAATGTATGAACTATTAAAAGATCCTATCAGATTATTGACCGTTCGTATTCCCGTTCGAATGGATGATGGCTCGGTACAAATTTTTACAGGCTATCGTTCTCAGCATAATGATGCCGTGGGCCCAACAAAGGGTGGCGTTCGCTTTCATCCAGAAGTAAATGAAGAAGAAGTAAAAGCTTTGTCCATTTGGATGACCTTAAAGTGTGGAATCACTGATCTTCCTTATGGTGGCGGAAAAGGTGGAATTATCTGTGACCCACGAAAAATGTCCTTTAGAGAGCTTGAAAGGTTAAGCCGTGGATATGTCCGCGCGATTAGCCAAATTGTCGGTCCTTCAAAGGATATTCCGGCACCAGATGTGTATACCAATTCGCAGATAATGGCGTGGATGATGGATGAATATAGCCGATTACGTGAATTTGACTCACCGGGATTTATCACGGGAAAACCAATTGTCTTGGGGGGCTCGCAAGGCCGAGAAACGGCGACTGCTGCTGGAGTAACCATTTGTATTGAAGAAGCGGTGAAGAAAAAGGGAATGGAGTTAAAGGGTGCACGTGTTGTCATTCAAGGTTTTGGCAATGCAGGTAGCTTTTTAGCGAAGTTTCTACATGATGCTGGGGCAAAAGTCGTTGCTGTTTCGGATGTTTACGGCGGTGTGTATGATCCGAATGGGCTTGATATCGATTATTTGTTAGACAGAAGGGATAGCTTCGGTACATTCTCTCAACTGTTTAAAGATACGATTACAAATCAAGAATTACTTGAATTAGAGTGCGACATTCTTGTGCCTGCAGCGATTTCAAACCAAATAACGGCTAAGAATGCGGCAAATATTAAGGCCTCGATTATCGTGGAGGCAGCAAATGGACCAACAACACTTGAAGCAACCAGTATCTTAACGGAACGTGGAGTCCTCCTTGTCCCCGATATTTTGGCGAGTGCCGGCGGAGTAACCGTTTCTTATTTTGAATGGGTGCAAAATAATCAAGGCTATTATTGGTCGGAAGAAGAAGTTCATCAAAAATTAGCCAAGGTCATGATTGAGTCTTTTGAAAATATTTATCAAACAGCTGCTACTCATCAGGTGGATATGCGGTTAGCGGCCTATATGACAGGGATAAAAAAGGCAGCAGAAGCTTCACGATTCCGTGGCTGGGTGTAAAGATATTTTTGCACATACACCGCAAAAAAAACATCCTTTCCATTCGGAGGGGATGTTTTTTTTGCGGTGTATGTGCAAAAAGTTTAATGAAGATGCAAAAAATATTGGCAGCATTCGTCAAAATATGTTCACAATTAAGCAAGTATTGTTTGGCACGGAAATTGCATTATTATTTTGTGAATTTAGGGATAATTTAGAAAGAAGTAGTTGTTGCTAAATGTCGAATATTGCCTTATTCTTTCTTATACAAAGGAAGACTGAAAGCACTACTTGTGAAAAGAATTATCCTATTCAACACTTTTTTAATGGAAGCGCATTCTTTTTGGGGAAAAAGGGGGAAACTTAATGAATCTACAAGAATCTAATTCAACACATGAATTAAAACGAACAATGAAGTCAAGACATTTATTTATGATCTCTTTAGGAGGGGTTATCGGATCAGGTCTTTTCTTAGGGTCAGGTTATACGATTTCTCATGCAGGACCAGCCGGTGCCATCCTTTCTTATATCGTTGGCGGCTTCATCATGTTTTTGACGATGCTTTGCCTTGGTGAAATGTCGGTGGCAATGCCAGTCTCCGGCTCGTTTCAAACCTATACGACGAAATTTATTGGCCCAGGAACTGGATTTGCCCTTGGATGGCTTTATTGGTTAGGGTGGGCTGTGACGGTTGCACTGGAATTACTATCTGCGGGGCAGTTAATGCAAAGATGGTTTCCTGATTCTCCGATTTGGATCTGGTGTGCGATATTTGCCATCGTTCTATTTGCCCTTAATGCACTTTCAGCTCGTGCGTTTGGTGAAGCTGAATTTTGGTTCTCAAGTATTAAAATTTTTGCTATCATAGCGTTTATTGTATTAGGTGGAGCTGCCATGTTTGGGTTTATTCACATGAAAGGCGGCCAACCGGCGCCATTTATGACGAATTTCACCGCGCACGGCCTCTTGCCACATGGAATAACAGCCTTACTAATCACGATGATTACCGTAAACTTTTCGTTCCAAGGTACGGAATTAATTGGGATCGCCGCGGGAGAAAGTGAAGAGCCTGAAAAAACGATTCCAAAGTCGATTAAACAAACCGTTTGGCGTACTCTTTTCTTCTTTGTATTAGCCATCTTTGTTTTATCAGGTTTAATACCAACGGAAAAAGCTGGAGTAATTGAAAGCCCATTCGTAGTGGTATTTGATAGTATTGGAATCCCATATGCAGCAGATATTATGAACTTTGTTGTTCTAACTGCATTACTTTCTGTGGCAAACTCTGGTCTTTATGCAGCAACCCGGATGTTGTATGCCATGGGAAGGGAGAAAATGGCTAGTCCCCTACTAACGAAGGTATCGAAAAGAGGAGTTCCTGTTAATGCCCTTATTTTAACCATTGGAATAGCCCTATTATCACTATTATCAAGTGTAGTAGCTGCTAGTACTGTGTTTGTATGGCTTATTTCTGTCGCGGGACTAGGTGCGCAAGTTGGCTGGATTTCCATCACCGCTTCGCAAATTGCCTTCCGCAGGAAATTCATTCGTGAAGGCGGAAAAGTGGAAGACCTTAAATTCAGAACACCGTTATTCCCATTCCTGCCAATCCTGGGATTAACGTTAAACATTATCGTCCTACTCAGCTTAGCATTTGATTCTGAGCAGCGAGTTGCACTGTATTGCGGAGTTCCATTTGTCATTGCCTGCTATTTAATTTATCACTTTAAAATCAAAAAGAATCGTGAGCAGGACGATTTGGGAGAACAGGAACTTCAACTACAATCCGATAAAAAGATGATTATATAAACTTTTAAAAAAACGCTTGGGCTCAAGCGTTTTTCTTTTTTAATAAGCAAGGGAATTGGAAGACTATGTTAAAATGGAGACGTAAATCAATGGAAAATATAGGGGGTGAACGGTAATGAATGGTTTTTTATATGCTGCGTATGCGGTAATATTGGCTATTGTCTCCATTTATACTGGTGAGATCGTAACTTTTGTCATGCTTGGTTTTATTCTCATAAGCTTACAAAATATCAATTCAACATTAAAGAAAGTGGTTGAAGCCACTAAATCAAAGGATTAATATAAAAAGGTGTTTGGTTGAGGTGGTCAATTATCTGGGGGTATGGATACTAACAGAATAGGTACAAAAACTAAACAAACAATTGCTTGAATGGCGAGAGACCCTGGTATGACTGGTCTGGTAAAACTAATCAAACAATTGGTTAAACCGAGGGACACTTGGAATGACAAACAAGGTTACCTAATTAAACGTTTGATTAATTTCTTTAAAAATAAAGCGCAAGAACCGTCCCCTGCTTCCACTGCTACAAATTGTACATTATTATTGAATCAAGGTGAACATCATATGATAGACAAACAGAAGAAAATTCCTTCGTTAGCGTCAAATTCAGTCCGTCTGGCTGTATTGTTGGCGATAGTTGGTGGCTTTTTAGATGCGTATACTTTCGTAAGCAGAGATGGAGTATTTGCAAATGCTCAGACAGGGAATATCGTCTTATTTGCGGTAAAAGTGGCGAATGGGGAGTGGAGAAGTTCTCTCCTCTATATTGTTCCCATTTCAGCTTTTATTCTGGGGGTTTTAGTATCTGAAGTAGTGAAGCTTCCTCAGATAAGGCAAGCTTTGCATAGCTATAGACGTTCGATCCTTATTTTGGAATGCGTGGTATTGGTCGTTGTCGGTATTTTGCCGAGTGGTGCCCCGAATTTAGTGGTAACGGTAAGTATTTCATTCGTATCGTCATTGCAAATCTCTACATTCAATAAACTTGATAAGTGGGCTTACAACTCGACGATGACAACAGGCAACCTTCGAACCGCAACACAAGCAGCTTATTCAGCATTTATTGAACGTAATCCAGAAGCGAAAAAGAAGTTTAAAGAATTCAACGGCATTATTCTTTCCTTTTTATTTGGTGCATTAACGGGGACAGTGACCACAACTTATATAGGGAATACTTCTATTTGGATTGCATCGGGATTTTTAGTGATTGCTCTTGTTTTATATCATAGGGATAGAGGATATATTAGAAGCCCCATTACGTGAAAATGATCATTAAGCCTATTCTTAAAAGGTAAAAAATGAAGGACATTTCTGTTGGTTTTCGCGGAGATTTGTCCTCCATCGGCAGGTTGAAGCGCCCCTGGCCATACATGGCTGCCCAGGGGCGCTTGCGTTTTCTTTAGACCAGTATTTCTCACCCTTTTTGTAAATACCTCACCTTATGAGCAATGATCTCATCTCTTAACATTTCCAATTGTAAAATCTGTTCATTGATATCCTGAATTTTTCGGTCAGCATGCTGGATGATTCTTTTCTGCTCTTCTTCACCCTCAGGATTTGCTTCATACAGCTCAATCATTTCTTTTATTTCTTGCAAGCTAAAGCCGAGGTTTTTGCCGCGGAGAATCATTTTTAACCTTCTTCTTTCTTGAGTTGTATAACTTCTTTGCTTGGTTAAGCTGTCGCGTGTCTCTGACGTTAGCATTCCGACTTCTTCATAGTAACGAATGGTTCTGGAGCTGACATCAAACATGGTTGCTAGTTCGCTTATTGAAAAAAGACGTTCCTCTGACATTATTTATCCTCCTAGTTGACGTTAACGTTAACATAACATTATAATAATTCTGAATAATCCATTTTGTCAATTGAAAAGAAGGAGTGATTAGTTGATGAGCCTTACTTCCCAGGACACGGAAACTAGAGGGAAAAACACCTACACCTTTGATGAATTCGTAGAAAAGCGCGAAAATCTTGATTGGTATCGTGATGAACCATTTTTGCAGAAAGCCATGGAAAAATTCACTGGTATGGAATTTGAACAAATTCATGAAAAAATTCTTTCCTTTTCACCAACGGTTTCCTCCAAATGGAATCATTTAGCTGCACAAAGTGCAAGGCCGGAGGTTCGCCCACACATGCTACACTATGATGCGTTTAATCATAGGATCGACAGAGTGGTCCGTCCACCGGAAACACATCAATTAGAAAAAGGAGTATTTGGTGAAGGGCTGTTTTCTAGTCAAAAGACGGCTTGGGAAAGTTTTGTGAAACGAATGTTAATTCATCAATTGGGAGAAGCGGGGGTTACATGCCCTTTAACATGTACCCATGGCTTAATTGCTCTACTTGAAGAATTTCCGAATGAGGCACATCCAGAACTCCAAGAGATTTTAATGCAGACAAAAGAGGGGGCTAACGGTGAATTTGCCATTGGTGCCCAGTTTATGTCAGAAATTCAGGGCGGCTCTGATTTACCTGCCAATCTACTAGAAGCCGTGCCGGATGGAAAAAACTATCGGTTATATGGGAATAAATTCTTTTGTTCGGTGGCCCATGCCGATTATTCCGTGGTTACCGCAAAGATATCAGGGTCAAATAAGGTATCCACTTTTATTGTTCCTTCATGGCTTCCAGGGGACAAAGAAAAGGAAAAGAGAAATGGATATCAAATTAACCGGATTAAATGGAAAATGGGTACTGCGGAGGTTCCGACAGGTGAATTTCAATATAATGGTGCCCTTGCCTATCCAATCGGTCCAAAAGATAAAGGGATAGCCGTGGCAGTGGGAATAGTTCTGACGTTGTCCCGTCTTGAAATTGGCATTGCCTGTGCCGGATTTATGCTCCGTGCATCAAGAGAAGCATATCTTTATAGTGAATTCCGTTCCGTTTTTGGCAAAAAGATAAAAGACTATCCACTTGCTGCCAGCAAGTTAAAGCAAATAGAAAATGCGGCACAGCGTACAACAGCAGGTGCCTTTAAAATTTATGATCTCTTCCTGCGACTTGAAAAGCCACTCAATCCCGGACTAAAATCAGACCACCCGCTTGAAATCAGAAAGCAATTATTTAATCTACGGGAACTAATTTTATTGCAAAAAATTGGCGCTACCAAAGAGGGAGTAGAAATAGTACGTGAGGCTATCTCAGTGTTTGCCGGTCATGGCGTGATGGAAGAGTTCTCCGCGCTTCCACGGATCTTTAGGGATGTCGTCGTAAACGAACAATGGGAAGGACCACGAAACCTCTTATTAACCCAGATTTATCGTGATATTAGTAGAGTAGCTGATTGGTATCCACCGTCTGATTTCGTTCGTCATGTTCTTGAAGGAGCCTCTCAAGAAACCATTCAAGCCTTTTCGGAACAGCTTCAAGACCTGCTGCAACGGCCGGTTCTAGGCGAAGTAAGTGAGGGGTCCATGGAAGCAGCAATCGAATGGGATACATTTTGCAGTGCCTTCTTCAAAGCCTATCAGGAAGTGGCAGTATCGGAGATAAAGTAGGTGGAGGCAGGGAAGCAGGGGACGGTTCTTATGCTTCTGAAGCACAAGAACCGTCCCCGCGCTTCATGCGCTTCCTAAAACGCCCAGTCTCCATTACGGAAGATGGGAACAATGGTGCCGTCTTGCTTGATGCCATCGATATCCATTTGGTCAGAACCTATCATGAAATCGACGTGTACGGTGGAAGTGTTCATGCCGTGCTTCAATAGTTCCTCTTGACTCATCTTTGTGCCACCCTGAATGGTAGTCGGATAAGCTGATCCGATGGCTAAGTGATTGGAGGCATTTTCATCAAAAAGGGTATTGAAGAAAGTAATTCCGGATTGTGAAATAGGTGATGGATCTGGTACTAGGGCCACTTCACCCAAGCCTGTACCGCCTTCGTTATCAAAAACCAACTTCTTAATCGCCTCATCGCCCTTTTCAGCAGAAATATCCACGATTTTGCCATCCTTAAAATGAATCTCAATGCCTTCAATTAATGTCCCGGCATAGCTTAACGGTTTGGTGCTGCGAACCACACCATCCATGCGATGGGTATCAGGCGCCGTGAAGACTTCCTCCGTCGGCATGTTGGCAATAAACTCTTCCCCTTTAGGATTATAGCTCTCTGCACAGGCCCAAATGTGGTTCTTTGGTAAACCTAACGTTAAATCCGTACCTGGAGCTGTATAGTGAAGGGCATCAAATTGAATTTCATTTAGTTTCGCCGCTTTTTCATTCAATGTTTGTTTATGGTCATCCCATGCAGCAATTGGGTCATCTGCATAAACACGGGAGGTTTTAAAGATTTGATCCCATAAGGCATCGACCTGTTCCTCAGAAGATGATAAGTCCGGGAACACTTTTGCAGCCCAACCTGCACCGGCAGCGGCAGCAACAGTCCATTTTAAATCATCATTTTGTGTGGCAATACGCTGGGCACTGAATGCTTTTCCAGCTATATTTTGATAGGCACCGATTTTAGCGGGATCGACTTCATTTAGTAATCCAGGATCACTTGAGACAATCGATAGACGACTTACTCGATGATTTAACACATGGTCTTCGGATTCTTGAATTTCGTATTCAGGAATGGTCGTCAACACTTCTACAGGTTGATGTAAGTAATGCAGTTTACTGATTTCATCATCAGACCATTTAACGATTACTTTTTCAGCCCCTAACGTATATGCCTCTTGGGTGATATAACGAGCTAATGGAGCTTGATCCACAGTAATCGTCATTTTTACCCAATCACCGGGCTGAACGTTGATTCCCTTTGCTACTAAAAGTTTTGCGTATTTTTGTAAGTTTTCATTAAAATTTGGCAGGACCATTTTTTAACCCCCAATTGTTTTTTCCTTACTAACATACCATACTTAAAAGTATCTTCAAAATTATCAAACTTCATGAAACTAGGTTGCACCAAAAGAATAGAATACGTGTTTTAATACCTTTGTGGGATCTGGTAAAATCATGTAAATAGAGGTGATGATAGTGAATGAGACGCAAAGGGTACAAAAAATATGAAGGAAAAGCTGGTTTATATCAGAGCAAAGTCGGATCGAGTGCCTCCACTATCCCAGAGAGTAGTAAGAGTATTGTGGGTATTTTTATTGGGTGCCTTATTGGGCCTGTCTGCAAAATTAATAGGAACTTACCCAGTTTTTGGGGTAGTCGTAGCATCAATCATAGCCATGCGAAGTCGTTCGCCTAAAGTCGCAGCATTACACGTATTTGTCTTTTTGACTACAATGATTATTACTTATTATATATATTCGATGGTGTTGTTAGGATTTTCACCAAAGGATGATCTTATCTATTGGGGCGGTATTGCCTTACTTTCGCCGCTAGCCGGTTATCTGGTGTGGTACGCCAAAGGAAATGGCTGGCGGGCCGCGTTTTGTGCGGCTTTACCTATTAGTATGCTCTTGGTTAAGGGCAATAACTTTTTCTATACTTTTTCAGTTTCCAGTGGACTTGCTGTTTTCGCAGCTGTTTTACTATTTAGTATTTTACCCGCTAATCATTTTCAGCGCTTACGTATGCTGCCAATGGTCACTTTGTTATTTTTCTTATTGGAGTGGTTAGGAGTACCTTTTTAATTGTATAATTATCTAAAAAGTCAGTAATTTCTGGTGAAAAAATAACAAGTACATGATAATGGATGGGGGATTTGTCCTGTGGAATTTGATGTCATCGTAGTTGGGGCCGGACTTGCGGGGTTAGTAGCGACAGCGGAGATTGCCGATGCCGGTAAAAAGGTTTTGCTGTTAGATCAGGAACCTGAGGCATCCATGGGCGGACAGGCATGGTGGTCCTTCGGCGGTTTGTTCCTAGTTGATTCACCGGAACAGCGGCGAATGGGAATAAAAGATTCGAAAGAATTAGCATGGCAGGATTGGTTAGGTACAGCTGGTTTCGACAGGGAATTGGATGAAGATTACTGGGCGGTAAAATGGGCGAAGGCATATGTAGATTTTGCATCAGGGGAGAAACGTTCATGGCTATATGATATGGGAGTGCGCCTTTTTCCAGTAGTAGGATGGGCAGAACGTGGTGGTTATCTTGCCGACGGACATGGAAATTCAGTCCCGCGCTTCCATATTGTGTGGGGAACGGGTCCAGGCATCGTGGCACCGTTTGAACGGAGAGTCCGGGAGCATATGAAAAAGGGATTAGTCGAATTCCGTCCGCGACATCGGGTTGACGATCTGATGAATCGTAACGGGGCAATTGTTGGTGTGAGCGGTTCTGTTCTTGCCCCAAGTTCTGCTGCCCGCGGTGAGGCCAGCAGTCGAGAGGTGGTTGGAAACTTTGCATATCAGGCACAAGCCGTGTTGGTTTCAAGTGGTGGTATAGGTGGCAACCATGATCTAGTCCGCAAAAATTGGCCCAGTCGAATGGGGAAGCCCCCAAAACTGATGATTTCAGGTGTACCCGCACATGTGGATGGAAGGATGCTTGCCATTACCGAAGAAGCAGGCGGTCGAATGGTAAACCGTGACCGTATGTGGCACTATACCGAAGGAATTAAAAACTGGGATCCTGTTTGGGCTAATCACGGGATTCGAATCCTTCCAGGGCCTTCATCAATCTGGTTAGATGCACGAGGCAATCGTTTCCCTGCACCCAATTTTCCTGGGTTTGACACATTAGGAACGCTTGAAGCGATCCAAAAGACAGGCTATGACTATTCATGGTTTATTTTAACGCAGAAAATTATCGAAAAGGAATTTGCCCTTTCCGGTTCGGAACAAAACCCGGATCTAACAGGAAAAAGTATTCGAAAAGTAATAGGCAGAGCGCTGCCTGGGGCATCTGGCCCTGTAAAGGCATTTATGGACAAAGGGGAAGACTTTATCATTGAAGATAATTTGAGCGATTTAGTAGCCGGTATGAATAAATTGACAGGAGAAAACCTGTTAAATTTCTCAGAGATTGAGCGTCAAATAAAAGCACGAGATCGCGAACTGGAAAATAAATTTACGAAGGATCTTCAAATAACAGCAATCCGGGGTGCACGGAATTATCTTGGGGATAAACTAATCCGCGTTGCGACACCGCATAAAATTCTTGATCCGAAAAATGGACCTTTGATTGCAGTCCGTTTGCATATCGTAAGCCGAAAAACATTAGGCGGCTTGCAGACTGATTTGTCGGGGCAAGTTCTTAACGCTTCAGGAGATCCGGTTCCAGGGCTGTATGCGGCTGGAGAAGCATCGGGGTTCGGTGGCGGTGGAGTACATGGATATCGTTCACTTGAAGGCACGTTTGTCGGCGGCTGTCTTTTTTCGGGAAGAGTAGCCGGTCGGGCAATTGCAAAAAAGCTCCTCTAGTTGTGTATAAAAACATCTCCTTGTGATTTTCATCCAAGGAGATGTTTTTTTGTCCTAATCATGAAATAATACCTCAATTAGTGTCACAAGAGTAGCCGCTTATTAATAGAGCTCAGGAGAGCGCAGGAAAGGCGGTATAATTTCTGAACCTTCTGACATTTCATTGACATCGCTATTAAGGAAAATATATACTATTGACATCATGTCAATTTTCAGAAATCCAATTCGAATATGGAGGGAAATCTATGTGGTTGGAACCTAATGAAACCGTAGTGGAAAAAATTCAGTATCTGGATGAGAATGGAAAGCTTACCGGTGAAAGTCCGGACGTAAAGGATGAGGAACTGATTAACTTGTATAAATGGATGATTCAAGCGAGATCGTTTGATCAACGAGCCTTAAAATTGCAGCGTCAAGGGAGAATCGGTACGTATGCCCCCATGATTGGCCAGGAGGCGGCACAAATTGGTAGCGCTTTCTCCTTAGAAAAACAGGATTGGGTCTATCCTAGCTACCGGGAAGTCGGTGTTAGTTTGGTCCACGGAGTCCCAATGGAGAATTTTTTCCTTTATACTATGGGACATCTCAAGGGGACGGCATCTGAATCAGCCAATGTTTTCCCTGTGCAAATTATCATTGGGGCCCAGTGTCTACATGCTGTCGGCGGTGCCTGGGCAGGAAAATACAATAAGGAAAATAGTGTAAGTGTTGCCTATATCGGCGACGGCGGTACTTCCGAGGGCGATTTCCACGAGGCGTTAAATTTTGCCGGTGTCTATAAACTTCCAGTCGTTTTTTTCGTTCAAAACAATCAGTGGGCGATAAGTGTCCCGATTTCAAAACAAACGGGCAGTGCCTCGATTTCCCAAAAAGCAGTAGCGTATGGCATTACCGGGGTTCAAGTGGATGGTAATGATGCACTTGCCGTTTATTCTACCATGAAGCAGGCACTTGAACGTGCTCGCCAGGGAAAACCTGTATTAGTGGAGGCTATTACATACAGACAAGGGCCGCATACGACGGCTGATGACCCGACCAAATACAGGGATAGTGGTGAGCTAGAGAAATGGCTGGCAATGGATCCACTGAAGAGAATGAAAGCTTTTCTCATGGAAAAGGAAATCTGGAACGAAGAGCTGGAACAAAAAGAATATGAATGGGCCGACAAAAAGGTTTCAGAGGCATTTGAACTCGCTGTCAACACACCAAGAAGCAAGGTTGAAGAAATATTTGGGTTGGTATATGAGCAAAAGACAAACCAGCTTACAGAGCAGCTGAACTCCATTCCAACAGAGGGGGTATTGAAGTGATGACCACAATGACGATGATTGAGGCAATTAATTTTACCCTGAGAAAGGAAATGGAAAGGGATCAGCGAGTCATTTGCATAGGTGAGGATATTGGAAAAAACGGCGGAGTTTTCCGTGCCACAGATGGTCTACAGGCGCTATTTGGGGAAGAACGCGTTGTCGATACGCCAATCGCAGAGTCGGCCATTATTGGAGCTTCCGTTGGGATGGCAAGCAGGGGATTACGTCCAGTCGCTGAGATTCAATTTTTTGGATTTATTTACGAAGCGATGGATCAGATGGTGGCACAGGCTGCGAGACTTCGATTTAGGTCTGGTGGTGTATTTCAGGCACCAATGGTCGTCAGGGCACCATTTGGTGGGGGAGTAAGAACCCCGGAACTCCATTCTGATAGTTTAGAAGGTTTGTTTTTGCATTCGCCTGGGATGAAGGTGGTTATGCCAAGTAATGCCTATGATGCTAAGGGATTATTAACAGCGGCAATTCGTGATAATGATCCGGTATTATTCCTTGAACCAATGAAGCTTTATAGGGCTTTCAAACAAGAAGTACCAGAGGAAGATTATGTGATTGAGATCGGAAAGGCTCGTGTGTTAAAGCAAGGTGAAGAGTTAACGATCATTACTTGGGGACCAAGTGTACCGCTTGTCAGTAAGGTAGTCGAGCAATGGGAAAAGCAGACCAATACAACTGTTGAAATAATTGATGTAAGGACGATTTCCCCAATCGATGAGGAAACGATTCTGACTTCCGTGCAAAAGACTGGGAGGGCGATCATCGTTCATGAAGCAGTGAAAACCGGGGGACCAGGCGCCGAGATCTCCGCGCTCATCAATGAAAAGGCATTATTTCACCTAACGGCACCGATTATTAGAATAACTGGTTTTGATACCCCTTACCCGGTACCATCGGTGGAGGATGAATGGCTGCCTAATGCCAACAGAATCATTCAAGGCATGAAGGAAGTATTTTCGCATTAAGGAATAGGAGATGCATAAGGAATGGCATACGAATTTCGATTGCCTGACATAGGCGAAGGATTACACGAAGCGGAAGTCCTTACTTGGTTCAAAAACGTCGGCGACCAAGTAAAGGAAAATGAAAATCTAGTAGAAATACAGACGGATAAAGCGGTTGTAGAAATTTCCTCACCTGTAGGAGGAACCATTCAATCCTTTGGAGCAAAAAGTGGTGATGTGGTTAAGGTGGGCGAAATCCTTTTTACCGTTCTTGAAAATAATCATCGAATGGAGGCGATCACCCCCCTCCCACAAGAATCCTTACCCCAAAATTCCACACAGCAGTGGTCAATCAGTCAACAGGACGGAAGACAACCTACTCAAGCCAATCTTTTACCGAAACAACGAGTCATAGCGGCACCATCTGTAAGAAAACTGGCAAGGGAACTAGGGGTTGATATAACAGAAGTGACGCCGACAGGTAAGGCCGGCAAGGTAACGGAAGAGGATGTAAGGTCCTTTGGCATCCGAGCTACTAAGGAGGTTGCCGTCGCGATCGCGTCAGCTGCTCCAAAGGTTGTTTCTGCGCTACAACCCGAACAAATGTTGAAGGGGGAAGTGGTTGAAGAAATAAGGGAACCGATTCGGGGGTTGCGGAAAAGAATTTATGAAAATATGACTCTTTCAAAATCAAAGGCTGTCCATTGCAGTGGTATGGACGAAGTGGTGATCACGAAGCTGGTTGAATGGCGAAAACAGTTGCAGCACCATGCTGAAAAGGTGGGAGTCAAGTTGACGTATCTTCCGTTCTTTGTGAAAGCAGCTGCAAAAGCACTTCAACGCCATCCAATCTTTAATGCATCCGTTGATGATGAAAGGATGGAGATTGTTTATAAGAAACAAATCCATATCGGGATTGCAACGGCGACAGACGCGGGCCTAATGGTCCCTGTCATTAAACATGCGGATCAAAAAACAATTTTAGAAATAGCAAAGGAGATTCAAGATCTTTCGATTCGAGCCAGAGAAAGGAAGTTAAGGACTGACGAGCTCACAGGCAGTACTTTTACGATTTCAAACACAGGCGGAAATGGCGGCTGGTATGCAACACCGATTATTAACTACCCAGAGGTTGCCATCCTAGGCATACACAGTATTAAAAGGAAACCAATTGTCCAGGATGATCAAATCATCATTGGCGATGTGATGGGGATGTCCATTACCTTTGATCACCGCGTCATTGATGGTGCCCCATCAAATGCCTTTATGACGGACGTTCACTCATTCATTGAAAATCCTGAGCTATTAATACTAGAGGGAAGGTAGAAAGGGTGTCAGGCACCGTTATTTAGGAAGGGGGTTCCACAGTGAAGCTTTATGATGAGTTGTTACGTATTATCGGGGATGGTGAGAGGGTTTCGATTAATCAGACGGTCTTGGAACAGCATAGTAAGGGGGTGGCATACCACACACCCGCAATGCCCGATATAGTTGTTTTCCCTATTTCAAAAGAAGAGGTTTGCAGGATTGTTCAGTTTGCCAATGAGCATTCTATTGCAGTTGTCCCATTTGGGGCCGGAACAAGTTTGGAAGGGCATATTATCCCTGTCAATGGAGGAATTACCCTTAATTTCACGCTGATGAATCAAATTCTCTCGATCAGGCCGGATGACTTTTTGGTCACGGTTCAGCCGGGGGTCACAAGGGATCAATTGAATCATGCGTTAAAGAAACATGGTCTCTTTTTTCCTATCGATCCCGGGGCAGATGCCTCCATTGGAGGAATGGCGGCAACGAATGCCAGCGGTACAAATAGTGTTAAATATGGAGTCATGCGCGATCAGGTGCTGGGATTGGAGCTCGTTTTGGCAGACGGTTCGGTTATTCGGAGCGGCGGTTATTCCTATAAATCATCGGCAGGATACAATTTAACTGGACTCTTCGTTGGATCGGAAGGGACATTAGGGATCTTTACGGAAATTATTCTAAAACTGCAAGGAATTCCAGAGGTTATCTCAGATGTGAAAGCAACATTCCCATCGATTGAAGCAGCTGGGAAAGCAGCCACGATGTTGCTAAAGGCTGGACTTCCAATTGGAAAAATAGAGTTAGTGGATGAAAAGACCATCAAAGCCGTAAATTCCTATAAAAACACAACCTATCGTGAGGAACCCACTTTGTTTATGGAATTCAGCGGCAACGGACCTGATGTAGCGTATAGCGTCGAACAGGCACGAGAAATTATCAGTGGTGAACAATCTGCGACGTTTGAATTTGAAAATGATTCCCTAAAGAGGGCCCAACTTTGGGAAGCCAGGCACCATGTAGCCTTTGCTATTTTAGCGGCAAATCCGGGGATGGGGATGATGTCTACAGATGTATGTGTCCCACTGTCCGAACTAACCAGTGCATTAGCACATACTAGGAATGTAGTCGAAGAGCAGGGTCTCGATGCAGCCATTTTTGGGCATGTGGGTGATGGTAATTATCATGCGGTATTACCAGTGGATCCAAATAGTAAAGAACAACAGAAGCGCGTAGAGGAAGTCCATAAACAAATTGTCCAGTTTGCATTGTCCAAAGGAGGGACCTGCACTGGTGAGCACGGGATTGGTCTCGGCAAGAAAGCCTTCTTGCGGCAAGAACATGGAGATCTTTTACCGATTATGAAGGGGATCAAAGCATCCGTTGATCCGAACCATATTTTAAATCCCGGGAAGATATTTGAAGGGGTGTCTGTAACGTCTCAATTGAAGGGGCCAATCACTTCGTAAAGCAGTCATATAAAGAAGAAGAAAGGCAGCCAAAAAATTTGTGGCTGCCTCTCTTTATAGGTGCTATCTATTTTCACTAACCTTTTTATCTTTTTCCAATAAAACAATTAATCCAGGCAGCAGGACACCTCTAATTAAGAAGGTATCTAATAAGATTCCGACTGCAACAATAAAGCCGAATGTAAATAACAGCTGGATCGGCTGGGTCATTAATACGGCAAAGGTGGCAGCTAGAATAATACCGGCAGAGGAGATGACTCCGCCTGTGTTTGTAACTGCGATTTCTACAGCATCCTTAACAGAATGAGTCGCCCTCTCTTCTTGGAATCTTGAGATGAGTATGATATTATAGTCGATTCCAAGGGCAACCAAGAAAACAAACGCATAAAGCGGAACCCTATTACTGATGGAATCAATATCAAAGAGCAGGTTGCTCAAGAATGTCCCAAGCCCTAATGCTGCAAAGAAGGAGATTAAAATGGTACCCATCATGTAAATGGGCATCTTAACCGATTTTGTTAAGATAATTAACATTCCAAAGATTAAAATGGTTTCCAGCAGCACAATGACAATGACGTCCCGGTCGTTTACGGAACGATCATCCACTTTCGCTGCGGTTTCACCAGAAAAATAAAGCTTACCATACACCTTGCTATCAGTGGTAATTTGTTTGGTGGAACCAATTATTTCTTCCAAGGCATCGATGGTTTTAATAGAATACGGGTTTCCGGCAAAAGTCAGACTATAATAAAGAACGGAATCATCCTCCGTTTTCCCGCCTAAGCGAACATCACTAACAAGCGGCTGTTCAGCCAATGTTTTTCGTAAACTTTCCTGTTGGTCAGCTGTTACTGAGGCAGATGACTCGAATACAACGGTAGTTTGGGCTAAATCGCCGGGTTCAAACTTTTTCGCCAAAATTTCATAGCCTTGGCGGGATGGCATATCTTCTGGGAATGATTTCATTGTGTCAAATTCAAACTTTAGATTAAATAAATTGCTTGCCGATAATAAAAGAATGATCCCGATTACAGCGACGGACAGACCAGGCTTCCTGGTAACGAAGCGGCCAATTTTTCCCCAAACAACATGTTGATTTACTGCGCGATTACCAACGCGGGGAACCTTAGGCCAGAAGGACTTTCTCCCAAATAGCGTAAACAAGGCAGGTACAAGTGTAATCGATGCCAGCATAATGACCAACATGGTTGTTGCAAAAGTTGGAGCAAAGTTCTGGTAGTCACCAAATTGAGCAAAAAATAACACAAGCATGGCGGCTAAAACGGTTCCTCCCGAGAAGAAGACAGGCATGCCTGTTTCACGCATTGCTTCCTTCATCGCATCAAACTTACTTTCGTGGTTCGTGAGTTCCTCGCGATACCTGGAAAAGACAAATAAGGAATAATCAATCATCGCCGCAAATAAAAGAATCGACATAATTGAAATTGTCTGGTTGCTCAAAGCAAGCCCGGCCTTCCCCATGATTCCAAGGATTTGATTCACGACCTCATAGACAAAGACAGCCGCAAGAAGCGGAATGAATGCTAGTAATGGTGAACGATAGATTACGATTAATAGGATAAGAATTAAACCGACAGTTGATAAAATAAGGACAAGATCTGCACGAGAAAATAAATCAAGAGAGTCTGTTGCGATTCCCGCTGGTCCTGTTACATATAATTTGTATTCGGATGTATCTGCAATCGCCTTTTTGACTTTTGTCAATGACTCCTTAATTTCCTTATTTTCCAGCGAAGCATCGAAGGTAAGGGGAATCAAGGCCGTTGTTTTGTCCTCTGATAGGAAACCAGCTGCAGCTTGTGGAGGTAGGGATGCGATGGGAATCATTTGTTCAATCCCAGCGATGTCTTTCCTCTTAACTTCATCTAAAATTTCCCCTAGTTTAGCAATTTCTACTTGGCCCTCTTTGGATTGAAAAACTAATATGGCCGGAGTTCCTTCATTATTAGGAAAATAGTGATCCATTTTCTTTTGAGCAATCACAGACTTCGCATCATCTGGTAGGGAATCAATTCTAGAAACCTCATAATCCTTTGCGCTCGGTGCAAGCATAGCCAAAAGGATGGTCATAACTAGCCAGATGGATAAGGTAATCCACATCCCCCTTTTGGTTGAAACTCGATCGGTTATTGCTTGTAAAAATGATTTCATCTTTTTGATGTAGCCCCTCTCTTTATAAAAATTTACAAAGTAACGCAAATGTCACTTTTGGTAAAAGTAAATTGACACTATTGTCACTACTATTATCTTTGAAAGTAACATGGGTGTCAATTTAGGTATTTGTGAACATTCCCTCGCGAATAATTTGTTTAATGGAACTAACCCAAGTAGAATGGGGGGTCCCCCCGTGATTAGGGATGGCTACAGATTGAAAGATGTAGCCCAACAGTAAGTTGTTTGGAATATCAGACCGTAGTTTGCCTTCTGCCTTCCCTCTATCGATAAAGTCTTGTAAATACTGATACATATCAACATGAAGTTTCTCAAACTTTTCATTATGTCCTGGGATTTGCTGTCCGATTCTGATGAGTTTCTGAATGTCTGATGATGATAATATCAGGTTTAAAAGAAAATCAAATTGGGCGTCGAACCCAAGTTGTAGGTCTAATTGCTTTAAATGAATTAGAAATTGATCCATTTCATAAAAAATAAAGTTCGTGATGAGATCTTCTTTATTTTCAAAGTATTTGTAAAGGGCACCGCGCGATACGTGTAAAGTATCTGCTAAAATGCTAAAAGTAAATCCTTCATAACCATGTTGAAGAAGGAGCTGTTTTGTCTCCTGAAATAATTCATCCCTAGAAAATTTGCGTTCACGTGCCATGTTCTCACCTCTGCCCCCATTATATACAATATTTGCTGCAATAGAAAACAACTTAAAAACAAGCCCGCTTTCCGGATCAGGCTTGTTTTTTGTGCATTCCTTATTTTATAAAGTGCAGATTACCTTTGAATTCTGGTTCACTGGTATTCGGCAAATACCAGAGGGTTTTCAATGTGATTCCTTTTTCGCCAAACATCGCTGTTAACTCTTCGATAAAAATGCCGCGAGTCGGGTCACATGATGGGCTACTCTGAATCCCTAGCAGACCGATAATGTCATAATCATTTTTCAGATAGTCTTCAGCTTGTAGAAGGACAGGGTTCAGGATCTTCCGACAATGCTCTCTGTACTCAGGTGTGTTGTATTGTTCGTAGGTCATCGATGGCCGATTCAGCCCAAGAAAGGTAAATTCCGGGCATGGCAGCTGGAGAAATCCGTAACCCTCTTTCATTGCCCACTCAACAGCTGAAAGGACAGCACCTTCTGCACGGGCCTCATCTACAATGACGGTATTCTGATTTAAGATACAATGAGAAACTAGCAGGATCTTTTTACTACGCTGCATTTTTCTTCTCCTTATTCACGATCTTTGCTAGATTTGGTAAGCGGGCTATCATGAACATAACCAACAAACACGTAATGATTTTATCGACAAAATTGCCGGTAATCCGTGAAATAAAGGTAGAGGCAAAAACGCTTTCTCCTGCTGAGCGCAGCCAAAGGACGACTAAATCCATCCCGCTTCCATTTAATCCGCCATAGACGGCAACAGCAATCGGTGTCCCAATAAGAGGTGCGATAATAGATAACATAATTCCGGTGATAAGGGCGATATACCATTTTCTGAAATCAAACTTTTTCGCCATGTAACCTGCGACTAACGCAATAGCAATATTAACAAGCCCAAAGAACATGGCAGATGGACCTGTTGTGGCACCGAGGACCACGTTGGTCAGTCCACCGGCTAATGCTCCCCACCATGGGCCGAATAAGACGGCGACTAAAACCGTACCAATTGTATCAAGGAATAACAAAGGAATTTTCATTGATGAGACCACAGTTCCTAATAGTACGTTTAAAGCAATACCCATTGCAGAATAAGTTAAAATCATTGTTCTACTTACTTTCATAAACCTTTCCCCTCTTTTATAAAAGAATAGTAAAATCCGATTGCATCACTGCTTAAATAAAAGCCCTGTAAATTCTTTAATGATCGGACGGTCTGCCGCATCAGTTAGAGAAGTAAAATAAAAGTTTCTTAGAAAAGGATCAAATTTTTCAATAATCTGGATCCGACCTGCCTTTGCGGCTGGCATGGCAGCTAGCTTCGAGATAAAACTGATACCAAGTCCTGCTTCTACTGCAGCGATAACGGCTTCGGTACTGCCGATGGAGACAACGGAATGCAAATCAGAAAGTGAACACCCATGAAGTGTCAGGTAATCCTCCATTACCTTTCTTGTGCCTGATCCCTGCTCCCTTAAAACAAAATCATATTGTTTAATCTGCCTAAACTCCGAGTCGTCTGAATGGATCATCGGGTGTCCATTTGGTGTAATCAATACGAGTGAATCAGAGGCAATCGGCCTGAATTGAAGTTTGGTTGACTCTTGCTCAAGGCCAATGATTCCTATATCAATTCGATGATCCAGAAGTCTATCGAGGATTTTCTTAGAATCACCAATTTCAATGGTTACATCTACCTTTGGGTAAAGGCTTCGGAATGTTTTAATCCAGTTTGGAACAAGATAGGTACCAGGGATGGTGCTGGCACCGATGGTTAAGGTCCCGGTTAATGTATCATGAAGACCATGAAGTTCATCCTCCAGCCTTCGCCATCTTTGTGTTACTTCTTTAGCGGCCTGATAAACTAGCTTTCCGGCAGGGGTTGGCTGTATTCCCGATGTGCCTCGTTCCAAAAGCTCCATCCCAAGCTCTTCTTCCAAACTCTTTATTTTAAGGCTTGTCGTCGGCTGTGAACTTTTTAAGGCAGCAGCTGCCTCTGAAAAACTCCTTTTCTCGACAACCAAAATAAACGCTTCTAGTTTATTAAAATTCATTTCTACACTCCATCTATATTGGGATATTTAATAATTTATATTTACTTTTTTTATACTTAGGTGAGACTTTAATTGACAGTGCAGGTACACCATTATATTTTAACTTGATGGATGAGCATATGAAAGCAGGATTTTGTAAACATCTTTGTCGATTCTGTTAACAACGGGTGTTAGGTACTATTTTTCCAAAAAAGAAAATAAATTTATTGACTTTAACTATAAAACGTGCTATAATATTTATTTATTGACAATAAAGTTAACTCATCCTAAAATAAACTCCTAGCCACTTTTTGCTGGGAGTTTTCTTTTTTTAAAGGGGGAGTTTTCATGGAAGCTAATAAGGAAAGTTTAACTGCATTAGTAAGCTGCTTTGCCAGGGGATACCATGCATTGAATTGCAGCAAGCCCATTTTTAATGATTGGGCTGCCCCTTCACTGTTACGTGACGAGGAAAAACAACTAATCAGCACCAATTGGGCAAATGCCATCGCCTTTTTCGATCCGGAAAAGAGTGAATCCTTGACATCATTTAACGAAAAATTAGAATGGGTGATGAACAATCAGACCGTTCCTCAATTAGTCAGCCGGGCACGATATGCAGAGGAAAGTCTCGTGTCGGCGATTGAACGTGGAGTGAGACAATATGTGATTTTAGGTGCCGGCCTTGACACTTTTGCCCTTCGCCATAAAAACTTGCCGGAGGATTTTATCATCTATGAAGTCGACCACCCCGCAACCCAAGCATTCAAAATGAAGTGCCTGCAAGAAATGGGTTTCGCCATTCCTGCAAACATAAAATTTGTTCCCGTTGATTTTAAACATGATTCCTTACCTGAAGAGCTGAAAAAAAGCGGCTATGATAGCGGGCAAATTGCCTATTTTAGCTTGTTAGGGGTTGTTATGTACTTAGAGAAACTTGATTTTTTAAAACTCTTGACTGCCATTTCGGAAATGTCTTTAAACGGAAGCTCCTTTGTCTTTGATTATCTTGATGACACCGCGTTTAATGAAAGAAAGGCCTCAAAGAAGCTCATTCAAATGCGGCAAATTACTGCTGCCACGGGTGAATCAATGGTTACCGGCTTCGATCCTTTTGAACTTGACCTCGAGCTGCAAGATTGTCAGATGCTTTTATATGAAAATCTTTCACCGGAGAATATTGAAGAGCTGTACTTCACAGACAGGGAAGACGACTTGCACGCTTTTGACCATTTTCACTTCGCCCATTTAGTTGTTCATAAGTAAATGTTGACACCGTTCCTTTTTTGGACGGTGTTTTTTCAGGTGTTATCCTAAATTTTCAATCAATAGACTTCCTAAACATGTAGTGCTATTTTCAATAGGGGGGTGAACGGACAAATGTTTTCGCGGATCTATTACGTGGAACCGCTTGTGATGATTGCAACATTACTCCGGTGGCTATTTTTAGCAACGATTATGGGAGCATTTGTTGGGACCGGAACAAGCCTATTTTTACGTTTATTATACTATTCAACAGGTCAAACAGTACATATCCCATTATGGCTGCAAATGGTGCTTCTACCGCTTGGCGGGTTGTTGAACGGACTCATTTTATATTATGGATACCGCCATGCTTCGAAAACAAATAAAGACTCAACGATTGCCGCTGTACATGAGCAGTCGGGGGTTATGCCCTTTAAAACCATGTGGGTAAAGCCGTTAACGGCGATTATTACGCTTAGTTGCGGAGGCTCAGCGGGAAAGGAAGGTCCATGTTCGCATATCGGTGGTTCGTTGGCATCATTATTTGGCCTTCTTTTTCGCTTAAATCCGGAACTTCAACGGCGAATGGTTGCCTGTGGTGTTAGTGCTGGGTTTGCCAGTGTATTTGGCACGCCGATTGCAGGAGCTATCTATGGGATTGAGGTGTTAACCATCGGGCGTCTTCGTCACGATGTTATTTTCCCTGCTGTGATTGCAGGTGTCACATCTTACCGTATAAGCAAGCTATGGGGACTTACATATGACTATTATCCAATACGGGTTGCTTCACAGTTTTCAGAGGGACTGTTTATTAAAATGATTATCATCGGCATCCTTTGCGGACTTATTTCGTGGCTCTTTATTGAGCTGTTTGTCCAGGCGCGTACGTTTTTTGGCTTTATTCAGGAGAGGTTTCATATTTGGGAACCGTTCATGCCTTTGATGGGTGGTCTTGTTTTATCATTACTTATTTTCATACTGCCAACCGATTACCTTGGGTTAAGCTTGCCGTTGATGGAGAGCGCTTTAGCTGGGGAGCAAGTGCCCTATTTAGGTTTTCTGTGGAAATCACTCTTTGTTGCAATTACGTTAGGGTCGGGATTTTACGGCGGGATCGTCACACCACAATTTGTGATTGGCGCTCTAACTGGAAATGTTCTTGCCCATCTAATGGGCATCAATCCTGCTCTGGGGGCAGCGGTCGGAATGGTTGCGGTTGTTGCCGCGGCATCGAATACACCTATTGCTGCAATATTCATGGGATATGAATTATTTGGCAGCTTAACTGGCATATATGTGGTCGGGGCCTGTATTACAGCGTATATTGTCATTGGCCACAGGAGCGTTTATCCCGACCAGCTTGTTGCTTATCCAAAGTCCTTATGGATGTATCTGCAGCCGGGAATATCATTAGAAAGGGAAAAAATCCATGTTTCTTACGGGCTGTTACGAAAAATAAAACGGTGGCAGCGGCGGAAGCCTTACTTTAAAGTTAAAAGGTAATAGCGAAGGATATTTTAAACAAACGTTTGATTAGTAGGATATAGATGGATGAATGCGAACAGGGGCTAAACTGTTCGTATTTTTTTGTGAAATAATTTCCAAAACTGCAACCTTTTGCTATCGTTAAACGTGGTTAAGGTGAAAGGGGGAACGGGAGTGGAGCTAGATCAGGTTTACCTGGAACATGTCAATGATTTATACCGGTATCTATACTCCCTTTCAAAGGACCATTTTATCGCCGAGGACTTGGTTCAGGAGGCTTTTTACCGTGCCTATTTGCATCTGGAGGATTATGAAATCTCTAATATTCGTGCATGGCTATTTAAGGTCGCATACCATGCCTTTATTGATTTTCAACGGAAAAATAAACGTCTTGTTATTCAGGCGGAAATGGATGAGAGTAATTCCTCTCGGGATACGCCGGAAAAAAAGCTCTTAGAAAAGGAAAGCTTCCAATTATTATTGGAAGAAATTCATTTGTTAAAAGAACAAGAAAGACATGTGCTGTTGTTATGTGATTTGCATCAGCTTGCATACAACGAAGTTGCGGAAATTTTGGGAATGAATTTGAATACCTTGAAAAGCCATTTACATAGGGGCCGGCGGAAGGTCATGGAAAAAGTGAAGGAAAGGAAGAAGACGGATGAGTGATGAAAAAAATAATGTAGACGATGAATATCAAAAATACCTAAAGGAATCATTGAATGAAGTAAGCGAAGTGCACTCTTATTCCGAAAAAAGCCAAACGGAGATCGTCACGATGGGGAAAAATAGGGCCCGCAGGACGAATATTATGATCAGTCTGGCCATTCTATTATTAATTGTCCCTATCATGACATTGGCCTCCCATATGTACTATGCCGTTGGCGATAGGGCAAACCGTCTGATTGACGTTGCCACGAAAACGATCTATGTGACCGAACCGAATATGGGGCTGGAAAAATTACGCCTAGAGCATGAAATTGGCTTTTTTTCAATGAATATCAAGTTTGATGTATTTAAAAAAATCGGTAAGGAAGATTATAAGGTTGGGAACTATGATATTGACTTTTTTTTAGACAGAGCGAACTTTCCTAAGAAGAACCTTAATCTAGATAGGCCGTTAGCGGAATATCCAGATAAGGATACAGAAGTCTTGTTTCACCCTAAAGCATCCGTCCCTTTTAATAGAAACGATCAATGGGATATGTTAAATAAGCTTCCCGATGGGACTGTAGCGGAGGTATATATATCATTAAACGATGTTATGAAACCAAAGGAACTGAATAAAATTCTGCCTAAGGATATGGAACTTCGCTGGCTAGCGGTGGATACGGGGATGGATGCAGCACAGGTGGATGATGAAGGGGTACCCATTACACCTCTTGGATACCCTGCGCAATATGATCAGACGACGTGGTCCCCGTTTAAATCCTATAATCAAACAAATGAGGAAGTGTTTCTCGATATTTTATCGCTGCTTGAAAAAAATGAATCGGTTGCTGAAAAAGTCGCCCGGGCTAAATCATTGTCCCTGAAAAGCCGCATTGCCTATATTAAGAAACACGGCATCAAGGTGTATGGCGCTGTGATTACCGGCCCAACAGAGGAATTAAGAAAGCTGCAGAATGTAAAAGAAATTAATACGATGAAGGTAGGGGAGGTAAAACTATGGAACTGGGAATAAAGAAAAAAGGGGGCAACAGACGCCTTCCGACGATATCTGGATTTCTATCTTTTCTGGTTGCGCTACTTTCATTAGCTGGTTTAAATGTAGCTCTATTAGTAAAAAACGCAGAGTTTCCCGGAATCTTTATCGTTCAACTGCCAATTGTCGGTTTTTTTCTCGGACTTGCGGGGCTGGTAACCGTGAGAAGATCAAGATTATATGCCATTTGGGGACTTACCCTTAATATCTTTTTACTAGTTTTTACCCTATTAATGATGATTGCAGCATTAAGCATTAACCCAAAACCATAACACGAAGTTTTTTATGAAAAATGGTACAGAATCCTCATCGCTGGACATACTGTTAGATAAAGGCATGTCCACATGAGGTGATAAAGTTGGAGAAACTAGCAAATCTTTGTTGGGATGGGTTTACGCTAAAACATGTGTCACACCCGAAAGTCGTTAAACCTTATATCCTATTTATTTTTTCTGCCCTTTTGGTTGAATTGTTTTTGATTGCATTGTTGGGAGTGTCATGTTTTATCTTTTACCAAAACGGCTTTAGTCCGGATATGCTCTATTATATTAGTGGCGCAGTATTGCTTCTACTGTTTGTGATAACAGCTTCGGTGTTAAAAACAATTATTTTGAGACATTATTTTATCAATTTATAAGAGAGAAGCTCTGAAACAGTTACAAAGTTGTATCCTTGTTCTTTCAATGCAGGTAGAAAAATTTTTAAAGCCTGGATGGTCTGACTCCGGTCGCCGCCGCTATCATGAAGAAGGAGAATATCACCATGGCGAGCATGGCTGATGACATGATTAGCAATACTCAGTGCCCCCGGCAGGGACCAATCTCTTAATTCCTGATGATACGACCAAAGTACGACTTTGTATCCTTGTTCTTTTGCCTCCTGCAATAGGGCAGTGTCTAGGTATCCCCCAGGAGGTCTGAACAATTTAGGGTGGTTTGGCTGGTATTTTTGGATAATACGATCTGCCAATATAACCTCGTTGCGCATCTGATGAAAGCCAACTTTATTTTCGTATGGATGTGTCATAGAGTGATTGCCCAATTCATGACCGGCCTCCACAACCTGTTCGACAATGTCCGGATACAGTTCCATTCGGTTTCCGATTTGAAAAAATGTCGCATGGGCACCAAACTTCTCGAGAAGTAAAAGAATTTGGGGCGTATAGACAGGATCGGGACCATCATCAAATGTTAAAGCTATGACCTTTTTGTGTGTGGCTACTTCCCAGATGACTTGCCCCGTTGGCTCCACTTGCTTTCTCTTTATCATCTCCGCAAACACAGTTGTTTGAACGCTGGAATAAAAGCAAATAAATGCAATAATGAATCGAACCCATTTTATCATGGCGAATCTCCCTTAACGACCAAACTAGTTAGTCTTACTAATGTGTGCCTATATCATCATTCTTATGTTAAGAATCAGGGTAATTGTTTTCCGAAACAGCAAAAGAATCTAGCGAAAAACAAAATTGAAACATTCCTATCTTTTCTACGTAATACAATTAAGAAAGGGGATGGGCTGGATGAGTAGATATTCAATGGATGAATTCATTAAACAGACAGAACAAAAGGATAAAGGGGAAGGCTTTTTCGAATTAGAAACCCCGCGGATGCTTGAAGTGAACTTGGATGGCCTTGTTTGGGCAAAGGCGGGATCTATGGTCGCGTATCATGGGAAAATAAAGTTTGATCGCGAAGGCATTTTGGAGCACGGATTGGGGACCGCCTTTAAAAAGGCATTCACCGGTGAAGGTGCCTCGCTAATGAAGGCAAACGGACGGGGGAAATTGTATCTTGCCGATGAGGGGAAAAAGATTATTATCCTAAACTTGCAAAACGATTCCATCTATGTGAATGGAAATGACTTGCTAGCATTTGAGCCGGGGATAAAATGGGAGATTAAATTAATGAAGCGGATTGCCGGGATGATGGCCGGCGGTTTATTCAATGTCCGCTGTGAAGGAACTGGCATGATTGCCATTACTACACACTACGAGCCATTGACACTGCGGGTATTGCCGGGACAGCCGGTTATCACTGATCCAAATGCAACCGTCGCCTGGTCCGGAAATCTACAGCCTGAGTTTCAAACGGACATCAGTTTAAAAACATTCTTTGGAAGGGGCAGCGGTGAATCGATTCAAATGAGGTTCGAGGGCGATGGATTTGTCGTGGTGCAGCCTTATGAAGAGGTTAAGAGGGTAGAGAAGGGGTAACTTCATTGTAATCAAGCGGATGAAGACCAAGAGTGTGAATGAAATTGGAAAAAAGGACTTCATAAGATCGCTGAAGGACAAATCTTACTAGGGAAACTAAGGATTAGTCCCTCATAAGGTTGCTGAAGGACAAATCTCGATAGGGAAACAAAGGATTAGTCCTTCATGAGGTTGCTGAAGGACAAATCTCGATAGGGAAACAAAGGATTAGTCCTTCATAAGGTCGCTGAAGGACTAATCTCGAAAGGAAAACAAAGGATTAGTCCTTCAAACATAATAAGTCCATTGTCGAACTCCTGCCTTTTTAAAATTCCTCTCTAAAACCCTTCTAATCGTCTTTTTACACTTCACAACCCTACACCACTCATAAACCAAATTGGTTGTAATCCTCATTTTAGGAAACAGAAGCTTTAATTCATTCACACTCCGCAATACGGCCGTTGTCGCCAACTCTTCGTGCCCGCAATCACCACACACGCATTTCTTTCCGTGAACAGACATCGAAAATGAGCGGCATCCCACACATGTAAGTCCTTTTCGCAGCCCTTCATAATGATACGGGGGCAGTGTGGTATAAGGATTTTCCTCCATATGAAGGGAAATTAATTTATCAGCAAGAAACTTGTGTTTTTCATTTAAACGAGAAGGGAGCCCATCTATTTTTTTCAAATAGCTATTTACCTGTGTTGGAAAGATAAAAGGTTTGTCGAGGGTGGCCTGGTATAGGGTGAACCCGGGGTTGATAAAAACGACCTGGGCTTCAATGGGCAAAATAAACCCAATTTGATGAAGTAATTGACGGAGTAGGGATTTGCAGCGATTCAATTGATGAAGTGGATTAGTATATTCCTTATTGGGCCTCTTATATAATCTATCTACATCAGTATCTGTTTCGTAAAAATAATCACCTTCAAAATTCTTCACTTCGAAAAGGCAAATCTTTTCAGAAACAATAAGCAGCGAGTCTATTTGGAATGTAGTGTTGTTTACGTTTAATAACAGGTCATTTAGGATATAGCACTCACATTGAAGTTTCTTCGTCAACGCGTCAAACATGAGCTCACCTTCATATCCTTTTTTAAGTCTAACATAATGCTGTCTGTCTTTTTCGGGTAGGGTCATGAAGGTGTCTAGCAACTCCAAAATGATTAATTCCTTAGATTTAATACGGGGTTTATACGCCATATGCCACGGCCATTCTTTTTTTATCACTCCAAGTTTATTTTATAAGAATCTCTCTACCTAAGCGGCCAAGGGTTATGAAAATTTTGTTAATTTTTTTTAAAAAAAGGGCCTAATATTACTTTGACAGATAGAGTAATTTCGAGTAAGATTACTCTATCAGATAGAATAGTTATTGAAACAGGGAAGTGACAAGATGATTAGAAGCGATCTGATTCGCGGTCATTTAGATTCGATTATTTTACGCCTGATTTTTGAACAGGATAGGTATGGCTATGAAATATCGAAGGAAATCAGTTTACGTACAGACAATCGATTCCAGATAAAAGAGGCAACCTTATATGCTGTTTTTCAAAGACTGGAGAAAAAGGAATTAATTGAATCGTACATGGGGAGCGTTTCACAAGGCGGGAAAAGGAAATATTACAGGATTACCACGCTTGGGAAAGCTTACTTAAAAGAAATGATTGCGGAATGGAAAGAAACAAAAGAGGTAATCGATTTATTTATGGAGGGGTTAAAGTGAAAAAGTTAAAAAATCATGTCGATGAACTGTTTAAAGATGTTCCGGAGAGTGAGCAAAAGAAGGCTGTTAAGCAGGAGGTTTTAGAAAATCTTGAAGAAAAAGTGCTAGACCTGATAGAACAAGGGAAGGAAGAAGAGGATGCGATCAATAAAGCGATCGTGGACTTTGGAGACATTGAGGATTTAAAAAAGGAACTGGGTGTAAAGCAGCCGGTGAAGAAAAATATGTCAAGATTAAATTTAGGTTTCTCCATTTGGGGGAGCATTCTCATTATCGCTTTATTTGTGTTTATCAATTTTGCCTATTCACCGCAAACAATCTGGTTTGTCTATCCAACCTTCGCGGTGTTATGGTGGCCGCTAGCCATGTATTTTCATTGGCAGCGGTCAAAATAGGGAGGGATTACAATGAGAAAATTCGATCCAGGCTTTGCCGTCGCAGGATGTATCATGAGTATTATCTTTCTTATACTTGTTAACTATCTAACTAGCAGCCAATACGTATGGTTTTTTTATCCTTCCTTTGTATTGTTGTTGTGGCCTATTGGTGTGTACTGTGTGAAAAATGGGAAACATAAACATCTGTCACTTTCATATAGCGTATTGCTCATTGCCTTTTTGACAGTAGAGAATTTCCTCCATTCACCAGAGTATCCATGGTCAATTTTAGCTGTTTATCCAGTATTCTGGTGGCCGATTCTAGTTTTTTTAGGGAAGCGCGCACTAACATTACCCGTGGCATTGATTGGGAGTACGTCGATTATTTTTTATTATGCGGTGCTTAATGTATTCTTGTTTCCACAGCATCCGTGGGCTATCTATCCGGCTTTCGTTGTGTTGTGGTGGCCGCTTGTCATCTATCATGCCAAACAAAAGACATTTTTTGCATTCTCTCTTCATGCTACTCTCTTACTAACGGTCTTTTTTATTACCGTTAATACCGTCTCCAGCCCTAGCGCAATTTGGGCCGTATACCCCATCTTTTGCGCATTGTGGTGGCCATTAAGCATGTACTACTTCGTCTATAAAAGAAAACTCATAAAATAATCATTTGGGTGTTGTCCACTGCGGGGAGACAAGTGTCTTTTTGTGGTGCCTGACACCCTTTTTACTATATAGATAGTATTTGTGTAAATGGTGAAACAAGTTTATGCTGTATATACAAAATTTGGAGAGTAACTGGGTGATGATTGAATGGAGCAAATCAATATTTTGGTTGTGGAAGATGATAATGATATTAATCAATTATTATGCAATATTATCCGGAAAAGCGGGTATGTCCCGCAGCCGGCCTATTCTGGTACTGAAGCGATGATCTACTTGGAACGATCAGAATGGGATATGGTGCTGCTCGATTTAATGCTGCCTGGTATGACAGGAGAAGAGATCTTAGCAAAAATAAGTGAACAAAATCCTATACCTGTCATTGTAATCTCCGCAAAGCTGGAGCAGCAAACAAAAATCGAAGCCTTACGAACCGGTGCGGATGATTACATCACGAAGCCCTTTGATATTGAAGAGGTTTCTGCAAGAATTGATTCCCATCTAAGAAGATCCCGCCGTCTAACTCAACAGCCACATCCTAAAGAATTAACATTCAAGGATTTACAGGTTGATACGGTGGCAAAGACAGTAACTGTTAATGGATTTCAATTGACAGTTACGGCACGAGAATACGCAATCCTTGCACTGCTTTTGTCATCTCCCAAAAAGGTCTTTACCAAGGCGAACGTATATGAAAGTGTCTGGAACGAGGAATTCCGTGGCGATGATAACACCATCAATGTGCATATGAGTAATGTCAGGAGCAAGCTGGCCAAAGCCAACCCTAATGAAGAATACATCGAAACCATCTGGGGAATGGGCTACCGCCTTAAAACTTAATGTTTTCTTAAGAGTTTGCTTAAGCCTTTCTTATGTAATCATACCTATACTAAATTTATCGCCGCATAAGGGAGGTAAATTTAAATGAAAGAATATGTACTCAAAACCAACAATCTATCCAAAAAGTATAAACAGCAACAGGCCTTAAACAAAGTAAATCTTTCGATTAAAAAAGGTTCAATCTATGGTTTTATCGGGCAAAATGGTGCTGGAAAATCAACGCTCATTCGACTAGTGTCAGGACTTGCATTTCCCACAACCGGTACAATGGAGTTATTTGGAAAAGGTAACGAGACGGAGCTTATACAAGCAAGAAAACGCATCGGGACAATCATCGAAGGACCGGCATTGTATCCCCAAATGACCGCTGCTGAAAACTTGGAAGTCCACCGACTGCTAAAAGGTATACCGGGAAAGGAATGTATCGAAAAAACCTTATCCCTTGTCGGACTTCAGGAGACTGGGAAAAAGAAAGCCAAAAACTTTTCTTTAGGGATGAAGCAACGTCTTGGTCTTGCGATTGCACTATTGGGTGATCCTGAATTCTTAATTCTCGATGAACCTATTAACGGACTCGACCCGATGGGAGTCGTCGAAATCCGAGAACTTTTAAAGAAGCTAAACCGAGAATTTGGGATTACCATCTTAATCTCGAGCCATATCTTAAGTGAACTGCATTTATTAGCTACGCACTATGGCATCATTCATAAAGGGGAATTAATCGAGCAATTAACAGCAGAGGAACTAAATGGGAAGTGCCAGCAATTTTTGCATATAAAAGTGGATAATCCGAACAAAGCGGCAACCATACTTGAAACGGAACTAGCCACCAGTGCGTTCGAGGTCATGCCAGACGGTGTGATTAAGTTGTTTGCTTATTTAGATGTTCCTGGTAAAATCTCGACAACCTTAACGAATCATGGTTTAGTCATCGAACAATTCATGCCGATGGGTGAGGACCTTGAAGGCTATTTTATGAATCGGATTGGAGGCGTGAACCATGGGTAATTTGGTGAAATCAGAATTATATAAGTTACAAAAGGATCGTTCCCTTTGGACATTGATCGTCATCCTAATGGCTTCAGCTATTTTTTATCCAGTTCTGATTTTCTTTGATAATGGTGCAAATTCTGCCACAGTGAATGATTTTTATATCGGTACCGCTCTTAGCGGAAACGATTATATTATCAGGCTTGTCCCATGTATACTTGCAGGTTTCTTCATTTCAAGTGAATATTCGAATGGTACGATGAAAAGTATCGGGGCTTCTGGCAATAACAGAATCAGGATCTATTTTGCCAAATTACTGGCTTTTTCAATAGGTGCAGTGATTATTTCATTAGTCTTTCCCCTTGTCATATTGGTAGCCAGTACCATTTTGTTTGGGGCTCATGATCTGCCTGCCTTAGACTATGTTATCCAGACGATGGGCTTAACGATCCTTTATGCGGCAGCATTTGCCTCGATTATGTCACTATTTTCTATTATCTTCAGCGATAGTGGAAAGACGATTGGGTTTTTACTTATCTTTTTCCTTCTATTTGATAGTATCTTATATTTGTTAAGCAAAGAATTTGCCTTTGTTGAGGCCGTTTTTAACTACTCCGTGTTCAAGCTATTTTTGGATATTAAAGCTGAATTAAGTAATGGTGCTTTTTTGAAAATTTTGCTAGTCCCAGTCATTACATGGATGGTGTTTGGGTTTTTAGGCAGTTTTATTTTTCAAAAAAAGGAAATAAAGTAAGGAAGAAAGCGGGTGGGAAGCGTGCTCTATATAACAATTATTTCTGTTCTAGCCGCACTGCTTTTTCTCACTCGTCTTTTTTTTATCAAAAGGGAAATCAAACGCGTCACAGTGCAGCTCAACCAGTTTAATCATAAACAGACGAAAAAAAAGGTTGATCTTACCTTTTTCGAAACAGACCTGGAGAAACTTGCGAGTGAAATTAACCAGCAAATAGATAGTACGATGCAGGCCCAGGCAGAGAAACAACGGACAGAGAATGAGCTGAAACAGGCAATTGCTAATATTTCTCATGATATTCGGACCCCGATGACCTCCATTCTTGGCTATATTCAGTTCCTCGAATCAGCTGACATAGCTCCTGAGCAAAGAACGGAGTATACGACAATCGTTAAAAAGGGGGCGCTCCGCTTAAAGGTGTTACTAGAAGACTTTTTTGAGTTATCGGTCATCGAATCCGCAGATTATCCGCTAAAAATTGAATCTATCAAACTGAATCAAATAGTACCTGAAGTATTGGTTGGATTTTATGAAGCATTTTATCAAAGGGGACTCGAACCGATTATTCATCTTCCGGAAGAAGAAGTCGTCATTAAGGCAGATGCCTCTGCAGTCAAACGGGTAATCGAAAATTTACTGAGTAATGCCCTAAAGCACTCAACGGGAAATGTGACAATCTGTCTTGAAAAACGACGATCTTCGGTTGAGCTAACAATTAGCAATCCTGCCGGCTTCCTTACCGAAAGGGATCTCTTTTTTCTGTTCGATCGTTTCTATAAAGCCGATCAAACAAGAATAGGAAAAGGGACAGGGCTGGGCTTATCGATTGCCAAAGGCTTGATGAAAAAAATGAATGGGAATTTGACAGCGGAATGGCAAGAGGAGCACTTGATGATGAAATGTGAATGGAAGATTTAATGAGGAACTAAAAAGGGGCTCCCCACGGTCAGTTGCATGACTTTTGGGATAGCCCCTTTTGTTTTGTTATTTATTTTTTCAAATGATAGGGCACAGTCGTGATGATTACATTTCTGCGATAGAGCAAGAATGACCGAATCAGTAAGCTTGATTGGTTATGAAGAATATTGTGCCAGCCTTTTTTAGGAATAAACTGTGGAATAATCACAGTGACTTGATAATTGGATTCGCTCGCTTTATGTTCAACCGTATCAACAAATTTGGTTAATGGCTGGATGATGCTGCGATAATGAGAGTGTAATGTCACAAGTCGGATATCGGGCTGCCACTTTTTCCATTTCTCTTCAAACTTTTTTTCGTCTTCTCTTTCAAAAGCAACGTAAACGGCAATAATCTGGTCAGCTGAAAGAGATTTAGCGTAATTTAGTGAGTTTTCCACCACATGCGTAATTCCTGCAACAGGTACAACAATGACATTGCCTTCAATCAGAGCAGCAGGCTCGCAAGTGGTAATCCTAAGTTGGTCACCTACTGAATCATAATGCCTTCTGATTCTATGGAAAATTAAAATGATAATGGGAATAAAAATCAATACAGGCCAGACGCGATCGAACTTTGTTAAAAAGAACACGATGGTTACAGTAAAACTAATGATTGCTCCCGTGGTGTTAATAATAAGCTTCGGTACCCATCCCGTTGGTTTTTCACGAATCCATTTCAGCATCATTCCTGTCTGTGACAATGTAAATGGAATGAACACTCCCACAGCATATAGTGGAATGAGATGTTCTGTCTGACCTTCAAAAAACATAATTAACAGGATGGAGGCAACACCAAGGATGATGATGCCATTGGAATAACCTAACCGGTCACCTCTGATGGTAAACATTCTTGGGATAAATTTATCTTTAGCCAAATTCACAGCTAGCAGCGGGAAGGCTGAGTACCCCGTATTGGCCGCAAGGATTAATATCAAGGCCGTTGTCCCTTGGATAAAGTAATACATGCCATTCCGGCCAAAGATCTCTTCGGCTATTTGCGAAACAACCGTTACCTCGACGCGGGGAGAAATCCCATAATAATAGGCTAAAAAGACGATTCCGGAAAATAGTAGGGCCAGTAACGTTCCCATCGCCATTAATGTTTTCGCGGCATTCTTTGGTGCCGGGTCTTTAAAGTTTGGGATGGCATTGGAGATTGCTTCTACTCCTGTAAGCGCCGAACTGCCAGAGGCAAAGGCCTTTAAGAGTATAAAAAGACTAATGCCTGCAACCGGTGTCCCAAGCGGTGCCGATAAATCGGGTGAAACACGACCCGTTACGATATTGAATAATCCGACCCCAATTAAAATAAATAAGGCGAACACAAATAAATAAACAGGGTAGGCTAATATAGAGGCGGATTCCGTTACCCCTCTTAAGTTTAAAATGGTTATAAAAATGACAAAAATGATGGCAATGACTACATTGTGCGCATGTAAGGCAGGAAATGCGGATGTAATGGCATCGGTACCTGCAGATACACTTACAGCCACCGTTAAAATGTAGTCTACCAACAATGACCCACCGGCAATAAGACCTGGATTAACCCCTAAATTTTCCTTAGAAACCACATATGCTCCGCCGCCATGCGGATAGGCAAAGATTATCTGCCGGTAGGAAAGAATTAAGGCAGCTAAAAGGATTAATACCCCGACCGCAATGGGAATGGAGTACCAAAAGGCAAGGGTGCCCAATGTTACAAGGACAATCAATATTTGTTCCGGACCATAGGCCACGGATGACAATGCATCCGAGGAAAGGATGGCTAATGCCTTCGTTTTTGTGAGTTTTTGTTCCCCTAAAGCTGTTGATTTTAAAGGACGTCCGATTAATAACCTCTTTATAGAAGAAATCACTGCAGTTCACCACCGAATTAAGTATAAAAGTAGTATTCTCTTTGCAACTAAAAAAACAGTCGCTAAGGATATCTTTGGAACAAAAAAAATCTACAAGCCATTTTGAATAGACTTGTAGACATTATTTTCCATGTCGCACAAGCTCCACCTTCCTTCTCATATAACGCTTACGAGGTTAGCTGTCGGATTCGGGCCAATGAGTAGCCCTACCTTTTGAAAGGATTCACCCCTGGGTTGTAGATCAACCCGCAAACACGGTTCCCCCGTACCATATGGTTTCAGCGATTTAGAAATTTGAAACTGTGGATTATCATACTCCCGTGTTGTGGAAAAGTAAATAAAAAAATTTTTAACTTAGCTATGAATGTTATTCAAAGAAATGTAGATAATAGGTGATATTTTATCTTGATAGGAGGCAAACAATGTCTGGCTATAAGAAACCCTTATTTACTGATAGATTTTTAGACGAATTAGCAAGAGAAATATCTCAACTCTATGGAGGCCCTGAATATAAAAATGAGGATGAGGATTCGCAGGTAGGAGGTGGGGATTGGAAGCAGAAGTCAAACGATTGATTAATTAATATAGTACATGTTCAATCAATCGTTTGATTAGTGTTTAGCATGAGCATATTTTTTTCGAAGGCTTCCAATTGCCAAAAGGAGCAGCGGGATTCCCACCATGTTGATCGGTAGCGCATAATACACCCAAAATGTCTTCATATAGCCAAATGTGTAAGATGAATTTGGATAAAGTTGAGCTAAGATAAAAAACAAAGGCGCAGCTATCCAAATCAACTTCCGCCAATTTTTAATGTTAAATAATTGAGCAGCACCATAACAAGCTAAAAAGAAGTAAAGTGATAATTTGATAAAAACACTAAGAATCCAAACTAAGACAGCAATGATTTCGATGTTTTGGACAAAATCCATTACTGAGATGTAGCTAACCACATCAAAAGTAGGGTGACGCAATTTAGCTGAGATCTCAGGACCCAAAACTAGCAGTACGCATAAAGAAACAATGCAAACCGTAAAAGCAGATATAGCAATTCCCCATACGGCGCTTTTTATAGCCTTCTGTGGCTCATTCATAAAAGAAACGAGCATTAACATGGTAACGGACTCCCCAAAGAAAGCCAGCGGAATTAATGTTCCTTTCCAAATCGAAGGAATTCCAGAATCAATAAAGATCGGCATGATATTTTGGGTATCGAAATCCTTAATAGATAACACAACTAACATAATGACGGAAATGATAATGATTGGACCGAAAACTTCACTGCATCGGCCAATTCCTTCGATTCCTCCAACATAAGTAACATATATAAGCAGTAAAAGCATGGTCAGATTTAATGCCCATGGGGGGGTCGTCGGAAGCAGAATGGTAATCGTAAAATCAGAAAACTCTCTTAAAATATTGCCAATCACTGAAAACCATTGAATGAGGTAAGCAATCACAATCAATGTCCCAAGCCACTTACCTAAAAGTAGCCTGCTAAATTGAACTAACGAATGTTTGGGATAAAGCAGGGCTGTTTTTGTGGCAATGTAAACAATGAATACGCCCAAAAAGCTAGCGATCATATAAGAAATCCATAAATCCTGCTTGGCATCTTCCATAACAGGGCCAATCGTGAGAAGGATAATGTTTCCTGTTTCAAATGTGAACATCAGCCAAAATATTTGCAATCCCGACAATTTCATTTTTTAATCTCACTTTCTTTAAACAATAAAGATGGCCCATTCATTCCGATTCGTTTAATTTTTATGTCGGATTGGACTGAAATATCTGCCTGTGAAAACGTCTGATTCCAGTTTCTTTTCATCGTCTTCCACTGGATTGGATGCTTACGATGAATGGCCTCACCAAAACCGAAAATATCCAAACCATATTTTTTTTGAACCTTTTTTATGGTTTGCTGAACCTGCTTTTGTGCTGCCACTTCAAATTCCTTTTCTAGTAGCTTTAAATTATTGTTATACTCAACATTTAAACCAGAGTTATTTTCTGTCAATGTTCCTTCACCTATCAATTTGACAGTAAAATTAACCTTGTTATTCTTACTTAGTATTGGTTCGATTTTGCTCGTTATTTTCGTTAAATTTATGCTGGCATTACTATCCTTTGTTTGAATACTAATATTTATCTTTTTTAGATTGCCCATTACCCAGAGCATATCTCGATTTTCTGCCGAGTTAAGAAATTCTCCAACCATTTTAAGGTTTTGGTCAAACACGCTAACACCGGCTAAACGGAATACCTTTGGGTTCGGGGATGTATCTTTCCCAGATTTTATCCCTTCAAGCGAACTGCTAATTTCAATGGTCGGAATTGTTGGACTAATTCCCTCACGGTTTGCCGCAATCAGTAAATGTAAATAAGCGGTATCACCTCTCCCGCCACTCTGCCGGTGCTCCTTTAATGCCGAAGCGGCGGGGGATTTCTCTAATGGATTGGGGACAGTAAGGAGTTCTTTTGCTTTCATCCCCTTTACCACAAATATATCGGACCGAAGGCTGACATCAGGAGACCGGTTATTCAAATCAAGCTCTTTTTTCAGCCCGCGTCTTGCGAACGCCTCGCTAAAGAAGATCAAGCGGCGTTGGCCAAAAAATGCTTCCCTAGGGAGTTTTGTCTGTATGTTTTGCAGGGCCTCCTCAGCATTTTTCCCCTTTGCAGAAATGGTGAAGTATCCCTGACCTGCCGCTCCACCTCCACCGCCTTGGGTTTGAATGTTCGCCGGAATCACAATTTGCCCGCTTATTTCAATCTCGCCATTTTCAGCTACATCCCAGCCGGATGCCAACCAAATCGCCCGTTCATTTAATTCTTTGCGATCCCAGCAGCCAGAAAGAAATAGCAAGGACAGGCAAGAACAAAGACAAAGAAGTGGCATTTTGTTCATTGCTTCGTACCTCCTTTTTGGGGGCCTGGCTTCTGCCCTGTAGGAATACGCTGTTTATTCCTACCAAACGTAAAGATAGGACCGGCCGTGTTTGCCCATCTTGGCACCCGAAAAAACACATCCTTTAAATCTACAGGTATTTGCGGGGCAACGGGAGTGAAATAGGGAACGCCAAAAGAACGAAGGGTGACGAGATGGATGGTCAAGGCAATAAAGCCGATGACAATACCGTATAAGCCAAAAATCCCTGCTAAAAGCAGCATTGGAAACCGGATAAGCCGTAACGCCGTACCCAGGTTGTAACGTGGTATGGCAAATGAAGCAATCCCCGTTGTCGCCACAACAATGACCATCGGGGCCGATACAATTCCGGCTTGTACAGCAGCCTGGCCGATAACAAGCGCACCGACAATACTGACGGCTGACCCAACTGCTTTTGGCAGGCGAATCCCTGCTTCCCGCAGCCCCTCAAAAACAAATTCCATAATTAGCGCCTCTACGATGGCAGGAAATGGGACGCCTTCACGGGCCGCGGCAATACTAATAAGAAGTGTGGTTGGGATCAGTTTAGGATGATAGGTAGTCAAGGCAACATAAACAGATGGTAAATACATTGTCATATTAAATAATATATAACGAACTAGCCGAATAAAGGATGTGTAGAGAAATCGTTCATAATAATCTTCTACCGACTGTAGACCGTTCCAGAAGGTCATAGGAACAATAAGTACGAAGGGTGTGTTATCCACCATAATAGCCACTTTACCTTCAAGAAGATTTGCAATGACAATATCAGGTCTTTCCGTATTTTGAATTTGGGGAAAGGGTGTAAAGGGATTATCCTCTATAAACTCCTCGATATATTCCGATTCCAATACTCCATCAATTTCAATCCGACTAAGTCTCCCGCGAACCTCCTCTAATAAGCTTTCAGAAGCAATTCCCTCAATGTAGGTAATCTCTACACTTGTTTGCGACAATTTCCCAACGGTTAATGCTTCGAATTTAAGCCTCGAACTGCGAATCCTTCTGCGTAGCAGCGAAGAATTGGTGCGGATGGATTCCGTAAATCCGTCCCGTGGGCCGCGAATCGTAATTTCGGTCGCCGGTTCTTCAATACTGCGCTGGGGCATTCCATTTAAATCAGCAACAATACCCTTTATTTCTCCCTCAAATATGATTCCAGCATTACCCATTAGGATCCCGTCAACAAGTTCATCAATGGTTGAAATATTCTTAATGGGTGTGACCGCGAATAGTTGCTGCTCAATTATTTGTTGAAGTGAATGAACTTTGTTTAAGCCGTGAGGAAACCCTTCATATAACAAAGGCCGCAGCAATCCCTGTTCTAAAGTCTTTGTATCTGTCAACCCATCTAAATAAATTAAAAGCAATCTAGGTTTTCCTGCTTCGTAGATGGGATGAGTGACAAGGTCAGCACAGTTTTGAAAAAGATCCTTTATTATTTGCTCATTTGCTATAAGCTCTGAACGCAATGGCTCATTTTTTATAGTAGAAGGATAGGGGGTGATTTTATTGCCATCAAAATGCTTTTTTTTGCGGAACCGAATCATCATATATCCCCCTTATGTAACTGAGTATATTTTTCCAATTCGAGGGGGTTGTATGCATTTTCTTTCAGTAGATAACCATTTTTTATATCTGCTAAATGGTAATTGACAATTTCCAAAAACTTTACAGGAAAAATTGAAAACAGAAGACAGGCTGTGGTATAGTAAAAGTGTTTGGAATGACCGAAAAACTAAATCAGTCAATAAGGAGGGTGATGCAAATGGCACCCGACAGGAGAAAGATGATTGTGGAGGCAGCTACAAAGTCCTTTTCATTATTTGGCTTTAAAGCAACGACAATGGATCAGGTTGCGAAGCTTGCCAATGTTGGAAAAGGGACCATTTATACCTTTTTTAAAAATAAAGAAGAACTGTTTGAAGAAATTATTTCTTCGCTTGTGAAGGAAATGATTGTGGAGGCGGATGCAGCCATCCAGCCGGATTTACCGTTTACGGAAAATGTTCATCACGCCTTATATCGTTTATTAGAATTCCGCTCCCAGCACCAGCTTATGATTAAGCTTGTCCAGGAAGAAGCTGAAATGGGAACATTGACGGTATCTGAAATGCTCCAACATGTAGAAAACGAGATTATTGCCTATCTAAGGCAAAAAATTGAAACAGCGATTGCGAAAGGTGCAATTACGAAGGTCAACACAGAAATAACCAGCTTTCTTTTGTTAAAGATGTATATTGCCCTTGTGTCTGACTGGGAAAGAAATCACGACCCGTTAAGTTCCGAGCAGATTGCTGAAATCATGAAGGTATTTCTATTAAAGGGGTTGCAGGGGTAACGGGACTTCTTTGCTTTAGCTTTATGAAGGACAAATCGAGAGGGTAGCAGCAGGGATTAGTCCGTCACCGGCCATATGAAGGACAAATCCCCCGGCTTTCAAGAGAGATTCGTCCTTCATACCAGCTTAGACCCAAGCAATCACGGCTTTTTACTTAAGTTTTCCTGGGCCATTTTCACGAGCTCCCGCACCATACTGCCGCCGAGCCGGCCGCCCACTTTTCCAGCCTGTTCAGATGTAAGCTGACCGTTATAGCCCTTTTTCAATGGAACACCGACCTCTTCGGCTGCTTCAAACTTCGCATCCTCCGGGTTCGCAGATTGAACAACCTGCGCTTTAAGCACATCCAAGCCCCTTCGTGCTTCAGGTACAAGTATTTTATTTCTTCTCGCCATCGAAAATCCCTCCTTTAAAAATAGGATTTCCTTAATATAAAAATTCATCAATATGGGCTGGATAAATCCTTATCTTTCCAGTATAATAGCTGGTAATCGAGCTATAAATAAATCAATGAAAAAGAGAGTAGTTATCTAGGAAGTCAAAGCGAGTCAGGGGCGGTGGAAGCCTGATACAGAGCAGATAATGAAGCGCACTTTTGAGATGCTTGCCTGAAAGTAGTAGGGTAGGCCGGAGAATCCTCCGTTACAAAGTTAAGCCGGTTCTTTTTGAACAATTAGAGTGGTACCGCGGGATTATCAAACTCTCGTCTCTTTATATAAGAGGCGGGGGTTTTTTGTTTTTTATAAAAAAAGGAGGTCTATAGAAATGAATTTTAAGAAGGAGCTGGCAGCCGTTCTCTTTGAGCTGCTTGACCAGGAAATGGCAGCAGCGGATCTGGAACTGATGATTGAAAAACCAAAAAACGCCACACATGGGGATTTGGCCTTTCCATGCTTCACCTTATCAAAGCTGAAAAGAAAATCACCTAATCTGATCGCACAGGAACTAAGTGGAAAGATACAGTCCCCTATTTTTGAAAAAGTGGAAGTCGTAGGCGCGTATCTTAATATCTTTTTAAACAAAAAGCTGGTTTCCGAACAGCTCATCAGCAGCATTTTCGAACAAAAGGGGCATTTCGCAGACCTCGAATTTGGGGCAGGCGGCAATATAACAATCGACATGTCCTCACCGAATATTGCGAAGCCTTTTTCAATGGGACATTTGCGTTCGACTGTAATAGGAAATTCTATTGCTCTCATAACAGAAAAATGCGGCTATAAGCCCATCAAAATCAACCATCTGGGGGACTGGGGGACTCAATTCGGAAAATTAATTACCGCCTATAAACTTTGGGGTGATGCCGAAAAGGTAAAACAAAACCCGATTAAGGAATTACTGGCTCTATATATTAAGTTTCATGAAGTGGCAGAAGCCGATCCAGCACTAGAGGATCAAGGCCGCAGCTGGTTTAAACGATTAGAGGATGGCGACGCGGAAGCGTTAAGCCTATGGCAATGGTTCCGCGATGAATCGCTGAAGGAGTTTTCAAGAATCTATGAATTAATGAATGTTGAATTTGATTCTTATGCCGGCGAGGCTTTCTATAATGACAAAATGGAACGCATCGTCAAGCTGCTCGAGGAGAAACAGCTGCTAATTGAATCTGATCAAGCACAGGTGGTTGAATTAACCGATGAACAGCTGCCGCCGTGTCTCATTAAAAAGTCAGACGGGGCTACGCTTTATGCCACCCGTGATTTAGCTGCCGCTCTCTACAGAAAAGAAAACTATAATTTTGTTCAATCATTATATGTCGTTGGTCATGAACAAAGTCTTCACTTTAAACAGTTAATCGCCGTATTAGGAAAAATGGGCTATGAATGGTCGGAAAAAATGGTTCATGTTCCTTTTGGCATGATGTTAAAGGACGGCAAAAAGATGTCGACCCGTAAAGGCAAAGTGGTCCTTTTAGAAGAAGTACTAAACGAATCGATTGCGATGGCGCACCACAATATCGAAGAGAAAAATCCAAACCTGGCAAACAAAGATGTAGTAGCGAAACAAGTAGGGGTGGGCGCAGTTATTTTCCACGACTTAAAGAACAATCGAATGAACGATATCGAATTTTCCTTAGAGGAAATGCTGCGCTTTGAAGGGGAAACAGGACCATATGTTCAATATACCTTTGCCCGTGCCTGTTCCATTTTACGAAAAGCCAATTGGCAAACCGAATCACAGCCTGAAACCTTCACAAATTCCTGGGATAAGGAATGGAAAGTGGCCAGTCTATTAATGGAATTTGCTCCCGCTGTTAAAAGAGCTTGTGAGAATTACGATCCGTCACAGGTGGCAAAATATATTGTTGACCTTGCCCAAGCCTTTAATAAGTATTACGCAGAGGTAAAAGTCTTAGAAGATAGCACGGAGAAACAAGCACGCTTGGCCCTTGTTTACAGTGTTACGGTCGTTCTTAAAGAAGGATTACGCTTATTGGGCATTGAAGCACCGGAAGAAATGTAAGGACATTTTGTTTTATAGTTGGTGAATAATGGTATAGAATAAGGCTATGTCAATTTTAAGGGGGCTAACGAAATGAGCGGATTATTATTTAAGAGTTTTGAGTTAACCAGGGGTAAGTTGATTAATAATGTGGAGGGATTCGACGAAGCTATACTCGATGTCCAACCGCAAGGATTTAACAACACACTCCACTGGCATATCGGCCATGTATTAACGGTTGCCGAACAATTTATGTTTGGCTTTCCGAAAAAGTCAACGAATCTCCCTGCGAACTATATGGAACTTTTTGCATCGGGCACAAAGCCTGCTGACTGGCAAGGTGACGTTCCATCCGTTCAGGAATTGACTGCACAGTTAAAGGAGCAACTCAAACGCATCAAGGAAATTCCAGGAGAACGCTTTAATGAAAAGCTGAAGGCTCCTTTTCTTGGTCAAGAAACGTTTGGGGAACTTGGCAACTTTGCTGTTTTCCATGAGTCAAATCATCTTGGACAAATGCATGCAATGAAACGCGTTATAGAAGCTGCAAAGTAAAGGATCATGAAAATTCCGTTTCTACTAATCGTAGAAACGTTTTTTCATTTTTTTATTTCAGAAAGGGAGTTTTTAACTTCTATGGAAAAACAGATGACGAAAGAAAAGATTTGGACAAAAGACTTTGTGCTGATTTGTTTAGCAAACTTCTTTATCTTTCTTGGATTTCAAATGACACTGCCGACCATTCCGTTGTTTGTGGAGGATTTAGGCGGAAATGAACAATTAATTGGGTTTGTGGTAGGCATCTTTACCTTCTCTGCGTTGCTGCTGCGCCCTATTGCAGGTAGTTCGCTTGAAACAAAGGGGAGAGGCTTTGTCTATCTAATTGGATTAACTGTTTTTGTTCTTTCGGTCGGTTCTTTTGGGTTTTTAACCAGTATTGTTTTACTATTTGCGATGCGCGTCGTTCAAGGGGCTGGCTGGGGATTTTCCACTACAGCCTCAGGAACGATTGCTACTGATTTAATCCCTGCTTCGAGAAGGGGCGAGGGAATGGGCTATTACGGGCTTTCCGGCAATTTAGCATTGGCATTTGGCCCCTCCCTTGGACTGATTCTAACCGGTATTATTTCGTTTAAACTATTTTTCTTAATTTGTGCGGGATTAGGGTTGATGGCCCTTCTGTTGTCATCAAGAATTACCTATAAAAAGGTCGAACCTAAACCGAAACAGACTAAAACAAAGCTTGATCTTTATGAGAAAAGCGCCCTAAAACCGTCGATGTTGATGTTCTTTATCACAGTCACATTTGGCGGGATTGCTGCTTTCCTGCCGTTATATACGGCTGAAAAACATATTGCCGGTATTCAATTTTATTTTCTCATCTATGCCCTTGCATTGATGGTGACAAGGACTTTTGCCGGGCAGTTATACGACCGGAGAGGACATATAGCTGTTTATATTCCCGGTACATTGTTAATCTTGGGGGCGATGATTTTGTTGGCATGGCTTCCGAATAGTACCGTTCTTTACATAGCGGCTATTCTCTACGGTCTTGGCTTCGGGACGGTCCAGCCTGCCTTACAGTCATGGGCGATTGAAAAGGTTCCTATGAATCGAAGAGGGATGGCGAATGCGACGTTCTATTCCTTTTTCGATTTAGGCGTTGGGATCGGGGCAATGGTGTTCGGGCAAATTGGCCATCTACTCGGTTACAGCAGTATCTATAAAACGGCTGCTATTTCAATCTTCATTTCGATGCTGCTTTATTTCTATTTTCTATACAAAGATCGGATAAGTGCAGGACAACAGGGATCATAGAGAGCGTTAATGGTAAAGGGCATGGAGGAAATCTCCATGTCTTTTTATCTTTCTTCATATGGGTAAGGATGGATGATTCGGTGACAACAGGGATAAATTAATTATTGAATGATAGTGAATAACCTGAATTTTGCCTCTTCCCGTCATGTGGTTGACACCTAATAACCACAATTCTATAATCAAAAGGTTGTTTGAAAACGTTGTCGATTTTTGTCGGAAATTTTATATATTGCTCGTTATACACTGAGGGCTTGTCTGAAAAAGGAGAGAAACTTTTTGAAATTTATTTTGTTTTTGGCCGCATTGGCCGTCATCTTTTTACTTGCTTTTATCGTAAGTAACAATAAAAAAAGAATAAAATTGAAGCCGGTTGCGATTATGCTTGTTTTGCAGCTAGTATTCGCTTATTTATTGCTTAATACGGAAATAGGCCTTGTGATTATTAGAGGTGTATCTGCGTTGTTTGAGCATCTTCTCAAGTATGCGGCAGAGGGAATCAACTTTGTCTTTGGCGGAATGGCCATGAAGGGAGCGGCACCCTTTTTCTTAAATGTTCTGATGCCGATTGTCTTTATTTCTGTCTTGATTGGAATTGCTCAGTACATAAAAGTCCTGCCAATCATTATTCGTTTCCTTGGCTTGGTTTTAAGTAAGGTGAATGGTCTCGGGAAATTAGAATCCTATAATGCAGTCGCATCAGCTGTTTTTGGTCAGTCTGAGGTGTTTATTTCGGTGAAAAAACAGCTGCCATTCCTTCCTGAACATCGATTGTATACACTGTGTACCTCTGCGATGTCAACCGTGTCGGCATCCATTTTAGGGGCTTATATGACCATGATTGATCCGAAATATGTTATTACTGCGCTTGTTTTAAACTTGTTTGGTGGATTTATCATTGCCAATATCATTAATCCATATGAAGTAACGGAACAAGAGGATATTATCGAGATTCATGATGCCGAGAAACAAACCTTTTTTGAAATGCTTGGAGAATATATTTTGGATGGCTTCAAAGTAGCCATTATCGTGGGTGCCATGCTGATTGGGTTTGTTGCGTTAATCAGCATGATTAATCATATATTTGCAGCAATCTTTGGTATTAGCTTCCAAACCGCTCTTGGTTATGTGTTTGCTCCACTGGCTTTCGTTGTTGGCATCCCTTCATCCGAAATAGTCGATGCAGGAACGATTATGGCGACCAAGTTGTTATCCAATGAATTTGTAGCGATGATGGATTTAGGAAAATTAACGGATTCGTTGTCTGGCAGAACAGTGGGGATCATTTCTGTTTTCCTAGTATCGTTCGCTAACTTTTCGTCCATTGGGATTATCAGCGGTGCTGTAAAAGGCCTAAGCGAGAAGAAAGGAAATCAAGTGGCGAAGTTTGGCCTTAAATTGCTATTTGGCGCAACCCTTGTCAGCCTATTAACCGCAGCCATTACGGGTATTATGCTTTAGTTCCTTATTGAATTCTTTTGTGCTAAAATTATCATATAATAAAAAATACGCTGGTTTTCTAGGGTTCCGTGGCCATATTGGCCAGTCTGGTCCGAGAGAAAACGCGCACCTGTCATGGTGCGGACACGGAAGGACAAAAGCCTGGGAGAAATAATCGCGCGTCGATGTATTTCTTCTAGGCTTTTTTTATATTAATAGGAAGGAGTTTGAAATGGACGTTTTACTTGAGAATAAGTGGACAATTTTAGTGTGTCTTGAAGTATTGGCTTGGTCATCAACTTTTTTCTTGTTATATGCGAGATATGGATTAAAATCGACCTTTTGGTTTAAGGTAGCGACAGTTCTCTTTGCGGTAACGGGAGTGATCCCACAGGTGTTGATGGGCATTCTTAATTTTATCTCGACCAAAAAGGTGGATCTGTTTACCCTAATCATTGTGGTACTGATCATATATGGCTTTACCATTGGGAAAAAGCATGTAAAAAGGTTGGATGCTTGGGCGCAGGAGAAATTTTCAAAGCAGACAACTTGAGAAAGAACTAGTAAAAAACCACCGAAAATGAACTTAATCGGTGGTTTTCTTTGTTTTTTTGACTAAAAAGTAGATGGCCCCCAACACGACAGCAGCAATTATGATGGGCAACACATATGGCTGAGCGAATTCTTTCACATGTGACCAGTTGCTGCCTAACACCTTTCCTAAGTAGAGGAAAAGAATCGACCATGGCAAAATGGCTGCAACGGTGTAAAGGGTAAATTTACCGACGGGCATTTTTGCAATCCCGGCAGGAATGGAAATGGCATGCCTGACGACGGGGATGAATCGGGCTGAGAAGATGACTCCTGCACCGTATTTTCTAAACCAAAGTTCTGCCACATCAATATGGTTCTTCTTAATCAAGACATACTTCCCGTATTTCTCCAAAAAGGGACGTCCGCCATAATAACCGGCCCAATATAAAAATAATTGGGCAATTGTGCCGCCGATGGTACCGGCAATAACAGCACCTGCAAAATTTAAATGTCCTTGAGAAATCATATAACCGCCATAGCCTAAAACAATCTCGCTCGGGATAATCTCTATCATTAATCCCAGCGCGATACCAAAGTACCCTAACTGCGATAAAAATTCTAAAATGGAGTTAAAAAAGTCTGCCATAATTCACCTTCACTTATGTAGTAGTATAACGTTTATAGTGTATCTTAGTTTGTCTGATAATGAAATTAATATGGTGAATTTCCTTTATTTATACCTGGTCACAGAAAGGGCAGCGGGAAACGCTGCCTCATTTAAATTAAGCCTGTAAGGAATTTTCTGTTGAAAACATGTATGTTTTATGGTGATAGCGAAAGCTGTAAATAAGACCCATTCCGAACATATTACCCATAAGCGAGCTCCCGCCGTAGCTGATAAAGGGCAGCGGAATACCTGTAATCGGAAGTACTTGAATCGTCATCCCGATATTTTGGAATACATGAAAGGTGATCACGCTGATAATGCCTGTACAGACATAGGTATTAAATGGGTCGCGGGTGTGCATAGCAGTCTTGATTAAATGATAAATAAGCAGAAAAAAGAGACCAACGATGATACTGCCACCGACGAAGCCATACTCTTCCCCAATCACGCTAAAGATGAAGTCGGTATGAGCCTCCGGGATATAAACCTCGCGATGACCAAAGCCCTTCCCGGTAACAAGACCTGAGCCAATGGCACGTAACGACCTTAACAAGTGAAAGCTAGAGCTTGTGGCATGACTATAGGGATCAAGCCAGGCATAAATTCGATTAAATTGATAGGTTTGTACGTGCAGGTATTTTTCAAGAAATTCAGGCTTTATTAAGACAAGATAGAAAATAAGTGCTGCAAATGACGCGCCCGCACCATAGATTGGGATGATGATTTTCCATGAAATTCCCGAGATTAGAATAAGTCCGGTTAAAATTGCTAAAATGACGAGACCTGTGCCAAGGTCCGGCTGCAACATAATCAATCCCAGCGGCACCGCCGTAGTGATCCCTAATTTTACTAGTAAAAGGAAATCAGTTTTCAGTGATTTTTCCAGATGGTTTTCCTTATGGGTAGTGATGACACGACTTAGCGCCAAAATCAAAAAGGTTTTCACAAATTCCGACGGCTGGATTTGCCCGATGCCTCTAATGACAAACCAGCTTTTTGCTCCATTTCTTATTGGGGCAATGGATTCTGGTGCAAGGTAAACGGTAAGAAGCAAAAGCAACCCGAAGCAATATAAATACCAGGAAAGCCGCTTATATTGATAGCTGTCGATAAAGATGGAAACGGAGATAATAGCGGCCCCGATCACATACCAAAAAATTTGCATGCGTAAGAAATTTTTTGCTCCATATTGCTCTGAAGCTTGTGCACTATAAATAGCTGCACAGCTGATTAAAAAAAAGAGGAATAATAATAAGGTTAACGTCCAATCAAAACGGTCAGCCTTTTTCTTGTATTGATCCATCTGCTACACCCATTTTTCCAATAGTAATCTATTTTTTTGCTGTAAGGGGTTACCAACAATCCCTATTTAGGGAAAATATGACATCATTACCTATTATAACGATTCAACGGGCGAAAGGTTTCAATTTGTTTTCTCAATAGGAATCTACATAAGATAGTTTATAAACATTGTGGCGATGCCAAAGTAGGTGAGTAATGAAAAAATATCGTTTAAGGTGGTAATTAACGGCCCGGATGCTACTGCGGGATCAATTTTCAGTCGGTAAAGGATCAGGGGAATAATCGTTCCTGCCAGTGTACCGATGATGAGAGTGAAAAATAAGGAGCAGCCGACAACAGCGCCTAAAATTAAATTCCCCTGCCAGATATAAGCGATAATGGCGATAAGAATGGCACAGGTAAGGCCAATGGTGATGCCCACGCCAAGTTCCCTTGCAATTAAGCGGGTAACTGCTCGTTTATTAATATCATGAGAGATCAATCCCCTGACAACGACAGCGAGAGACTGTGTCCCGGTGTTTCCTGTCATCCCAGCAATCATTGGCATAAAAAAGGCTAAAGCGACAACTTGTTGGAGGGTATCTTCAAAGCTACTGATAATTCTTCCAGAAATTACCCCAATAAATAAAAGTAAAATCAGCCAGGGAAGACGTCTTGCTGCCGCAACCAATGTTTTGGTTTCAAAGTCGATCGACTTCCCAGAAGCTGATAACTTTTCAATATCTTCATTTGCTTCCTTAATGACAATATCGATAATGTCATCAACCGTTACAATCCCAACAAGGATATTGTCCTCGTCAACAACCGGGATGGCTAAAAAGTCGTAACGTTCCGCTATTCGCGCGACAACCTCTTGGTCAGTTGTTACGGAAACAGAAATGACCCGTTCGTACATGATTGTGCGGATTTTCTCCTCTGGTTCAGCTAACAGTAAATCTCGGTAGGAGACAACCCCGACAAGCTGCCGGGCTTCATCAATGACATACAAATAGTTAATCGATTCAGCAAACTCAGCAAATATTTTAAACTTATCGACGGCTTCTCTGACAGAAAAATAATCACGAATCCAAACAAAGCGGTTGGTCATCATTCTTCCTGCTGTTTCCGAAGGGTAATTCATGATGTCTTTGACCGCATTGGACTCCTCTTGTTTCATGCCAGAAAGGAGAGACTCCTTTTTCTCCGGAGACAATTCATTTAATAGCAGGGCCAAATCATCATTATCCATTAAATCCAGTACCTTACTGGATTTTTCGATACCGAGAATATTTAATAACCCGAGTTGATCTGGCTTTTGAAGCTCCTCCATTAAATCAGCGAGGACGTCAAATTTTAAAAATAATAGGAATCTTCCTTTATGCTTTTCAGGTAATTCTTGATATATTTTTGCGACATCATAGGGTTGGAGTTCCTCTAGAATCGCTTCAAACTCCGTCTTTTTGTTTTCCTTCAAGGCTTTAATAATATATAACGTTATTTCATTGGGAGTCATATCTTTAATCATGCACTTTTGTACACTCCTTTCAGGCGCGGGGGTGATGACAAAAAATGGTAAGACAACAAATTTAGTCAAAGGATTTAGTCATAGTATGTGTAACACAGAATCATTTTTTGTAAACGAAATGAAATATGCTATTTGACCTATTATTTGATAAAATAAGGAAGTATTTACAAAAGGTATTTGGAAGTTTCATGGAAATTGACCCGTGAAATTTATGTATATGTTGTTGAACGGAGGAGTTTGACTTTGAAAAAGCATCATCAAGACATACAGGATCTCATCTACATTCATTTAAATCAAACAGATCAGTATGTACTATCCTATGGTATTGAATTCGCCGAATTTACTGCTGCTTTTTCTGGTTCATTAAATCATCTACTCTTACTTAAGCACGGTTTTGATGATGCTGACTTTAATATGCACACACTACTTGACTATTGTCCAGAAGAGCGAATTAACAAGTTAGCTGCAGAAGATGTCTATAGTTACGGAAACTTCTGCTGGATTGATTTTATGGAAGATGATGTCCTAAATGAACTTACAGGTCAGGAATTAGCTGAATTACTCTATTTAGGTCATCAAAAGCAGCATTTAAAATTACCTTTTTACAATAAACTGGGTAACCGCTTTGTTTATTTAGCCCATGATGATGGCTGGTATAATAAAACCTATTACCGCAGCTTTAAGGACTTTTTTCATTTACTTAGTGAAGTGCTTGCCGGCAAACTAGGGGAAATGAAGCTGGAAAAATCAATCCTGGGGATTCGGAAAAAACGTGACTATCCGCAGGTGAACAAAGAAATTCTCCTTTCGTTAACCCCTTTCATAAAGGAAGGGATTTGTATCTCATTACGAGACGTAGACCATCAGCGCGGCCGCATTGAAATTCCGATCTGGGTGATAGGCGATTATGCGAATATGGATGATATGGTGGAGGAATATGAACTAATTTCCACTAAACCCTACCATGCGAAGATTATCTTTGATAAAAAAACAAAAGAGTGGAAACTTAATGTCATCTAAGATCTCTCCGATTTGGGGAGATTTTCTTTATGGTATTGGTTTGAAGCAAGCAGTATGTATCATAAAATAAGGAAGAGAAAAAACTTTACTAAAACTCGTCTGCCACATTTCCTTTCTTATTTAATAAAATGATAAAATATAACCGTGACAGAGAATATGGAGGTTTATTTATGAAAACAAAACTAGGTTTGTTATATGGGGGAAAATCCGCCGAGCATCAGGTGTCTTTACAGACAGCACGATCTGTTATTAATGCATTGGACCTTGAAAAGTTTGAAATTCATCCTATTTACATAAATGTTGAAGGCGCGTGGATTAAAGGACCACAGTTAAGCGGGCCGGTAGAAGAGGTCAAGGCACTTGAATTTTCACAGGGACATTCCCTATCACCACTATCACTGGCACCGTCATTTCAACAAGATGCGCAGCAGGAAGCAGCACCGCTTGATGTCATCTTTCCATTGTTACACGGACCGAATGGCGAAGACGGGACTGTACAGGGATTATTGGAATTACTAAACCTTCCCTATGTAGGAAACGGTGTTCTGGCATCAGCTGCTGGAATGGATAAAGTGATGATGAAGAATGTCTTTGCACAGGCCGGTTTGGCACAAGTAAACTATGTTGCTTTTATAAAAAGCGAATGGACAAAGGCAAAAGAGGAGTCATATGCCAAGGTAGAAGCAGAACTCGGATATCCGTGTTTTGTAAAACCGGCGAATCTCGGATCGAGTGTTGGAATCAGTAAATGTACGAATCGCACAGAATTAGAAGCGGCATTTGTGGAGGCTTTCCAATTTGACCGTAAAGTGATCATTGAAGAGGGTGTCACAGCACGAGAAATTGAAATTGCTGTCCTTGGAAACGATGATCCGCAATGTTCTGTAGCCGGTGAGATTGTTCCGAAAAAAGATTTCTATGATTACAAAGCGAAATATGAAGACGGGGATACAGCGTTGATTATTCCGGCTGACGTAACGGAAGAGGAATACGAACAATTGAGGGAAATGGCGATTCGATCCTTTAAAGCATTGGATTGTTCCGGGCTTGTTCGGGCTGATTTCTTCTTAACGAAAGATGGTAAAGCGTTGATTAACGAAGTCAATACAATGCCTGGCTTTACGCCATTTAGCATGTTTCCGCTCCTATGGAAACATACTGGTGTAGAGTATCCGCAATTAATTGAGCGGCTAGTGGATCTTGCGAAAGAAAGACATGCGGAGAAACAAAACATTAAATATACTTTTTAACTGACGAGAGGGAGACAAAGGTGACACGGCTAAAATGCCGTGTCCATTTGTAGTTTCAGAAAAGAATAGAGGAGGGTACTATTTGATTAAGCGATCTTTGAAACAGATTTCAGAAATGGTTTCTGCTGCTAATGACATCCCCCAGTTTGCTGATGTAATGATTGAGGGGGTAACGATTGATTCCCGAAAAATAAAGGCCGGCAATTTATTTATTCCCTTTAAGGGCGAGCGTGCAGACGGGCATAAGTATGTTGAGGAGTCGATTCGAAACGGGGCAGCGGCAGCCCTGTGGCAAAAGGATGTGCCAAACCCGCCGGCAGATTTACCGATTATCATTGTCGATGACTGCCTTATTGCCTTACAGGAATTAGCGCGCAACTATCGCCAGGAATTACCTATTAAAGTTGTTGGAATTACGGGAAGTAATGGGAAGACGACTACTAAGGATATGACTGCCGGGCTATTATCGATCCAGTATAAAGTCCAAAAGACGGAAGGAAATTTCAATAACCACATCGGTATGCCTTTAACTGTTTTAGGCCTAAAGGAAGACACTGATATCGCTGTCCTTGAGATGGGGATGAGCGGCCGGGGAGAAATTGAGTTCCTGACAAAACTTGCCTGTCCTGATGCTGTTATTATTACCAATATTGGGGAGTCACATCTTCTTGACCTTGGTTCGAGAGAAGGAATTGCGGAAGCAAAGCTAGAGATTCTTCATGGCCTTCGTGATGGCGGACTAGCTGTCCTCCATGGCGATGAACCGCTTCTGATGGAACGAATCCACCGCTATAAAGGGAATGTAACTGTTCAGACCTTTGGCAGAAACGAATCCAATGATCTATATCCAACAGAAATTACCCAAATAGAGCAAGGAAATTCCTTTAAAATAAATGCCGTTTCGGACGTAGTTTTCGACCTTCCTGTTCTCGGCACACATAATATATTAAACGCGCTGGCATCGATGTTAATTGCCAATCATTTTTCCATTCCCTTTGAAAAAATGATTGCGGGCTTGGCCAGTATTAAGCTGACTAATATGCGGATGGAACTGGTAGAAGGTCAGAATGGGGAAAAGATTATTAACGATGCCTATAATGCCAGTCCAACCTCGATGATGGCTGCAATCGAATTGGTGTCAAATCTCCAAGGGTATGAGCGGAAAATCCTAGTCCTTGGTGATATGTTAGAGCTTGGACCACAGGAGGAGCAATATCATCTGCAAATTGGATCAGGGTTACAAGCAGATAAGATTGATTATCTCTTTACTTTCGGTGTGCTTGGCAGGGAGATTGCCAGGGGTGCAAGACAGACCTTGGGGGAACAAAACGTATTTGCTTTTACTGATAAGACGGAACTTATTCAGAAGTTAAAAACGTTCGTGGATACTAATACACTAATCCTTGTGAAGGCCTCCCGCGGAATGAGGCTAGAGGAAATCGTTTCGTCTTTACAAAAGTAGAGGATGAAATGATTTTTAAATTTCTTCAAGGGAATGAATGATTCCACTGTTTTAAAAGAAAACTAACAGAAACCCCTTCGGAGGGATTTGAAACCGCATATTTGCCACTGTGAGGAACAGACTGCCCTATTTCTCAAGTAACAGATTTCTGCTAAAGCGGTAAGCCAATTTACTGTCTTTATTGCAAAGGACTAATAAAAGTGGTATGATAGTCATCAACGTGTCTAAAGGACGATTTAAAAGGGCATACTCCTTTGGAGAATGTTCTTTTTATTTTGAATAGGGCGGAGCGCCGCCAAAATGAGTTATTAATTGTAATTTCCGAATTTCCTTTCGTAATATGGATAATTCTAAGCTCTGCTCACACCGCCTTTATAAGTTGGTGTATCACTCATAACCAGGTTCCTTTCCATGATGGGATTTGGAATAATCACCATGTTCGTTTTTAGGGTGAAATATAGTACACCTATTACTGCACTTGATGCGTATGAATATAAGCACGTAGGCAAACCATTTTCAAAAAGATGAAGGAGAATGAAAACATTGACAAAGTTTGAAGAACTAGGTCTGAGTCAGGCCACTTTAAAAGCTGTCCTCAAAATGGGTTTTGAGGAAGCAACACCAATCCAGGCAGAAACTATTCCATTGGGCTTAAAAAATATTGATTTGATCGGTCAAGCTCAAACAGGAACAGGAAAAACAGCTGCATTTGGAATTCCGTTGGTTGAAAAAGTAGATGTTAGTGCGGATGCGATCCAAGGGATCATTATTGCACCAACTCGAGAACTTGCCATCCAGGTATCGGAAGAACTTTATAAACTTGGTTCAGGCAAAAGAGTTCGCGTATTGCCAATCTATGGCGGACAAGACATCAGCCGCCAGATCCGTTCATTAAAGAAAGCACCGCATATCATTGTAGGGACTCCTGGACGGGTATTGGATCATATTAACAGAAAGACCATGCGCCTTGATACCGTTAACACAGTCATCCTCGATGAAGCGGATGAAATGTTAAACATGGGCTTCATTGAAGACATTGAATCCATTCTTGCTGCAACACCTGATGATCGCCAAACGTTGCTCTTCTCAGCAACAATGCCTGGTCCAATTCAAAGAATGGCAGAAAAGTTCATGAAGGATCCGCAAATTGTTCGTGTAAAAACGAAAGAATTGACGATGCCTTCCATCGAACAATATTACCTTGAAGTGCAAGAAAGAAATAAATTTGACGTTTTAACAAGACTCTTGGATATCCAATCACCGGAATTAGCGATTGTGTTTGGTCGTACGAAGCGCCGTGTTGATGAATTATCGGAAGCATTAACGTTAAGAGGATATACAGCAGAAGGTATTCATGGTGATTTAAGCCAGGCTAAACGTATATCTGTTCTTCGTAAATTTAAAGAAGGTACTATCGATGTCCTTGTAGCAACAGACGTTGCAGCGAGGGGCCTAGATATTTCTGGAGTTACCCATGTATATAACTTCGACATCCCACAAGATCCGGAAAGTTATGTACACCGAATCGGACGTACGGGTCGTGCTGGTAAAAAGGGTATTGCTTTAACTTTCATTACACCGCGGGAAAAATCATATCTTGCAGTCGTTGAAAGAACAACGAAACGTAAGATGGAAAAAATGAAGGCTCCAACGCTTGATGAAGCATTAGAAGGCCAACAAAAAGCGGTTGTTGAGAAAATCGTCCAAACGATCGAATCAAACAATTTACATTATTATAAAGCGGCAGCTCAAGAATTACTTGAAGAAAATGATGCTTCAACAGTAATTGCAGCAGTTCTTAAAATGTTAACAAAAGAACCGGATACAACTCCGATTAAATTAACAGAAGAACAGCTTCCACAAAAAAGAGATAGAAAACCACAAGACCGTGACCGTCGCAGAAGAGATGATTCTCGTGGATCATACGGCGGAGGCGGCGACCGCAATCGTAAAAAGGCACCTGTGAAGCCAAGAAGCGGTGAAAAAAGAACTGGTGGAAAATCAACAAAACCAAGAAGCTATAACCACCAATCATAAAATGAAGAGCATGGATAATCTCCGTGCTCTTTTTTGTGTTAAACCGACAGCCGATTACTAGGAATCGGCTGTCGTTATTTTTGCGCTAAAAGACCAACAATTGCAATGATGATGATAGCAGCCCAAATTAGTACTTTTACAGGGGATTGCGCTGCGGCTCTCTTTCTGTTGGTGCTGGCCCAGTTTGCTGTGCTTCTTATAGAATCCGAAAGGTTCTTTTTATTATAGTTAGGAATGGCACCAAGTAAAAAGCCGCCAATTAACCCGAAGAGGTGAGCGGTAATATTTATATTTGGCTGTAAAAAGGTCATAATCAAGCTGACGACACAAAGTATGAGGATAATTTGCGAGTTTTGCTTTGAAAGCATATGTTTTTGAAAGATAATAATCGCAAGATAGTAACCGAAAAGCCCAAAGATAGCACCGCTTGATCCAACATGGGTATAGGTTAATGGTTCAAGTAGAAGTGTAGCGACGTTCGCGATGAGTCCGGAGAGAAGGTAGACGAATAAGAATCTGCCGCTACCAAGTATCCGCTCGAGCGCCGGTCCGAATAAAACCAGAGAAAAACTATTAAACAACATGTGGGCAAAGCCGCTGTGCATAAATGTTGGCGTAATTAACCGCCAAACTTCTCCTTCCGTAATATAAAGGTTAACACCGGAAAAAGTTTGAATGAACCATTGGTTTGGGAATATTGGTAAAATGGTTAAAAGATATAATAGGATGTGAATGGCAACAATAATAGAAACCAGCGGATAAAAACGAATAAATTCACGAAAGCTTTCTGTTCTTGTAAACAAAATGAAAAACCTCCCCTCACATACCATCATAAACAGATTCTCTGTCTTATACACTATTATGCAAAAGATATATTAAATAGAAGGAAGATGAACGATGATTAAAGGGATTGGGATTGATATTATTGAACTTTCACGGGTGCGGGAGATTATCGCTAGACAAAGTAAATTCGTCGACCGAATCCTAACAAGTAATGAAAAGAGTAAGTTTGAGGACTTATCCGAAACTAGAAAGGTGGAATTTTTAGCAGGTAGATTTTCAGCAAAGGAGGCTTTTTCAAAAGCGATGGGCACAGGTATTGGGAAAGAGCTTTCCTTTTTAGATATTGAAATAGATACAGACCAACTGGGGAAGCCGCTTATTGTAAGGCCAGAGGTGAAGGCGCATCTGTCAATCTCCCACAGCAGGGAGTATGCAGTTGCGCAAGTAATTATTGAGAGTGAGTAAACGTTGAGAATCGTCCAGCTCCGGGCGCCTTCCGCTTATATTTTTTTCGCATATTCACCCAGGTTGTCTCATATATTCATAGGGAAATAGGAGAGACAAGGTCAGCTATGGTTATTGAAGCCTGATTCCTGCCTTTCTCTTCTTTGATAATCATATGAAATGAGACAAGAAGGGGTTGAAGGGATGAGGAAAAAGTGGTTGCTCCTCTTAATGGGGCTGGTCGTCATTTTTATGCTTGCTGCCTGTGGTTCAAAATCACAGGACGATGTGGTGAAGGAATTAAAGGGTAAACAAGGTGACTTAACCAGCTATAAGGTGAATGCAACGATGACGTTGAAAATGGGCGCTGACTCACAGGTGTATAAGGTAGAAATCTGGCATAAGGACCCAACATTCTATCGCGTCAATTTGAAAAATGCCGAAAAAGACCAAAGCCAAATGATTTTACGAAATAACCAAGGGGTGTTCGTTCTTACTCCTGCATTGAATAAGAGCTTCCGTTTTCAAAGTGATTGGCCGCAAAACAGCAGCCAGGCCTATTTATATGAATCATTGATTAAAGATATTGTCGCAGATAAAGAGGCTAAGTTCACCTCAACAAAAGACCATTATGTATTTGAAACGAAAACACGTTATCAAAATAATAGTATGCTTCCAATCCAAGAAATTAAGCTTAATAAAAGTGATTTATCGCCAGCTATGGTAAAAGTGATGGATCCTGATCGGAATGCCCTTGTGACGGTTGAATTTTCGAAGGTAACGTTTAATGCAAGTTTTGATAAGGATGATTTCGATATGAAGAAGAACATGACCCGTGCCCAGCTTAATTTACCGGCGATGGCAACTGGCGGCGATCAAGCCTTTACTGTCATGTATCCGACCTATAAGCTAACAGGAACCAAGTTGATCGGGGAAAAGACAATCAATATCCAGGATGGTAAAAGGGTAGTTCTCACCTATGACGGTAAAAAATCATTTACGCTTGTCCAAGAAAAGGTTACAGCGAAAGTGGCATCCACTTCCCCAACCAATGTGGAAGGTGATATCGTTGATTTAGGTGTCACGATTGGAGCGGTTTCCGACCATTCCCTGTCATGGTCACATGGCGGAGTTGATTACATGATTGCTTCGAAAAACCTAACGACTGAAGAAATGATTGAGGTAGCTAAATCGGTTCAAGGCGACGCGGTAAAATAATCTTTACACATTCTGCAGGCTCTCACTATTGGGAGCCTGTTTTTTACTTTTTGTGATAAAATAAAAACAGTTCTAATTTATTTTAGGAAGTGGAAAGAAATATGGAAAAGCAAGGATATTTTTATCGAGATACATGGGTTGAGGTCGATTTAGATGGGATCACTGAAAATGTCAGTTCCTTTAAAAGACATTTACCTAGCCAAGTCGATATTATGGCAGTTGTGAAAGCCAATGCTTATGGCCACGGGGATATTCAGGTAGCGGAAACAGCACTTGCGGCAGGGGCGAAGTATCTGGCAGTCGCCTTTATGGATGAAGCCATCGCCTTAAGAAATAAGGGAATCACGGCGCCGATTCTCGTGCTGGGTGCGACCCGTCCTGAAGATATTCGAATGGCAGCAAAATATATGATCACGCTAACTGTTTTTCAAAAGGAATGGCTTGAAGAAGCGCAAAAATATATAGTAACGGGTGAACGGGTATCGTTTCATATCAAGGTAGATACGGGTATGGGCAGGCTCGGTGTTCGGAGCAGTGAGGAATTAAACGTCGTTGAGCAAATCATTTTAGCGGATGAACGATTTCTTCTAGAAGGAATCTTTACCCATTTTGCCACTGCGGATGAACTGGATAGTACCTATTTTAAACAGCAGCTTACTCGCTTTGAGGAAATAGTCAGCTGCCTAACGGAACGTCCAAAGTATGTCCATACCAGTAATAGTGCAGCAGCAATCCGCTTTCCTAATGCCTATTTTAATGCGGTGCGTCTCGGAATCTCGATGTATGGATTAACCCCTTCTATTGAGATGGAAAAGGAAATTCCATTTCCGTTAAAGGAAAGTTTCTCCCTGCATTCCCGGCTTGTCCATGTAAAACAGCTGCAAAAGGGAGATAAAGTGAGTTACGGGGCAACCTACGAATGTGAAGAAGGGGAGTGGATAGGTACGATTCCAATTGGCTACGCTGACGGGTGGATCCGCAAACTGAAAGACCAGGAAGTACTTGTTGGTGGAAACCGTTCGAAGATTGTCGGCAGGATCTGTATGGATCAGTGTATGGTGCGTCTTCCTTCGTATATGCCTATCGGGACACCAGTAACGTTAATTGGGAGGCAGGAGGAGCAATTTATCTCAGTGAATGAAATCGCTGCAAAACTTGAAACGATAAATTATGAGGTGCCATGTATTATATCAAATCGTGTTCCACGCCTGTATAAAAAGGACGGAAAAATTGTCGATATAAAAAATGGGCTCCTTCATCAATAACAGGCGTAAATAAGGAAATTCGAACATATTTATGATATTGCGGTAATTTGTGCATAAAAGGATCTTTAATTGGCTTATAATACAGTAGAATTATATTTAGTCTATGAATTGGGCTCGATTAGTGTTATTATAAAATATGGTACAGATAAAACTCGCCGAATAGCGTGCTTAAGGGCCGTTCATGAGGTGTTGTATTTATGCGACAGAATGCATTTCTGGTTAGCTAAAAATGGTGTGTAGTGATGGTGGAGGTGTATGTTTGTGTCTGAATCCGGCGCAACTACGGAAATCTTAGTGAAGTTACCGCAACATCTTTTAACTGAGTTAGATGGTTTCGTTAAGCAAGAAAATGTAAACCGGAGCGAGTTTATTTACCAAGCAACAAAGATGTATTTGCGCGAACGAAAGAAGAGACAAATTCGCGAGTCGATGAGACGTGGATACATGGAAATGGCAAAGATCAATCTTAGAATTGCATCAGAAGCATTTCTGGCAGAATATGAGGCAGAACATACTGTAGAACGTCTTGTAAGCGGAGGGTAACCCTTTGATTGTCAAGCGTGGTGACGTATATTTCGCGGACCTATCCCCAGTTGTTGGTTCTGAACAAGGCGGCGTCCGTCCTGTACTTGTCATCCAAAACGACATCGGGAATCGGTTTAGTCCCACAGTGATTGTTGCAGCGATTACAGCTCAAATCCAAAAAGCGAAGCTTCCAACACATGTAGAAATTGATGCGAAGCGCTACGGATTTGAACGAGATTCGGTCATTCTGCTAGAGCAGATTCGTACAATTGATAAGCAGCGGTTAACCGATAAAATCACCCATCTCGATGACGAAATGATGGAGAAAGTGGATGAAGCCTTGCAAGTAAGCTTAGGACTCATCGAATTTTAGTTTTAAATACGCTCTTTTAAAAAGAGCGTTTTTTCATACATATCATGCCTCGTGATATTTCTGCCAATGAGCAAGCTAACATAGCTTGCTTTTATTTTTGCATTGAAACGCGCATGGACTGGGATGTTTAATGAAACACCCATACGATTTTGGTACAATATAGGAAAAGTGAATGGAGGAAAAATTTAGTGATCGATACAGCCGTAAAGGATGAACAAATGTTAGGAAAAATAGCCGCTGAACTAGCGATCCCTTATAAACAAGTGAAAAGTGTTATTTCGTTATTAGGTGAAGGTAATACCGTTCCGTTTATTGCCCGCTACCGAAAGGAAATGACCGGTGCCCTCGATGAAGTGCAAATCCGTACCATTATGGAACGCTCACAGTACATACAAAACCTAGAGCAAAGAAAGGAAGAGGTTCTTCGCATTATTGCCGAACAGGGCAAATTAACGGAAGAACTTAGCCAAAGTATAACGAAGGCGGAAAAACTTCAAGAGGTGGAAGATTTATACCGTCCTTATAAACAAAAAAGGCGGACGAAAGCGACTGTTGCCAAGGAAAAAGGCTTGGAACCACTTGCTGAATGGTTGATGACATTTCCGAAAGACAGTATGGAAGAAAAAGCGAAGCAATTTTTAACAGAGGAGGTACTTGCAGTTGAAGATGCCATTGCCGGCGCAAAGGACATCATCGCTGAATGGGTTTCTGATGATGCGGAAAGCCGTAAGTGGATCCGCAAAGAAACATTGAAATCAGGTCATGTCGCTTCAAGTGTAAAAGATGCGGAGAAGGACGAGAAAAAAGTTTATGAAATGTACTATGAGTATGAGGAACCGGTTAGCAAAATTGTCCCACACCGAACGTTAGCCTTAAATCGTGGTGAAAAAGAAGACATATTACGGGTTTCTATTAAAATGAATAGCGATCTTATTTTGTCCTATCTATCGAGAAAATGGATTCGTAATCAGCATTCTCCGGTTGCCCCGATTGTCTTGGAGGCCATGGAAGATAGCTATAAACGTTTGATCCAGCCGTCAATTGAACGAGAAATCCGCAGTGAGTTAACGGAAAAGGGCGAAGAACAAGCCATTCATATATTCTCGGAAAATCTCCGTAATCTATTATTGCAGCCGCCTCTAAAAGGAAAAGTGGTCATCGGTGTTGACCCTGCCTATCGTACCGGTTGTAAATTAGCAGTAGTAGATGAAACGGGGAAAGTCCTAAAAATCGATGTGATTTACCCGCACCCACCGGTCTCGAAAAGAAAGGAAGCGCGTGAAAAGTTTATACAGATTTTACGTGAGTATAAGGTGGAAATGGCGGCCATCGGAAATGGTACGGCATCGCGGGAGACGGAACAGTTTGTTGCCGATATATTAAAAGAAATGGAAGAAGAAATCTTCTATTTAATCGTTAATGAAGCAGGTGCCAGTGTCTATTCCGCTTCAGACCTTGCTAGAGAAGAGTTTCCTACTTTTCAAGTAGAAGAAAGAAGTGCCGTCTCTATCGCACGCCGCTTGCAAGACCCACTAGCTGAATTGGTAAAAATAGATCCTAAATCAGTGGGTGTCGGCCAATATCAGCATGATGTTACGCAAAAACGCTTATCTGAATCCTTGCATTTTGTCGTCGAGACTGCTGTTAACCGGGTTGGTGTCAATGTCAATACCGCTTCATCCTCGCTTCTACAGTATGTAGCAGGATTAAACAAAACAGCTGCAAACAATATTGTGAAAAAGCGCGAGGAGGAAGGAAAATTTACAAGCCGCGTTCAATTGAAGAAGGTCCCTCGTCTCGGCGCGAAGACTTATGAACAAGCAATCGGCTTTTTACGTGTACTGGATGGTAAACAGCCGCTTGATCGGACGGGAATTCATCCGGAGAACTATGATGAAGTAAAAAAGCTGTTGGGTAGCCTTGGTTTTACCGCTAATGACCTAGGGTCGGAAGAGCTTAAGACCGCACTTAACGGTCTCGATTTACAACTAGTTTCTGAAGAACTTTCAATCGGCGTACTTACCCTAAGGGATATCATAGATGCCTTGGTAAGACCGGAACGAGATCCGCGTGATGATTTGCCTCGTCCGCTACTGAAAAAGGATGTTCTAAAACTTGAGGACCTTAAAGCAGGAATGGAACTGCAAGGAACGGTTCGAAATGTCGTTGACTTTGGAGCGTTTGTCGATATTGGTGTGAAGCAGGATGGGCTTGTGCATATTTCAAAACTAAGCAATCGATTTGTGAAACATCCGCTAGACATCGTCTCTGTAGGAGATGTCGTTACTGTTTGGGTGGACTCTGTCGATATGAAAAAGGGCCGCGTTGCCTTAACCATGCTGCCGACGGCATAGAGCAAGGGATCCTTCAGACTCAGAGCATCTTAAAAATAAGAAACACTGCCTCTAAGAGCAGTGTTTTTTTCTGTAAAAAAACCAGCACTGATTTAACAGCTTAATCTGATAGCGATCCTTCTCATAAAAGGCCCTTTTCATTTGGTTTTGCAACCAAGTTGGCATAAATAAAACCTCCCGAAAAGTTCATCAATCTAAAGGTATATACAATATATGCTATAATGGGTTGTCAACGTTCGTGCGGAAGGCGGGAGATCTTAAAAATGGAACAAAAAGCACTTCAATTGTTGGTTGAGAAGATATCAATTGATTCGTTTGACAAACCATTCAAACATCAAGCGTCGTTCAATCCAAGATTAAGGTCGACGGGTGGAAGATACCTACTCGGTACACATAATATTGAAATCAATAAGAAGTACCTGGAGCAGCTTGGTGAAAGAGAATTAGTAGGCATCATCAAGCATGAACTATGTCATTATCACCTTCACATAGAAGGAAAAGGCCATCAGCATCGAGATCAAGCATTCAAGATGTTATTGAAAAAGGTAGGAGCACCAAGATTTTGCACACCGCTACCAGAGCGGCAAGCGAAACGCACGGCTAAAAAGATACTCATTTATGAGTGTACGAACTGTAAGCTCTCATATAAGAGAAGAAGAACCATTGATACAAGTAGGTATGTGTGTGGGAAATGTCGAGGGAAATTGACAAAGCTGAAAGAAATAATCCTTGAATAACGTAAGAATATGGAAGAGATTTTTATCCGAAAATCATGTTGACTTTCTATTGTTTCGTCATTATAATGGTAAGAGTCGATAGGGCAAACGCCTTATTGAAATCATTATTCCGCAGTAGCTCAGTGGTAGAGCTATCGGCTGTTAACCGATCGGTCGTAGGTTCGAGTCCTACCTGCGGAGCCATATGGGGAAGTACTCAAGAGGCTGAAGAGGCGCCCCTGCTAAGGGTGTAGGTCGGGTGACCGGCGCGAGGGTTCAAATCCCTCCTTCTCCGCCATATGTTTTCTGCAATTCCGGCCCCTTGGTCAAGCGGTTAAGACACCGCCCTTTCACGGCGGTAACACGGGTTCGAATCCCGTAGGGGTCATCTGGAGCGGGAAGTGACTTTGATTCATTTCCTGTTTCTTATTCATCACTTCTTTATTGGGCTATAGCCAAGCGGTAAGGCATCGCACTTTGACTGCGACATGCGTTGGTTCAAATCCAGCTAGCCCAGCCACTTTTATAAAAAAAATATGCGGGTGTGGCGGAATTGGCAGACGCACCAGACTTAGGATCTGGCGCCGCAAGGCGTGGGGGTTCGACTCCCTTCACCCGCACCAAACATTACCACTTGAATTATACTGGTTAATGTGTTATGATTATTTTTGTCGCTAATTCACTTGCGGTCGTGGCGGAATGGCAGACGCGCTAGGTTGAGGGCCTAGTGGGGGTAACCCCGTGGAGGTTCAAGTCCTCTCGGCCGCACCAAAGAAACTTGTTGACAAACCAAACCTGAGTATGATATACTTTAAAAGTTGATTTTAAATAATGCGCCCGTAGCTCAATTGGATAGAGCGTCTGACTACGGATCAGAAGGTTGTGGATTCGACTTCTTCCGGGCGCGCCATTACTTTTCGGGAAGTAGCTCAGCTTGGTAGAGCACTTGGTTTGGGACCAAGGGGTCGCAGGTTCGAATCCTGTCTTCCCGACCATTATAAAAATAAATACGCGGGTGTAGTTTAGTGGTAAAACCTCAGCCTTCCAAGCTGATGTTGTGAGTTCGATTCTCATCACCCGCTCCAAAATACCTTTTATTGCTCTTTGAAAACTAAACAAACAAAAACGTCAACAAACAATATTTTTTAGTTTCAATATATATGAAACTAAGCCAACGTAACAAAATGAGCTAATCAACTTTCTTGGAGAGTTTGATCCTGGCTCAGGACGAACGCTGGCGGCGTGCCTAATACATGCAAGTCGAGCGAATCTTTGGGAGCTTGCTCCCATTGGTTAGCGGCGGACGGGTGAGTAACACGTGGGCAACCTGCCTGTAAGACTGGGATAACACCGGGAAACCGGTGCTAATACCGGATAATCCATTTCCTCTCATGAGGA
>NZ_JAANMZ010000023.1 GCF_011250555.1 Bacillus sp. MM2020_4 | reverse complement strand
TATGTTATTTGTGTTATTATAACAAAGGGTTTTACTTTTTTTAAAGGAGAAGAATAATAATGCGAGTACCAATGTTAGATCTATCTGAACAATATTTGGATTTGAAAGAAGAAATTTTAACTAAATTGGATGAAGTGATGAGCTCTTCTCGATTTATCCTTGGAGATAATGTTAAAAAGCTAGAAAAAGACGTGGCGAACTATTCTGATGTTCAATATGGAATTGGTGTTGCAAACGGCTCAGATGCACTACATATTTCCTTACAGGCATGCGGTGTACAATCTGGTGACGAGGTTATTACAACACCATTCACTTTTTTTGCTACTGCTGGTGCGATTGCCAGAGCTGGAGCTACTCCTGTATTTGTTGATATTGATCCTGTTACGTTCAATATTGACCCTTCAAGAATAGAAGAGGCGATAACCGAAAAAACAAAAGCAATTATTCCAGTTCATCTTTATGGTCAAATTGCTGATATGGATCCAATAATAGAAATAGCCAAAAAACATAACTTGTTTATTGTAGAAGATTCTGCACAAGCAATAGGTGCCACATATAAAGGGAGAAAAACAGGTTCTTTAGGTGATACTTGCTGTTTTAGTTTTTTCCCAACTAAAAACTTAGGTGCTTATGGGGATGCAGGAATGGTAGTTACAAATAATGAGGATCTTGCTGGAAAAATGAGTGTGATTCGTGTTCATGGCAGCAAACCAAAGTATTATCACCATGTGCTGGGATATAACAGTCGTCTTGATGAATTACAAGCAGCTGTATTAAATGTGAAATTTGAACATTTAAATTCATGGATTGAAAAAAGACGACAGCATGCTCAATTATATTCGGAACTTATTAATAAGGAATTACGAAATAAGGTAGAAACCCCTGTTGAGAAAGAGGGTAATTTCCACGTTTTTCACCAATATACAATTAGGGTTCCGGAACGTGATAAATTGCAGTCCTTCTTAAAAGAACAGGGAATTGACTCCATGGTTTATTACCCTTTACCATTACATGTTCAGCCTGTCTTTAAAGAGTTAGGATATAAAGAAGGGGATTTCCCGATATCTGAAAAAGCAGCTAAAGAAGCAATCTCTCTTCCGATGTTCCCAGAATTGAAAAGAGAACAAATTGAATATGTAGTTGAAAATATAGTGAAGTTTTATAAATAGACGAATGGTGCTTGATCTGAGAAAGGGGATTGTAAGTTTTGTCGGATGGTCGTGAGAGATTTGTATTATATGAATACTTAATGTTTTTTTGGAAGAAGAAATGGCTTGTAGTTGCACTTCCTCTTCTTGGTATTGTTGCTGGTTTAGCCATTGGGCTAGTAAAGGAGACTCCCTATGTTGGGAATCTTCCCTACTATACAGGTGAGGTTACAAAACCTGATTTGGTTATAAAGGAGTTAATCAAAAACAATCTACCTGAAGAAATTTCTGATAAGGTAGACATAGTACCAGGACAAAACATGGTTACCTTTGTTAGTCATTCAGCTGATCAAGAGGAAATAAAGGAAATATTTACAAGGATTGAAAAGGATTATGGGAAAAGACTTGAAGATAATTCAGATGTTCAATTAAAAAAATTAAATGACAACCTAGCAAAACGAAAAGAGCAAGAGAATAATCTGGATGAGATGATAAACAATTATTCAGAAGAAATTGAAAACACTGGATTAGATAAAGATACTAAAAGGGGTAATAGTATACAGCCTTTGTATAAAAAGTTTCTTGATCTAACACAAGAGATTTACCAACTAGATGATAAGGTATCAAATTTTACAAAAGCCCAAAGGCTAGATAGTATGATTGTAAAAGAAAAAACCAATACAACGTCCAATATATTAGTTGGATTTATAATTGGGTTATTTTTATCATTATGTTTAGTAACATTATGGAAATATATATTGGATGCTAGACGCGGATACTAAAACGTAGAAAAGGATGAAAAATTGATGAATTTCTTTAATGATTTAACAAATAAAATTCAAACTAAAAATGCTGTTATAGGGGTCGTCGGGTTAGGATATGTTGGTTTACCATTAGCGGTTGAAAAAGCAAATGCAGGATTTAAGGTAATTGGCTTTGATGTACAAGAATCAAGAGTAGAAAAAGTAAATCAAGGGATTAATTATATTGGGGACGTAGTTGATGAGGAATTAAAAGAGCTTGTTAAAAGTGGATTAATAACGGCTACTACTGATTATTCTAGAATAAAAGAAGTAGATGCTGTTGCTATTTGTGTTCCTACTCCATTAGATATCTATCAACAGCCAGATACCTCTTATGTAGAATCTTCAACCAAAGAAATAGCTAAATACGCTCATTCTGGGATGTTAGTGGTTTTGGAATCTACTACTTATCCGGGTACAACCCAAGAGATTGTTGTTCCAACGTTAGAACAAACTGGATTAAAATGTGGCGAGGATATTTTTATTGCCTATTCACCTGAAAGGGTTGACCCTGGTAATAAATTGTTTAAAACAAAAAACACTCCAAAAGTAGTGGGTGGGGTAACGGAAAATTGCACTAAGGTTGCTGCTATGTTATATCGTTCTGTATTAGAAGGAGAAGTATTTGAGGTTTCTAGCCCTGCTGTTGCGGAAATGGAAAAAATTTACGAAAATACTTTCCGCCATATTAATATTGCGTTAGCAAATGAAATGGCCATCCTGTGTGAAAAAATGGGCATTGATGTTTGGGAAGTAATTGATGCAGCTAAAACAAAACCATACGGTTTTATGGCTTTCTACCCTGGTCCTGGTTTAGGTGGGCATTGTATTCCAATTGATCCATTTTATCTTACTTATAAAGCAAGAGAATATAATTACCATACCCGGTTAATTGAATTGTCTGGGGAAATTAATAATGCTATGCCAGATATCGTAGTTGACCGCACCATGCGTATTTTAAATAATGATAGTAAGTCCTTAAGGGGTTCAAATGTCCTGGTTATCGGGGTTGCCTATAAAAAGGATATTGACGACGTAAGGGAATCTCCTGTCTTACCAATTCTAAGTAAGTTAAAATCAGAAGGTTCAGCGTTTAATGTAGTCGATCCATTTGTGCCATCCTTCAGACTAGATGGAGAAGTTATTGAGACGGTTGAATTGACAAGAGAATTAGTTTTAGATGCTGATATTGTTCTTATTACTACTGACCATACAGATATTGATTACAACTTATTTTCAGAAAATGCCAAGGTTGTCTTTGATACAAGAAATGCTATGAAGAATTTCAAAAAACCAGAGAACTATGTAAAACTTTAATTTGTAGTGGGGTTGTTTACGGTGTTAAAGCACTTAAAAAAATTGGGAGGGGAGACCCTCCTTTATGCTTTAATGAATGTGGGTACAAAATTAATTGCCTTTCTTATGCTCCCAATTTATACACATTATTTAACTACGACTGAAATGGGTGTATTTGAAAACATAGAGGCGATGGTTTCTGTGTTGACTTTTGTTGTTATTTTTGGAACAGATAATGCACTAGCATTTTATTTTTTTAAAACGGATGACCATAAGGAACAGGATAAATTTGTTCAAACCGTTTTAACCTTCAGATTCTTATTAGCTGTATTCTTTTTACTGTTATTTATTATATTTGGCCCACTATTCTCTAAATTCTTATTAGGTATAAGCAGCTATTCTAAGCTATTTATCTTGGCTGGAGTCGTACTTGTCTCTGAATCGGTTATTACGCTGATATTAACGTATTACCGCTATCAATTTAAAGCTAAGAAAGTGGCTGTCATAACGCTAATTCAGTTAGGTCTGGTTGCTAGTTTTACCTTTGTTTTGTTAAAGTACTTAAACTATAAGGTAGAATCAGTTTATGTATCAAGACTCGTAAGCGGAGCACTTATCATCCTAGTTTTAATCATTCCAATCATAAAGTTTTTTAGCTTTAAAGTGGATTTTAAGATATTAAAGCGAATTTTAGCATATGGTGCTCCTTTGGTACCAGCATCCATTGCCTTTTGGGTTATTACTTTTGCCAATCGCTTTTTTCTTACACATATGGAATCACTGGAGAGTGCAGGAGTTTACGGGGTAGCCATTAAATTTGCTGCAATGATCAGCCTTCTTACTTCTAGTATTCAAATGGCTTGGCGCCCATACTCGTTATCCATTCAGAAAAATGAAAATGCACCTCAAATTTACGCACAGATATCCTCCCTTATATTAATGCTGGGCATGGTTGGCTTAGTAGGGGTGGCGACAATCGCGCCATTTTTAATGAAGATAATGGTGAGCTCAAATGCCTATCAAGGTGCGAGTAAATATATTGCATTTTTAAGTCTCGGCTCTTTTTTAAGTTTTTATTACTTGATCATTTCTGTCGGTTTATTTATTAAGGAGCAAACAAAAGTATTGTCAAAGTATGTTATTTATTCAGCAATTTTAAGTGTGATTTTAAATATTATACTTATTCCGCTCTTATCCATATGGGGGGCAGCAATAGCCTTGGTTTTATCTTATTTATTTGTAAATGTAATTATTTTCAAAAAGAGCCAGGAGTTTTATTATATTCCACTATCTATTAAGAAAAATGGTTTTATTTTTTTAGTAGGCCTAGTGGCAATGCTAACGGTAACTTTCATTTACGAATTAGACTTAAGTAAGTGGTTTATTTCCATCCCATGGTTGGCCCTATTGGGAGCAGTCTTCTTTGTAGTGAAACTTGATAAAATTCGTTTAGTGCAAAAGAGTAGGTGATTTCATTTTGCTGTACATCCTAATCTGGATAGCGACCTTGATTATATCCATTTATTTATTTCAAAAGAGTTCCGGTTCTTTGTCTCCATTAAAGCCTAACTTACATTCGTTGGTTTTTTACTATTCCTTGCTAATTTCAAGTTTTATTGGGCCATTACTTATAGTCTTAAACATTGATCACCATTATATGTTGGATAGATTAGAACATCAAGAATACCGAAAGATTGGTTTCATGTATATTTGTTATATTATGGTCTTTCTACCATTAGCAATGGTACTTGTGTCAAAGTGTCTGGGGTTTAATGCAAAGAAGGAATTTAATGAGTATTTAAAGTCCCGCATTAATATTAGTGGAATAAATAGTCGGGATTTTTTCTTTATTATTAGCGTACTCTCTTTTCTTAGTGTCGCTTCAATTCTTTATACTTTTATAAAACTTGAGCATATACCTATACTTGAGCTTCTAAAGGGAAGTTCAGATTTAGGGAAACTTAGGATTGAAGCCTCAAGGGGATTTAAGGGAAATGAGTATATACGAAACATATTTGCTTTGGGGTTAACCCCTTTATTATCCTTTATTGCCTATGCTTATTCGATAAATACCCGCTCTATTCGCTGGAGATTATTGTTTATCATTTTGTTTTTCCTTTCCATATTGATTAATGTATATGATCTTCAAAAAGCACCTGTTTTCTTTTACTTTTTAATGTTTATCCTATTGAATATTTACTTAGGCAAATTTACCTTAAATATCAAAAGGGTTTCCATTATCGGAATAATTGGCTCCTTTTTATTGGTTTGTATGTATGTTTTTATTCAAGGTGTGAGAACTCCTGCTGAATTTTTGTCATACAATACTGGGCCGATTGGCAGGTTGATTTTATCACAAATTTCACCATTCTTTCTTCATTTAGATTTGTTTGGGAATAAATTACCTTTTTTACATGGGAAAAGCTTGCCCAATATATTACTGCAGCTTTATGATTTTGAACCCCAGGTTCGTTCTGCAAGAGAGGTAATGGAAACTGTTTATCCTGAAAAGGTCACTGCAGGCATTGCTGGTGTTTTAAATACCATATTTGCTGGTGAGGCCTATGCAAATTTTGGATTTGCCGGAATTATAATTGGGACCTTGTATATTGGTGTCTTTATTCAAATAATGTATATTAGTTTTATTAGAATAATTAAACATCCAATCACATTAAGTATTTTTATTTATTTTACCGTTACTATCCCACGCGTAATGGTTGGGGGATTCGTTGACTTTGTGTTTAATCCATTTTGGATTCTATTAATCGTCTTGTTTTTAGGTTTGTTAGTCTTACAAAAGATGAAGGTTGACTTCTTAAGAGGGTTTAAAGATTATCTGAATCAAGGGAAAAAAAGTTTATAGTTTATGGGATTCCATAAAACGTAAGAAGGTAATTATCTAGGAATGCTCCTCTAAAGCAAGAGGGCATTCCCAGACTTTTGAGAAACCCAAATACCCACCTTTGAGATTATTTTAACTTAATTTCAATTCTTAAGAATTCATAATGAAATAGGAATGTGAATGTGTTGTGAATGTAAAATCCCTCGCACAACTGCTTTTTCTGTAGATGAAGGGCCATTTTTTTTACTTTGACAGGATCGGATAAACTTTACAACATTTGCATTTGCAAACGGGGGCTTAACCACAACAGTTTAGAATTATAAAAGGGATTGTTAATTTCAGGAGCCATTCGTATAAATCGTTGGATATTGGAAATTATGTGCGGTGTTTTCAAGGAAATAACTAAAAAGGGGCCTCTGTTAGAACAGAGGCCCCTTTTTGAAAATGGAGGGCTACTATTTAAGTAAGTGATCCCTCACTTAATTCATATGGGGGGGAAGGCTGAACAGTCTTACCTAATTTCATTATAACCCACCAATAGTCGTTCCAGTAAAATAATGTGTTAATATTTGTGTATATGTCCAGCCGTGCTCAGCATATCCTTTAGCACCGTACTGGCTCATACCAATCCTATGTCCAAATCCTTTTCCTATCAACGAAATTGATGGTGGATCACTCGGAATAGTTATACTTGAATTAGAATCATTCATTTGGACAGTGTCTGTACTAATAGTTGTTACACCATTAGAAAGCTGGACTGTTGCGCCACTAATTCCAAATTGCTCAATGGAACTATTTGGAGTTTGAATCTTAAAATTTTTCTTCGCTTGAATAACGAACCAGTTACTTGGCAAGAAACCATAGGAACCTTCCACTGGGAAAAGCTTTCTTACAAAGGACTCATTTCCAGATAGTGTTTTGCTCCCAGACGTTGTCGTAACTGTTATACCCGAAATCTCACCATTTGTTGTAGCACCTGTATTCCTATAAACCTTGGTTTGTATTGGAACAATATCTGTCAATTGTACATTACTGCCAAAACCAAATTGGTTAAGAATAGACCTTGATGAAAAGGATCTAGTCCAATTGCTATAGGAAGGGGAGTTTTCATATGCATCCTCTACCGAAACTAGATATGGGAAATCAGCTTGATTTGAATTCCAGACATCTCCTACACTGGCTGTACGACCACCACTTGTCGAGTAAAAAAATGTTTCAATCACTTTGTTATTATATTTAACATATAGTTCATTTGTTTCGTCAACAGCTTTGTTTGTTTGTGCATTTTCGGATTTATAGCCATTATAAACTTGACTAGAGGTTGTTTTTGATAAAATGCTTCGTTGATTTTTAATATAGGCATAACTTCTAGCTGCAATAGCCTGTGTTTTAAGTGCATTTAAATGCCAGCTTGCCGGCATTTCATTTGGAACCACACCTTTTAAATAATTTTGCATGGACAAGATATTTATTAATAGTGGTTTTGTAGCGGATCCATCATATTTAAAGCTGCCTCTAAATTCGTTATAGCCTGTTTTTATTGAATTTACAATTGCAGTATTGAGGCCTGGTGCATTTTTAAGTTCTACGTATTGATCAACTAAAACGGCTAACTGATTTCCGTTTTTTGCTTTTATTAAATACCATGTTTGCCCATTTGATGTATTAGTGTAAGTGCTCACGTACTCTGCAGCTTCCCCATTGTTATAACTAACAACATCAGGATCAGTTACGGAAGCATTGCGTTTAGCACCTTTTTTTCCGCTAAAAGTTACATACTTACTTACACCGGCGACCTCATTAACCTCAAAACCAATCGTTGAGCTTAAAGAATATGCACCAAAATTTGCAAGAACGGCAGCACCACTTTTTTGGAAGTTTATTGGTAATCCTGTTTTTAATAATAGTATTTCATTAGTTGTTAAATTTTTTATTTGATAAAATCCATTTGTTGTTAGCCCAGTGTTGCTATCGGAAACTTCTACCCTAATAGGATTACTATATGTGACTGGATTAACAGCTGCTTGTGTATCTTGATCGCTTAATAATAATATAGCAAAAGTAAATACTATTACCATAAAGAATTTTTGGCGCATTATTATTTAATCACCTCAGCAAATGAAGAAAGTACAGCACCAAATTTCCCATTTGGAGTTTTTACGATATACCACTTTTCTCCAGTTGTTGAATTTACATAAGTACTGCTGTAAACAAGTGATTCCCCAGTACTTGCTGTATAAATAGTTTCATAGCTTGCCGCTGCCCCACGTTTAATTATTGCATTCTTTGTGAACACCACTTTAGAAAAACTAGATGGATTCTGAGATTGCAATGAAGTATCTGTCGATTTAATTGCTCCTAATCTATTATCTGATAATTTAACAATATACCATTTTTCACCTGTTACACTATTTTGATAAGTACTATCATATGAAAGAATTGTTCCTTGAGGAGCATTAAAGAAGGTATCATAGGTGGAACTTGCTCCTTTTTTTACTGCAGTTACTTTGTTTACAAAAACACTAGAATATTGAACTGGTGGAGCTGTGGGTGCTTCCCCATTTTCTAAACTTGAGACTCTTTGCTCTAGTTGATTAACTTTCTGTTCAAGAGGAGATATTTTCGATAATACCCATTCAACACTAGCTATAACATAATTGGTTTCTGCATTAGCGCTAGTTGTAGTTACTGTTCCGATTCCAAATCCAACAGTTAATAAAATTACTGTGCTCAAAACTTTTCTTTTCATTTTTTCCTCCTAGAAGAATATAATTTTGTAATATTGATAGATTAACGTAAAATAATATATTTTCAAAGTGTATTTCTGTAATTTCCAATAGAAATACAACTAATTATCACTAGATTATTAGCTGGAATTGGCTAAAAAAAGTAGTTCATAATAAAATCCTTTACATTGAATAAGTAAACGCATAATACTAAGTAAAGGATTTTATTTTATATTTTTTTGTTATGTTTAATTATTTGAGTCTGAATTATTATCTTGGAGGTCAGTAGATGCTTGAGTATTTTGGTTGATTTCAAGAACTCTTCTTAACTCATCTCCAACTTCCTGAACAGATTGTTGGGTGGGAACAAAATAGTATATACCATTTATCATCTTATCTTCCCCCTCAAGCTCTAGTCTGTTAAACTCTTTATTCTGTATTTCCTCATAAAATGTGCGTAAACCTAGCAACTCATTTAATTGAATATTGGTTTTAATATTTGAACCCAGCGTTTCAATAATTCTATTAGCCTTGGTCAAAGTATTTAATGAAACAGCCTTATCTGCCATTGCTCTTATGGCTTCCTGTTGTCTTTCCTCTCTTCCAAAATCACCACGAGGATCTTCTTTTCTCATTTGGACAAAGGCAAGGGCTTCTCGGCCATTTAATGTCATTGGACCCTTTTTAAAGTAAACATATTTATTTTTTAAATCTACCTGTTTAAAATTAAATGGGACATCTACTGTGATTCCTCCAAGCTCATCTATTACCTCTTTAAATCCTTTCACACCGGTCTTAATGTAATAGTCAACAGGTACATCGATTAAGCTTTGGACTGCGTCTACTGCACCCTGTTCATTGTCATATGCATATGCAGCATTAATTTTATCTCTTTTGTCTTTAGAAGGTAAATACACCCTTGTATCACGTGGAATGCTAACCATAGCGACTTCTTTTGAAGTAGGATTAAAGGCCATTAATAAAAGAGTGTCCGTTCTGCCTTTATCATTTTTTACATAGTCATCTACACCCATTAAGAGGATTGTAACTGGATCACTTTTTAATGTTACTTTCTCTTCACGAAGATCTGACTTTTTCCCATGGTCAAGTTCTTCATAACTCTTATCTGCAACGTTTTTTATGGTGTAAGTAAGATACCCGGCATAGCCTAAACCTGCAATGGTAATAATAAGAAGCAATATTAAAATCCCCTTTAACACACGTTTAAAGGGCGTTGAATTTTTCTTATTTCGCTTACCGGCCCTAGTTCTATCCATATATTCGCCTCTTTTCATCTATAGAAGTAAACTAAATTAATGTCAGCTAAATTATATTTCATTTGCTTCATATATTCAATTGGTTTTTTTGACACTCTTCTCCAAAAAAAGACAATATGCGGCAATTGACTTTATTTGAAGCAAGGAAAAAACCATGTTAAATGGTGTCGCAAAAAATAGGAGTATTGGCTGATTTTAGTGAATATTGTCACCTTTTTAGAGTGTAACGGATGGACATAGAGAAGTAAGGTACGATTATTTCCGTTTTTAGAAAGTTGAATTGTACGAAAGTTCGACAATGATTGATGAGATCCTTTTTATCATGATCACTTACATTCTTTTCAATATGCTATCGTAAAAGTGAACAGGCGTCTTGTCCCTCTTGATTACAATAATGAAATGAAGGATAATAGTAATGAAAAAAATATTGAATTATTAGTGAGGGATCATCATGAGTCTAAGATATGCAATCATTGGCTGTGGGAGAATTTCACCCAATCATATAGCCGCAGCTATTAAAAACGAACTTGAAATTGTTGGTTTATGTGATGTGGTACCAGAAAATATGGAGGACAAAATTGCAAATTTTAACCTTCCACATTCGACTCCTAAATACACTGACTATAAAGAGCTACTTGAAAAGGAAAAACCGGATTTAGTGGCTATTTGCACCGAGAGTGGAAAACATGGGAAAATTGCTTTGGATTGTATAGAAGCAGGCTGTAATTTGATTATCGAAAAGCCTATTGCCTTATCGTTAGAGGAAACTGATCAAATCATTGAAATGGCAAAAGAAAAAAATGTAAAAGTAAGTGCATGCCACCAAAACCGTTTTAATAAGTCTATCCAAAAAATAAGAGAAGCAATAGAAGAAGAACGCTTTGGAAGATTACTTCATGGTACAGCGCATATTCGTTGGAATAGAGGAGAAGATTATTATAAACAGGCGCCTTGGCGTGGTACATGGGAACAAGATGGTGGGGCACTAATGAATCAGTGCATCCATAATATCGATTTATTGCGCTGGATGATGGGCGATAACATAACAGAAGTAGTCGGTATGACAGATAATTTGAAACATGACTTTATCGAATCGGAAGATTTAGGGATGGCTCTAATAAAATTTTCAAATGGAAGTTACGGAATTGTGGAAGGGACCACAAATATTTTTCCAACTAATCTTGAAGAAACATTATATATATTCGGGGAAACAGGCACGGTTAAAGCTGGTGGAAAGTCTGTCAATTTAATTGAAGAGTGGCAGTTTGCAGACAAAAAAGATGATCCCGAGGCTGTTAAAGCAGAGTATCAAGAAAATCCACCAAGTGTGTACGGTTTTGGGCATACACCTCTTTACGCAGACGTTATTGATGCCATTCAAAATGACAGACAGCCGTATGTTACTGCTGAAGATGGAAGAAGGGCACTTGAGCTTGTTCTTGCCATTTATAAATCTGCTGCAGAAGGTAAAAGTGTTAAACTGCCATTGGAAAAATGCAGCTCGATCGATTTCAAAGGTAGGTTCGACCGATAAGCTCCTATACTTATGCTATATGTAGATTTTTCTATTGATAATTGATTAAATTATCCACTAAGTTTGGTTTTTAGCGATTGTCCACCATGATTAATCTTATAAATTCAGAACAAAAGGAAAAGTCTAGTTCGAAAGGTAGTTTATTTAGTAACCTTTTGAGCCAGACTTTTCCTATGTAGTTTAGTGTTATGGAAATAAAGGGTTCATTGGGATTGTTTTCCATTTTCATTAAAATAGCATTACCCTAATTCTTCCTCAAGATAAAGCTTATCCCCCTTTTTCATGTCGCATTGGCCATTGGTAAGTTCAACCATCCAATCCATAAATGGTAGCACAAGGTCTTCTGCAACATAAACCTCAACTTCAACGGTATCTAAATAATGAATATCTTTTATTTTATACTCGGAAGCACGAACCTCTTTTTCAATTTTCCCAAGCCAGGTATAGTCAATTTTCACGTGGATAATCTGTGCAAGCTTCCGTTCGACGATACCAACTGCGTCTAATCCCTCCGATGTTGCTTTGCCGTATGCACGTATAAGCCCGCCAGCACCTAATTTAATCCCACCAAAATAGCGGGTAACCACGACAACCGTATCCTTCAGCTTTCTTTTTTTCAACACTTCAAGCATTGGAACGCCAGCGGTTCCGCTTGGCTCGCCGTCATCATTGGCCTTCTGAATTTGGTCATGCTCGCCGATGAGATAGGCGGAGCAGTTGTGTGTAGCGTTCCAATGCTGTTTTTTTATGGTTTGAATGAATTCCTGGGCTTCATTTTCTGATTCGGCTCGTTTAATATGGGCAATAAAACGGGACTTTTGGATGTTGATTTCATTTTCTCCCATTTGTTTCACTGTATAGTATCGAGGCAGCATAACAAGCTCCTTTCTTTTGTAAAAGGTAAGTATAAATTTCAATCTTGAAAATTGTCCAGCTTCAGCGCTCTAGGCCTTACATGCGGACCAGGGCACTTGTACTTTTCTTTTTAAAAATAAAGATGTAATATACCTTTAATATAGAAGTAACGTTCGAATGATATAATAGACATGGTTCAACCAGAAACTTTTTAATAAAAAGGATGGTTGAATGGGATAGAATACTTACTATTATACTACTTTTTTCATCCAAGTATGAGGCCACCCATGTATGTTAGATTAGCTATTTGGTGCAATTTAAGGTAAAATATGTTAATAGGCCTTAAGGAATAAGGGAAAATATGCCCCTCCTGGAGGAATGATATGAAAATTATGCAGATGAATGTGAAGTCAATTGATGAAATTCGCGAAGAAATGATTGAAACTGTAACATGTAGTAAAAGTGATATTTTTCAAATTGGTGAGCAATGCCGCCAAGATTATGAAAATATGACAACTGAACTTCGTACTATTAAGCAAACGATGGTAAAGCTGATTGAAGAGGGCGACAAGCTTGACGTACAGGTTCAGGAAGCCAGGGTTATGTTATCAGAAGTCAGTATGAATTTTAAAAAGTATTCAGAAGAAGAGGTAAGGGAAGCCTACGAAAAAGCCCACCAGCTGCAAATGGATCTATCGATTAATTGGCAGTATAAAAAGCAACTGTTGGACAAACGGGATGATCTTGAAAAAAGGTTAGTCGGTTTAAATGATACAATCGACCGTGCCGATCAGCTTATTTCGCAAATTTCAGTGGTCATGAATTACTTGACCAGCGATTTAGAGCAAGTGGGTAAAGCATTACAAAACGCCAAGGCTAAACAAGACTTCGGTTTGAAAATTATTGAAGCACAAGAAGAAGAGCGGAAGCGGTTATCAAGGGAGATTCATGATGGGCCTGCGCAAATGCTGGCAAATGTGATCATGCGCTCAGATTTAATTGAGCGTGTATACCGAGATAGGGGCCCTGACGAGGCTTTTTCTGAAATCCATAATTATAAAATCATGGTCCGTTCCGCCCTTTATGAGGTCCGGCGAATTATTTATGATCTCCGGCCGATGGCGCTGGACGATTTGGGTCTCGTTCCGACCCTCAGAAAATATTTACAAACCATCGAAGAATATCATAAACAATCGAAGATCAATTTTGTAAATATGGGACTAGAACGTCGACTTCCTGCTAAGTTTGAGGTTGCCCTATTCCGAATCATTCAGGAGTCCGTGCAAAATGCCATCAAACATGCAAATGCCTGTGAAATTGCCGTGAAAATGGAAATAACCAAGACCGCAGTAACCGTTTTGATTAAGGACAACGGCGTTGGATTTGATCTCACGGAGCGCAAACCCGAGTCTTTTGGAATGATCGGGATGAAAGAACGTGTCGACCTGCTTGACGGGGAAATTACCTTCCATTCAAAAATTGACAAAGGGACCGAGGTATTCATTCGTGTTCCATTACTTAACTAAAGCAAAATTCGTAAGTAAAGATAAATTGAAATTGAAAAATGAGGGGGCGTAGCATTTGACTACCAAAATTGTCATTATAGATGATCACCAACTGTTCAGAGAAGGCGTTAAGAGAATACTAGAATTTGAGAAAGCTTTTCAAGTCGTGGCTGAAGGCGATGATGGCAGCGAGGCATTGGGCCTTGTGCAGGAGCACCAGCCGGATGTGGTCATTATGGATATTAATATGCCGCAAATGAATGGTGTCGAAGCAACCCGTGAACTAATCGAAAAGTTCCCGAACACAAAGATTATTATCTTATCGATTCATGACGATGAAAACTATGTGACACATGCTCTAAAAACAGGTGCCTGTGGCTATCTTTTAAAAGAAATGGACGCCGATGCCTTGATTGAAGCTGTCCGCGTTGTCGCTGACGGAGGATCGTATTTACATCCCAAAGTCACACACAACCTGGTTAATGAATATCGGAAGCTGGCTGCCGGTGTTGCTCACGGCGGTGGCGGTTACGTTCCAACGCTCGAAATTCGCCGTCCGTTGCATCTGTTAACACGCCGCGAATGTGAAGTGCTGCAATTGCTTGCGGATGGAAAAAGTAACCGTGGGATTGGCGAATCCCTTTTCATCAGTGAAAAGACTGTGAAAAATCATGTTAGCAATATTTTACAAAAAATGAACGTCAATGACCGTACCCAAGCCGTTGTTGTCGCGATTAAAAATGGCTGGGTGGAAGTAAGATAAGTTTTTCTAAAAGGGCACGCTCATGAGGGCGTGTCCTTTTTAACGACTAGTTAATGCATTTTATTCCTTTTTCAGATAAAATAATAGATAACATGGAGCAGTAATTAAACAAGGATGGTAAAACGTTATGAGAACGGCAATTGTCACGGATAGCACCGCGTACATACCGATAGAATTACGCGAAAAATGGAATATACATCTAATTCCCTTACATGTTATTTTTGGGAATGAAGTTTATCAAGAAGAAATTGATCTTACGTGGAGTCAGTTTTATGAAGAAGTGCAGACGAAAGAACTCCCAACGACTTCGCAGCCGCCCATTGGCCAATTTGTTGAGCTATTTGAGCAGCTTTCGGCAGACCACGATGTGGTCATTTGTGTACACCTATCGAGTGGAATCAGCGGAACGTATCAGGGGGCTGTCACTGCTAGTACGATGGTAGAAGGCATCAAGGTTTATCCGTTTGATTCCGAAATCAGCTGCATGGTTCAGGGCTTTTATGCTCTAGAAGCAGCTAAGATGGCTTCTCATGGTGTCGATCCTGATGTGATCATGAACAGGTTGGAAGAGTTGAAACGTTCGGCCCGAGCCTATTTTATGGTCGATGATTTGACACATCTGCAACGTGGCGGACGGCTCTCAAGTGCGCAAGCCTTTATCGGCAGCATTCTGCAGGTTAAACCACTGTTGCATTTCAAAGACAAGGTCATTGTCCCTTTTGAAAAAATCCGCACCCGGAAAAAGGCAATGAAACGTATCGTTGATTTGCTCGCGGAGGATGCTTCAACAGGCGAAGCCTATCAAGCCGTCATCATTCATGCAAATCGTGAGGAAGAAGCGGAAGAATGGCGGAAGGAGTTATCAGCCATGTATCCAAACGTCGAATTCTCGATTGGCTACTTCGGGGCTGTCATCGGCGCCCATCTTGGCGAAGGGTCAATGGGCATGGGCTGGATGAAAAAATAGAAAAGTTAGCTGCCATTCTGGTCTTTGGGCCAGAATGGTTTTTTATATTTGGATTGGTATTTTGGTATGGTATGTGGGTGAAAATGGGATTTGGCGGAATCGGAGGTTAGCTTGGCGGAATAAGTGCAAATGTCGGCGGAATTATTCACGAGTTTGGCGGAATCCAACCCCAGTTTGGCGGAATTATGCCAAGAGTGAGCGGAATCCAACACCGACATAAAAACATCACAAAAATATTCGACAAATAAGCAGGAAATTCTTCAGTATTTGCAGTATTTCTTCAAAGTAAGAATATAAGGTAAAGGAGTGGCAACCCAATTGAATATGAAAGAACTCACCTCGCCACATAGATTATTTTTAAATGAGATTTTAAAAAGACGAATTAGTAGAAGCCATTATAAATATCAAGAAATTGAAAGAGACTTAGCCAAAAGGTGGGCAGGATATTGGGGCGAAATGGCTCTAGCAAATTACGTAAAGGAACTTCCACAGGAAAAATACCTCACCTTTCATGACCTCCAACTCCAAATTAATGGTACTCACTTTCAAATCGATACTCTACTCCTATCTCGAAGCTATATTTTAATCATTGAAGCAAAAAATATTGCCGGCACGCTAATTTTTGATAATATATTCAAGCAGCTTATTCGGGTTCATGAGGATGGTACTGAAGAGGCCTTCGAAGACCCTCGAGTCCAATGCCAACGATTGAAGTCCCTCTTTCAAAGCTGGATGGTCAATAATGGATGCAATCTATTGCCGATTGATACCCTAATTTTCTTTAAAAGCACGAATACAATCTTAAAAACCAATCCCGGTGAAAAAGTTGATTTTAGCAAAGTTTGTAAGGGAAGAGATGTTTTTAATAAAATTGATCATTTCGAACAAAGATATAGTCATGAAAGAGTAGATAGCGATACTCTTACTAAAATTGGAGACTTACTCTTAAGTCTGCACTGTCCGAAGCCGATAAATATTTTAAAAGAATACAACCTTACAGAAAAGGATATTCGCAGTGGAGTTTGTTGTCCGACTGAAAACTGCCACCACATTCCGATGAATTATAAAAGAGGAAAATGGATTTGTCCCTCTTGCAAAACTACCTCAAAAGATGCCTATTTAGAAGCCGTCATTGACCATTTTTACTTGATTAAACCAACGATTACCAATTTCGAGCTTCGAAGTCTCCTGCATCTCCCAAACAACGATACCGCTCAAAAAGTCCTATATAAATTAAACCTACCATCAACAGGAAAAACAAAAAATCGAATTTACCATCAATGGCCAAAGAAGGTGCCCGCATGCGGTTTATCATAAAGGATGAACTCTTAATAAAAAGCAATACTGTCGAAGACTCTCTGCCCATCTCGAAAATCCCAACCATCCCACAGCCGCCGCTCAATCCAAAGTTTGCCTACAACCCTAACCTTCAGCAGATTCTTTCCGGAAAACAGCTCCTCCTTGAAGATATTCCATTCACCCATGAGGAAGTCCAAACACATTATCAAAATGGATATGTTACATACCGTAAAGGAATCGTCTACAATGGAAAACAACCTATTTGCGGACGGTGTGGCAACAAGGACCCAAGGTGGTTTGCCGCCTTTCCATGCTCACGATGTGGCGAAACCTGCCTCTATTGCCGGCATTGCCTCATGATGGGCAGAATCAGTGAATGCACTCCGCTGATGGGCTGGAAGGGCCCGGTGCCTGACACCCTTTCCCCTATGAAGGTATTGGAATGGAAAGGGATACTCTCGGAGGGGCAAAGGGTAGCGTCAAATCATGTGGTGGAGGCCATCCATGCGAATCAGGAGCACCTTATCTGGGCTGTTTGCGTGGCAGGATATGAATACATAATTTTTTTGTATTAAAAATTCCACACGATTTCTACATCTTCATTGTGGATGATAATTTGTTTTATTAACTTTTGAATGACGGCCTGCCTGGTGGGGAAATCCGCAGATTGCAGATCAATCGTATACTGTTTCAATTCTTTATCTGTGAGTTGGATTTCTAATTGTTTTTCTTGTATTTCCTTTTTATTCTGTAGTTGTTTTTTTTCTTGTTCCAGCGCATCGATCTGTTTATTGAGTAATGCAACTGGCATGTTGCCCTCCACATATAAAGCTAAGGTGCGCTCCATTTTTTCATCAACTTTCTTAATCAATTTGTCATAGTTAATTTTTTTTGTTTTACTTTTCTCGGTTTTCTTATCGATTATCGAATTTTGGATTTCATCAATAATTAGTTTTTCTAGCTTATTTCCATTCCAATTTTTATTTGTACATTTTTCAGTGTACTCAGAAGGAAATCTTTTTGCCCTGCATAAATAATAACGGTATTTTTTCTTCTCTCCACTTTTTAGCTTGTCATAATAAAGATATGAAACAAAATTTTCTCCACAGTGCCCACAAATAATTAATCCTGATAACAATGCTTCTTTAGCTTTATGAGCATTATGTCCTTTATGTCTTGATAAAAGCACTTGTACACGGTTAAATTGTTCTTCTGTAACAATCGGATCATGAAGGCCTTTATAATAAGTTCCTGCAAAGCTTACATACCCACAATATAATTTCGCTCTTAATATGTCGTTATAGCGCCTAAATCGCCATACTGGAAACTCTAGTTCCTTTAATATTTCCTGAACCTTAGTAATCGAATGGTATTGTTCATAAAGGTCATAGGTTGTTTTAATATGCAATGCCTCCTCTTCTTTAATAAACAGTTCTCCATTTTCTCCTCTTCCATAACCAGCTGGATCATAATTCCCCCCAGCACTTCTATATCCTTCTTCAGCTCGTTTGATTAACCCCATTCTCATGCGCTCAGCTATCGTCTCACGTTCTAATTGGGCAAATACCGATAATATGCCTATCATTGCTTTCCCAAATGGTGTGGATGTATCGAGAGTTTCTGTGATAGATACAAATTCTACACTGTTTTTTAGAAAATATTCCTCGATTAAATCAAGCGTATCTCTTTGCGAACGAGAGAGACGGTCTAATTTATAAACAACCACTACATCAATATTATTTAAATCAGCTAGCAACCGTTGCAGAGCTGGGCGGTCAGTATTTGAGCCGCTATAGCCTGGATCAATGTAAACATCATAAACTGCCCAACCTTTTGATTTACAATATGCCTCCAAGCGCTCTTTTTGTGATTCTATACTGTAATTTTCAACTTGTTCTTGAGTACTAACTCTAATATATAATGCGGCCCTCATATACAAAATTACCTCCTATTTAATAAAAAAGTTAGTTATCACACCTACCTCTATGTATTTAAAAAGTTAAAACTACTCGTTTTAATTTTCCAATGATGCGGATATTCTTTTTAGGGTCGAGTACAATTGGAGCATAATTAGGGTTTTCACTTTGAAGAATCACATTATCACCAGTTTTGAATACTCTTTTAAGGACAGCTTCATCATCGATTGACACTGCAGCAATCTCGCCGTTTTCTACGTCATATTGTTTTCTAATTAATAACAAATCACCTTCCACAATTCGAGCATTGACCATACTATCTCCCTTAGCTTTAAGATAAAAATATTCGCCGCCATTTAACCATTCTCTTGGTGTAGGTTCGTATCCTTCAATTTCTTCAAACGCAATTGATCCGGCACCACATGAAATTTTTCCAACCACTGGGAGTTTTTTCATAGAATTAGGAGCTGAATATTCACCTTGGTCTTCGTTTACTATATCTTTTGATGATCCAAAACTTGGATCAATATCAGATTTCTCAACTCCAAATGCTTTTGCTAATTTTTCAACATTTCCTGGATGTATTAAAGTTTTACAATTTATGTAATCAGAAAGAGTGCTTTTAGAGATTCCTGAAATCTCACTTGTTTTTATTTGACTCCAATTATTTATTTTCATATAAGTTTTTATATTCTCGGAAATTTTCTTTTTTAGTGGTAAATCACGATCTAACAATTTGGTCCCCTCCACGTATCGTTTCTTATTTATAAGTTACTTAGATTATATCCGAAAAAATACGGAAAGTAAATAAAAAATCCGAAAATAAACGGAATAAATAATACGAAAACTTTATAATATTTATTAAAAATCCGAGAAAATCCGGTTGACATTCCGAAAAATCTCGGATATATTAGATTCAAGCCGAAGTTAACAAGGAGGTGATTACATATATGAAAATCACACTAAGAGCAGCACGGGTGAATGCTGGACTAAAATTAACAGATGCGGCAGCTCTCCTTGGTATTAATAAAGATACACTTTCTAAGTACGAGAAAGATTCAACAAATGTACCAAGAACATTTTTAATAAATGTCGAAAAATTGTATCAGATCCCTCTAGACAATATTTTTTTTGGACCACAATCCGAGTTTTTTCGGAAATTCAAAACTGCATAAGGAGGAGATAGAGAAGGAGGAGCCAAATGATTACAATAACTGAAATGAAAGTGGGTGAATTCCCAGTTCCGGTTCCAGTCGGATTATCAGAGCTACTAAATGGATGTTGGATAAAAGAAAAAAAGCATACAGCTACTGATAACGGCTATGACCGATTGGTTGTGTGCAAAGACGGACAGCTTATTACAAAACTAGTTAAGAGAAAGAATTAACTGTTAACCAAAGCGCTGTTAACCGAGCCAATGACGGTTAGTGATGGAATTGATAGCTAATGAGGCGGTAGCAACGTCAATAAGGATAATGGAGGTCTTAAAAATGAATGATTACATTTTAAAAGCAAGTCGATTGATTGGTGAAATTCAGCAATTGTCCATTTTGGTTCATATGCAAACGGAAATGGGATGTGAAGTTGATTATAGCAGCAACGTTGCAGAAGTAATGTTCTGGTTGGCTCCAACGAAAGAAGCTTTTAAAAAGCGTTTTAAAGATATAGTTCCTGAAGAAATCCTTCACACATCGTTCTATATCAGATATGAAACTTGGAACAATACTGAATCAAAACAACAAAAAACATTAACAAAGCTTTTAAAAATAAAACGCCTGCTGATCAATGCATTGAAAGAAAAAAATATTGATTACGGCACATTGGATTACACGATTGAGACCGTTGAGTATAAGCGGTATGTGATTTGATGCGATTTGGAACCAAATTGTGTCGCAAGAAAGGTGAATCAAAATGGATATAACCAGTTGTCCTCATTGCCATTCTGACGAGGGTTATTATGTAAAAACTCAAATAAAAGGTTTAGCTGAATTTAGATATAAATTCGATGGTAGCTATGACGAGGAACATAATTCTGATATACATGATAGTTTAACTTACACAGATGGTAAGTATGCTTATTGTCGTTCATGTGGAAAAAGACTTTTTAAAGTAAATGATTAATACGGTTTTCGAAACAAAATTAGCCGTAAGGCTTTCCTTTTTACCCACACTGCAGAAATTGGTGAACGAATTTAGGAATAAAAAAATAAAAGAATCATAGGGGGAGAAAATGTTGAAAAAAGTTATGTTGTCGAAAGAAGAAGCTGCCGCATTGGAAAGTGCTCTTGAAGTAAATGGCGGAGAAAAAGGTAGTCTTGTCCACTGGCACGCTCGTGATCTATGGGATGGTGATAGAGCCCCGTTAAATAATTTGGATTTAAATACAGTGTGCTCTGCCTTGTATGTGGGATATGAATTGGAAGAATCGCCGGAAGAAAAGGTTAAGGAGTATTACGACAATCTATTAGTTCCAGATAACAAAATGATAGTCAGGGCAACTTTAACTTTGTTGAATATCAACATCAAAGGAATCAACTGCTAATGCTAGAGAGTTGGAAATCAAGTCTTCCACAATTATCCTATGCTGATTTGCTAAATCTTGTTGAAGATGCTGAACGCAGAATTGGTTCATACGTAGCTGGGGGAAATCCCATTAATGAATATGTTCAAAGGCAACAAGCTTTGCTTGAATTAATCCAGGAGGAGCTTGAGAGAAGGTGAGATATTGAAGGTATTAGTAGCAAAAGAAAATTACGAACAAGTTCGTGAAGCTGAAAAGGTTGCTGGTAAGAAAATTAAGCATTTGAAAATGTATGTTCCAGATTGCATAAATGGTGTTTGGGGAGTATATCAAATCATCCGTTGTTATAAATCTTTTACTAACTACTTCGCCGAAATGAAATTAATTAAAGAGGCAGAAAGTGAAGTTGACGCTCATTTGAAAATGATGGGATTAGTTGATGAATTAAGGAGGTGATACATAAATGGACAGAAAAACGCTTGAGTATATGGAGGAACGAGCGAAAAAAGCGCGTGGAATTGTGAACCGGATTGAAAAATTAAAAAAGGATGCTGCTAAGTCTCAAAGAGCAGATAGGTTCATATTCGACGCATATCAGCATGGAAGTTATGTTGAAACAAAAGATCTACATTTATTAGAAAAAATGAAAATTGCTTTTGAAAAAGCTGTAGTTGAAGAAATAGAAAAGCTAGAACAAGAACTAGCTAAATTATAAGGAGGTGATACATATGAAAATCAAACCTAAACAATGGTTATCGATGTCAGTCCAGGAACGCTTAATCGCAGTTTATTTAGCTTCAAAGGGGGTGAAATAAAATGTCCATTGGTAAAGTAACCGTTTGGCAAATGAGCGAGGAACAACGGCTCGCATACATCGCCAAACACCCTATAGTGCCGACTGAAAGACCAAAAGGTACTAAGTTTTCTAACGTTACAGAAATGCAGTATAAGAAATCTGTGGAAGACAGAGGAAAGAAAAATATGAAAAGGGCCATGGATGCTGTCGATAAAGAACAGCTACACAAATTATTTATGTCTGGTACAAGCATACCGGACATGGCTAAGGCAGTGAATGTCTCATATGCAATCCTTAATAAATATATCAGCCAGCAAAGGAAAATTGATTTGGAAAAGTGGCCATATAGGGCAAAAAAATAAACTCGTGCTGCAACACGAGTCAATAAGTACTTAACAACTTCAGTTTAACAAAGATTTACAAAAAATCAACTGGAGGAATAAAAATGCCATATTTTAATTCGAAGGATCGTACGGTATTCTCTCCACAATGTGATAAGTTGGAGCCGTTTTATAAAGTATTGGAGCAATATCATAAAGCAATTGGTGGCAGTGCTCTATTTGAGGATTTAGTTGAAACCTATGAATATCTTGATTTTGTTCTTAGAGAGAAGGAGGAAAAATAGATGAATATGGAAATTGAAATTCAAAAAATTATTCGTGATAGCTCAACAGATATTGCAGAAATGGTAAAGGAAAATATCAAGAAAGATATAGTTAATAGTCTTACTTGGAGCGTTAGAGAAGAAACATCTAAATTAGTTCAAGAATTCTTTAAAAATGAATTAGCCGGCGAAGTTAAAAATGCTCTTGAAAATGTAAAGCCTCAATTACAGGTTGAACTTGAAAAGGCTGTTGTTAATATTGCTGCTACTGCTGGTAATCAATTAATGGAAAATGCAGCTAAGAATTTATCCCATTCATGGAATGTCCAAAAAATAACTGAAGCATTATTCAAATAAGGGGAGGAATTAAATAATGAACTCATTACAGCAAATCGAACTAATGGAAGTTGAAGAAATTCAGGCGCAGGAAACTAATTTTGAAATTACGGATCTTAACAGCCTTAATTGGGCTTTCCGTAAATTGTCCGCGTTAAAGTCGAAGGAAAAGGAAATCAAACAGGTTGCTGATGTGGAAAGGGAACGTATCGCCCAATGGGAGAGTGGGGAGCTGTCCACAATTTCTAACAGTGTTGAATTCTTTGAAAATATGATTTCCATTTATCATGCTCAGCAACTTGCGGCAGATCCTAAAGCTAAAACCATTTCTACTCCTTACGGCAAATCTAAATCTCGTAAAACCAAAGAAGCACCTGACAAAGATGCTGAAGGTGAAATCCTGCATCACGTTGTTGAAAACGGCATGGATGAATACATCAAAATGAGCCTGAAATGGGCTGATTTTAAGAAATCCGTAAAAATCGTTGAAATATCTGGTGAAAAAGTAGTAGTTGATGAAAATGGACAACTTGTGCCAGGTATGACGGTTAAGCCGGAATCAATCTCCTATTCTGTGGAGGTCTAAAAATGAATGGACATGTACTTTATACAAAAGAAGATTTTAAGGATATGAGCTGGGAAGAATGGGAGGGAAATCGAACAGCTGAATTAGTTTTAGATGGTGGTCTTAATATCTGTAAGATATGTGGCGAATATGAAGCCGGGTTAGACAATCCCTGCCGTCCTCAAAAAAGAGTTAATAAATTGGACAATCGAGAGATTGATAAATTGATTGCTGAGAAGATTTTCGGATGGCAATGGTTCACTAGAACAAATGCTAATTCTTATTGGCTAGGAGCGCCAGAAGAAATCAATTTGGAACCAGATAAATACACAGGTAAGGTTATTCTTTTGTCCGATGAAGAAAGAACGTGGAAAGAATCTGAATGGTTTATGGATGATATTCCACAATATTTTTCAAAAATTGAAGATGCTTGGTTAGTGGTTGAAAAATTAAGTAAAAATAGTGATTTTATTTTATCAAAGGATTGCGACGACTCGTTTTTTATATGCGAATTCCATTTTACTTTAAATGAAGTGTATATAGAAACAGCAGAAACTGCACCATTAGCAATCTGCAAGGCCGCACTAAAAGCAGTAGGAGTGGAGGTATAAAAGTGGAAATAACAAACGGTGCCCAAATTACAACAGATAATTCAACATATCTGATTTATGGTAATCCCGGAATGCGTAAGACTTCTACAGCTAATTATTTGGAAGGTAAAACGCTCTACATCCCGATTGATAAAACTCAGGCTCCATTAGCCGGCAATCCAAATATCGATATTGTAAAATTCGATACTTACGAAGCCTGGACGAATTGGAATCAACTTATGAAAGATTTAGCGACAGCAAACTTATCAAAATACGACACAATTTTCTTTGATAACATTTCAGAGTTAACTAGATCCATGCTTGCAAATTTAGGGAGAGATGGAAATAACAATCGAGTACCTTCTCAAGCAAACTATCAACAAATTGATTTTTTCATAATTGATAGTGTCCGTTTCATTCAAACATTGGGAAAACGTGTTGTATTCACAGCATGGGAAATCACAGACAAATGGGAATTACCTAGTGGTCAAGCTGTAAACCGTGCTTACCCAGATATCCGAATTAAGATATTAAACAACTTTATGGGGTTATGCCAAGTAGTTGCCAAATCGGTTATCAATGAAGAAACCAAAAATTATGGATTCATTTTAGAGCCCTCACCTTACATTGCTGCAAAAAATCAACTTGATAAACGTAAGGCTTGTGCTCATGAAGATATTTTTAAAATTGGTTACGTACCAGAAAAACAAGGGGGAAATAAATAATGTCATTCTTTAAATTTGATGAAGAAAATGCAAGTGTAGCTTTTGAATTGGTGGCAGAAGGAAAGTATGAAGCTGTAATTTTGAATGCTGAAGCTGGTAAAACACAAGCTGGTAAACCAAAACTAACAGTAGATTTCGAGGTTCGTAGTGATGTACCACAAAATCATCAAGGTGCAAAAATACAGTACAACACATTCACTTTCGATCATGAGGTTTCAGTGAAAATTGTAAATTCATTGCTAAAAGCTTGCGGATTTCCACATGGACATCCATTCAATTCAGCGGAAGATATGGCTAAACAGCTTATCAGTAAAAATTTAAAAATAACCGTTAAACATGAGGAATACGATAAAGTTGTTGACGGTGTAAAAGAAAAAAGAAAGGCTGCTAAGGCTAAATATTATGATGCGTCAGATGTAAATCCAATTATGTCAGCTGGTGCAATTACTATCAGCGATGATGATTTACCCTTTTGATGATGACCCATACTTCGGATTAACCGAGTGGGACCTTCAATATTAACTAAATAGAGAGGTTGGTTTTGCCCAGCTTCTCTTTTTTATACCCAAAAATAGAGAAGTGGGGTGAAAATCCATGGCAAAAAGTCCGAAAACAGGCATGATCGGCATTTGGAGTAGTGTTAGTAAACAATTTGTATTCGGTATTCAAGAACCAACGAAATCAAAAGCGATTCGCAAAATTAAAGAAAAAATTGGTCATGATTGGGCTAAATATCGTTTTATTACTAAAAATATCCACGATAGTCACGCTCATATGTTTCGTCAAGGATTGATTTATAAGGATGGAGATAAGTAGGATGGGCAGCACGAAAGAAGATCCATACAATTTTAACGATATTCCTGCTGAATTAAAAGCCCTGCCGCAATGGATTTTGTGGAAAAGTGAGAAGCGCAATGGCAAGCCAACTAAGGTACCCTATCAAGCAAATGGAGAAATGGCACAGGCTAATAACCGCCGCACCTGGAGCACCTTTGCAACGGCTGTTAAGTTTTATCTCCAAGGCGATTATGACGGCATCGGATTTGTATTCAGCCGGCAAGACAATTACATCGGGATTGATATTGATAAGTGTGTAACAGAAGGAAAGACAAATACCTTTTCAACTGAAATTATTGACACGCTTGATAGTTACACTGAATTTTCTCCATCCGGCAAAGGGGTCCACATCATCATCAAAGGTGGTCTTCCACAAGGAGTTATAGGGACTGGTCGAAAAAATACAAAGCACGGTTTAGAAATATATTCCTACGGTCGCTATTTTACCTTCACTGGTAATCGAGAAAATTCAAATGAAATTTATGATCGGACGGATGAACTGGCAGAAGTATTTGAACAATATTTCGATGATAGCGATATCCAAGGCCGGATCAACCTTGCTGAATTTGAAAAAGATGAAATTAAAATTTCAAATGATGCTTTATGGGATAGAATATTTCGCTCTAAAAATGGTGATGAAATTCGGTCATTATTCAACGGCACCTTAATCAATGGTGACCATTCAGCAAGTGATCTAGCATTATGTAACCATCTTGCATTTTGGACAGGTAATTCAGCAACTCGAATAGATACCATGTTCCGGGAATCAGGCCTTATGCGCGATAAATGGGACGTTATCCATTTCAGAGATACGAATGAGACATACGGCGAAAGAACAATAGCAACGGCCATTTCTTCTACTTCTACAACGATATTGGACAATAAGGAGCAATTCGCTGAATTCTCCTTTGACTTCCACAATAGTGATGCTGCAGAAGTTGTGGAAGAACAAAAACCGAAAAAGAAATTCCGTTTAACCGAACTTGGTAATGCTGAACGGATCGCATACGAATATGGCCATGTAATCAAATATGTATCGGACATGGGCTGGTTAATATGGGACGGCAAACGGTGGAAATTGGACACCAAGAAGGAAATAGAACGTATCACTGCTAAAGTCCTCCGGAGCCTTTATAAATCAGAGGATGAAGCTGAAACCAAGTGGGCCAGAATGTGCGAAAGGAGAAATATCCGGATGAATAGCATTAAGGATCTTATGCCATTGGTTCCAGGAGAGCGTGAAGACTTTGACCGGCATAAATATTTATTCAATGTCGAAAATGGAATCATTGATTTGAAAACAGGTAAGTTGCAACCGCATGACAGGGAACTAGGATTAACAAAAATCACAAATATTACATTCGACGATAAAGCGAAATGCCCCGAATGGTTAAGTTTCTTGGATCAAATATTTCAAGGGGATAAAGAACTTGTCGAATACATGCAGCGTTTAATTGGTTATTCACTCACCGGAGAAATTACAGAGCAAATAATGGTCTTTTTAATAGGTGGTGGTTCCAATGGTAAATCGACATTTATTAACACTATCAAAGATTTAATGGGCGAATACGGTAAACAAGCAAAATCAGATACTTTCATTAAGAAAAAAGAGACTGGTGCAAATAACGATATTGCTAGATTAGTAGGTGCCCGGTTTGTTTCAGCTATTGAAAGTGAAGATGGGGAGCAGCTATCTGAAGCTTTCGTTAAGCAGATAACAGGAGGGGAGCCGGTGTTGGCTCGTTTCCTTCGCCAAGAATATTTCGAGTTTATTCCTGAATTTAAAGTGTTTTTTACAACGAATCATAAACCAGTAATCAAAGGTGTAGATGAAGGTATCTGGAGGCGTATTCGATTGATTCCCTTCAATCTGCAGCTACCAAAAGAAAAACGTGATAAAAAATTGCCAGAAAAATTATCTCTTGAAATGCCAGGCATTCTTAATTGGGCGCTTGAAGGTTGTTTGAAGTGGCAGCAGTCGGGGCTTAATGATCCAGCAACTGTTATGAAAGCGACTGGTGACTATAAAGAGGAAATGGATATATTAGGGCCATTTTTATACGAGTGTTGTTTCATAAACGGTACCCAAAAGATTGAAGCGAAAGAACTTTACGAAGTTTACTCCAATTGGTGCTTTAAAAACGGTGAATTTGCATTAAAAAATAGAGCCTTTTACAGAGCTTTAGAAACAAAAGGATATAAACGTGATCGAGGAAATTACAACAAGTTCTGGATTTACGGCATTACTTTGAAAGAAAGAGCAAATGTTACTTTTCAGCTATCAAATGATACTGAAAAAGGCGAAATATTACCGAATAACAGCCATAATTCGAGCGATTCTTCAAAAAGTAACACATTTAAATTTTCTTAAAAGTTAGTCGTACCAAGGGTTTAAGTTACCTTTTATGATATTTTTGTTATTTTTGTTACCAATATCCTATAAAAACAAAAAAATAAAAATAAATATAAGTACTTATTAGGAGCCTTTATGGTGGATTGAGGTAACACAAGTAACACCAATTGCCTTAATCCATTGGGGCTGTAAGGTTTGCGCTGTGTTACTAAATGAAAAATAAGCGTAATTTTAGATATTTTTAGGGTAAAAAACAGTGATTTCAGTAACACGTTTAGTAAAGGTGGTGGATTTTTTTATGGAAACATTTATTAAGGAGAATTTAGAACGAGATATTAAAAATTTCGAACTAACAGAAGGTTTATATAAACGTTATTTGGCATATTGCGAGATTAATAATTTAAAACCATTGGGTAGAAAAGGATTTAGCGCTCGGTTACACAAGGAACGGATTGGGGCACGTTATATATCAAATGGCAAGCCTGCTAGATGGGGAGTGAAGCTACTTCCATGCAAGTACTAATGATTCTAAGTCAAATTTGGAAATCCGGTGCAGATATCTATCTTGATAATAAAGATGATCGGATTGCAATAGATAAACAAAAATTGATTCCGGCTCCTGTTATGCAAGCTGCCGAACAAAACTTTCAAGCCATAGATGATTGGTTCAAGTCCTGGAAGGGTGCCAGTAATGAAAAAGTCACTCTCATGAAAATGGTTCATCAAAGTTGTGGATGGCAACAGAACGAAAAATTAAATAGCTGGCTGTGTGATGATGTTGAATCACTAGATATGTTTTATGACTGGATGGTTGTGCTAGCAAACAACGGATGGAAAGACATATATGACGATTACAGGCAATTTGAAAATGATGAATCTAATAAATTGGCGCATGAATTATACATCCATGCTGTTACATATGCCAAGAAAGGAGCATAAGGATGAAGGAAATAAAGTTTCGAGCTTGGGAAAAGAATCTTAAAGAAATAATTCCTGTGGACAATATAGATTTTGAAAAAAGAATGATAAATACAGGATCTGCATGGCGGCTTTTTGATGAAATTGAATTGATTCAATACACAGGCCTAAATGACATTGATGGCAATAAAATCTTTGATGGCGATATTACAGAAATTGATTTTGGATATGGAGAAGTCAGAAGGTTTGTAGTCAAGATTAAAACAGTCGTTCGTGAAGTTGTTTCTCACCCTAGCTTTTCGGATGAAACAGCAAAAGTTGCTATAACCGGTGTAGTTTTTGAATGGAAGGGGTTTGAATTGTTCCCCTGTGTTGACGGAAATGGAGATCATGATAATGAATCTTTGATGAGAGTCATTGGTAACATTTACGAAAATCCTAAATTACTGGAGGGAGGTCAATGATCTCCTATCATTACACCGATACAGAATTAAACAAGATTTTAAAAACGCTCACGATTGTCATTGATACTCGTGAGCAGGTCAATGGTCATATCCTTGAATATTTACGGCAAAAGGATATTCCTATCAAACTTCAAAAATTAGACACTGGTGATTATGGCTGCATGATTCCGAAAAATGAAGAATTGAGAATTGCCCGCGATATCTTTTTAAATAGCCGGGTGGAACGGAAAGCTCATATAGATGAAATTACCGGCAATTTACAAAAAGATACTCAAACGGCATTTGAAAATGAATTGATTCGCTCAAAGGACATTCCCTTCACTTTAATTGTGGAAGATATCCATGGATATGAAAAAATGCTGAAAGGTGAATATCGTTCCAAGTACAATCCATTAGCTTTACTCGGCAGGCTGAATACTTTCAAGGCTAAATACAATTTCGAAATCGTGTATTTAGATCAAAAATATACCGGCAATTGGATATATCACCATTTTTATTATCAGGCCAAGTATTATCTGAGATCGGGGGCGTTTTAATTGGTTAATAAGCGCAAGCAAAAAAGGCGCCTGAGAAAAGCGATTTCCGGCCGTAAAAAGGACAGGCTTACACGAGCATTCCGAAATTTATTATCGAAACGTGGTTATTTCGATGAGTAATTACTTAAAGAAACTTAAAAAGGAGAGGGTCATTCCTTCTCCTGCCGTAAATCTCAAATTATTGGAGCAATTAGCCTATGACCGTGGATATAACGATGGTGCCGTAGCTCAAAGAAAATTGGACATCGAAAGTGTCGTAAAAATCCTAGATGGCCTTGAAGATATGCCGGGTATTGGTGAGGTAACAGCTAATAAAATTCGATATTTGGTATCTAGTAAGTTTGAACAGAGTTGAACTAAATTGCGACAAAAGGGAGTGAAAATAATGGAGTGGACTGTTGAAGAATTAATTAAAGAATTGCAAAAGGTTGAAGATAAATCCAAAAAGGTTAGATTGTCAGTAAATGACGTAATAAGAAGAAATTTTCACATTAACGATAACCTTGCACCAGTTTTATATTTATCTAATGCAAATGAAAATGGATACAAACCACAAGAAGTGGATTGGTCAGAAATAGGACTTTAATATGTCGTAGTTCGAAGAAAAGAAGGTGAAAAATTGGAAATTAAAATCAATTTTACTCCATCAAATTTATGCCCGTATTGCTTTGGAACAGGAAAACTAAAGGCAATGCAAAGGGCAATGACTCTTAATGGAATTTCAATAAGAATTGATGATACAGAAGTTAAATGCAACCATTGTAAAGGTTCAGGATTATACAAAAAGTAATTCGCACTTCGAACAAAAAACCGTCGTATAGGAAGGAGGAGAAATGATGAAACAATTTTACTATGAATTTAATGAAAATGAGTATTACGGTCTAATTGCAGTGAGTGTAGAAGAAGATGATTTAAAAACAAATCCATATAAGAAAGCAACTGAATTTTACGTTGAATATATTGGGGGAGAAACCGTAGAAGAAGTCTTGGATGAAGCACATCCAAACCTAAGAACTAAAGAATATGCGTTTATGAAGTTTATGTATGCACCAAATCATCTAGATGATAATGTCAAAATCTTAATCGAACAGTTTGAGGAAACAACTAATGGTGTTTTGCTAATTGATGGATCACTAATCTAAGACAGATTACGAAACATATTCAGTCGTAAAAAGGAGTTGTTACCATGCAAAGACCAATTACCAGTCAAATAGTTATCGATGAGTTTGCAAAGATTGTGGATGCCCAGGATGATAAGGGATTGAAAAAGTACCAAACCACGATCGATGAGGCTAAAAATGAAAATTACAATTGGGAACTAATGGCCCTAGAAGAAACTGCCGACTTACAAAAATATTTAGTTAAAAGAATTGTAGAGTTAACCTGTCAGCTTGTGGAAGCAAAGGCTCGGATTAAAGAATTGGAAAGTAAACGGCCAATTGTTAAAAAAGCAAATTACATGGATCTCGACGATTAAGGAGCATTTGTATGAAAACCAAAAAAGTAACATATGGGAATGACAATTATAAAAAGCAACTTGCTGAGTTTATGCAGTCCGTTAACCCTAAGCCAACTCTAGAACAAATTGAACAGTTAAAGCAGCAGTATTTGGCAAAGCGTACCCAATAATAAAAAGGTTGTGATGGCATGGGAATCCTATACAACACGGTCATGCTACAACAAGAATTAAAACGGCAATTTGTAATCGATAAATTAAAAGAACAAGGCATTACACATTCGCAGAATGGCACTAGCATTGAAAATTTATCTTATGATGATTTGAAATACGAGTTAGTTAAGGCTGCTTTTCGTGAGATTGATGCAGAAAACGGAGAAAACACATGGTTTTAGATTTTAGTAAGGCAAGCAAACAACAATTATTAACAATTACCCATTTTGAGGATTGTCCAAATATCTTAAAACATCTAGCAGCTACGGAACTTCTGAAACGTGAAGAAGTTAGATATACAAGAAATTGTGGACGGAAATACGCAGGGAGGAGAGCAAAATGAATTTAGAAAAATTATTTCAAATACAAAAGGTGCTGCGTGATCGTATCGGTTATAACGAACCGGATCACTTTGATAAATTGATTCTAGCATTGCTTGTGGAAGCAGGAGAATGTGCAAATGAGCATAGAGGATTCAAATTTTGGAGCGTAAACCAATTGCCGCATACGTCCGCAGTAAGGGTTCCATGCATGATGGAAGAGGATAAGGAGTTTTATAATCCATTACTTGAAGAGTTTGTGGACAAACTTCACTTTATTCTCGAATTGGGTTTACAAATAAATATTGATACAAGTAAATGGGACATTGGACCAATCATCCACAAAAATATTACCGTTCAATTTATAGCATTTAATCAATCAGTAACAAATTTTTGGTCAGAAGTTTTTGAATATCGCTATGCATTGATATTAGGGACGTTCTTAGGCTTAGGTGAAATGCTCGGCTTTACCTGGGAGCAAATCGAACAAGCTTATCTTGAAAAGAACAAAATTAATCATCAAAGACAGGAGGTCGGATATTGATGAGAGTACAAATTGAAGACAACCTATTTCTTGAATCGGATGACAGGCAATTCATCCTTAAAGAATATACCGGCAAACAGGATAAGGAAGGTAAGGACACATTTAAGATTCTTGGTTTCTATGGAACTATCCAACAAGCCCTTAAAGCTTTCACTAGAATGAAAATTAAACAGTCAACCGCTGTAACTTTATCTGAGTTGGTTTTAGATGTAAATCGAATAGAGGAATATATTTCATCAAAGATTACTGTATAACGTCTGAAATCGGCTGAGAATTCCTTAAAACTATATATCAATCAATCTATTTATAAAGGAGCAATTAAAATGGCAAAAGTACAACTTAATCAAAAGGAACAACATTACGCAGATACTCGCGAAGAAGCAGAGGAAATCGTTTCATCGGCTAGGGAAAATGATTTTCTTCAAATGCATAAGATTACCGAGAAATATAACAAATACGGTCAGTATTTCTTAATTGATTTAACTTACGCTTATCAAACTCCTAAAGAAGTAATGGAAAGCCGTCCGCAAAATGATAATGCTCCAGATGGACAAATGAGTATTGATGATCATGATGGTATTGAGTATTCTGTGGACGGAAATGGGAATGTATCGGTGCCAGATGGTCAGTTATCCATGAATGATGAAGAATCGGATGGAGCTAAGCTTCAGAGGGTGAAATAAGATGGAACAAAGAGACCGATTACAAACAATAAAAGAGTGTGACTTAATTGATGCCATTAAAGGTCTTGCTGGTAAAGCTGAAACTTTCCTTGGGCATGTTAATTTAGACGAAGTAATCGAGGATGTAGATTGGCTAATTGACCAGGCAGAAAAAGTGGAATCATTACAACAGCGATTAGATGCCAAAATAGTGCTAATCAACAACGGCTGGGAAGAAGAACGATATGCTTTGCAGGATAAAGTGGAACGATATGAAAAAGCATTATATATAATTTCTAATGAGTCAAAGGTTAGTGAAGGTTCTGAAAGTGCTGATTTAGTTGCAAATTGCCTTATCGAAGTAGCGAAAGAAGCATTAAGTTAGTACACAATTCGATTCATTTTCCATTAATTTTTAAATAAAAAAATAAAAGCCAGGATTTCTCCTAGCCGTTAAAAAAGTATTTGGTTAATCTATTTTAACATTAGGAGGGGTCTTGGTGGGAGAACAAATGGTATTTATACTTCCTGAAATAGATAGAAAAGCGACACAACATAAAGTGGAGCAACATTTAGAGCAATACAGGCTGTTTAAGTATTTAGCATTCGAAGATAGAGAAGCTTCCATTACAGCAAGTACAGAGGAACGATTTCATGGGCCGACTAATGTAACCAGTGACCAAACTTCCAATATTGCTATTTACAATGTTGATCAGCAGAAATTTAGAGATAATTTTATCTTCCGCACTGAAAGAGCTGTGGACAGACTACCAAAGATGGAGAAGTTTCTTATTCAAGAAAGATACATGTCCAGTGAATCTGAATACTTAACTGATTTTCATGTTTATTATCATAAGTTTCAGCCAGCTGTTTCAGAAAAGACTTATTCAAAAATCAGGTGGAAAGCTTTTTATAAATTGGCTTTAAATTTGAATATTGCTATTACTAAAGATTGAATCAGAAAGCGAAGTAAGGAGGGTGGAAATGGAACGTATTTTAGATGCGTGTTGCGGCAGCCGAATGTTTTGGTTCGATAAGCAACATGAAGATGCTTTGTACATGGATAACAGACAATTAAGTGATACGTTATGTGACGGCCGAAAACTTGAAGTAAATCCGAATGTGATTGCAGATTTCAGAAACATGCCATTTGAAAGGGATTCCTTTTATTTGGTCGTGTTCGATCCTCCTCATTTGTTAAAGGCTGGTGATGATTCTTGGTTGGCCAAGAAATATGGAAAGCTTGGCCAAGATTGGCAGGATGATATTGCACAGGGATTTAACGAATGTATGAGGGTTCTAAAGCCAAATGGCACACTAATTTTTAAATGGAATGAGGATCAGGTACCACTAAAAGAAGTATTGAAATGTTTTGGTCAAAAGCCGTTATTCGGAAACAAGCGAAGCAAGACACATTGGCTTGTATTCATGAAATAGTTAAGATGCATTTCGAATCAAAGACGTAATAAGAAAGGAGAATAGAAATGATTCCCGAAGTTAAAGAGCCACCGATAAAGGTTGTTTGTGTTACTCCAGAAGAATATTTGAACAACAGAAAGAAATAACGTCGTCTTCCGATGAAAGTATGAAAATAGTCCAAAAAAAATCCAAAATTATTCCTAAAAAATTACGGATAAAAGTCGTGTTGTTAGGATTTCAACATGGTAAATTTATATCATAGGAAATTAATTAAGGGACAACCTTTAATAGTTTCCATGGCTTACGGAAATAAGCCTAAGGTTCTAGTAATGAAGCCATTCATTCTAGTTGTGGAAGACGTTACTGTTGTGAAGGCAGTATCGTCTTTTCTTTTTGTCAGAATTTGACGAACGATAGTATTTGTCCATATAGTTCCTTTTGCCCATAATTGTGGGTGGAAGGAGGTGGGGACTATGACTCCATTAATAAAAGAGTGTGAACAATTAGTTGCGAAATTTGGTCACTTACCATTTGATAAAGCTTTACCATTTCTTCAAGAAGGATGGTGGGAGATTGGTAGGAAACATGACTTAACTGGTCCGGAAGTATTTACAAAATATATGGACTGGAAATCAAAACAAAAAGCTAATAAATAATTTTTAAAGCATCCTTTCGAGGGTGCTTTTTATTTTGCGGTGACGGAATAGGTAGACGTATATCATGCGCTGAAAGTGTAGGAGATCCGTGAGTGAACACGCATAAAAAAACTCGTGAGACAGAAAACTCGGCTGTCATGTAAGGTGCAAATCCTTACCCGCAATTATCACAGCATTCCTTTGGAGTGCTTTTTATTTTGGAGAAAGAAGGGTGATGAGGAAATGATTAGAAAGTCTATTCATAAGATTGGCAGTCAAAAGATTACCAGAGTTAGATTCATTGGATTGCTTGTCTATGAGAAGGTAGAGAGAGTTGGCTGAATACAAGACGCGCCAGCAAAAGCGTAAGTTTTATGATAGTCCAGACTGGAAACAAACACGTGAAGAGATAAAGCAGCGTGATAACTACGAATGCCAGGAATGTAAACGGCAAGGAAAAGTATTCATTGACTCATACGAATACAGTGAAGGTGCTAAACGAAAGAAGATTAAGCTGGTCGTGGACCACATCAAAGAACTAGAAGATCATCCGGAGTTAGCACTGGACAAAGACAACCTTGAAACCTTATGTGTTCGCTGCCATAACATTAAACATGGCAGGTCGTTTGAGTATAAACAACCAAAATGGAATGATGAGAGGTGGTAGTGATGAATGCTTTAGATAGACTCATAAAAGCTGAACGGAAAAGAAGATATAAGCGATTGAAGAAAATCAGAAAAGCAAGAGACATGGCAAGTAAGTATACAAAAAGAAATATTACAATATCAAAGCTTGATAAGTTTTTTAATAGCGACCATGTTGATTGCCAGTTTACTGGTTGTTTAGCAAAAGACATTGTTGATTATGAAAATAGAATTCTAGGATTACGACTAAGACCACCAATGCCGAAATCAAAAAATTAAATATACCCCCCGGGTCAAAAAGTTTTAATTTTTTTCATATCGGGGCACCGGTGAGGGGGAATTGATCGTCTAAAAATATTTAAAAAACAAGTCCTTCACATTAGGGGAGGTAGGGGGGAGGGGTAAAATGAAAAAGGTAGAATTAGATGAACTTAGAATCCAGTTGCTGTCCCGAATCGATACGGAGGATCTACTGGAAATAAAGAAGGTAAATGATTTGATTCGGCTGCATGAATTAGATGCTGAATGTGACGAAGTCATTGACCGTGATGGTGTAAGTATAGTTGTTGAAAATGGGTCCCAAAAGTTTATTAAAAGTCATCCCAGTATGAATGAGAAAATGAAAATCAATGCTCAAAAGATCGCGCTTGAGAAATCTATTAAGTTTAAATTAAAAACAGCCCCTGCCCCTGCATCAACAACTGTGGAAGGCAACCTGAAGCGTGGTAGTTTACTTTGATTAGTTATCCGTACATCGAAGAATATATTCGCCAGTGGCAAGAAGGCAAAATTATTTTAAATAAAAGACGTATCAAGCTGCTGAAATTAATTGAACGTGATATATTAACTGCCGATGATATGTATTTCGATAGTGAGCAGATTGAAAATTATATTGCTTTTACAGAGAAATATTATTTTCCGCTGACGCTTACTCAAAAATTTAAAACATGTTTCATTTTCCTTTATTACAAAGATGGCTCTTTAGTATTCGATGAACATTTAGATTATGAAGGCCGCGGGGGCGGGAAGACGGGACGTATTTCTACACTTGCAAATTACTTTATTAGTGATTTGCACGGAATAGATAATTACAATGTATCGGTTGTAGCGAATAGTGAAAAGCAAGCGAAAATGTCATTTACCGAAGTGTTTAATAAAATCGATAAAGACGACAGACTGAAAGGACATTTTCATCATAAAAAAGCTTTGATTGAGGATAGAAACACGAAATCAGTATTCCAATACCATACATCTAATGCGAATACTAAAGATGGTTTGCGAGACGGTTGTGTTATCTTTGAGGAAATTCACCAATATGAAAATTCCTCCACAGTTGATGTATTTACATCCGGTCTTGGTAAAGTTCCGAATCCCCGGATCTTTTATGTTGGTTCGGATGGCTATGTTCGTGAAGGTTTTTTAGACAAATTGCTTGAACGAGCAGATAATTTATTGGATGGTTCTGTTAGTATTCGTGAAGATGGATTTTTTCCGTTTCTCTGTTGCTTAGATAAAGAGGAAGAAATGCACAATCAGGACATGTGGCAAAAAGCGAACTCGCAATTCCATCCACCATTAACAAGTTATGCAACAACGCTGTTAAGGACTGTGATGAAACAATATAACAAATTGGAACACAATCCAGATGGTTATGAAGAATTTGTTACAAAACGTATGAATCTGCCAAAAGTGGACTTAGAGAAAAGTGTAACCTCGTGGAAGAAGATTATGGCCACTGACCAGGAGTATGAACTGGATGTATTAAAGAATCGCGAATGTATTGGCTGTTTGGATTATGCTTCGGTTCGTGATTTTGTTGCGATGGGATTGTTGTTCCTAAAGAATGAAAAATACTTTGTCCCCCGGGAACTGACTCATTCATATGTCTGTAAACCATTTGCCGATAAACACTATGCTTATAGCAAGAAAAAGGCAGAAAACAATAATAAGAAAGACCATCGTAAATTCGCACCGATTCGCGAATGGGAAAACGATGGTCTTTTGTCTGTCCTAAATATTGAAACGATGGATCCACATATAGTCGTTAAATGGTTTGTTGATAAGCGGAATGAAGGTTGGAACATAAAGAAAATAATCGGTGATAATTTTAAGATGGATGTTTTGAAACCTTTATTCATAGCGGCCGGTTTTGAAGTTGAAGTCATCCGGAATCCAGATGCTGCAAGTGGATTGTTAGCACCACGTATCGAAATAGCTTTCCAGAATGAGCAAATTATATTTGGAGACAATCCACTAATGCGCTGGTATACAAATAATGTGCTTGTTAAACGATTACCTAACGGAAATAAAGTATTCAAAAAGAAAGAAGAAGTTAAGCGTAAAACAGACGGTTTCATGATGTTTCTTTATGGTGTGTGGGCATCTAGAGACCTGGACGATTACGATGTCTCAGATGCATTAGATGCTTTAGATACACTTAACTTTTAGGGAGGGGGTGAAAATGTAGAATGGGATTTTTAGATACTGTACTAAGGCGTAATAGTGAGCTTGAAAGTTTATTTGATTTAGATTTTACCTATGAAACAACTCATCGAGCATATTTAAAAAAGATGGCTCTTGAAACTTGTATCAATTTTATTGGTCGCACCATCAGTCAGTCGGATTTTCGCATAATGAAAAATGGAAAACGACAACTCGACGATTGGCATTACTTTTTAAATGTCCGGCCGAACACAGATCAATCAGCTGCAGACTTTTGGCAAAGGTTTGTTTACGAGTTAATCAACGAAAATGAGGTCCTGGTCATACTAACCGATAACAATGATTTATTAATTGCGGATAGCTTTACTCGTGTTGAATATGCGGTTTATCCGGATACTTTTAAAGATGTAACTGTGAAGGACTATACTTTCCAGCGATCTTTTAATATGGACGAGGTCATTTACCTTACTTATAACAATGAGAAACTATCAAAATTCATGGAAGGTATGTTTGATGATTTTGCGGGACTTTACAGTCGAATGATTGAAACAATGATGTTGAGCAACCAAGTAAGAGGGATTGTGGAAGTTGATTCTACTCAATCTCTAGATAAAGAGAAGACTTCGAAGCTACAAAAGTTTATCGATGATTTGTATAACTCATTCAGAAAAAATGTTGTGGCGCTGGTTCCTAAGTTAAGAGGTTTTAGTTACACCGAGGTTGCTAAAGGTGAAGTTAATGGAAAATCTATCGAAGAGATTGTAAAACTTAAAAAGTCATTGATTGACGATGTCTCCAACATCCTAGGCATTCCTAATGCGTTGGTTCACGGGGAACTAGCAGAATATGAAACTAGCATAAGAGCATATGTGAAATTCTGTATTGGCCCATTGGTAAAAAAGATAATGGATGAACTAAATGCAAAGTTAATCGATAAAGATGACTATTTAAAAGGTTCCAGGATTGAAGTAAAAGGTGTAACTGAAAGGGACTTGATCGAGCATTCTGAAGCAGTAGACAAGCTAGTTGCTTCGGGAGCCTTTACTCGAAATGAGGTGCGTGAATTGTTTGGAGCAGAACGTTCAGATGATCCAGAGTTAGACAAATTTGTTATTACAAAAAACTATCAATCCACTGAATCTGTGGAAGGAGGTGAGAAATAGTGAAGCATAAAATCAAAGGTGACATCATTAGTTGGAATTCAAGCATTTGGGATTTTAATTACAAAATGAAATCCATTAAAGAAGACGAGGATATTGAATTAGAAATCAATTCTTATGGTGGAGATGTGTTCGCTGGTATCGATATTATGAATACATTGCGCGGCCATAAAGGAAATGTCACCATCACAATCACGGGTATTGCAGCAAGTGCGGCGTCTATTATTTGTATGGGTGCAAATACTCTCAAGGCTTATTCCAATACGCAGTTAATGCTCCACAATGCATGGACTTATGCTCAAGGAAACGCTAAGCAGTTAAGAAAGATTGCTGATGATCTAGATAGTATAGGTGAATCGGTATTAGCTTCCTATACGAATAGAATTGACGAAAATAAAGCGAAAAAGCTTTTGGATGAGGAAACATACCTATCAGCAAAAAAAGCACTAGAAATGGGCTTGATTGATGAGATTGTGGATGCAGAACCAGAAGAGGTTGAATCTACGATCTTTGAAAATAAAGCAAAAGAATTTAACAATAGTATCAAATCATCTAGTGATACATCAGCTGATATTGAAAAAATCGTTGAATTGGTGGTAGCGAAAATTACTCCACAACTTCAGCAACAACAAAATTCAGAACAAGAACCCGAAAAGCCAACCCCTAAGGTTGCAGCTAAACGTAAAGGGTTCTTTTTTTAATTCACAAAAACAAGGAGGGTCATCTAAATGACTATTAAATTAAAAGGTAAAATGGAAAATTTTAATGCTAAAAAACAAGCTTATATGGATCTAGTGAAGGCAGAAAATTCAACACCGGAGCAAGTGGAAATTGCATTTAACGACATGTTTGCTGCTCTTCAATCTGATTTGTCTGAACAAATTACTTCGGAGGCACGCAATGAAATACATGATGCTCAAATTTTAGCAGCCCGCGGTCAAAATGTATTGACCTCCACAGAACGCAAATTCTTTAACGAAGTAATTGCAAGTGGCGGTTTTGCTGAAGATACTATTTTACCGATCACTACTCAAGAGCGCGTGTTTGAGGATTTAGTATCAGAACACCCTTTGCTTGATATTATTGGTCTGAAAGATTTAGGCGCGATTACTCGATACATCTATTCCGATGCAACAAAGGTATACGCTTGGGGTGCTTTATTCGGGGAAATTAAAGGACAAATTTCTGCAGCATTCCGCGAAGAGCAAATTGGCCAATTAAAACTTACAGCCTTTGCAGTTATTCCGAAAGATATGTTGGAGCTTGGACCTGAGTATGTAGAGCGTTATGTTCGTACTATTTTAGTTGAATCTTACTCTGTTGGTCTAGAATACGGCCTTGTAAATGGTCGTGGTCCTGCTCAAAATGAGCCTATTGGATTAATGAAGAATGTTGACTCTGGGACAGGGGCTGTCACTACTAAAACTTCTTCCGGGACTTTGACGTTTGCACCCTCTGATAAAGGGGAAGTTGTAGCTGGTGAATTACACGATGTGATCAAAGATCTCTCTGTGGACGGAAAAGGAAAATCACGCAAGGTATTAAATAAAGTTGTAATGCTCGTGAATCCTATTGACGCAATTTCCGTGCAAGCTCGTAATACAATTCAAACAGCAAATGGACAATGGGTGACTGCATTACCGTATAATGTACAAACTGTTGAGTCAGAAGAAATTCCGACTGGTAAAGCATTATTCTTTGTAAAGGACGCTTACCTTGCAGCTATTGCTGGTGGATATAAAATCAATAAATTCGATGAAACATTAGCCATTGAAGATGCTCGTTTATACACTATGAAGCAATTCGCTAATGGTAAACCAAAAGATAACAAAACAGCATTGCTTTACGATTTAAACATCCAATTTACAGCAACAGTACCAGCTGGATAAGGAGGACTTTGATTGGCTAAATTCAAAGTATTAAAGGCATTTCGTGATATCCATACAAATGAGATTTATAAAGCTAATTCAGAAATCGAAATGACAGTAAAAAGAGCAAATGAGGTTGAAAAAAATCTTGATAGCTCTTTTTTAATTCGAATTGAAGAAAAAGAAGAAAAGTAGGTGATTGAATGACAATCACAACTGAAATCCTTCAAGAATTTAAAGAGAGGATGCACTTAGGGGATTATGAAGACGATAACCTAAAACGCATCCTTTCTGCGTCTATTGTAGCCTTAAACAAAGCCTGTGGAGACTATGACATAGAAAAAGACGAGGACTTTAAAGAACTCGTATTTGAGCGGTCTAGGTATGTCTATAATGATGCTCTAGAATTCTTCAATAACAATTTTATTAGTCTTATCAATAATTTAGCGATTGGTAAAGCACTTGAAGAAATTGTGTTAGAGGATGATCCCGATGCAACCCTTTAAGTACAATCCCAATTTTAATTCAGGGCAATTTCGTAATCGTATCACTTTTCTTAAGCCAGAAACGGTAGAGGATGAATTAGGTCAAGAAGATACCACCTGGATCGACTATAAGAAAGCCTGGGCAATGATAAAAACAGTTAAAGGCTCTGAGTATGTATCAGCCGGGGCAGAACATGTGGTTATTACATCCCGTTTTATTATCCACTACACGGAGGGTATCACAGCCGATATGAGGATTGATTATAATGGCCGTATCTTTGATATCATTGAGCCACCAATCAATGATGACGAATTAAATAAAACGCTCACTATTTTAGCAAAGGAGCGTGTGTAACATGGCTGGTATAGATGCTTTGGCAGCAGAAATTGCGAGGGAACTTAATCGATACTCTAACCTTGTGGAAGAAGATTTAGAAGCGTCTAAAAAAGAAATAGCAGATGATCTTAAAGATGAACTTAAACAAACTAGCCCAAAGGATACAGGCTCTTACAGAAAAGGTTGGCGCGTTAAGAAGGTTGGAAATACTTTAGTCGTCCACAATAAAACAGACTATCAACTCACTCATTTGCTTGAACATGGTCATGTTAAAAGAGGTGGCGGACGTGTTCCTGCTAAAGTTCACATTCGCCCGGCTGAACAGAGGGCAATTGAAAATTATTTAGACAAAGTAGAGCAGGCGATTAGACAATGACACTCGCTGAATTGAAAAAAATACTTGATGCCGCAGGTTATCCTGTGGCTTATTCGCATTTTACCGCAACTACAAATAATCCAGTACCTATTCCACCATACATTTGTTATTTGGTTGCCTATTCATCTAATTTTATGGCTGACGGAAAGGTCTATAAAAAAATCGATAACGTGCAAATTGAATTATATTCTTCGAAAAAGGATTTAGTCGCTGAGGGGAAACTTGAAAGCGTGTTTGATCAAAATGATATTCCATATGATTCTACTGAAACATACCTAGATTCAGAACAATTATTCCAAAAAATATATGAAGTGAGGTTGATCTAATATGCCAGAAAACAAAGTAGAGTACGGGTTAAGTAAAGTTCATTATGCACCATACACAGTTGCTGGTGACGTTATAACATTTGAAACTCCTATCCCTATTCCTGGAGCTGTCAGTATGACGTCTGATCCAGTAGGGGAATCAACAAAATTTTATGCTGACAACATGGTTTATTATGTCGCTAATAGCAACCAAGGTTATGATGCTAAATTAAATATCGCTAAAATTCCCCAACAATTTGCAATAGATGCCTTAGGGGAAGAATTAGACGAAGTTGATGGCGTGTTAAATGAACTTGCAAATGTGCAAGGTAAGACATTTGCACTTTTATTTCAATTCGAAGGAGATATAAAAGCTACTCGTCATGTTTTATATAATTGCACAGCAAGTAGGCCAAGTTTGAGTGGACAAACCAAGCAAGCAGGCACAGATGTTGCAACAACAGAATTATCATTAACCGCATCTCCCATTGAAATTGGAGATAAATTAATAGTCAAAACTAAAACAACATCGAGCACAACTCAAGCAATCTATGATTCTTGGTTTACTAATGTTTATAAGAAAGCTCAAGTTTAAGGTGATATAAATGGAAAAAACAATCGTAATTGACGGTAAGCAAGTCCGCTTTAAAAGTACCGGCGCCACCCCATTGCGATACAAAGCGCAATTCCACAAAGACTTTTTTGTGGATATTTTAAGATTAAACTCTCTTAAAAAGCTTAATACCGGCGAAGACTTAACGGCTAAGGACATTGAATTAGTTGATTTTGATGTCCTTTATAACATTACATGGGTTATGGCTAAAACAGCTGACGCTACTATTCCAGAGCCTTTGGAGTGGCTTGATAGTTTTGATGTATTCCCGTTAATGGATATTGTTCCACAGGTACAGGATCTTATTGGTGCCTCGTTACAAGCAAAAAAAAAGTCGAATCATCCGGCGAACAACAAGAAATCTCGACAGAAACGTTCCTAGTCCTTTGTAATAGATGTGGACTAACAAATGTAGATTTAGAAAACATGACAATTGGCATGTGCTTGGACTATATCGAGGAATTTATTGAAATGAATAAACCCGAAAATGAAAAAACACGCAAAGCATCTCAAACAGATTTCGACGCGTTTTAAAGTGAGGTGAGATTATGGCAGGGAATATTAAAGGGATTACGGTAGAAATAGGCGGCGATACGGTCGGCTTACAAAATGCCCTAAGAGATGTAAACAAGAAAAGCAAGGATTTACAGTCAGAATTAAAAAGCGTGGAACGGCTGCTGAAGTTTGATCCTGGTAATACCGAACTTATTGCTCAACAACAGCAAATATTAGCTGAACAAGTAGCTAATTCCACTGAAAAGCTGGATCGATTAAGAGCGGCGCAAAGTCAAGTTGAGGAACAATTCCAGCGCGGTGATATTGGTGCTGACCAATACAGGGCATTCCAGCGTGAAATTGTAGCAACAGAAGGGCAATTGAACGGTCTAAGAAGACGATTGTCACAGGTTGGTAATGACAGTTCCGTTACTGAAGTAAGACAAGATATGCAACAACTTGGTGACGATTCCGAGGAAGCTCAAGGGTCTGTAAAAGAATTAGGTGGAGAGTTAGCAGGGCTTGCTGGTGGTTTAGCAGCTGGGTTAGGCATTAAAGAAGTAATTGAAAAGGCATTAGATAGTTCTTCTTTAAACACAAAAATTGATATTTCTTTTCAAGTTCCCGATGAGTCAGTGCAGGCTGTTAAAAATGCACTTTCGAGTGTGGAAGTTTATGGTGTTGAGGCTGAAGGAGCACTTGAAGGAGTGCGCAAACAATGGGCATTAAATAAAAATGCCTCAGATGAGTCGAATGCTGCCATTATTAAAAGTGCAGGCGCAATTTCCGCCGCCTATGGGGAAATTGATTTTAATGAATTAATTCAAGAATCAAATGAAATGGCTTCTAACTTGGGAATGTCTCAAGAAGAAGCACTTGGAATGACTAACGCACTTTTGAAAATGGGATTTCCGCCTGACCAATTGGATATAATCACCGAATACGGTTCACAACTTTCAAGGGCTGGCTATAATGCTCAAGAAATCCAAGGGATTTTTGCTGCAGGGGTCGAAACAGGTACTTGGAACATTGACGTACTTTTAGATGGTTTAAAAGAAGGTCGAATTAAAGTGGCTGAGTTTGGATTTTTAGTACCGGAGGCAATATCTGACATAATTGAAGGTACTGATCTATCTGCTTCACAGTTTATGGAGTGGGGTAAAGCTGTTGCAAGTGGTGGTGAAGGCGGTAAAAAGGCTATGCAAGAGGTAGCGTCTGCCTTATTAAATATTAAAGACGAAACTACGAGAAATGCCCTTGGTGTTCAGATTTTCGGGACACTATGGGAAGAAAATGGCACGAAAATAACAGATACCATATTGAATGCAGAAAAAAATACAGGGGATTTAAAAGCCAATCAGGATTTATTAAACGAATCGGTTAAAGCATTAGACTCGGATCCAGCGGTGCAATTGCAAACAGCTTTATCTAATATGCAAACTTCCCTTACTCCTTTACTTACTGATATAGCAAATATGGTAGCAAAGGTCGCAGAATGGGCGGCGGAAAATCCTACTCTTACGGCTACTATAACAGCAATAGTAACTGTTATAGGTATATTAGTTGGGGTAGGTATGGCTTTAGCGGGAGTAATGGGTATGTTATCGGTTGCATCGATTGCGTTAAACATTGGAATGCTTCCTTTGACGCTTATTATCCTTGGAATAATTGCTGCAATAGCGGCACTCATTGCAATAGGTGTCCTTCTTTATAAAAACTGGGATACTATTAAAACTAAGGCCGGCGAACTTGGACAATCTGTAAAAGAAAAGTTTCAAGATATAAAAGAGGGAATTAAGAGCGCAATTAAGGAAGCTGTTTCATTTGTGGGTGATCAGATTGAAAAAATAAAAGGTTTTTTCAGAGGGTTATCATTGAAATTACCCCATATTAAACTACCTCATTTCGGATTAAGCGGTAAATTTAGTTTATCTCCTCCGAGTGTACCTAAATTAGCGGTAGACTGGTATAAAAATGGTGGTGTGTTCCCAGCAAACAGTCCTAGATTAGTAGGTATGGGGGATGCCAATGTGCCAGAGGCAGCTATACCATTATCTGATTCAGTTTTAGGCAAAATTGCCGGTATGATCAGTGAACATATGGGTGGTAATAGCGGTGTAGTTGTACAGCAAATGATCGTACGGGAAGAAGCCGACATTCAAAAGATTGCAAGGGAACTATATAATCTAACCAAATCAAATGCCCGCGGGAAAGGAGTGGTCATGCTGTGATATTACTTGATGGTTTTCCAATCAGTAAATGGGGTTTACAAATACAACAAGAGCATGATCATCCTGCGGTGCCTGATTTAAGAAGGAAGACAATGACTATTCCTGGGATGGATGGAGAATGGGATTTTGGTTCCGAATCGGGTCCTAAACCTTTTAACTTTCCACTTGGGTTTATCGAATATGACATGTACGAAAAGCAGCGAAGGTTAAATGAATTCGTTGCTTTTTTGTTTGATCATTATGGAAAGCCAAGGGAAATGAAACTATCATTCGACTATGAACCGGATAAATATTATCGGGTGAAAATTGCTAATGGTTTTACTCCGCGAAGGATACATGGTTTTGCTTTTTTCGATTTGCCTTTGATTGCGAGCAAACCACGTAAAAATTTTATTGTTCCTTCAGATGAAATAATAATGGATTCAGACATTCCTGTCATGAGTGATTTATTGTGGGATACAGGTTTTAGCAATAGGAAAATATTTAGTCCACAATCATTTGAAATCATTAATAACGGGACGATTGTAATTCCGTTTTCTTTTCGGATGGAAGGAAGTGGGGATAACATTGCATTTTCAACTAATGGAAAGACTATGACTTTTAGTTCATTTACCAATAAAACATATGAAATCACTGAAAATTATACAGTGAAAGTAAATGGGGTCACTAATTTAACTTCCACAAATGGAGTGTTTCTTGAATTATTTCCAGGTGTAAACACAATCACTGTGGAAGGCAGCAATTTAGATTTAATAATCAGCGAGAGTTTAACTTACCAATATGTATAAGGAGGATGTGAGATGGCAGATGCTCCTAAAATTCTAGGCACGGATAGTTTAAAGCAAACCTATCCTAAATTAAATAGTGCCATTGACAATAGTAATGAAGCATTCAAGAAATCCGCAACAGCTGAAACAAATTCAACTTCTGCTGTTAATACTGCAAATGCAGCAAATGCAAAATCAGATAGTACTCAAACACAGCTTAATGCTGTAGTCAATCGAGAAACTGATTCCGACGCAATGTCCGCCCAGGCAGCAGTGGATGCAAATGGGGTAAATAAGGGTAATTTAAAGCAAAGATTGGACGATGACTACAACGAAGTTACGACGAAGTTGGCCCAAACTTCGACTAATAGCAGTATTGCGTATGTTGAAAAATTCCCCTTACAAATACCTGAAACCGATGACACAGCACGTATTCAAAGAGCAATAGATAGTTTGCCAAACGGTGGACGTATTGTGTTAGGAGGAAAAACCTACAACATTACAGGTATTAATCTCCCATCTAACATTGTTTTTGAAGGGGTTGGCACTAGTGCTACCATCCTTTACAACAATAGTGTAAACGATGCGATTGCAATTAGTGGTACGGCTGGAAGTGAGAAAAAACATATCCTTATTCGGGATTTAACTATCAAAGGAAACAATATAGATAGTGGACATGGTATTAATGCCAAATATGCTACAAATTTGGTTATCCTCAATCATGTGGATGTTATTTATAACAATAAAGGATTTGTTGCTTCAAACTCATGGACGATTCGAGCTGATAAATGTCGTTTTCAATGGAATAGAGACAATGGTATAGACATTAGAAATAACACGAATAATGCGGTGTTTAGAGACTGTTTAATCAATTTTAACTTTGGACATGGATTCTACACATACGGAAATGATTCAGTAGCTTTAATCGAATGTGACGTTGAAGGAAATAGAAAACATGGCGTATTCGGTGAAGGTGGAAATGTATTCAGTATCGAGGGCGGTTACTATGAACAAAACGGACAATTAAACGATGCCACCAATAAATATTCTGATATTGAAATTGGTTCAGCAACATATCCTTGTAAATTTGTTAGCGTGAGATATGTTTATATCAATTCAAAACTTGCTGAATATGCGATTCATGTTGTTGGTGTAACGGTTATGGAAACAAGACGAAATGACATTGTTCAAGCTGTAAGCGGTACAACTACAAAAGGAATCTATATAGAAGCGACTAATATTGATCGTTTCAGCTCTGAATATGACAATTTAGGAACGAATATGACGTTTACTGATTTATCTGGTAAGGGTCAAAGAATCACGTATGATTCAAATGGTAAACGGACTAAAAATTCTAGTGGTAATGTGATTGAACAATTAGATAGAGGATCTGATACTAAACTACTTTCACAACGTTTTCTAAGTAATGGTGCTGCACGTGCAAGTATTGACTTGGAAGTTACAAGCAATGATTTGGTCTTTGGACGATATCAAGGGGCAGTAGGGTCAGAAACATATAAAGAATACGGACGATTCAAGCAAACAGGAGCAATATTTAAATTACCTATCGGGATTGAACTTGTACCAGTTTCAGAAACATTGGCATTAAACAACACGTTGTTTGTTCATTCTTCTGATGGGAAATTGAAGTTTAAGGACGGTAGCGGAGTTGTCAATCCGTTGTATTAACTTCAGACTTGGAAGTGTACTGAAATTGACATAAAAAAGAGGAAGGTTGCAGCCTTCCTAAAGAATTTTTTCTAGATCATATATTACAGTTGGAGCACTTCTGTAAATTCTTTTTAAAGTATTTAAAACAGGTTGATTAATATCTATAAAGACAAAATCATAATCAACAGAACCACTGTAATTAAAATAATCAGGGATGTTGTTTGGATTTTGGAAATCTATAGATTGTCCGTAGTAACTGACCGCACTGACATCATTACTATTTACAATAGTAATACCTCTAATTCCACCACCACCTGGAAATGTGAGATTATCAATATGTGTTGACTGTCTGAATGATTGTTTAGTTAAGTTTCTATGTTTATTATGCTTTGCTAGTTCTCTTAGATGAAATAACCATTTAGGACGTGTTGGAAAAGGTTGATACTTTCTTAAAACATCTACTATATCAGGTCGTTGCTCTAATAAACCAGGGTAGATGTTCTTTATATAGTGATCAAATGCTTTATTTGTATCTCTTAAAGGAAAGTACACCTTTGCTTCTGCTCTACCTAGATCACCTTTTACATGAGGAATGCAATAAGTATTGAAGATATGGTATGCAGCAAAATCTAACGCAGGATTGACCTTATCCAGAAAATCTTTGATCTGAATTTGCAATTCTTCAGAAGCTTCCCTTTGAGTTAAATAGACAGGATAAGAAGATTCAATCTGGTCTAAAAATTGTTTTGCTTGTTTCAAAAGTAAAATGGATTCTCTTAATGACATATGGTTTTTTATCCCTCCTTTCTGCTAAAATTATACAGTAAGGAAAGGATGAGGACTATGGATAAACAAAAAGTATATGAAGTGTTTAATGATTTACTTGAAGAATGGTACTCATTAGAAGTGTGTTTTCCTGATTTATTGGATAAAGATATCAAGGATATTGAGAAGAAGAAGCAGTGCTATATCCAACGTTTTCATGAGGCGTCTGCAATAGTTAAAAATCAGAATTAGTACCCTGTGTAACGGGCTTATTATTTTGCATAAAAAAACCCGCGTATTAACAATCGGGATTAGTTTTAAGAGTCCTTCCACATGGCTCTTTTGTTTTTAGAAAGGCGGTGATTACCATTATTAAAATACTTAACCAGCAACGGCAACCGGTGGCCATTTTAGAAAATGCATATGGGATTGGATATGAAAAAAACTTTAATGAATTGTGGACGGCAACCTTTACACTACCATTGAATGACCCAAAAAACGCAGAATGTCAGCCACTTTTTTTTGTGGAAGTGACTGATCAAGACGAGTATATTGGCTTGTTCCGTATTATCCCAGAAAGTACAGTGAAATCGGAAAGTACAAACGAAGTTAAATATCAATGTGAGCACGTTCTAGCAACTTTGCTAGATGACGTGCTTTTTTTGTACCATCAGAATGATAATTTAACAACAGCAGATAATATTCAATACCTCTTGGACAAACAATCTAAAAAGAATTGGCAAAAAGGCCTAATTAATTTTACAAGGTATTTCTCTTATAAGTGGGAAAATGAAAATGGATTACTTAGTCCAATGTTCTCCATACCAAAGCCTTTTGACATGCCTTATCAGTGGACGCATGATACACAATCTTATCCATGGACTCTAAATTTAGTAGATCCTGAATCGAAAGTAACCTGTGAAATCCGATATGGTAAGAATCAAATATCCATTGAAAGGGAAATAGATCCTTCCGTTGTGTTTAATAGAATTTATGCTCTTGGATACGGTGAGGGAGATAACCAGCTTAACATTATGTCAGTAAATAACGGAATCCCATACGTCGAAGATGCGGAATCAATCGCTAAATACGGATTGCGGTCGTATATATGGGCAGACAAACGTTTTGAGGATGCGCCTACTTTAAAGGCCAATGCGTTAGCTTTATTAAATCAGTGGAAGGTACCAAAAGTGACCTATCGAGCATCAGCTGCAGATATCGCATCCATTACCGGTGAAGACATCCACAAATTGAGAATGGGCCGTGTTGCAAGAATGATAGATGATGATTTAGGCATCTTCGAAGCGAGGATAATAAAAGAATCAAAGTCAGATATCAAAGGTAATCCTGGTGCTATTCAATTAGAAATCGCTAATAAAACGGATGATTTATCAACAACTCAATCTGATATAGAACGCCGACAGCAGATCAATGAACTTTATAGCCAGGGAGCAACGAATATCGATAGCCATGATTATAACGACAATGCGGATCCGGACAACCCGGCAGAAATCACCTTCTATTTACCTGACGAATTGGTAAAAATCAATAAGTTATTGCTATCCTTTAAGACTGATAAATTTAGAGCTTATGAGAGAGCGATTGAAGGAGGTGGGGCAGTAGTTTCTTCCACATCAAGTGGAGGTGGTTCCACTCAAACTAGTTCAGCAGGCGGGCAAGCAACCGTTACAAGTGCAGCTGGCGGTGGGTCACAGGAAACATCATCTAACTTTATTGAATTGCATGATATGACAGGTGTCCCCGAAAATAGTGTTGGTACTGAAAACTGGGGCTATCATAAGCATGAATATGTGATTCCAGGTCACAACCACAACGTGACAATACCAAACCACACGCATTCTGTTTCAGTACCTGCGCACAGTCATAGTGTAAATATTCCTGCGCACACACATGATATTACTTTGCCTGACCATACACATGCTATCCAGTTTGGAATTTATAAATTAAACAAAACTCCGTCTGCAGTAGTAATAAAAATCGATGGTAATACCATTCCTTTCACCGGTACTAGCGGCGATAATATCGACTTAATTCCTTATCTAGCAAAGGATAGTGAGGGTAAAGTCGATCGTGGATGGCATTCGATTACGATTGCACCTAATGATTTAGGACGAATTAATGCAAATATATATACGCAATTTTTCATTCAAAGTCGAGGAGGTGGTTCCTTTTGATTAATCTTAAAATCATCACCCACAGCGGTGGCGAGTATGAAGTTACTGTGGAGGAATATGATGCTGTGCAAGTTAATGCTGATCTAAATAACAACGAAATCAATACTGTAGTTTTTACTAATGTGATTTTATCCAGAATTGATGTAAAAGCAGTGATACCTATTATCGAAGCCGAATAAGGCTTTTTTATTTTGAGGAGGAAAGAGGATGGATGGAAATAAGCTTATCATATTTATTAAAAGTTTTTTTGGAGCAATCGGTACTATTTGGTCTTTTATTGTGGGAGCAATGGGATGGGCATTTCCCACACTTATAATTATGATGGCTGCTGATTTTGTGTCGGGAGTATCTGCAGGTGCTGTCAATGGTGGAGTAAGCAGCGCAAAAGGACGGATAGGATTTGTGAAAAAGGTCCACATTCTAATCATTGTGGGCTTAATTTATTTATTGGAAAAAGGGATCCTTGGTACTCAACATCTTGGTGATGGTGTAACCATTGCTTATATAGTTATTGAATTTATTAGTTTAACGGAGAATGCAGGTAAATTAGGTGTGCCTCTTGGCCCGGTAAAAAACTTTATTACTCTATTAAAAGAAAAAGGAGAGGGTAAATAATGAGTAAAATTATTGATTTATCACATCATCAAGATCCTACAAAAATTAATTATGATCAACTTGCAAAGGAAGTAGAACTCGCAATAATTCGTACTCAATATGGTTCGCAGAAAATTGACTATCATTATAAAACACATCATAATGAGCTCCGCAAACGCGGGGTGTCCACAAATGCATATGCTTGGGTGAGAGGTGTCAGCCTATCCGATATGGCTGTGGAAGCAACAGATTTTTATAACCGCACAAAGGATTTAAACCCTACTGTATGGTGGCTCGATGTCGAGGAACAATCCATGGCTGATATGCGTGCCGGTGTTTCGGCTTACGTTAAAAAACTTCGTAGTTTTGGAGTCCAAAAGATTGGTATCTATATTGCTCACCATTTATATAAATCTTTTAATCTAAATTTTGCTGAAGTGGATGCGGTTTGGATTCCACGGTATGGTTGTAACGATGGTAAGCCACAAACAAAACCAGATTATCCATGTGACATTTGGCAATATACTAGCACAGGGATATTAAACGGATACAATGGTAATTTAGACTTAAATATCCTTAATGGCGGTAAACCGTTGGAATGGTTTACAGGTACAAATACACCGCTTGCTCCAAAGCCTGTTGCGCCTAAACCTGTAGTGACAGCAAAGCCTGCTAAACCTAAAGACATCGTACCGTATCCAGGTCACCTGATTAAGAATGGTAGTCGAGGAAAGGACGTGGAACGGATCCAGCGGGCAGTCGGAGTTAATCCTGATGGTATCTTCGGGCCAAATACAAAGGCAGCCGTAAAGGCTTATCAAAGTAGGCATGGGTTAGTATCCGATGGTATTGTCGGTCCTGCAACCTGGTCAATGATGTTTTAATAGTAAAAAGCCCCTGTCTCGCGTGAGATGGGGGTTTAACCTTTAAATACACCCACATGATTTAGTATTACCACTTTTTAAATTGGAACTGTCCACAATTGAGGTATTCCCGCAATCACATTTGCATTCCCAAAAAGTATGCCGTTTATTTTCTTTGATTTTTGACCTACTTAATACTGTCAACTTTCCAAAACGCTGACCTGTTAAATTAATAACATTTGCTTTTGAAACGTTTATCGGCTTTATGCATCCACAGGATTGAGTGTTTCCACTGCGTAAGCTATCCATAAGGACAACTGTTTCTTTCCCACAATTACACCGACATAGCCAGCGACGCTTTGTGCCGATCTGCTCCTCTTCTTTTAAAACCACCAGGCAACCATAGCGGCTGCCTGTTAGGTCTAGTCGCTTACGCACTTAGTACACCAACTTAAAATCGTTATAATCGATGTCATCAAACCTGTTATCAGTGATAAATTTTTCTTCGTTAAAGCCGATTAAGTCTAATGCTTCATCCACTGATAAACTACGGTTTGTCATAACTTCCCCAACCAAGATATCTTCATAAAATACTTTCGCCATTTTATTTACCTCCAAATTAGTTTTATCTAAGACCCACGTTTTTCCGATTTTTTTACTCTCTAATTTGCCAGCTGCACACATGTTTTTTACAGTACCAGGAGAGAGACCAAGAATTTCAGCGGCCTCCTCCACTCCAATGATGTTATCTAGCATTTTTAATAACCTCAACTACATCACCTAATGTAATTTCTATGTCGCCGGAGTTGATCGCTACGTCATATAGACGAGCGGCTTTCCCAGTTTTATTGTTTGTGCCACGCTTAAAATTTTCGATTACATCTTTTTTAGTCATCATTTTGCCGTTGTAATGATTCTTTTCAGTGCTTAAAAACGACACTTCCAATCCTTCAACGTCATTTACAACAAAGTACATTACACCGTTTTTCTTAGCTACTTCTTGATAACCGATTTCTACTTTTTCCATAGCATTTTTCACGATGCTCCACGCCATTTTCAAAGCCTGGGAAAAATATTCTTTTACTTTTCCTCCAAATTTCTTTTGACCTTCTCTTGCGATTTCCCAAGCTTTTTTCATGACGTTCATCGTTACTTCCTCCTTTTTAATGCGTTATCGCATTTCCTACTCTTATTATATCATGCGTTACCGCATTGTAAACATCTTTTTATAAATTTCTTTTCGACAAATTACGCAAAATAAAAACCCCTCAAGATTGAGGAGTCTTATGGTCGACTATTGCTTGCTTTAATCTCAAGATGGCCATCTCTTTAGCAGCCTCTCTTGTGGATCCGTAACAGTTACAAACGGTTTGATCTTTTGTGCTTGCCATCGCGATAAAGTGATCACCTCGGTCAAATACTCTTACTTTAATACGCTTTTTAAAAAATAACATGGCTATCACGACCTAAAATGGTAAATTATCCGCTGCGTAAAAGGCTTTCAATTGTTCCTGTTTTTCTAATGCTAAAACAGCCTCGGTTATGTCTTCATTTTCGACTAATACCTGTTCCAGCTCACCGCCATACGGTAATTGCTTCTGTATCCATTTCCAAAATTCATAGGCTGCACGTTCTTTTAATTTTCCACGAAGCTGGATCTCGGCACGTTGAAATGATTTGCTACCGACTGATGTGTAGTGGATATGGATGATGACGGTCATTTAATTTCACTCTATTCTTTTTCAAAGATATAATTCAAATCATTCGCACCGACCATTACTTGACCTTTGTTATTATAAGGGATTTTTGCTTTAGCTAATAATTCCCCATTCTTCCCTGGTTTATAAATCCACAGCCAAACTGCATCAACATTCTTACTTTCCTTCTTTACTTCATCAACGATAGTTTTTAGATCACCCTCTTTAGTTGCCTCAGTTTCTACCTTTAAACGAATTGAATCGGAGCTTTCTTTCTTTTCAATAACCTTATATTCCACATCGTTTGAAATATCTACTACTAATATGATTGCTACAATAATAAAAAACGCAACAAACATCCCTAATATAATTTTTAAAGCCTTTTTCATTCCTTTTCCTCCTCGTATAGATCATCGACTTTAACCTTCAAAAGCGTTGCCAATTTAAATGCCTTTTCAATTGTTGGATAGGATCTTCCACTAATCCAGTTTGACAGCTGGGTAGGCGATATTTCTAATACTTTAGCAATGTACTTTTTCTTATATCCTGCTGCTTCGATCATTTCCCCGATACGGCTTTTCATCAGTAAACACCTCTATATTTATATTCTGCTAGTCTTAGTAAATTCCTTTCGAAATATTTCTTTTATAAAAATCAAAATTAAATTTAAAGTACAAGCAATATCTATAATAAATGGGCATAGGCTATTAACAGATCATCCACAAATCATTACTTGATGATTTAAAAAACACTTTTGGATTATTTTCAAATCATCACTATAAGTACACCTGTACAAGAATAAATCCACTAAACAAACAAAAAACAAAATCTGTTAATAGGGAGGCAAAGCCGGACGTCCTGAAGAAGGGGGTCCGAGGGAAACAGAAAAAATTCAAAAAAATGAAGGAGGTAGTTAAAGTGTTATTTGGACCAGGATTATTTATAGCAGCTGGTGCAACAATTATTTGTACAGTTGTTGATAAAACATTTGAGGAGTTTGGAGTCCATTGGCTCGGTACTGCCATTAAGATTGCTTTACCTTTAGCGGGAATGGCTTTAGGTGTTTACTTTTTGGAGACTAATCCAATTGTGTGGTGGTTGTTAAGATGACTTTTTGGCAAGAACTTATGGCAAGAAAGAATCTAATTAAAGCTTTCCGGGCCGGATCTATATATAAAACATTTGGCAGCGATGAAAGAAAAATCTTTCCTAAAATCCACTCAGTACGCACAAGTGAATCATCCACAGAATTTGTTTTTACTCTTCCTACCGGTTTAGATCCATCGTTACTCAAGAAAAATTATTATGCCTTTTTACAAGTCTTTGGAGAACGAATCAAGTTAGAAGGTGAATTTAAAAAGTATGTCCTAAATGTATATCAAAGGGGTGCTGATAAAGTGTTGAAATATAATGCTACAGAAATAAGCAAGTTGGTTACCGTCCACAATCTTGGAGTCATCTGTGGAAGGGAACGCACCGGTGAATATATCACATTCGATTTATTAAAACAGCCTCACATTCTTATTGCTGGAGAAACGGGTTCAGGTAAGTCCACACAATTACGTTCCATCCTTACCACAATGATACTCAATAAAAAGCCATCTGAATTGGAACTTTACCTAGGCGATTGCAAAAAGTCTGAATTCCATATCTTTAGGAAAGTTGAGCATGTTCAATGTGTACTTTCCAATGGTAAAGAAATTGCCAGGATGCTTAGGCACATCAAAAAGGAATTGGATGAAAGAAGTGATCTTACAGAAATGTTTGAGGTTAGTCATGTGGATGATCTACCAGAAGAACATAAGCGGCCATATATTGTTGTCTGCATCGATGAATTTGTGATGCTAAGGAAAGATGAAACTGTAATGGATATACTCACTGAAATTGTGGCCATCGGCAGGACACTAGGAGTCTTTGCTATCCTATCCATGCAACGTCCGAATGCACAAGTATTAGACACAACAATAAGGGCTAATTTGACCGTTTCAATGGGCTTTAAATTGAGGGATAAAATTGAAGCAAGAATTGTTAATACTCCCGATGCCGAAAAGATAGATGTGAGTGGACGGTTTATTATGAACAGCGATAAATTATATGATTTACAGGCTCCTTACTTGGAATTAGAGGACGCTAAGAAACTTTTGAATCCATTTAACATAACCAAGATGCCGGTAAAGGAAGTTAAGCCGGAAAAACCAAAGCAACCTGTATTAACCGAAAAGGACGTGTTCGCTGATGCCGTTGACCAATAGAGATAAGTCCATCATAAAGGACCTCCATAAATTCCGTGTGATGGATCGAGATAGTATTGCCGATTTATATTTTTCTAATGTAAAAAATCCTACCTATGCTGCCAATAGCGTGTTACTTAGATTACTACGTGACGGATATGTACAAAGGTCTACAAAATTTGTCCCTTATGTTTACTTTGCAGCTGAAAATAATATCAAAAAGGATTCCGCAAAGATAAATCATTTTCTAGCCATTCTGAATGTATATAAAGAGCTTAAGCAACTAGGAAACCTTGAAACGTTTTTAGTTGAACCGAAATACGGTAAAAAGGGATGTGCAGAGCCGGATATATTCTGCCAATACAGAAAGACCAATTTCTTTGTGGAGGTACAACGAACACTTTACTCAAATAAGCTAATTGAAGAAAAATTAGATAGATATGTCGAATTATACAATAGCGGAATAATGACTGCTCCATTTCCGCACTTACTCATTCTGTCTGATCAGCGATATGCTATCGATGGAAAATATCCATTTAAAATATTTCAAGCCGAATCATTTACTCAGTTTGAGAAAAGCTTAAAAACCGAAAAAGAAGTGAAGGTGGAAGTGAGACCAGTCAAAACGAAAATAATCTCTAAGGAGGTGATATAGATGTTTAAGGTATTAGTCGAAAAGGTGGAATATAGACTTTGTGAAAAATGTGGAGTATTTAGAAATCCACAATCATTCAAAGCTAAGAAACATACTAGGAAATCATGTAGCAATTGCAGAAACAAGAAATAAAAAATTATGTATTCATAACCTGTGGGTTGCGGCGCTGGGAAAACTGAGGTTCTCTTCGCGGGAATCGAGGCAGCTTTAGCTGCAAAAAAAAGAGTCTGCATTGCGACACCAAGGACAGATGTAGTCCTTGAACTCACCCCAAGGTTAAAGGCGGCATTTCCCCATACAACAGTTGCCTCCCTTTACGGTGGGAGCGAGGATCGCCATCTATACGCACCTCTCACCATTGCGACAACACATCAGCTGCTGCGGTTTTACCAAGCTTTCGACACCATCATTTTGGACGAAGTCGATGCTTTTCCGTACACCGTGGAGGAGTCGCTCCAGTATGCTGCAAAACAGGCACGTAAACCCATCTCAGCGATGATTTATTTGACCGCCACACCAAATGAAAGATGGCAAAAGGAATGCCGCGGTGGCAAAAGAGCCTTTACCACCATCCCCGCCCGATTCCATCGCCACCCGCTACCGGTACCCGAATTTGTTTGGTGCGGCAACTGGCAAAAGCGGCTTCTAAAAAACAAATTGCCGCCGACCATTATCCAGTGGATTCAGTGTCGAATTTTGGAGAATAAACAAGTCTTACTCTTTTTCCCGCATATTCAAATGATGGAAAGGACCCTACCTATTCTTCGACAGATTTCGCCCAACATTGAGGCGGTTCATGCTGAGGACCCCGACCGAAAACAGAAGGTGCAAAAAATGCGGGCTTTAGAGATACCTATTCTATTAACAACTACTATCCTCGAGCGTGGCGTTACCCTTCCGAATATCGATGTTGCCGTCATCGGAGCAGAAGATACCATTTTTACCGAAAGCGCCCTTGTTCAAATTGCTGGTAGGGCAGGGCGAAGTAAGAATCATCCAGAGGGTGTCGTAACCTTTTTTCATTATGGAAAAACCGACGAGATGATTAAGGCAAGAAGGCAAATTGTTACGATGAACCAGGAAGGGGTTAAAAGAGGAATGATTGATAAATATTAGAAAAGGAGCACAGTCCAAAATGAATCTCTTTCAACAAGACTATTGTCTAGTTTGTAATAATGTCATCCAGCCTGACATAGGCTGGAGAGCCATTTTTTCTTTAGAAAAGGAACATTTCCTATGCATTGAATGCGAAGGAAAGCTTGAAAAAATTGATGGTGAGACCTGTCGAATTTGCTGTCGACCTTTTGCCCAGCTCGATGAGAAATTCCGTAAGGGGGATTTGTGCAATGATTGCTTACGCTGGGAGGAGGATCCGGAGTGGCAAGGATTTCTTGATAGTAATCACTCGCTTTTCCACTATAATGAATTTTTAAAAGAAGTCATTGCAAAATATAAATTTCGAGGAGATTATGTACTAGCCAAGGTCTTTGCACCATTTATTAAAGAGGAACTGACAACCATGCATCCGGAAATACTTGCCCCTATACCATTGAGCGATGAACGCCTATATGAGCGCGGGTTTAATCAAGCAGTGGCACTTATTAATGAATCCGGCTATCCCCCCGCACAAATACTTACCCGAATTCACTCAGAAAAGCAATCGAAAAAATCAAGGTCGGAGCGGATTCATCTGCCACAAGTATTTAGTCTTGCCCCGGAAACTAATTTACAAGGAAAAAGCATCATCTTGGTTGATGATATTTACACGACTGGTTCCACATTGAGGCATGCAGCCAAGCTGTTAAAAACGGCAGGAGCTGGGAGTATTCAGGCGCTTACACTTGCGAGATAGGGAAGAGCGGCAAGACGATGCCTTCCCTCCATGCCAGGCAAGCAATTTTCGTTCTTCATGCACCATTTGATGGAATCCCCCATTCATCTTTGCGTCCATTTAACCTATTCTGTGAGCATAGAAGTGGCAAATTGTCCCAATACATATTATAATATATATGAATAACCATTCATTTTAGTAAAAATACCCTATCGTTGTCAAAGGTGGTGTCAAGCATTGTCACTATTTGCCTGTTGTATTTGTCAAAAAATCGACAAAATTTTTGTTCTGATTTAGCAGGATAATCATAGGGCAAAATAGAAATGTATACACAAGCCTTAACAAAAGGAGGAGTCCACTAATGAAATATAACGTTCGTGGTGAAAACATTGAGGTAACTCCAGCAATTAGAGAGTATGTAGAAAAGAAAATTACAAAATTGGAGCGCTATTTTACAGAAGCACCAGATGCAATGGTATATGTAAATCTTAAATTTAATCAAGATAAAACGTCCAAGGTAGAGGTAACAATCCCGTTGCCGCAACTAGTTCTACGTGCTGAGGAAACAAACGTAGATATGTATGCTGGAATTGACTTGATTACTGATAAACTTGAGCGCCAAATTCGCAAACACAAAACAAAGGTAAACCGTAAATTCCGCGAAAAAGGTGATTTCCCTGTAACCTTTGCTAACACTGAGAGCCCAGAAGCGCACGATGTGGATGAAGACGATTTAGAGTTAGTTCGTACAAAACGATTCGATTTGAAACCAATGGATAGTGAAGAAGCCATCCTGCAAATGAATATGCTTGGTCATAGTTTCTATGTATTCACTAATTCCGATAGTAACCGTACAAATGTTGTTTACAAGCGTAAAGACGGCCGCTATGGCTTAATTGAAGCACATTAACATGTTTAAGAACGCCACCCTAAATCAGGGGTGGCGTTTTTTTTCCTACTAATAAACTTATTTGAGATTTTACTGATAAACTAGGAGTATAAATAAACGGAGGTGTCTCTGCTATTTTTCCTAAATTGAATTTGTTCAACTGAAAAATGGCCCTCCCTAAGGAGCCAGAGTTATCCCCAAGTGGATAACTCTATTTTTATGGTGCTTTTCCACAAAGTGGCGGGAGATATCCACAAATACCACAAGTTCTGTCCTAAATTATCATAATTGACTAAATTTATGAACATATACACAAAAGAGCCAGCGATTCGCAGTTCGCTGGCTCTTCCCACTCCTATTTATTTCCCCATCCCACAGCAGTTCTTATATTTCTTGCCACTACCGCAAATACATGGGTCATTACGGCCGACATCAAGTTGTTTCACTTTCGGCTTTTTCTTAACAGCTTCGCCGTCTTCTTTCGGGTTCACCGCTTGACCTTTTGCCACTTCTTCACGCTCAAGATTGCTGCGGATTTCAGCCTTCATGATGTACATCGCTGTTTCATCCTCGATGGATTGAATCATTGCCTCAAACATGGCAAATCCTTCATGCTGGTATTCACGAAGCGGGTCAATTTGTCCGTACGCACGCAAATGAATGCCTTGGCGCAGCTGATCCATGGCATCGATGTGATCAATCCATTTGGAGTCAACTGCCCTTAACGTAACCACTTTTTCAAATTCGCGCATTTGCTCAGGGTAAAGGATCTGCTCTTTCTCCTCATAACGCTCATTCACTTTTGCCAAAATGGTTTCGACGATTTCTTCTGGGTCTTTGCCCTTCAGGTCATTGACTGTAATGTCCCCTTCGTGAAGCAAGGCACCATGTACATATTCGACAATTGCTTGTAGATCCCAATCCTCCTCATCCTCATGACGTGACGCATGGGCATCTACATTTCGTTGAAGTGAATTTTGAATCATTTTTTGAACGATTTCGCGAAGATTTTCTGACTCTAATACTTCATCACGCTGGGAGTAAATAATTTCGCGCTGCTGACGAAGGACATCGTCATATTGCAATAATTGTTTACGGGCATCAAAGTTGTTGCCCTCAACACGTTTTTGCGCAGATTCAACTGCACGCGATACCATCTTACTTTGAATGGGCTGGGTATCATCCATTCCAAGTTTTTGCATCATCGCCTTCATATTGTCGGAACCGAAGCGGCGCATCAATTCGTCTTCCATTGATAGATAGAACTGAGTAATACCAGGGTCACCTTGACGTCCGGAACGTCCACGAAGCTGGTTATCGATCCGTCTGCTTTCGTGGCGCTCAGTACCGATAACGGCCAGCCCGCCTACCTCAATAACCCCTTCACCAAGCTTAATGTCTGTACCACGGCCAGCCATGTTAGTTGCGATCGTAACGGAGCCACTGTGGCCTGCTTGGGCAATGATTTCAGCTTCTCTTTCATGGTTTTTCGCATTCAAAACGTTATGAGGAATCCGTTTTTTTGTTAAATAATTTGAAATCAACTCGGACGTTTCAATTGCCACGGTACCAACCAAGACTGGCTGACCCTTTTGATAACGCTCCGCAATGTCTTCGACAACGGCACGAAATTTTCCGTCCATCGACGCGTAAATTAAATCGGCACGGTCGTCACGAGCAATCGGCCTGTTAGTTGGAATCACAATAACATTCATATTGTAAATATTGCGGAATTCTTCTTCTTCCGTTTTGGCTGTTCCCGTCATCCCTGATAATTTTTCATACATCCGGAAATAGTTTTGGAACGTAATGGTTGCCATTGTCATACTTTCGTTTTGGACTTCGAGTCCTTCTTTTGCCTCGATCGCCTGGTGCAGCCCTTCACTATACCGACGGCCCTTCATTAATCGCCCGGTAAATTGGTCAACGATAACAATTTCGCCTTCCTGCACGACATAATCAACATCAAGATGCATGCTGACATTTGCTTTAAGGGCCTGATTAATATGATGGTTTAGGGTAACATGCGCCATATCAAACAGGTTTTCAATGCCGAAGGCTTTTTCGGCTTTACTGATTCCTTCTTCTGTGAGCATAACGCCCTTCGTTTTTTCATCATACGTATAATCGGTTTCCTTTGTCAGCATCCGCACAAAGGCATTTGCTTGAATATAAAGGACAGCCGATTTTTGCGCCGAACCGGAAATAATCAGCGGGGTACGCGCTTCATCAATTAAAATCGAGTCAACCTCGTCAATGACGGCGAAGAAGAGCGGGCGCTGAACCTTTTGCTCTTTATAAAGCACCATGTTATCACGGAGATAGTCAAAGCCAAATTCATTGTTTGTTCCATACGTAATATCGCAGGCATAGGCAGCCTGCTTTTCGTCCTTATCCATGCTGTTCAAATTTAAGCCAACCGTCAAACCTAAAAATTGATACAGCTCACCCATTTCAGTGGCGTCACGGCTTGCCAAGTATTCGTTAACAGTAACAACATGAACGCCTTTGCCGGAAAGAGCATTCAGATAAACCGGCATGGTCGCTGTTAAGGTTTTACCTTCACCAGTCTTCATTTCTGAAATATTCCCTTCATGGAGAGAAATCCCCCCCATTAGTTGAACATGGTACGGATATAAGCCAAGGACACGGCGGGCACCTTCACGAACAATCGCAAATGCTTCAACAAGCAGGTCATCCAAGGTTTCGCCTTTTTGATAGCGCGCCTTGAACTCTTCTGTTTTTTCCCGTAGCTGATCGTCTGTTAACCTCTCTGTATCAGCAGCAAGGGCATCAATTTTCGTCGCAAGCTTGTCTAACCTCTTCAGCTCACGTTTGTTCAGATCAAACACTTTATTTAAAATCCCCATCATCTGATGAACGCTCCTTTTTACCCGAGACTAAGTAATTATTTTTTTAAAAATTTCTTATCAAAAAATTCGATGATTTCCCTTATCATCTTACCATTTCCACATTACAGTGACAACAATGTTGGCAGGAGTGGAAAAATTGTCATTCTACTATTATAAATCTTTGGTTTGGATTGTTCGAATTTTAGTCAAATATGACAGATTGGTGGCGTTTTAGCTGAGAATATAAGGTCAATTGGAGAATATGCCAAAATGAACTCCTAATGTATGAATAAATGTTGGTGATTTTGAATAAAAATGCAACCATTCCATTGTTTTCACTACTTGAACAGTACTAACTTATCCCTTTGTTAACAACGTTTCTATGTTGCTTTTAGAAGAAATGGGGACTTTTGTCTATATGAAAAAATATTCACAAATTGTACATTGGAATATACTCTCACAATGTTAGATACTACCCTTAGAGAGGTAAATATGGAAAATAAATAGAGAAAGAAATCCAAAATGGGAAGGGTGAGTTAAGTGGCCATTTGGGGGAAAAAGAAACCTAAAGATACAGATCCCGAAACGAGAGAAGATAGAAAAAAAGTTGGCCTGATTCGCAGACTTTGGCAAAAATTTAGAGCTATTGACTGGAAGAACCCAGTTAACAGGTGGAAACTCCTATTCGTTTCCCTTGTTGGCTGCATTGTTATTTTTGGCGGTGGGTATGGAGTACTTTCTTTAACCAACTCGCCTTCATTTTGCGCCAGCTGTCATGAAATGGCACCGGAGTATTCCACATATACTGCCAGTGCACACAATAATATTTCATGTGTTCAATGTCATATCAAACCTGGGTTTGTTAATATGGTAACCCACAAAATGAAATCGATGAAAGAAGTGTATTACCACGTTACAGGAGTTCCTGAGCAAATTGTTCAAACAGAAGAAGAAGCTGTTTCAAATGAAAACTGCTTACAATGTCACTCCAAAAACCGGCTTGTCACGGCATCTGGTGACTTAAAGGTTAACCATAAAGGACATATCGAAGAAGGTATACCTTGTATTTCCTGTCACGTTGGTGTGGTTCACGCGAAAATAGTTACCCGAGGGATTAATACTGAAGATGTTCGCGGCCATTGGACAAAGGAAAATGCTGAAAAATTAGTGGAAAAGAAATATTTACGACCTAACATGGGATCCTGTATTGACTGTCATGACAAGGTAAACAACGGTGAAAAGCCTTGGGAAGATGTTGCTTATAACGTACCGCCAAATCCAGAAGAGGTGGAGAAAAAGCTTGAAGAAAAAGCAATAGAAACATCCGGTGAAGTTGCAACAGAGAAGACAAATGAAGGCGTAACGACAGAAGAAAAAGAAGCAGAAGCATTAGCAGCACATGATCAAAAAACACAAGAAATCATTTTACAAGCAATTGGTAAGCAACAAAAAGATGTTAAGCTTTCGATGGCCTGTGAAACGTGCCATAAAAAGATTAAAGTTCCTAAAAACCACAAGGTTGAAGGATGGGCAGGGAACCACGGCGGAGATGCTATTCAACAGCTAGATAAATGTGTTAACTGTCACCAGGATTCCAAATGGGTCAGAGAAATTCCTAAAGAAGATATCATGTCCCTGCTAAAAATGGGCAATCAAAAAGAAAAATATGTACCGAATATGACGCTTGTTAAAGACCAAGCAAGAACGAATAAATTCTGTAGTGCCTGTCACGCAGATCGTCCAGAAAGCCATGGTGAAAGTAATCAATGGCTGACCGGGCATGCTGATAAAGCAAAAACAAGTGATATGAAAGCCGAATGTTTTGTCTGTCATGATCGTGACAAGCCAAAAGCTGATTCTACTGATGCAAAAGCACCTACAGATGTTTATTGTCAATATTGTCATAGAACTGGTTTTAAATCAGATGTTAAGAATTAATATATTTTAAACTGGAGGGACGCATTTATGGTAGAAGAAGAAAAGACGCGGTTGGACCCTCCTCGTTATCGCTATAAATTAATAAAGATTATGACGCTGGCATTGTTTTTCTTAGTCATCTTCCTCGCACTTGGGTTCTCTGGGCTAAAGGCTACCTCTAGCTCAGGGTTTTGTTCATCTTGTCACGAGATGAAGCCAGAGGTCTATACATGGAAAGCCTCCACTCATAGTGAAGTGGATTGCACAAGTTGTCATACTAATCCAGTGTTGAAGGAATTAGCGAAAGATAAATCGAAAGAGGCAGTTGAAAATTTAATAAAGCAAACGTCATCCACATCTGCTGCACCAATCCGAATGATTGGTGAGGTCCCAGATAGCGCTTGTAAGTCATGTCATGACGTTTCTAAAAGGGATGTAACACCTTCCGGGGATCTGATTATTCCACACGATAAGCATATGGATAAAGATATTGAGTGTTCTCAATGTCACAGTGGTGTGGCCCATGGGAAAATCGCGGATAGAAAAATGACATACCAAACTGACCTGGATAAATGGGATGAAGAAATTGGAAAAGAAGCGATGGCTGATTTGAAGTTTACTCGTCCAGACATGGATACTTGTATGGAATGTCACAAAGCTCGGAAGGTTTCAACTGAATGTAAAACCTGCCATACAACAGGCATGGTTCCTAAAAATCATAAAGTAGACAATTTCAAGACCAAATCTCATGGTTTACTAGCCGGGGAAGGAATCAAGGAATGTAATGAGTGTCATAAATACATGTCCTCTGTTGACCTAGAAGGGTATGAAGAAGGTTCAGCGCTAAATAAGTATTTAAACCAATCCAGCAAACAACAAGCCAAGGATCAGTACGATTATGCAAAAGAAAATACGTTCTGCGTGGATTGCCATAGCAAGCGTCCCGCTAGCCATGAAAATAGTTTTATAAGTAAGCATGGTGATCTTGCCAAGGTAAATCAACAAATGTGCACAGCATGCCATAGTATTAATGGAATGTCCACTCCAAGTACGAATCAAGTAAATTGTTCTTCGTGCCATCAGAGTTCACATAGTAAAAAGAATCCAAATTGGAAGGATATACACAAAATTCCAATTGCACCAGATCAGAAGCCTTCTGAGTTATGCTACACATGCCATGTGAAAGATAGGTGCACAAGTTGTCATAAGGATAATTGATTAGTTTAAATATCTATCATTCTTATTCTTAAAATTTAATAGAAGGCGTTAATATCTTTCGAGGATTTCACAAAAATAGGAGGATATACTATGGAAGCGCAGGAGCTATCAAATCATAATGAAGAGCAATCACGAACTGAAAATATAAATAAAATGAAACCAAATCGATTACCAAAACTTCAATCATTTCTCATCTTATTTATTACATTGGCTATTTGCTTAATTGGCGGTTATTTTATCAGTGACAAATATTTATGGCCAGATGCAGATGAACAACATTTAATTGATCAAACGAACTATTACAAAGATTTAGTAGATGCAAAACCCAATGATCCAGAAAATAGGGTGAATCTTGGCTATACGTATTATCTTCGAGGCAACAATGAAGAAGCGATTAAACAATTGAAAATGGCACTCGACCTCGATAAGAAGAATTTTGGAGCCTACTTTAACCTAGGTTTAACATATTTAAACGAAGAGCGTTATAACGATGCGCTGAAACAGGCACAAAAGACAGTTGAACTCGCTCCCCAAAATTATAAAAGTAATTTATTGGCGGGGATGACCTATCGCCATCTTAAAATGTACAAAGAATCTCTAAAGTCTTTGCAAGATGCGCTGAACTTAAGTCCGATTAATACGGACGTCATAAATGAACTAGGAAAGTTAGCAGAAGATCAGGAGAATTTTGACGAGGCTGAAAAGCTTTATAAAGAGGCATTAAGTTATGATCCTCTCTATAAACCGGCAAATGAGGGTTTAAAGAGACTTGCAGCAGAAACTAAAAAGAAGGACAACAAATAAAAGGGGATGACTACTTTTGAAAAAGAAAACTTTATATCTATCGATGAGCGCTATTGTAGTACTTTCCGTTGCCTTTTTTGCAGCCATCTATTTCTTTAATTTACAAAACAAAGTAAAACCATATGTAGCTTCGATCGATAAGAGTGGTCCTCCAGAAATCACCCAATCTTTTTATGGTGATTTTAGTGACCCTCTCAAAAAACCCATGGATGTTGTAAAAGCGAACGATTATATTTACGTAAGTGATGCATCGGGAAGGAAAATTCAAGTCTTTGATCAGGCTGGAACACCCATATTCAAATTTGGAAAGACAGGAAACAAGGAAGGCGAGTTTAATTTTCCGTATGGAATTGCCGGAGATCAAAAGGGAAATATTTATGTAGCTGATCTTTACAATGGTGATATTTCTATTTTTGATGCTAAAGGGAAATTTATAAGTTACTTCAAAGAAAAGGATGAAAAAGATAAAGTCATTACGTCGCCTGGTGGATTACGGATTTTTAAAGATAAACTATACGTAACGGATATTAAACAGAATAAAGTGTTTATCTTTGATTTAAGTGGAAAAAAATTAATGGAAATCGGTGGGCCAGGTAATAAAGAAGGACAATTTGTTGCTCCTAATGCTGTAACAATAGATAAAGATGATTATATTTATGTTTCAGATTCTGGAAATAATAGAGTCCAAGTTTTCGATAGTAAAGGAAAATTTAATAAAATTATTAATGGATCGATAGATGGAAAAGGAGATACGCTCTTTCTTAATCCGAGGGGTATTGCAGTGAATTCCCAGGGAACAGTTTATATTGTGAATAGTCTTTCCCATAACATCTATGCTTTTGATAAAAATGGAAAGCGGGAATTTGAACTAGGTGGTATGGGAACGGATAAAGACAGATTTAACCTCCCTAATGGCTTGTTTATTGACAACAGAGATACATTATTTGTCACAGATACAGTGAATCAACGGATTTCAGAGTTCAATTAAATCAATCATTCTTTTTAAGGGGGTGATGAACAAAAGTAAGATTTGTTGAATACCTAAGAAGAAGTAGAAAAAAATTAGAGAGAGAAAGAGAGAAAAAAATGGGAGGTTTTTTGGAATGAGCAAGATAAGAATTAGTTTATCCACCATCATGACGTTAATTCTAGTAAGCTTGTTTAGTATTGTAGCATCTGCTGCTGCAGCACCAAATGCTGGTATTCCAGTTGTTACATCTAGTAATTCTGTTTTACTTGGTCAAGATTATACACTTACTTGGACCAAGAATGGAAGTAACAATGTAGATAATTACAAAATAATTTGGGATGGTGGAGATGTAGTAACATTAGATAATGCTACCTTATCCTATACTGTAACAGCTCCTTCTCTTGGGGTTCACCGTTATGAAATTTGGGCAGCTGCTACGACTAATGGTGATTCTCAACATTACAGAGGTACAGTAGAAGTGGTTAAAGGTGATAAAGTAGTAAAACTTCCAGAATCCGTCAATAATGAAATTGGCAATGACGGAAATCCTATGACACATAATAATACTCACGGAAATTTCCAAAATAACACTGCCTCTTGTGCAAACTGTCATAGTGCTCACAATGGCGGCAATGATATGTTATTAAAATACCAAAGCACAGAGTTAGACATGTGCATGTCATGTCATGACGGAACGATGGGATTTTATAATGTTGAAGTAGAAAGTTCTGCAGGGGTTTTTGACTTCGATGGATCTCACAAAAGCTCTTCCATGCATAATGTAAGATCAGATGTTAAAATTGGTCAGGCTCCTGGTGCAGTTACTAACGTATCAACCGGAGAATTAGAATGTTCAAGCTGTCACAATCCACACGGTTCTGTAAACGATCGTTTAATCTCTGAAAAGGTCCAAACAGGAGCTGGAACAACCACCACTGTAGCGTGGGCAGGAGATGCAAATATTGGCGTTAAACAAATTGCTCTTAATTTAATTGAAGACCCAGCATATGCTGATTTTAATGCTAGTACAAGTGGGATTAAAATTATGAAAGCAAAAGGTGCCTCGACAAGCACTGAAATAACAAACTACTCTAAATTCTGTGCATCTTGTCACGATTCTTATTTTGCTAGCAGAAGTGGAGGAAAAGTTACTAAAACAACTGATCCATTGCATGGATACACGCACAGTACTAATAGTGGCAGTGCTGGTAGAAACTGTGCATCTTGTCACTATTCGCATGGTACATCTATTGATACAATGAAAGACTCAGCTGGGTTAACGGTTGCTGATTATGTGGCTAAAGGCTGGGATCAAACAAAAGCCGAAGCATATATGGAAAACGTAACTGGCACATATGATAAAACTACTAATGGTTATACAACTAACCCAAGTTCAGCACTAAAGAAATACACAAACAACGCGGTATGTTTAGCATGTCATGCTAAAGATGTTGCTACACCTGGAGTTGCAGGTGCAGATTACAACGGAAAACCTGCAAAATAAAAAAGCTAACAAATAGCCCTACTATTTGTTAACTTTGAATGAATTTTACCTATATTTAAGTAAACAAGGTAGTAATAGTAATTATTGCTACCTTGTTCTATTATTGCAGGCTACTGGCAAATTGTCAAAAAGATTTAACTTAACGACGATAATTAATGTTAATTCAGTTGATATAATAAAAAAAAAGCCCTTTTTTCGGTAAAAATGGTTTAGGAAAAGGATGAATATAATGAAAAGGAAGCACAACAATCGAAGGCTAATTTCATACTTTGTTATTTGGAGCGTTATATTAAGTTCCTTCCTTTTGTATTCTCCTGATGACGTTGTTCTTTCAGCAACAGGTGTTCCAGAAATAAAGATCCTTACACCAGAAACAGATTCCGTAGTAAAAATTTCAACGGTTAAATTTATAGGAAGAATTTCTGATGATCAAACGACACCGGATAAGCTTCCAGTAAAAGTATTTGAGCAACAAGGCGATTCACAGCAGCCTATTGATATTACAGATGAAGGCAAGCTTACGATAACGCCACAAGATCTATATGCGGACTTCTCTTTTTCAAAGGAATTTAGTGAAGGGGTTCATACCTTAACTTTTGTAGTTAGTGATGGGGAATTTAGTAATCAATTTGATCTGTCCATTACAGTTCATACTGCTGAGACCGAACAGTCTAATGTTACTAAGGCACCTGATAATAACCTAGCATCTCAGGGGCCGTCTTCTAATGAGAAGACCAGTACAGATCAAGTATCCACCATGGTTAGCAAAATGAGTCTGTTCAGTGAAGAGACGGATAGACCTTATATGTATAAAATGTATCTGATTCCAAAAGATGTTGTGGATGAATATAAGCCTCTAGATGAAGGTGTACTATGGGAAACAGAACCTGATTACTTCCTTCCAGTTGAAGATATGACACGTGTTCCTTTGGATTACATATTATTAATAGATGTTAGAAGTACAGAAGGGTTAACTACTAGTAAACCTTTAATAACGGTATCTGATGATTTTAAAGGAACACCCAATTTCATAAAGAGCGTTGGGCTGTCAAATGGCATGAAGGCTAATATTTATACATTTACTCCTGAGAAGCTTCTGCCAAAAACAACTTATAATGTATATCTAAATCCGGAATTTTCAAATGAATTAGGAGATAAACAAATCATTCCAAGATTTCTTAAATTTACAACCGTCAGTGCCAGTCACCAGGATGTGGACGATTTTGAAAATCTAGCTGAATTGCCTGACAGTGCTAGATCATTAGATTTTAATATTCATGGAAATTATTCGAATGTTACCAATGCCTGCTCATACTGCCATAGTACACATAACGGAAAGAGCGATAAGCTGGAGGGGGGGAAATTTGGTAATAGCGAAGAAAATTTGTGTATGGCGTGTCACGATGGAACAACTGGAACGATGATTGCACCGAAGGTTGTGGACAATACAAATGAGCTTAAAACTAATCAGCATGATCAAAGCTCCGGCAGCACATGTACTAGCTGCCATAACCCACATACTTCAGGGACAAAGGAAAATCCCAATAGTTTTAAACCAATTTCCGATACAGATAGTCATATTCGAACGTATAAGAAAGCTAGTACGGCAACGGGAAATGCAGATGATTATTCAGTATGTTTAAGCTGCCATAATGGGTCAAAAGATGAAAAAAGCCAAAAGGTGATTACTGATATTAACCAATATTACAGTGATTCAATTTATATTAATCAATCTGGACACAAGATAAAAGCTACGGCTGATAGTGGGAGTAATTTAGATGGCCAGATTCCATGTGCGGAATGTCATGACACACATGGTTCCAATAATATAAAAATGATAAGAGGTGAATTGGGTAATATAAAAATTTCTGATGATAAGGATAAGTTTATTTCATCCGGTATTGAGTGGAATGCTGAGAATGAACGAGAATTCTGTAGCAAATGTCACAATGGATCAACCCAGATTTACGGAGTTACTGGTAAAGCGATCTATGATAAGGAATCTGGTTTAGCAATTAATCCAGATATCCCTGACCATAATAAGGGTACTAAAAATGGGGAAAAAGCTTGTTCTTCTTCTACTTGCCATAGTAATGGTGGGGAAAATGCCTTTAGGGAAGCTGCACATTCACCAAAAAAAATAACGAATCCATAAAAAAACGAGCGGAGACACACGAGGGCACTGAAAAAGTCCACCTAAAAAATGTAAAAAGGGTATAATACCTCATTCATTGAGGGAATTATACCTTTTTTGCTGTATAATTATAGTATCAATTTTAACGGGTGGGTATTATGATACAAA
>NZ_JAANMZ010000022.1 GCF_011250555.1 Bacillus sp. MM2020_4 | reverse complement strand
ACTAATAAAGACAACTACTATTAAATAAAATTCTTTGAATTGTATCAATAAGGTTAAATCTTGTTTTTAACTATTTTATTTCCCTTTTTGGGAAATAACTTCAAATAATACCCTACCATTTAGCCTTTTATAAGCATGAAAGTGTAATAGATTTAAGTTTTCCATCATTATTAAAGATGAAGAATCTGGCCCTTGTGTACTAGCCCTCCTAAGTCAGAAAAACTCATGAAAACTACTATACTCTCATTATTATTCTTCGTCCAACGATAAATATGGGATAATCAAGAATATTATTCCTTTAAGCCTGAGAAGTGAAACCGCCACCGACAAATTAATGGCGGCAGCGGTTGTTTTTTCGTTAGTCATTTTCTAAGTATTGCTTTCGCAACTTCGCTTTTTCTTCATCCGTTTTTTTGTAATTATAATCATATACTGCCCCTTCCCAATCCCCATACATAGGGTTAGGAAACACGATTAGCTTTTTACCGAATTCTTCTTTAGATTTTTCAACAGCTTGAAGCCTTCCGGAAACTGATAATTGATCGAAGCCGCTATAGTCACTTAAGTTGTCACCAAAAAATAAAACAATTTCATGTGTCCTTGCAACCTTCATCCTTCGAGTTTCTTTGCCTTTTTCACCAGGCTGTTTTAATAAAACATGATTTGGGTCGACTTGGGGCGCACCAACACTTTGTAAATTTTCCATTGTCGCCTCTTTTTGCGCCTCTTTACGGTTGGATATGTAATAAATCGCAACCCCCTTAGAATCTGCATACTGTAAAAATTCAACTGCTCCAGGTAAGGCAGTAGCTTTACCCCTGCTAAACCATTCCCTCCACGTAAATGGTTTATCTTTTCCATGTAGCACATACCATGCAAGATGTGGGCTGTTATCAAGAATTGTCTCATCAATATCAAGAACAACCGCAGGCTTTAAACTATTATTCGGCCATTTACTTAAGATCTCATCCAATCTTAATTTTCCTATATAATATCCCTGGTAGTATAATGCCTTTGCTTCTGCTGATTTTTGGTACCAAAGAACCGACATCGTATTTTGATCATACAAATTAACCGATGCTCTTCCCTTAGTTTCCGCATTTACCTGAGCACTTGTAAGCGATAGTAAAAATCCTAACGCCATTACCCAACGTGCCATTTTCAACATTATAGAAAACCTCCTTTTTCATACATTCTTAGTATGTGAAAAAAGATAACCTCTTAAGAGAGAAAATAAAAAAAACAGCAGGTACAAATCAAGTTGTCCCCCGCTGCTTTTGAAAATGCTGAAATGATTTAACTAACTTGTTTTTTCTCTACCGTTTCAATTGAATCCCGTTTATGGAAACCTTTCATATAATAAACCGCAACCAAAAAGATGATGAAAAGCGGCCCAATAATAACAGCTATTCTTGTATCCGTACTATAGCCCATAATGCCAATTACAAAAGCTAAAAATGCAAGGGCTAGGTAGGACGAGAAAGGATATAGGGGAAGCTTGTATTTTAATGTTTTCACTTCTGCAGGTTTCAGGCTTTTGCGATATTTAAGCTGCGATAGGAGGATGACTCCCCATGTCCAAATCGCACCAAACGTGGCAATACTTGATAACCAGGTAAATACTTTCGCTGGTACAATGTAATTTAACACGACTCCAATTAATAACACGGCTGCAGATGCTAAGACTGCTTTCCCGGGAACTCCACTCTTTGTTACTTTGCCAAATTGTTGCGGTGCCTCACCATGCTCAGCTAAATTAAATAGCATCCGGGCGGTACTAAAAATACCGCTATTACATGATGAAAGTGCGGCAGTTAGAACAACAAAGTTAATAATTCCTGCTGCGCCCTTAATACCGATTTGTTCAAATGTTAAAACAAATGGGCTACCCTTTGTTCCAATTTCCTCCCAAGGGTAAATGGACATAATCACAAATAGTGCACCTACATAAAAGATCAATATCCGCCAGAAGACTGTATCAATTGCTCGGGAAAGAGATTTTTCTGGGTTTTTTACCTCTCCTGCTGTAACCCCTATCATTTCTAATCCCAAATAGGCAAACATAACCATTTGTAAAGATAATAAAACACCTTTCATTCCATGTGGGAATAGTCCACCATGTTCCCATAGGTTGGAAATACCTGTAGCAATGCCGCCATTTCCAAATCCAAAGAAGATCATGGCACCACCCACAGCAATCATTGCTAAGATCGTTACAATTTTAATTAATGCAAACCAAAATTCTAATTCACCATACGCCTTAACTGCTAGGAAGTTGATAGTTGCCATTATGACTAATGCTGCTAGTGCCCAAATCCAACGTGGAACAGTTGGGAACCAATATTCCATATAAATCCCGATTGCAGTAATTTCCGCCATACAGGTAACAATCCATAAAAACCAATAATTCCATCCCGTGATAAATCCTGCAAGTGGGCCTAAATAATCGCGGGCATACGCACTAAAAGAACCAGCTACAGGCTTTTGGATAGCCATTTCGCCAAGCGCTCTCATAATAAAAAACATGATTAGACCTGCAACAGCATACCCAACTAGAATTCCTGGGCCTGCCATTTTAATGGTTGTGGCAGAGCCTAGAAATAATCCAACCCCAATACAAGCGCCTAATGACATTAAAGCAATATGTCTTTCCTCTAAACCACGATGAAGTTCTTTCCCTTGAGTATTGTTGCTCATATATTAATCTCCCCTTTGATTAATAAACTTCAATTTCCCATTTACCCAAATGTTCTGGATCCACACTATTATTGTAAGAAGGGTAAATGATCACCATTCACCTTCTTAATATAAAAATAATACTTTTAATACTATAGCAACTCTAAGCCTTTTTCTACCTCCTATATATTTTGACAACGCTTTCAAATAAGAAAAGCTCAAATTGTTCCTCTTTTGAACTTTTTATGAAATTATTTTAACATTATTGTGAACAATCTTATTTTGTTAAAAAACGAGAAATTTTTATTATTTTTTTGTAGAATTAGACAAAGACAACTTTTTTTCGTTCAACTCAAAGGTAGACGAACCTTGTTCCTATATATATTGTGGAGGTAATCAGTTTGAATGCTAAGCAACAAGATCCCTTTAAAACTTCGTTTGAAAGTTTAGATGAGTTTGCTGACCTCATTAGTCAAGTATTAATGTGCCCAATTACAATTGAGGATGCCAACCATCGCCTTCTTGCCTACAGTACACATGATGAACGCACAGATCCAGCAAGAATTTCTACGATTATCGGTCGGAGGGTGCCTGAGAAGGTGATCAATCAATTATGGAAAGAAGGAACCATTCCCGCACTGCTAAAGACCCAGGAACCTATTCGTGTAAAGAATATGAATGATATTGGTCTTAACCACCGCGTGGCGATCTCTATCTGGAAGCAAGATGAGGTATTAGGATTCATTTGGGCAATCGAAATCGATAAAAGATTATCTGATGAAGAGTTGGATTTACTAAAAAAGGCTGCAGATGCCGTAAAAAATAAATTATTGCAGTTGCAAACGCGCAAAAATAAGAAAGAGGAGCATTCACAAGAATTCTTTTGGAAACTCTTAACAGGCCATCTAAAGGGAGAAAAAGAGATTTTTGAAAACTTCCAATCGTTGCAAATCACACCTTCCCTCTCTTTTGCTGTAGTGGTATATCAATTCCGGAAAAATATCACAAGTAAAGAGGAGCAGTCCATCTCCTATCTGTTAAAAACCAGCCAACGGATAAAATTTATGCTCTATACCATTGATTGTAATCAGCTTATTTTATTAGTCTCTACAGCAAATATCGATGACCCCTTTCATGAGCTTGATCATTTTGCTCAAGGCTTTGTTTGGAAAATGAATGAACGGTACGGAATTACCGATATCACGCCAGTATATAGCAGTATTTATAAGGATTATCAATTAATCGGCAAAGCTTATAAAGAAACATTGGAGGTGCTGTCGATTAAAGAAAAATTCCCAATAGAAACAAAAGATATATTCAATTATCAAGGACTTGGCATCTATCAATTATTCGAGGTCATCTTAGAAAAAAGGCGAGATCAAGAATATGAAAATAACTCATTAAAACGACTCCATGACTACGACCAAAAGCATAATAGTAATCTTGTTGAAACATTAGAGGTGTTTCTAAATCAAGATAACAACATTAATGATGCAGCTAGGGCATTAAATGTCCATGCCAATACATTAAACTATCGTTTAAAACGTATTGCCGAAATCGGAGAGGTTAATTTCAAGGATCCCAACCAAAAAATGATTCTTTATCTCGATTTAAAGCTGGAAAAATATCAGGGGATTTGAACATTTTGTGAAAATCCCCAAAAACAATGAAAATATTTCTCCTTTCTTAACAAAGAATTTCTGTTGAAATCATTTTATACTTTAGCCATAGCAAAACATTACAAAGTTAATTAGGGAGGAATTACAGATGTTTATTGGGGTACCTAAAGAAATTAAAAATAATGAAAATCGCGTAGCACTTACGCCTGCAGGTGTTGTTTCATTAATAAAAGCTGGTCATAAAGTATTAGTAGAAAAAGAGGCAGGAATTGGAAGCGGTTTCACTGACAACGATTACGCAAAAGCTGGTGCGGAAATTCTTGAAAGCGCTAACCAAGTTTGGACAAAATCAGAGATGATTATGAAGGTAAAAGAACCACTTTCAAGTGAATACCAATATTTCCGCCCAGGTTTAATTTTATTTACTTATTTACACCTTGCTGCAGAACCTTCATTAGCACAAGCACTTAAAGAGAAAGGTGTTCTTGCTATCGCCTATGAAACTGTTTCAGCAAATAGAACTCTTCCACTACTAACACCAATGAGCGAAGTAGCTGGACGAATGGCAGCCCAAATTGGTGCACAGTTCTTACAAAAGAATAACGGTGGTCAAGGAATCCTGCTCGCTGGTGTACCAGGGGTAAACCGCGGGAAAGTAACCATTATTGGCGGCGGTATCGTGGGTACTAACGCTGCAAAAATGGCCATTGGCTTAGGTGCAGACGTAACGATCATTGACTTGAGCGCAGACCGTCTTCGTCAACTAGATGATATTTTTGGAAATCAAGTAAAAACGTTAATGTCAAATCCATTCAACATTGCAGAAGCAGTTGCGGAAGCCGATCTTTTAATCGGTGCTGTCTTAATCCCAGGTGCAAAAGCTCCGAAGCTTGTAACAGAAGAAATGGTTAAGTCAATGAAGCCTGGCTCAGTAATTGTCGATGTAGCGATTGACCAAGGTGGTATTGTGGAAACTTCAGATCATGTCACAACACATGACAACCCAACATTTGAAAAACATGGCGTTCTTCATTATTCTGTTGCCAATATGCCTGGAGCTGTTCCAAGAACTTCAACCATTGCTTTAACAAATGTAACAGTTCCATATGCATTGCAAATTGCCAATAAAGGTGCAGTAAAAGCAATTTCTGAAAATGCTGCATTGAAACTAGGTGTGAATGTTGCAAATGGGGAAATCACTTACGAAGCGGTAGCAAAAGATCTTGGTTACGATTATGTAACAGTAGAAAATGCCTTAGAAAAAGAACTTTCGTCTCTTTAATAAAAATTAAAAAAGGATGTCGTCAATAGGTTTAATCTATTGATGACATCCCTTTTTTATATCAAGCTTCAGTGCCCTATCCGCAATTGTCAGTTATAAATATTTCCTATGGACCCCTTTCCCATCATACGAAAACAACATTTTTCTTTCCTCAATCATCGTTTCGATATGAACTGGCCTGCCCCACAGTTGCTGGATATAAGGGAGCACCTTTTCAAGGTATTTAACATCTAATTCGATTCCCTCATACCAATGTTTTACATACAACTCCCCATTTTTCAAGTAGTCGCCATCATTGACAGTAAGATAGGGAAATCCACCGTTTACTCGCATATTTACGAGCTGATCACGGATATGCTCCCACTCCTTATCAACTACCTTATAATCCCGGCCTTGCTTTTGGAAAAGATACATGTCTTCTCTCATGACCAGATCTTTATTTAAGTAATTGCGGAGGAAAGAAATATCCGATTCGACCTCACGTACCTCAAACATTTTTTCCCTTCCTGAACCGGGTTCAACACCCCTTCGCTTCATTTCCTCTGTTGGATTGTTATACCGCTCTTCAATATCTTCAAAAATTTTAATGCCTAAATAATATGGGTTTATTCCCGTTTTGGATGGTTGAACAACCCCGGCATTCAATTTAGCAAATTCAATGGATTCTCCGCTAGTTAAATCCATTTCTCGTAAAATCCGCTGGTGCCAAAATGAAGCCCAGCCTTCATTCATGATTTTTGTTTCAAGCTGAGGCCAGAAATAAAGCATTTCTTCCCGCATCATTGTCAAGATATCCCGCTGCCAATCTTCAAGCTCTCTGCTGTAGGTTTCAATAAATAGCAAAAGGTCCTTTTCTGGCCTAGGTGGAAATTTCCTTTTCTTTGGTTGCTCTTCTGTCTTTTTTTCCTTATCGTCAAGCTTCCATAGGTCATCATATGGTGTGATTACTTGATGCTCCTGCTCCTCGTCTTCCTCAAAATCACCAATCGTCCAAGAAAGCTTCGGCCTCATCAATGATGGATCAATGTGCTCATCAATCGCAAGGACTGCATCTAGAAAAGTCTCCACTTCTTTTTTACCATATTGAATTTCATATTGGTGAATTCGGTCTGCGGTAGCTGCCATACTTTCGACCATATCTCGTTTTGTATTTTGGAAACGGACATTGTTTTTAAAGAAATCACAATGGGCCAATACGTGAGCAACAATCAGTTTGTTTTGAATTAAAGAATTTGAGTCCAGCAAGAAGGCATAACACGGGTTTGAGTTAATGACAAGCTCATATATTTTACTAAGTCCTAAATCATAATGCAGTTTCATTTTGTGAAATTGCTTCCCAAAGCTCCAATGAGAAAATCGGGTTGGCATCCCGTAGGCCCCAAAGGTATAAATAATTTCGGCGGGACAAATTTCGTACCTCATCGGATAAAAATCCAAGCCAAAGCCGGTTGCGATTTCCGTAATCTCACTGATGGCATATTCAAGCTGCTTGCGACCTTCTACATTCATTCGCCACTCCCCCTTTTCCTCTTACCACAATGTATGAAGGGAAGACGGGAATGATGAAACAAGATAGAATAAACTACTTCTATTTTTCCCTAAAACAATAAGTTAATGATGATGGCATAATCTTCCTCTGATACAAATAAGCCCAACTCTTTATTTATTTATACAGGAAAATGTTGAAAACAGCGTAAACACGGGGTGTCCAACATTTTCTGTGAGAGTTATTTCCGGATTGTCATACAATAACATCAACTCCTAATGAGGAGGAGAGAAAACAGATGAATAAAGTGGATTACGACAGGGCGTTATACTATACGCACCGATCTGAGTGGGACAATTTATTGATTTTAATGGTACGAACAAAAGATCAATTTTTATCTAAGAAGATAGAACAATTCCTGCATGCCTACAATTTCGAAAAGGACTACACTGTCCTTGAATCAAAACTTTATAATCTCCTTCGTTACATCGACCATGCTAACGAATTCATTGAACCTGATGCAAATGAGATACCGTTGTATAGTCTTTCCTGAAAACTTAGTGAATACCGAATTTGTTTGAGTGAATTTTTTACAACCGGGTAAAAGAATTCCACCAAAAAAACGGCTTCCCACTTGGAAGCCGTTTTCCGTTATGCAATCGGATATTGTTGTACAAATGGGTGTAAGACGATTTCGTCAATCAGCATGTGCTTAGGAGCAGAAGCCATATAAACGACTGCATTAGCAATGTCCTCCACCTTGAGCCAATCCTTTTTCTCTGCAAGGCCTTGTGTTGATTCGGCGAAATAAGTATCGACCATACCAGGATTGATTGTACCGACGCGGATTCCATATTCCCTTACTTCCTGAGCAACTGAACCGGAAAAACCTTGCACTGCATATTTTGTTGCGGTATAGGCCGCACCATTCGGTATGGTATATCGGGCAACATCCGAAGAAATGTTAATAATCGTGCCCGATTTCTGCTCCTTCATATGTGGAAGGACTGCCTTTGTAGCCAGGAACACACCTTGGACATTCACCTCAAAGATTTTCTTCCACTCATCTACGGTTACTTCTTCCGTTAATTTAAAGAAGCCAACACCCGCATTATTTACAAGAACATCTACTGTTCCATAAGTTTCAATTGTTTTTCGAACGACATTTTGCATGTCTGCTTCATTCGAAACATCTGCTTGAACAGGAAGAATATGGGTATAACCCATATTCAGTAATTCATCAGCAGTTTCGGTAACTTGCGAAGAACTTCCTACAATTGTTAATTTCATTCCCTGCTCAGCAAGTTTCACTGCAATTTCTCTTCCTATACCTCGCGATGCGCCCGTTACAATGGCAACTTGTTCTTTTAGCACTTTTTATCATCCCTTCATGATGAGATGTTATTGAACATCATTTATTACATTTGTTGAACTACTTTCACCTTTTTATCTACTAGTTCCATAAAGTCCTTTTCAACAGTATGAAGTTTTGAAATACTTTCAGCAAGGCTATCACACCTTACACCAAAATAGAATTTTACTTTTGGTTCTGTTCCCGATGGTCTTAGACATACCCATGAACCATCTTCAAAAATATATTTCAAAACATTCGATTTAGGCAAATCAATTTTTTCTTCTCCATTTTGTGTTATGCGGGTACTTGTTAGATAGTCTTCAGTAGCATATGTACTTAATTCACCCAGGTTTGTAAATGATTCATTTCTGAATGAGGTCAAAAGACGCTGGATCATTTCTGACCCTTCTTTTCCTTTTAGCGTTAAGGAACGAAGGCCTTCACGATAAAATCCATATTTTTCAAATACCTGAATCAAGCCTTCGTAAAGGGTCATGCCTTGTTTTTTATAATAAGCGCATACTTCTGTTGCCAACAAAGCCGCTTGGACTGCGTCCTTATCACGGGCAAAATCACCAATTAAATAGCCGTAGGATTCCTCATACCCAAATAGGAAAGTATGGTCACCTGTAGCTTCATATTGGTCAATTTTTTCGGCAATAAACTTAAAGCCTGTTAAAACATCAACTGTTTCTAATTGGTAGGATGAAGCAATATTCCGCCCTATTTCAGAGGTAACAATTGTTTTTAATACAACGCCATTTTGTGGCAATGTTCCTTTTTCCTTCTTCTGGGTAAGCAAATAGTCAAGTAATAATGCCCCTGTTTGATTTCCTGTGAGAACAACATATTCACCTTCATGATTTAAAACAGCAATCCCTAATCGATCGGCGTCTGGATCAGTCGCAATTAAAAGGTCTGCCCCTACCTTTTTTCCATCACGAATAGCTAATTCGAAGGCAGCATGTTCTTCTGGATTTGGACTTTTCACAGTTGAAAATTCCGGATCCGGCTGTTCTTGCTCTTTTACAACTGTTACATTTTTATAACCCAAGGCAGCAAGTGCGGCACGAACAGGTTTATTTGCCGTACCATGTAAAGGAGTGAAAACAATCTTAATATCTGTTTCTTCCGAGAGTCCCGGATTCTCGGAAATCGTTTTTAACTTTTCAATGTATGCTTGATCAATTTCTGAACCAATCGTCTTAATTAGCCCTGATCCTCTTAATTGGTCCTCACTATCAACCTTTATTAATAATTCATTTTCGATATTGTTTACTTTTGCAATGACTTCATCAGCTGCATCTGGAGGAAGCTGACCACCATCAGATCCATATACTTTATATCCATTATATTCAGGTGGATTATGGCTGGCAGTAATGACAATACCAGAAAAGGCATTTAAGGTTCGTAAGGCAAACGAGAGCTCCGGAGTTGGTCTAAGTTCATCAAACACATACGTTTGAATACCCTTTGTTGCGAGTGTCCTTGCCGCCTCCAATGCGAATTCCGGGGATTTATGACGCGAATCATATGCAATGACAACACCACGTTTTTTTGCTTCTTCACCATGTTCTACTATGTAATCTGCTAAGCCGGCTGATGCTTTACGTACGGTATACAAATTCATTCGGTTTGTCCCAACACCGATTTCACCGCGCATTCCACCCGTTCCAAATTCTAAGTTCTTGTAAAAAGAATCTTCTAATTGCTTTTCATCATTCTTCAATGTTTCTAATTGATTCTTTAATTCTAGATCCAATCCGTCAAAATCAATCCAGCTATTTGCAATTACTTTCCAATTCATATGGTGTCTCCTCCAATTTCTGTTTTATTATGTATTGTTTCTAAGTTCTTGCTCGTTACTCCTGCAAAACGTATGCAAAATAAGCCGACAATTTTTGCTATGAAGCAGGTGAATACAATCACATTCTATCATACCTTAAATTTACTTCCATAAGAGTAAAACTAAAAAAAAGCCTGCAAAAATTACAGGCTTTCCCTCTTTCCTAAATAATCAATTCATTATCAGCCTTTGTAAATATACTAAGCATGGTATTTTTCATTCTTTTTACATCAATAAATTGTTGAAATTCAAACGGAAAAAACAATCCAAATTCTTGAAGAGTTGCAACGTTTTTGTCAAAAACAGCTTCGTATTGCTCATCAAGTGGAGAAGATTCAAGTATAGATATAATTGTTTGAATACAAGTCATCACCTGAAAGGCATCTTTTAATGTGTTAAAATCTTCAGGAGTACGTAAAACCTTTAACTGTTTAAATTCACAAATTTCCTCATCACTATAATAAAGGGGAAAAATATTTGAATACACATACCTCACCAGTCCATTAATTTCTTCTTCTTGACTTGGTGTCGAGGCAAATACTATTTTCACTTGTAACCCACCTTTGCCATCGCTTTTTTCAGACGAATTTTATATCATAAGAATACCATAACTGCCGGGGTATTTACGGTGGTAATTAGTGGATGACGAAGGAGATAATATGTTTAAAACGGTACGTAAGGGAGAATGGCTCCATATTATGGTCCCAGAAGAGTGGGACAGCAAAACAGTTGACTGGGTTTTTCGTCACTATTGGGAAGCACCCAAAAAATTAACACATCTTTTTCGAATGGAGAATAAGGTTTTGGTAGATGGTAGTCGTGCTAACTGGCATTTGCCTCTTAAAACAGGGTCAACACTGCTCGTAAAACTTTTTGTAGATGAGGAACCGCAAATAATCCCGACTTTCCATGATATTGACATCTTATTTGAAGATGATCATGTTTTGGTGATTAACAAGCCGGCATACATGAACACTCATCCAAATAATCCTTTAGTGGAGACCAACACACTTATGAACGCAGCTTCCTTCTATCTCCAATCTAAAGGAGAATGTCGGAATATCCGGCAAATTCATCGTTTAGACCGGGATACTACTGGTGCTATCCTGTTGGCAAAGCATCCGTTAGCTGGCGCAATATTAGACAATATGCTAGAAAAGCGTCATATAAAACGAACCTATATTGCTGCCGTACATGGACTGTTCCAGCAAAAAAAGGGGACAATCCATCTGCCAATTGGCCGTGATCGCCATCATGCAACGAAACGAAGAGTTTCACCATCCGGTCAGGAAGCTACTACCCATTTTCAATTGGTAAAAGAAGATAAAAACAAACAGCTTTCCTATGTAAAATGCTGGCTTGAGACAGGAAGAACCCATCAGATAAGGGTACATTTAAGTCATATAGGGCATTCCATAGTGGGCGATATCGAATATGGCGGAAAGCCCTTAACGAAAAGGCAAGCATTACATGCCGCCAAACTTGAATTTAGTCACCCTTTAACGAAAGAAAAAGTGATATGTCATGCACCTGTGACTGATTCATTAGATATCTTTAAACAGATCGATATTTATTCAATCTAAACAGCAAAAGCCTCCCGCAATTGGGAGGCTTTTTACATCTAAGTTTTATGTGGTTAATTAATCAGCTTTTCTAAAGGCCCTCATAATGAAGCTTAGCAGTAGAACCAACACAGCAGAACCGATGATTGCCGGGATAATGGCAAAATCGGACACATGCGGCCCCCAATTACCTAATACCGCTGTTCCCAGCCATGCACCAACAAATCCAGCTATGATATTACCAATAATGCCACCAGGAATATTCCTGCCAACGATAAGACCTGCTAACCAGCCAATAATTCCACCGACTATTAATGCCCAAATGAAACTCATTATAGAACACTCCTTTTTAGTATTCATCTTTCATTTATTAGCATAAAGCTCAGGCAGTAGTGGAAAGAATTTTTTCATGCTGCCTGTATAGTTAAATTACCCCCATTTTATATTTTTACTCATAAAAAAATATAAACCGGAAATAATTAATCTGGTTTTGGTATCAGCGTAAACCATTTACATAAATTCATGATTCTAGGTAAAAGTAAGGAAGTGCATCTAACAAAGAGGAAAATTCTGAAGATTCTAATGTTAAGTTTTTGTAAATTTCACTGCTATATAATACTTTTTTCGACATTTTTCATATAAACTTATTGAGTTGATTCATAACTATGGATGATAAAAATGGGGGTAACATCAATGGCATTTAAGAAAGTGGATAAATTCTCAGCTCTTTTACGTAAAATTTCTGCCAATTTAGATGAAGGAGTAGATTTTTTCACAGAATATAAATTGAATAACATTAGTGATTTAAAAATCTTTTCCGAGAAAATGAAGGAATATGAAACCCAAGGGGATACATTTGTTCATGAAGTAATAAAAGAACTAAATGATGCTTTTATCACACCTATTGAACGTGAAGATATTTTACACCTTGCGATGAGCATGGATGATGTAATCGACGGCCTTGAAGCTACTTCTGCATTATTTGAAATGTATTCCATTACCCAAGCAGATGATTTTATGCTCCAGTTCGTTTCGGCCATACAGGGAAGTGTTCATGAAATCGATAAGGCCGTTGAATTATTATCGAATAAAAAACTGCAACAAATTAGAGAACATGCCATTAAAATAAAGGATTACGAATCGAATTGCGATAATATTCTGCGTCAATCGATTAAACATTTATTTACGGTTGAAAAAGACCCAATCCGGATTATTCAATATAAAGAAATTTACGAAAATCTTGAAGATATTGCTGACTACTGCCAAACTGTCGCAAACACGCTTGAAACCATTATCATGAAAAATGCCTAAGGAGCAAAAAAATGAGCCTTTTATTCATACTAACGATAGCAATCGTAATATGTGCCCTTGCATTTGACTTTATTAATGGGTTCCATGATACTGCTAATGCAATCGCAACATCTGTTTCAACGAAAGCACTAAAACCACGTCATGCCATTTTGTTAGCAGCCATTATGAATTTTGTTGGAGCGATGACATTTACCGGAGTGGCAAAAACAATTTCAAAGGATATTGTTAATCCATTCGATCTTACCAATGGCTCTGTTGTTATTTTGGCCGCGTTATTATCGGCCGTCATCTGGAATTTACTTACCTGGTATTTTGGAATTCCAAGCAGTTCTTCACATGCGCTGATTGGATCGATTGCCGGGGCAGCTATCGCCGCTAGTGGTTTTGGTGTTCTCAACTATGGTGGATTTACTAAAATTATTGAAGCACTTATACTTTCACCTATTATCGCTTTTGTAGTTGGTTATATAATTTACAGTATTTTCAAAGTGGCATTTAAGAATTTTAATTTAACAAAGACGAATCGAAATTTCCGTTTTATTCAGATAGCCACGGCTGCATTGCAATCCTATTCCCACGGAACGAATGATGCGCAGAAATCCATGGGGATTATCACCATGGCTCTAATTGCAAATGAGTATCTCCCTAAAGATGCGGATGTTCCTCTTTGGGTTCAAATATCCTGTGCTACCGCGATGGGATTAGGTACGTCAATTGGCGGATGGAAAATCATTAAAACCGTCGGCGGGAAAATAATGAAAATACGTCCAATTAACGGAGTGGCCGCTGATTTAACTGGCGCCGGGATTATTTTTGGTGCAAGCTTAATTCACCTTCCGGTAAGTACGACACATGTTATCTCATCGGGAATCCTGGGGGTTGGTTCTGCACACCGGCTTAAAGGGGTTAAGTGGGATACAGCCCAGCGTATGCTTATCACCTGGGTCATTACCCTTCCGATTTCGGCATTAATCGCTGCGTTCCTTTACCTTATTCTAAATCTTATCTTTTAATATGTAAGCAACAAAAGAACCAGATTATTATTTGTATCTGGTTCTTTTGTTGCTTATTTTTCTATTTTATTATGGATGTTCGGAATGTTTCCGCCATTATGTCATAAGATTTCTTCAAGCGTTCATAGTATATGGGAATATCCCAGCCATTCCAGCTGTAAATATAGGTAGCATTTTGCTGAAACCTGCCGTTAACCGCTGTTGGAAATGATTGTTGCACCTTGCCTGCTTTTGTTGTAACAATGGCAACGCGGATACCGGTTGTTTCCACACAGGCTGATATGCCGTTTTCCCAAATGTCGCCGATCACTTCCTTTGAGCTAGGGTCTCTAACATTCAAAAGCTGCCATGGAATCCTTCCTTCGATCACCTTTTTATTGCTACCAATACTTATATCCGTTAAAGAATCAAACATTTTACTTTTTGGATTGGCATTTCCAAACCTCATGACACCCGTTTCATAATCCTGAAAGGGGATAACTGTTGCAGTAGAAGGAATGATTAATTGTTTATTAAGTGCCAAACGGATGGGATGAAATACTCCATTGTCTTTTTGAGCGGCATTTGGCACTTCCGGAATCATGTGTAAAATTCTTGCATATTGGTAATAGAATGTATCATAATAACTATCGACCACTATCCTAGACTCCCCTGCTCCTGCTAATTTGACAAAAAAATCTACACCATAATCCGTTTCAACCTTTGTATGCTCATTTAAAGAAATCTTGGTTTGTCCCTGATTCGGGGCAGTATCCAGGAGTAAGAAAACTCCTTGTTTAGACAAATTCACGGGACGATTATAGGTAACTAAAAAATAAAAATACCCGCTGTCCGATGTGAAACGAACTTCCTTTACATCCTTCTTTTTATCCGTCGTCCAATAGCCCTTTTTTACTGCAGCCATGTCCCAATCTGAGGCTGTGCCATCCACAACTATCCCTGATGCCCTTTTTCCTGGTTCGAAACTAAGCAAACCAAAATGCTGCTCATTTGTTTGCTGGTTATTCCAATAGGGCCTGCGGTCGGGATTATCGAAATCCATCGTATTCCAGGTACGTTTAAACCATTCATCCTGCCATGTAAAAACTAGCCCGCCCGCATACCCCTCCGTTACGATTGATTGGTATAAACGGCTATTAATTTCCCCCTGCTCTTTCTCTGAATGAAAGCCCTGATTCATTCCAAACGGATTTTTATGTGTTAACCCCCTTGATGATGGCACGCCAAATTCAGCAACTAAAACTGGCATTTGATGTGCAGGACGAAACTCATGAAGGTACCCTTCATAATTATTTTTCTTTCCTTTTCTATCTACATAATCAAGATACTTTTGCTCAAAGTTCATAAAATCCGGGTAGTAAGGATAGATGTGGTACGAAGCAAACATCCCAGCATGGAAGGATTGAGAGATTTTAATATGATTCGGATTAATTGAAACCATATCTTCCTTCTCAAGTGGTTCCGCGGGATGATGCAATATATCGGTGGTCACCCAATTCGTAAAGCTGAGCGAATGCTGCCAGGAATATTGCTTTGCTTCGTAGGCAGCGGCATAGTCCATAAGCCCAGCAAGCCAAACCTCAAATGGGCTTGCATTTTCCGTTTTAAAATAATTGCCCTTATATTGGGCTATTCCGGCATGGACGGTATTTGTATTCTTCACCATCTCTGGATCCCATTCCGTTCCTATGATCATTCCAAGGACATATTTGGAGATATCGTATTGATAAGTGCCTGCTGCATGTCCGGGGCGTTCGGCCAAATTGGAATTACCATGAATAATATCAATCATATTTCTTATTTCCAGCTTAGCGTCATCTACATTTATCCGGGCAAAGGCATCCTGGGTCTGTGTCAAATTCTCTTCACTGACCCATGTCCCATGAAATAAATATAAGGGCTGTTCAGCGATTTGATTATAGAGATAAAATGCTTCGTAGAATTGTGGCGGATGAAGCGTATAAATTCTTAAAGCATTTGCATTCATGGCTCCAATTGCTTTAAACCAGCGAAAATACTCTTCCTTCGTTATGGCTGTTTCGCCAGGAAAATAACCTGGTTTGCTAATCCCCATATTCACACCCTTGATAAGATAGTCCTGCCACTTTCCACCTCTTTGAATTTGAATATACGTATTTCCGGTTTTGCTATTTGTCTTAACCCCGTTTTGTTCAACTAGTCCTATCTTTTCCTGTGATTTTACTTGCCTTAGCCCATGATGTAAAATATCTTTCATCATCGGTACATATGTCTGCCAGTAAAAAGAATCTTTTGCACCAAGTTTTCTTTTCCATGTATCAAAACCTTTTGTTTGATACATTCTCGGCACTTCCGCTTCATCCGCATAATCACCGGAAAAATAATAGGATGAGAATTTCGTATTTTGGTGATAAATGACTGCCGGGAAGCTGGCGGGAATCCCGTATCCTTCAAGCCTTTTCACTGCAGCATGTGAAATCGGCAAACGGTAAGCAGCCAAAATTTCATTCTTATCTCTTGCCTCGATAATATCGAACCAATACGGATATTTCCCCTTGATTTCATCGGTAAAATATTTCTTCCCCTTTTTTGATACTTCAAACAGAAGCCCTGTATCCTTAACCTCCTCTTTTCCGATAACCACTACATAATTATTTCTACCTATAAAAACAAAACCTTCTCCATCAAAGCCCCACTTCATATTTTGTTTCCGATAGTTCGCTTTGATCCACTCTGGCACTTCAGAATTCGAAAGATCTGAAAAATAGCGGCCAATCCAGCCAGACCATTCAACATTAAGTAAATTGGAGATTTCCTCCTTGGCCTTTTCTGAAGTGGGACTTGCAAACGTATTAAATTCTGCGATTAATGTCTTACCTTTTGATTCGATTAGTGCCCTTTCAATTTTATTAACTTCACTGGATGTAAGCCCGCCATAAACTTTTTTTGAATGTTTGCCTTCAGTATTCCTACGATTAATGTCCTCTTTATATACGCCATATTGATCAGTTAAATAGATCACATCAAACGGTTTTAAATCTCTTGGTAGGGGTGTAATCGTATATTCCTGTCCATTTTGCGGTTTAAAGCCTTTATAATCATTTTTTACTGAATATGGGGTTGTCCCATTTTTATAGTATTTTGCGTTGTTTAATATCCACACAAGTCCTTTATGTTCCCGGAAGGATTGAGTGGGTACTGTTTTATCCACGATTAACACGTTTAATTTTTTTGAAGGCTGAATCTTCCATAACCAAAAGGGGCTCGTCAAAAATAGGATGAGGAATACCGAATAGATCCATAGGTTGGTTTGTCTTTTCATTCCGAAACACCTTTTCTTTTCATTTCTCCCCAGCTTTTATCCCCTTTTAGCATCTGCCATACTCCTTCACAGCGCCAAAATACAGTTAGCGGTCGGTACCATAAAGTTTCTGTCAAGGAATAAAGGAATAACTTAAGGATATCTGTAACCTTGGGATATTTCGTCAAACTCCATTCTTCTAAAAGTACTGCTGCCATCGAAAAAATCGATCCGTATAAACAGGATAATAGAAATAATAAAATAGCAAATTCTATGTAAATTCCCCCGAGAACAAAACAGAGAACCATAAAAATATAGCCGGATAATTCAATAATTGGCCCCAAGAACTCCACAATCCAAAAGTAGGGAAAGGCCAGTAGTCCAATTGAACCGTATCTTGGATTAAAGCTTACTTTTTTATGAATCCATAAACTTTCAAATAGCCCTCGATGCCATCGTCTCCTCTGTCTTCTTAAAAATTTCATGTCTTCCGGAACTTCTGTCCAACATACAGGGTCAGGAACATAGACAATTTTCTTCTTTTCACCTTTTTCTCTCAATATCCGGTGCATTCTCACCACTAATTCCATATCCTCCCCAACCGTATCGGTTCGGTACCCGCCGGCAGCAATCACCCAATTCTTTGAAAAGACCCCAAAGGCACCAGAGATAATGAGCAGTAGATTATGCCTGCTAAGACCAATCCTTCCCATTAAAAAAGCTCGTAAATACTCAATGATTTGCATAACAACTAATGGTTTATCTGATAACCCAATTTTTTCAATTCGCCCATTTTGAATATGACAACCATTCGCAATTCGTATACTTCCTCCGGAAGCAATCACTTCCTCATTAGAGTCGATAATCGGCTTCATCACCTTTAAAAAAGCATCCTGTTCAAGAACAGAATCACCATCTAAAGAACAAAAATACGGATAATGGGAAAAATTCAGGCCCACATTAAGCGCATCTGCTTTTCCTCCGTTCTCTTTATCAATAAAAAATAGGTTCGCAAATCTGGCGGATTGATAAATCTTTCCGATTGCTTTGGTGCTAATTTGTATGCGAACAACCTTTTGGATCTCTTTCATATCATAGTGATCAATCATTTTTTTGAGAGTGTGGTCGGTGGAGCCATCGTTCACGACAATGACTTCAAATATTGGGTAATTCACACGTAATAAGGAACGTACACTATGGACAATACCAGCTTCTTCATTAAAGGCAGGGACGATAATCGAAACAGGTTTGGTGTAGATTCCTTCCAAGTAATCATCGTAGACCTGTATTCGATCAAGTTGGTATTCCTTACGAAGTTGAATCATGGAAATAAACAAAAAAACGGTGTAAAAGATAATGACTAGTACCATGTAACCGGCAATAAATGAAGCAAAAGCCGTAACAATGTCGCTCCAGTGAATAAAATGCATTGTTCATACCCCTTTATGGAGCCATTCCCAGGCCATGTCTTTTGCAAAAGGATCCTTTGATGTTTCTAAAACTGTTCGAAGAATATCTTTCCCGTTTCCAAATTGACAGATTGATTGGCCCGCTTGAGAACGAACCCACCATGTTTGATCGTGTAAAAGCTCGATTAATCTGGGCATGGCTTTTTCTTCTTTAACTGACCCCATTAGTTTTGCAGCAAGCATCCGTTCCTGCCATATTGTAGAATGGAGAATATCTAAATAAGGATTAATATCTTCCACAAAGCCGATTTCTGCTAATGCCTTTAGGGCCCGTAGTTTTATTTCACCACAGTAGCTGAAAATAATATTTTCTAGGAAGGAAAGGTAATTGGTCTCCCTCTTTAACCCAATGACTTCAAGAACGGCTTTCTGTAAGGTAGAATCTGTCTGGTGGAAATAATCTATAAACTGTTGAAATTGTTGATTTTGTAAACGAATCAAGATATGACGATAATCATATTCAGTTAGATACTGATAGTGGTTGGTAAGCAAATGAAATAGTGGGTTAAATTGAAACATGGCAAGGATTCTTAAAATATGGACCAATTCTTCATGGGAAAGCCGTTTATATTTCAATAATCTATTCACATCATTTAACAGGGAAATCATATTGAAGCCCTCAATATAGTACAGAGTATTCATACGTGTACTCCACTTTTTACTCTTAAGCCGCTTACGATAATTTTCCGTTAAATACATGGCAGCTAGTTCCGATAATCGGTTCTTTTCTACATCACCCTCTACTACTTTTAAATAACTACTCAACAGCTTTTCGATGGCCTTTTGCTGGATGGCTGTTTCCGGCCACAGTTCACATGAAGAGATTCCATCGGTCACCAATTGAAAAATGTGGGGATTGTATTTTTCTTTATAGTATTCAATTTTCTTCCTTTTCTTACTATCATGGGATTTTCGAATAAGGAGGTATACTAATAACATGACCAATATTGTTACTATTACGATGGTCATATTCAAAAGGATAAATAACTCATTTTCATGTAGATAAGGCGTATGACTGTCCATAAACTACACCCTTCAATAATTACTATATAAAAAGAGGATCCAATTTAAGGGATCCAAAATTCTTAATACTAAGTAAGTGTTGTTACTTTTTTAGAACAACTCTCCATTGCTGCCAGGATGGTTCCCCGAAAATACTCCTTTTCCAGCGTTGCCACTGCCTCTATCGTGGCTCCCCCAGGCGTACAAACCTGGTCTTTTAGTTCCCCAGGATGTAATTCTGTTTCAAGTACCATTTTAGCAGCCCCTAAAACAGCCTGTGCTGCCAGCCGATACGCTTTATCTCTTGGTATTCCCTGACGTACACCACCATCTGCCATTGCTTCGATTAACATGTAAACATATGCTGGGGAAGAACCACTTATGGATGGAACGGCATCCATGACCTTTTCCTCAAGACGCTCCGTTTTCCCAAAACAACTGAACAAAACTTCCACCTCAGCAAGTTCATGTTCACATATGTAATGATTTCCACAGATAACACTCATACCTTCCCCCACCAATGATGGCGTATTTGGCATCGTCCGGACTGCTTTTATTTGGTAACCAAATAACTGTTCAAGATTACCTAATGTAATTCCAGCAGCAATCGTAACAATGATGACATGCTGTTTCATATTCATTTTTATTTCATTAATGACGGATGGATGAAGATCTGGTTTCACCGCAAGAATAAGAATGTCAGCATATCTTGCAACGTCAACGTTATGTAACGATGTGGAAATGCCATACTTCGCTTCAACTTTATCAACAGTTGTTTTTGTAGCAGAACTTGCCATAATATTTTCCCGAGGGATGATACCAGAATGAACCATTCCCGCAATCATGGCTTGAGCCATTTTCCCCGCCCCAATAAAACCTATCTTTTTCTCCATACTCTTCAACACCTTTTCTTTACTTATACATTTTATTATCTAAGATAATCACATTTTCTGAAAAAGTGGTCCTTCCCACTTCTTTCGTATTTTCAACCAAGCGATAAATATTATCGCAGCATTGTTTGGCGCCTATCACTAATAACGGAACCCCAATTACGTCAATTTTTAACCCCCTTGAGAAGAATCCCCCCATTGACATGGCAAAGGGAACGGTCGGTGAGGTATTTGAAAAGACAATCTTTTCATCGAATTTAAACTTTTCCTGAAGCAGTAAACTCATTTCTTTTAATGCCGGAACAACATATTTATTCCTTTTGCGCCCGATCGTATACACTGGATTACTTTCATCATCAACACCGTGAAGGATTAGTTTTCCGAAGTCTTCCTTTGTTAATTTATTAAAGAAATTCACATTTAATATTTCCTCCCTTGAAAGTTTCCGCTCTGATTGAGGAAGTTGTTTTAAATGGTACGCAGCGGCTAGTGATGTAGTATGTGTTCCTCCATAATCATTATAAATATAAATCATGCTCTCATCCCTTTTATTTTCTATATTTATAGTATGTACTTATACACTTTCTTCAATTCTGGGATGAATTTTACTGTTAAGAGCAAAAAAGAAGCTACTCGTAAGAATAGCTCCATTTTTGCTCAATTTATATTCTTAATAGTTACTGTCTGAAAGTTCACCTTTGGCGATGGAAACACCGGAACTGGCACCAATCCGGGTAGCTCCTGCCTCAACCATCGCAACTGCATCTTCACGGCTGCGGACACCGCCGGATGCCTTCACACCTATCTCAGGGCCGACTGTTTGACGCATTAAGCGGATATCCTCGACTGTTGCTCCTCCAGTCGAAAAACCTGTAGATGTTTTGACAAAATTTGCTCCTGCTTTTACAGAAAGCTCACATGCTCTTACTTTTTCTTCATTCGTTAATAAGCACGTTTCGATGATTACCTTTACAATTGCCTTTCCCTTTGCAGCTTCGACAACAGCGCGGATATCTTTTTCAACCAATTCGTCCTGGCCATCTTTTAGGGCCGCTATGTTGATGACCATATCAATTTCATTTGCGCCATTTTCAATGGCATTTTTTGTTTCAAAAGCCTTTGTTTCAGTTGTTGAGGCACCTAGAGGGAAACCAATTACAGTACAAACTTTTACTTCATTAGTATCTGCAAGCATGTCAGCAGCTGTTTTAACCCAAGTTGGGTTTACACACACTGACGCAAATAAATACTTTTTTGCTTCCTCGACAATTTTAATGATTTCTTCACGTGTTGCATCAGCTTTTAATAAGGTATGATCGATCATTCTAACAACATTTTGAGACATTTTTACACCTTCCTATTTAATAGAATTTTTATTTCAATTAGTACTTTAACATAATGTTACTATAACAAAGAAATTGAACATTTGTAAATACAATTATGAACAAAATTTCATTTTGGGTTTATTGTACTTTAGTGGTCTAACTAGACACAAAAAAGACAACGGATTACCTTATCAATCTTATGTATACTATTAACATAGAACTCGATAATGGAGGTTATCACGTGCAGAAATTGGGTAGTTACATCTACCGGAATCGCAAATGGGTGCTGGTGATTTGGATAGCAGTGATTTGCGTCTTAGGATTTTTCGCATTGAAATTACCCTCAGTTTTAAGTGGGAATGGTTTCGAATACAAGGGTGAATACGCCGCAACAAGGAAAGTCATGGAAAATAACTTTGGACAAGCTAAATCATCGATTATTCTGGTTTTTGAAAAGAAGCAAACAGTTAGTGAAGACCGCTTTAGGACCTTTATTGAAGAAACATTTGAAAAGTTAGCTGACTTTAATGGGGCTAAACAAATCATCACTCCTTTCGAACGAGAAGGAATGATCAAGGGGCAGTATGCTTATGGCCTTCTCACATTTAACAAAAAAGCTGAAAGCCTTGGCAATGAAATTGAGCAATTAAATGGCCTGCTTAAAAACAAACAGGGTTTAAAGGTCACCATGACGGGGGAACCGATCATTGTCCAAGACTTAAATGTTGCCAGTCAGGAGGATCTGGCCAAAGCAGAAATGATTGGTTTACCGATTGCCTTAGTCGTCCTCATTTTTGCATTCGGTGGTCTGGTTGCTGCGTCGCTGCCGCTTGTAATCGGGGTAGTTTCCATTTTGACGACAATGGGAACTGTTTATTTTTTCAGTTATGGTGCTGATTTAACCATCTTTATTTTAAATATTGTCCCAATGATTGGCCTCGCTCTAAGCATCGATTTTGCTTTGTTATTTATCAATCGGTACAAAGAAGAAGTTAAGACGAAATCCATCCGTGAAGCACTTGAGATTACTGTCGCCACTGCAGGTCGGTCGATTATCTTTTCTGGGCTATGTGTGTTTATCGGGTTATCAGGGCTTTGGTTTATCAAGATTGATATTTTTCAAAATGTTGCCCTTGGCGGGATGACCGTTGTCTTCATTTCTGCACTATGCGCCTTAACCTTTCTTCCCGCCCTCCTTGCTATTTTAGGGGAAAATATTAACAAACTGAGTATTTTTAAGATATCGAAAACCCAAACAAGCATATGGCATAAATTTGCTGGGCTGGTGATGAAACGCCCAATTATGATGGTCACAGCGGCACTTGTTATTCTGTTAGTCGGGCTTATTCCAGTAAAGCAAATGGTTTTAGCCATTCCAGGGACAGATTCCCTACCAACAAACTACCCTTCAAGGTTAGCCTTAGAAACATTTCAGGACCATTTTATTGCCAGCGAAAAACGCGATGAGAAAAAGGTTACAATTGTCCTCCAATCCCAGGGCAGCATGATGGATAAAAGGAATTTAGAAAAAGTTAGTCAGATAATTAACAAACTTGAGAAAGACAAACTAGTATCTATAGTTGACTCACCATTTTCAGCGTCAGGAATAAACGAGGCTGATCAGCTATTTCAATTTCTTATCCATGGTGACAAAGCCATGGTGGCGCAGGTTACAAACTACTTTATCAGAGACAATCAATTACGCTTGGATGTGTATTTAAAAACAGGTGAACATTCTGCTAAAGCTAGAAAATGGGTAAGTGAGTGGACTGAAAAGGATTTAGGATTAAAGGCATCTTTTGGCGGACCCATTAAATTTGAGCAGGAAATTTTTGCGGAGATAGTTAAAAAAGCACCATATGGATTAGTATTAATTGTTGTTTCTACCTTCGTTATTCTAATGGCGGCCTTCCGATCCATTCTGATTCCTATAAAAGCCATCTTAATGAACGTTTTAAGCCTGGGCTGTACATTTGGGATTGTCGTTTGGATTTTTCAGCAGGGACATTTAGGGATCACACCAGTGGATATTGCTCTAATTTTGCCAGTATTCGTGTTTACCCTTGTTTTCGGCTTGTCAATGGATTATGAGGTCTTTCTTATCTCAAGGATTCAGGAGTTTTATTTAAGTTCAGGTGATAACAGCCAAGCAACCATTGCCGGTCTAACCTACACAAGTAAGATTATTACTTCCGCAGCAGCTATCATGATTGTTGTAACAGGAGCGTTTGCCTTTACGGGTGTCATGCCTGTAAAGCAACTTGGTGTAGGCATTGCTATCGCCATATTTATAGATGCAACGATTGTGAGGATGGTGTTAGTACCCGCTTTAATGAAGCTGTTAGGGGATTGGAATTGGTGGTTTTTTGGCTATAAACATAAACAGCGCAGAGAAAGTCGCAAAAAGCCAGCCTAACTTTAGGCTGGCTTCCATTTAAATATTTTTAGCATAATTTTCATTTGGGATTTTACTTAAAACGACATATAAACTTAGTGGTTCACTTCCGTTATTGTTAAAGGCCATCTCTTCTTCACTAGTTACATGAATAAGATCTGCCTCTGCTACTTCTGTCTCCGCACCGTCAATGATGATTGTTCCATTTCCAGTTACAACATATAAATAAACCTCTGTTCCCGGATGTCTGTGTGCCGGAAGCTGCTGACCTGGCATAAAGTTCAAAATAAATGCTGTTGTTTCACCTTTTTTATAGATTACTCGTTTCGTAAATCTTTCTTCGCTATATTCCATGAATGCTTTAACTGAGCTTTTTTCCATCATTAATTCCTCCTTGATTATCGATAACGTAAGTTTAATCGAAAATCACTTTTAATTAATTGACTCATATCAAGTTTTTAGTATGTCACAATTTTTACATATTTATCGAAAAAGGAAGCCCAAAAAACAGCCTACTTCCTCTCATTAAGCCATGTGTACCTTAACAAGCGAAGCTCCTTTTTCCAATGCAAGTTTGTTGATCTCTATTAAATGGTATTTATCAGGTGAAAGAACTTTCTTTAATGAATCAATGATGGAATCATTCGAAACAAGCTTGCTGCGCTCCAAAAAGGCCCCTAATAAAATCATATTTGCCACTCGAGTATTTCCAAGGTCGTTAGCCATGTCTGTTGCACTGATTTCGAAGACTTTTATATCCTTGCGTCCCGAGACTTTATTCACCAGTGAAGAATTAAGCATTAACATCCCGCCAGGGCGAACTCGCGGTTCGAATTTATCGAATGATGGGTTATTCAATACAATCGCTGTCGATGGTCTTGTAACCAGCGGTGACCCAACAGGCTCATCACTGACAACAACGGCACAGTTAGCCGTACCTCCCCGTTGTTCCGGTCCATAGGAAGGAAGCCATGAAACACCTTTTCCTTCAAGCATACCGGCGTAGGCAATCAATTGCCCCATAGACATAACTCCCTGGCCGCCGAATCCTGCAATAATTATTTCCTCTAGCATCACTTTTTCACTTCCTCGCTGTTTTTATAAACACCAAGAGGATAGACAGGAACCATATTGTCCTTTACCCAGTCAAGGGATTCCACTGGGTTAAGTCCCCAGTTTGTCGGGCATGTAGAAAGTATTTCAATCATGGAAAATCCCAAACCTTTTTTCTGAGTTTCAAATGCCTTCTTAATAGCCTTTTTTGCCTTTTGAATATGTGGAACATCATGGGTGGAAACCCGCTCAATATATGCTGCGCCATCAAGCGTCGCAATCATTTCACATACCTTAATTGGTGGCCCTTGAATCGTGACATCGCGCCCGAAGGGAGTGGTCGCCGTTTTTTGACCAATCAATGTGGTAGGTGCCATTTGTCCGCCTGTCATCCCGTAAATAGCATTATTGACAAAAATAACGGTGATCTTCTCTCCCCTCGCCGCGGCATGAATGACTTCACTAATTCCAATTGAAGCAAGATCCCCGTCACCTTGATACGTAAAGACAAACCGATTCGGCAGAACCCGCTTCACTCCCGTGGCCACTGCTGGGGCACGTCCATGTGCCGCCTGTGTCATATCACAATTAAAATATTCATACGATAACACCGAACATCCTACCGATGCCACCCCAATTGTATCTTCTAAAATATCCATTTCCTCTAACACTTCGCCAACAAGTCTGTGTATCACACCGTGCGTGCAGCCGGGACAATAATGTGTAGGCTTGTCTGTCAAACCGCCTGTTCTTTTAAAAACTGTTTTCATGGTCATATCGTTACCCCTCCGGCTACCGACTTAATCTTCTCATAAATCTCTTCTTGCGTTGGAACCACACCGCCTGTTCGACCGTAAAAGTCTACGAGGGCACGACCATTCACGGCAAGCCTGACATCTTCGATCATTTGACCGGCGCTCATTTCAACAGAGATATATGCTTTTACCCGATCCCTTGTTTCAATAAACGGCTTATCCGGAAATGGCCATAGGGAAATCGGTCTTATTAATCCAACCTTGATTCCTTCATGTCTTGCTCTGTTAATGGCATTCATGGTAATCCTGGCCACCGTCCCGAATGCCACCATAATATAATCTGCGTCATCGGTTTGGTATGTTTCATAACGAACTTCATTTTCTCTTATTAAAGCAAATTTTTTCTGCAGATTTTGGTTACGTTTTTCCAAACTTTCTGCATCAAGTTCAAGTGACGTGATAATTTTGGGACCGCCGTCACCGCGTGTACCTGTTGTTGCCCATTCTTTATTAAACTGTTCTATTTCGGTACGTTCGCCAAAATCAACAGGTTCCATCATTTGCCCAAGCATCCCATCGCCCATTATGATCACCGGTGTCCGGTAACGGTCAGCAATGTCGAATGCCTCTTGTGTCAATTCCACGATTTCCTGTAAGCTTGCTGGTGCTAAAACCGGGATGTTGTAGTCCCCATGTCCGCCCCCTTTTGTTACTTGAAAATAATCCGATTGGGCAGGCTGAATATTGCCAAGTCCTGGGCCGCCGCGAACGATGTTACAGATGACTGCAGGAAGTTCTGATCCCACTAAATAGGATATTCCCTCTTGCTTCAAACTGAATCCTGGACTTGAGGAGGAGGTCATTACCCTGACACCTGTGCCCGCTGCACCATACACCATATTAATCGCCGCTATTTCACTTTCAGCCTGTAAAAATAATCCGCCTACTTCCGGCAGCCTTCTTGCCATATAAGCAACAAGTTCACTCTGCGGTGTAATTGGATAGCCAAAAAAGTACTTACATCCTGCATGTACGGCCGCTTCCGCAATCACTTCATTTCCTTTCATTAACACTTTACCCATGAGAATAACTCCCTTCAAATCACACTGTTTGCAACATCTTTACCGGTTTAAATACAGCTATTACAGCATCAGGGCATATTTGTGCACATTTGGCGCAACTGATACAATTTTCTTGGTTCACCACTGTTGCTGGACGGTATCCTTTCCCATTTAAATAGTCCGCCAGAAAAATAACCTTTGTTGGACATACTTCAACACATAGACCGCAGGACTTACAAATGGCTTCATTAAAAACGACCTTTTTCTCCATATGAATGCTCCTTTTCCCAGGGTAAAGTCATATACCGTTTAATAAAAACAACTTTATGAGTGTTGGCAAAGTCTTCAGCCTCCGCCTTTAAATGATTGGAGATGGTAGTATATAAAAATGGAATCTCGAGTCTTTCTGCTAGGCCTGAAGATAATTTATATCCTTGCATAATCTCTTTTATCGTCGTTTCAGCACCGATATTTGAGTTATTAATTATGCCGCTGACCTTAAGCCGAGAGGCCATTTCAATCTGACGGACTGTGTAAAGCGCCCCCTCCACTGTACTGACATACGGACGTTTTCCATTGAGAACAAAGAGTAATTCCGGGTTTAATCCCTTCCATTCGTGATAGTATTGTCCTAGTGCCGTTGCCCCGTCTTTATCACCACCGGCATCGACAATGACTCGATATCTATGATCATGCAAAACTCGATACATCTCACCGGACACTATTGGGAGATCGGCCGCCGCTAAGCCATTCCTCGGGGCAAGTAATTCAACTTCAAATTGTTGAAAGATACTCGCCATCTCCCGAGAGCGAAAATACGGGTTTATAACGTCTAAATCATTAATGGCTACCTTTTCGTGTTTCCATCTTTCTGCTATAGCCAGATTAATCGCGATTTCTGTTTTTCCGCTGCCATAATGACCGGATAAAATAGTGATTTTATTTTCATTCAACGATTAAGTCACTTCCCTTCATCGCCTTGCAAGCGTTTCCAAAAATACCTATCTAAATTTTTCCAAGAATATCAACACTTATATTATAAAATAATTTGTATCTGCCCCGCCTTAAATAAAGGTACTATTCACTTAAATGTCATAAATATGAAGGAAAAACCAATACTATGATTAGCATGCTTCAAGCAATATAATGGAGGTAATTTTAGTGGACAAAAACAGGGTTCCTGTATTACTGATCCTGCTGACCCTTGGTTGGTTTTCTTGTTCTACTCTTTCTTATGCCGCCGAGACCGTACCAAGCCCCAAAGGAATGGTGGATTTACGCATACTTGAAACAACTGATTTACATGCCGATTTGGTTAATTATGATTATTATCAAACAAAGACAGACAATCGAATTGGACTGATTAAAACGGCAACCCTTATTCATGAGGCAAGAAAAGAAGTCAACAATTCATTATTGTTTGATGATGGTGACCATCTAAAGGGAAACCCTCTAGGCGAATATTTAGCAAGAATTAAAAGTATGCATAAGGGTAAAACCCATCCTGTGTACCGTGCCTTCAATTATTTAAAATATGATGCGATCGCGATTGGAAATCATGAATTTAACTATGGCCTAGGGTTTTTAAATGCAGCTTTGAAAGGCTTAAAGATGCCAGCTCTAAATGCAAATGTAGTTTCCGTCAAAAAAAATAAGCCGTACTTTACTCCTTATGTTATTTTAAAAAAAATGGTAGTTGATCAAAATGGCAAACAGCATGAACTTCATATTGGGGTTATGGCCCTTATGCCTACCCAAATTATGAGATGGGACAAGGGTAATCTCGAGGGCAAGGTTATTGCTAAACCCATGGTAGAAACTGCGAAGAAATTTGTCCCCATAATGAAGGCTGAAGGTGCAGACATTATTATCGCCCTCGCCCATACAGGTATCAGCAGCGAACCATACAATCCGGAGACAGAGAATGCAGTTTATTATTTGACACAAATTCCTGAAATTGATGCTATTTTATCAGGGCATTCCCATAGTACTTTTCCAGGCCCTGTTTTTATTGATCTGCCTAATACCAATATGGAAACAGGACAAATCAATGGAAAGCCAGTCGTAATGGCTGGTGCTTTTGGCAGCCGGCTTGGAGTAATTGATCTTACACTTTCATATACCGAGGGCAAGTGGAAGGTAATCAATAGTACTTCCTTTACAAGACCAATTGCTGATGAGAAAGGTCATTCACTTGTAAAAACGGACAAACGTCTTTATAACTTAATTAAAACCGAACACGAGGAAACCGTGGATTTTATCAAAAAGCTAGGTCTGTGACACAAAAGGTCTTGAATACCGTCGACACAATTTTCAGAATATGTTTTTCTTTACATCTTTTGAATAGTTTTATAAAATAAAGTGTAAACTACATATGTTGATTTTAGGTGGAGTCTGTCAAATCGGGCTCCTTTTTGCATTTTTTTCAATGATATGTAGAAATAATTTGGGAGAAGAGGTCGATATATGTCAACACAAGCTATCATCGCCATTGGTGTATTTCTCATTACTTATGCTTTCATCGTCACAGAAAAAATACACCGGACTATCATCGCAATGGCCGGCGGAATCATGATGGTTTTATTAGGAATTGTCGGTCAGGAAAAGGCACTGCACCATATCGATTTTAATACGCTCGGATTGCTGACAGGGATGATGATTATTGTTTCCATCACTGCGGAAACAGGTTTGTTCAAATACATAGCCATTTGGGCAGCAAAAAAAGTAAAGGGTGACCCATTAAAAACTTTACTAGTCCTTGGAGTCATTACTGCATTAGGCTCTGCCTTCTTGGATAATGTTACAACTGTTTTATTAATGGTTCCCGTAACTTTCAGCATCACCAGGCAATTACGTGTAAACCCCATTCCATTCCTAGTAACCGAAATTATTGCATCCAATATTGGTGGCACCTCTACCTTAATCGGTGACCCGCCCAATATCATGCTTGGAAGTGCTGTTAAGGAATTAACCTTTATGGCCTTTATTAATAACCTTACCGCGATTTCATTTTTTATCTTATTTGTGAATATTGCTATTTTAGCTTTTATTTATCGCAAACAGCTTCGGACATCTGCAGAATTAAAGGCCACGTTAATGGACTTGGATGAAAAAGAAGAAATTACAGACAAACCTTTATTGATCAAGTCGTTAATTGCCCTTACAATTACTATTTTAGGTTTCTTCCTGCATCAGCTGTTACATATTGAATCAGCGACAGTCGCTCTAACCGGAGCATTTTTGTTACTTTTATTAACTGGGGAAAGTTATTTGGATAAAGCTTTTTCGAAAGTTGAATGGACAACCATCTTCTTCTTTATTGGTCTGTTTGTTCTCGTATCGGGATTGATAGAAACAGGAGTGATATCATTATTAGCTGATTACTCCGTACACCTTACCGGGGGAAATGTGACCTCGACATCAATCTTAATTCTATGGGTAAGTGCAATTGCCTCTGCCTTTATTGATAATATTCCATTTGTTGCCACGATGATCCCGATGATAAAAGATATGGGGGAATTAGGCGTCAATAATTTAGAGCCACTTTGGTGGAGCTTATCACTCGGTGCCTGTCTGGGAGGAAACGGAACATTAATTGGGGCGAGTGCCAACGTCATCGTTGCCGGCCTTGCCGCCAAAGAAGGTCATTCGATTACGTTTGGGAAATTTTTATTAATTGCCTTTCCACTAATGATCCTTTCTATCATAATCAGTACAGTCTACATTTATTTACGATATTTAATTTAGGGGGCAAATGATGAAGGTACTCTATAAATATGACGAAAAGCTACTAGACCTTAAGGAAACTGCTAACGGGGATGACATTGAATTCTCGATAAACCTTCATAATAGTGAATTTAAGAAAAACTTGAAAAAAGTCCGCGAGTTTTTTGAGGAAAATAAAGTGTTAACTGATATCCATTATTATATCCATCCTAATAATAAGTATCAGGTGATTGTCAGAAAGGACTTTTATAATGAATTTTTGATTCAATTATTTAGACAGGAATTATTGCAGGAAATTAAATGGGGCTAAGGGATTTGCTGCCACACCACATGGGTGGCAGCCTTTTTTTAGTTTCAAAATTCTACTGTACCCACATCTGAAATAGTCCTTCTGTAATACCCAAGTTATACATATAGTAGATCCCAAATAGAAAACTTACCGTCCCGGCAAATTGGGTCAAACGACGATTAAGACCCACGCTTTTTTTACTATAAACAAACGGAATTCCAATGATCGTTGTAAACATGAGCATCCCAATAATCGTTCCTGCACCAAATATCAAAATATATAAGGCACACTCCCAGACAGACGACGCAGTTGACATAGTTAAAATAACCATCGCTGCACTCCCTGCCAATCCATGAATAAACCCAATAAAGGTAATTTTTATGAATGATGAGCGAGCATGGTTATCGGAATTCCTTTGAAAGTTATTAAAAAATAGCATACTTTTTATACCTAAATACACTAACATAATGCCCACTAAAAATTCGAGTGACATGGCCCATTTCTCTGATAACTCACCTTTCATCAAAACCAATATCATCCCGACAATAAAAAGAGTACTAGTATGCCCGATTCCCCAGAATACACCCGTTAAAGTAGAACGAGACAGCTTATTGCTCTTACCAACCATGGTGGAAACGGCAATAATATGATCCGGTTCGATGGAATGCTTTATTCCTAAAACAAAACCTAAAAATAATACAGAGATAAAACTCATAACTAACCTTCTTCCTCTCCTCTATTATAATAATGAAGAAAAAGAAAATCTTAAAGTCTATCTTTTTCCCCTATTACTTTCCAAACCTGCTCATAGACTTGTTTTAAAGGAATATTATTAAGCTGCGCAATATGTTTACATTCCTCATACTCGGGAGCTCTTTGTACGACTTGTCCTTCAAATATTCCCTCTTTTACCGTCACGCTCCCCCACTCCGTAGTAACCTTTGTAAACATTCTTTCTAATCTATGTACGGTTAACGGATAATAGCGTAGACCTAACGTGGTTGTTTCCTTAAAAAGAATCTCCTTCATTCTATTACTATTTTCTTGTGAACAAAGTAACTGCAGTAATACGCCTGGTCTATTTTTTTTCATATAAATGGGCGTATAGAACACATCATTTGCTCCGGCCTCGAATAATAAGTCCATCACATAGCCAAGCCATTCTCCTGGTATATCATCAAGATTCACTTCCATTTTGACCATTTGATGATCGTAATGTTCATGATTGGGAGGAAGTGAGGCCATTTGGTTACCCCCTTTCAAGTTGGATGACTTTTTTACGTAGCTTGTTTTCTCTCTATTGCTCACCAATAATAACTCGGAGTACATTTGGGTGGTTTTTAAAGGTTTTTGTTCCCGCACCATACCCGATTGACCTAACTTTCAATGAAGGAATCGAACAATATTCCTCAGCAAGTACGGCGACAATCGCCGCTCCCGTTGGTGTTGTAAGCTCCGCTCTGATATCCGATTGGTCAAGCGGCACTCCTTTTAAAATTTCGAGTGTCGCGGGAGCCGGTACCGGATAAACTCCGTGGTCAATATGAATTCTTCCTGTGCCAACAGGAATAGGTGATGACTTGATGATGTCTATTTCCAATTGGTCGATTAAGATCGCCGCACCGATAATATCAATAATCGAATCAACGGCTCCTACTTCGTGGAAATGGACATTTTCCAAGGGTATTCCGTGGATCAACCCTTCTGCTTCACCAATTTTATTAAAAATTTTTAAGGAGGTTTCCTTTACAGAGTCAGAAAAACCAGCCCCCTCAATTAATTCCACAATCTCTTTATAGGCACGATGGTCATGCTGGTGGTGATGGTCATGATCATGGCTATGATGATGGTGGTGTTCGTGGATATGACTATGATCGTGGTGGTGCTCGTGTTCGTGACTATGACTATGGTCTTCGGTGTGCTCATGATTGTTGTTTTGATTATTCGAATTGTTTAGCAGTACAACATCAAACTTTGTGCTGCTAATACCATTTTTAATGATTTTTTTCCATTGCAGCTCATATTCATTTTCAATTTGAAGCTTTTTTAATTCCTCTGCTAATAGATTTGGATCAGCTCCAGCATCGATAAGTGCCCCGATGACCATATCGCCGCTGATTCCCGAAAAACAATCAAAATAAAGTGTCTTCATTTCCCTACCCCTTTTGTGCCAGCTGATGTATTAATACAGCGTTATATCCGCCGCCAAACCCATTATCAATATTTACTACACTAATTCCTGAAGCACATGAATTTAACATCGTAAGCAAGGCCGATAGGCCGTTAAAACTCGCTCCATACCCAATGCTTGTCGGGACAGCAATGACAGGGTGAGAAACAAGTCCGCCCACTACACTTGGGAGAGCCCCTTCCATTCCAGCAACAACAACGGAGACTGTCGCCTTTTGAATTTCTTCGGCATGAAACAAGAGGCGATGAATGCCGGCAACACCGACATCATAAAAGCGGCGTACCTTGCTCCCGAGCACCTCAGCTGTAATTGCCGCTTCTTCTGCAACCCGTAAATCAGAAGTTCCTGCTGCTACGATGGCAATGTATCCTTCCGGTCTTCTCTCAGTATTCGTTTCATTTTTCCAAAAAAGAATCCTTGCAATCTCATTATAGATCATTTCAGGAAGCTCATTCCGGATTAATTCAGCCTTCTCCATTGCAACCCTTGTTACAAGAATTTCATTATTCCGCGCCCTTAAAGTCAAGATAATTGAAATAATTTGTTCCGCTGTCTTTCCTTCCCCATAAACGACCTCTGCAAAGCCCTGGCGTTTTTTTCGATGGTGGTCGACTTTCGCAAAACCCAAATTTTCAAAGGTAGCTAATTGTTCCTTGGCGGCTGTAATACTAAGGGTTCCATCTTGAACTTGCTTCAACACATCCTCAAGCATGCCTATCCCCCCTATTCTCACCTAAAATACTTTACCATATCATTTGCTAACATTTCATAATTCTCATAGAACTTCTTATATTGTTCACTATTTTCTTTAATTGGAAGTGTGGCTTTTCCCATCGGAATATTTCTTTTAATTTCTTCAAAGGAATCAACTTTACGGATTGCCACTAACGCGGTCCATGCAGCACCCCATGCTGCACTATGATGGCTTTCCGAAACATAAATTTCCGCCTCAAATATATCAGCCATCATTTGGAGCCACAATGGAGATCTGGCTAAACCACCGTTTACATAAACTTTTTGCGGCTCACCGGCTAAGCGTTCCAAGGTTTTTCCAATTTGATAGAGATTAAAGGTGATTCCTTCAAGTACGGCACGAATAAAATGTTCCTTTTTATGTGTGATTGTTACTCCGTAAAAATTCCCTTTTGCCCGTTGGTTCCAAATTGGTGCTCTTTCACCATTTAAATAAGGAAGAAAAAGCATACCATCTGCACCTGGAGGAATCTGTTCCGCATCAGAAAGAAATTCAGCAAAGCTTCTTTGATCGTTCAATAGTTCCTTTAACCATTGAATAGCAATTCCTCCATTATTCGTCGGTCCGCCTATGATGGAAGAATCCTCTGTAAAGGAATAACAAAACGTTTCACGACTTTCACTAATCTTAACACCTTTTGTCACTTGCCTAATAGCCCCGCTTGTTCCAACTGAAACCGCTACTTCACCAGGAAGAATTGCACCATTTCCCAGGTTGGCTAATTGTCCATCTGCCGCTCCAACAACTACAGGCATGTCGGGGTGAATCCCCATTTCTTCTGCTTTATCTCGGTTGATTCCCATCACTATTTTTGTCGGTGGAACAATTTCAGATAGCTGATCTTCCGAAATACCCGTAAGGTCTAATAGTTCTTGCTCCCATTTATGGGTTGTGGGGTTGAATAACCCTGTTGCGGATGCCATTGAATAATCAATTACTCTCTCGCCAAACCAGCAAAGGAGTAAGTACTCTTTAATTGACATGAAAAATTTTGCTTCTTTGTATGGTTTATAGTCATTCTCTTTCATCCATAATAATTTTACAAAGGGTGTCATGGGGTGAATCGGTGTTCCTGTTTTAGCGTAAACCTTATTTCCAATTGTATTAATTACCTCATCAGCCTGTTTATAACTTCTTCCATCGGCCCAAATAAGTGCTGGAGATATCGGTTTGCCCTCCCCATTGATACAAATAAGCGAATGCATCGCAGCAGAAAAACCAAGAGAAACCAATTCATTTTTCTCAATTGCCGCTTTTTCAATGACTTCTCTAATTGCTAGGATTGCAGATTGTTCAATTTCATCCGGATTTTGCTCTACCCATCCTTGCTGGGGGTAATTTGATGTAATTACTTTTTCAACATCAGCCATTAATTTACCGTGTAAGTTAAACACACAGGCTTTAACGCTTGTTGTTCCGACATCAAGTCCAATTACAAACTCTCTTGGCATATTTCATCTTCCTTTTCAGTTACCACTATGTATTTATTATCCATTTTATCATACTCTTTTTTGGCACGGACTACTCTTAAAACAAAAGGCTTTGGATATATCCAAAGCCTTTTGTTTTATCCACTTTAAGATAGAACCTTGTTCATACTGCCGCTCTGATATCCTATTAAATCTAAAGTAATATATTTATATCCATACTCTTGCAGCGTTTTTACAATCGAATCATGATTTTCTAAAATGGTACTCATATCACTTGGTTCAACTTCAATCCGGGCAATGTCCTCGTGTGTCCTTACACGAACTTGGCGAATATGGAGTCTTTTTAAATAATCTTCTGCCCTTTCAACCTTTGACAGCTTTTCTTGGGTAATAAACTCCCCATAGGCAATTCTAGATGAAAGACAGGCAAGTGATGGTTTATCCCATGTTGGCAAATCAAAATTCCGTGACAGCTCTCTAATTTCTTCCTTAAATAAATCAGCCTCCTGCAGCGGACCGCGTATCCCCTTTTCTTTAGCAGCCTGCATGCCTGGACGAAATTCATTCATATCATCAGCAATGACACCATATATGACATTTTGAAAACCCATTTCTTCCATGACTGGAATTAAATGATCGAATAAACTGCTTTTACAAAAGTAGCATCGATTTTTATTATTCTCAGCATAGCCTGGGATGGCCAGTTCAGAAGTTTCAATCACTTGGTGCCTGACACCCATTTTTTCGGCAAGCTCCATTGCTTCTTTAAGCTCACTTGAGGGATAGCTTTCAGAGTCCGCAGTTACGGCTAGAACGTGATCCGCACCTAATGTGTCAAATGCCGCTTTAAGTAAAAACGTACTATCCACTCCTCCTGAAAACGCAACAACTACCGATTCCATTTCACGGAGAATAGACTGTAATTTTTTATATTTCTCAGTTAGCATGGTCCTTGTCTCCCCTCCCCTTACATTAAATCAATCATGCCATTGTTACCTTATTTCATATGCAGCAAAAATATGATTAGATTGTCATACAGCCGAATCCGCCATCGACACGAATCATTGCACCAGTGACAAAGCTTGATGCCTTTTCTGAAGCGAGCCAAACAGTAGCACCTTGTAATTCTTCTGCTTCACCAAAGCGATTCATCGGGGTATGGCTCATGATCGATTCGATTCGTTCTTTGTCTAATATTTTCCGATTTTGTTCTGCCGGGAAAAATCCTGGAATAATCGCATTCACACGAATTCCATTAGGTGCAAATTCACGTGCTAAGAACTGTGTTACACTGTTAAGACCTGCTTTCGAAACAGAATACGTAAATACTCTTGAAAGCGGTGTTGTCGATGAAACAGATGAAATGTTAATGATACTGCCTTTACGATCCTGCTCAATCATTCTTTTCGCGAAAATTTGACAGGTTAGGACAATCCCTTTTAAGTTGATATCCATTATTTTATCATATTCATCCATATCAAGTTCAAAGAAAGGTGTCGCACTATTTGTTCCAGGTGCATTCAGGAGAATATCCCAGCCACCAGACCATTGTTCGATTTCATTCGCAACCTGAACCAAGGAATCTTTAGAACTAACATCTGCTGAAAACGCCTTTGCTTCTCCACCGTTATTGACTATTTGTTTAACAATTTCTTCTGCCTTTTCCAAATTACGACCAACAATCGCTACTTTAGCTCCGTGGTCTGCCAATCCTTTTGCCATGGCAGAGCCTAATACACCATTTCCCCCGATTGCTACCGCCGTCTTTCCTGTTAGATCAAATAAATTTGTCATTTCTCTCTCTCCTCTTTGTTAAAATAAATTCCCGTTTTCATCGAATGGAAATTCATATAGATCCGAAACCTGCTCCATATTTGGATGTTTTGCTATATAGTCAAGCAACGGTTCGGATACTTCAATTTCACTAAGTTTCAAGGTATTTTTAATGCGAACCAGTTTGACATTTCTAAAATCTAAGATATTACTTGTTTTTACAGCGGCCTGAATTGCTTGTTTATCATTTGGTAATGTCGTAGCTATTTTTGTAGGAGCCACAACGGTTGATGTTAACCCATTTGCATAGGTTCCTTCTAAATCCATTTTGTCTAATAGACGCTTGGTTGTAAAATCTGCGGTTCCTACTCCATTGGCATTCCCCTCTGATTCATGCGTTACATCCAGCACTACCATTTTGTTAACATCTGGGCCGCCTGTTGCATATGGTGTGGGATAACGACCTGTAATATTTGGATCCATTCCATCACCGCTAATGTTTTTTCCAATTTCATCAATCACAAGGACATCCAATTGATCAAAATATAACTTTGGCAATAATGCTTTTGCTTGTGTCTGTAATCCAGCTTCCTTTTCGATAATCTCAGCCTGTGTTAATGCTTCCACAATTGCCACTTTGTCGAAGGCATTTTCAACTGTCGCTATTCCAAATAGAAATGGTGTTTTTTCCATGATGATTTTCGCCATCGCCGGCACATTTTCTGCCATATATTTAAAACCCATTTGATGGCAGGCTTCGGCCCCTCTTTGTTTCCCTAAGCCGATACTAATCATCTTCATAAGCCCGCTTTCCACAGGTCCTCGGAATGCCGTATGCGGCTTCACACGATTGATCACTACAATCCCATCAGCTTTTGAGGCATATTTATCGACATATACAGGCAAACCGTTCGGTAATTCGCTGATCTTTACTACTTCCATCGATGAACGGATTTCACAGCCCGCACTTTCCTCTGTAACCCCGAGATGTGCTAATACTTCCCGCTGTCCTTCTGCGGTTGCACCACCGTGGCTACCCATGCTAGGGACGATAAATGGCTTTGCCCCTAAATCTTTTAAAAACTGAACCGTTACCGCAGTTAATTCCACGAGACGGTCAAGCCCCCTGCTGCCGACAGCCACGGCAATTTCCATTCCAGGCCGAACGGTCTTTATAATCTGTTCTTGTTGTAATTTTTCCATTAAAGCTTTACGAAGGTCATCAATCATTTTGTCATCAAAATTCACATTCACTTTTGCCATTTTTGGTACAGGAATATCTTTTAATAATTCTTGAAGTATACCCACGGACTAACACACTCCTTTTCCTTATGTAAGTTTTCCACATTGGATAAATTTCCATGTAAACAGGAAGTCCATTTTCTTATAAGCTCCTGTCTGTAATCCCTTTCAAAAAACATACTAACATAATTTATGTGTTTCTTTAATTAATTTGTTTACCAAACAAATTAATTAACTGTATAATATCATTATGCTAACCTTTTCGTCAATAAATATGTAGGATTATTTACCGAATTATCATTCAAGGAGGGCTTACATGATTACAGGTGATGCTGCATACATCAAAAAACTCAACCGATCGTTAATCATAAGTAAAATTTTTGAACATGGGATGATATCCAGAGCCGACCTGGCAAAAATTACAGGTCTAAATAAAGCAACGATCTCTGTTCAAGCAGCTGATTTACTAGCGGAGGATTTAATTATCGAGACCCAGCAAGATCATAAGAATCTTGGCAGAAGACCAATCATGCTCTCCATCAACCAACAGGCTGGATTTGTACTTGGAATTGACCTTGATAAACATTCGGTTACCTTTGCCTTAGCTAATATTAGCGGTTTGCCGGTTCAGACAGATACAATTCATCTAGATACCTCTGATTATGATGTTATTCTTGGAATGTTGATCAAACAAATAAACGCTTACAAACAGCAATGTTCAGAAGCTCGTTATGGCCTGTCAGGGGTAGTGATTGGGATTCACGGGATTGTAAATAATGACGAGATGATTTATTTTGTTCCGCAGCACGGCTGGCACAACAAAAATTTAAAAGATGACCTACAAACCCAAACCAGTGTGAGCATTTATATCGAAAACAATGCAAATTTGTGTTCTTTTGCCGAAAAGGTCTATCAACATCATCAAAGTGAGAATTTGTTATCAATCAGTCTGTACTCCGGAATTGGACTAGGCATAATGGTGAATGGTGATGCACTTAAGGGCTATCATGGCTATGCAGGCGAAATTGGCCATATGATCATTGTTCCTGACGGAATACCCTGCAGCTGCGGGAATTTCGGGTGTTGGGAACAATATGCATCAGAATCAAGCTTCATGAAACAATTATCTGAAAAGCAGAATACTCCTGAATTAAGCTATGATGCTATTCAAAAGTTAATCAGGGGGCAAGAACCAATTACGTGTGAACAAATGAAACAATATATTAAGTATCTATCAATTGGCCTTAATAATATTATCAATCTCTATAATCCTGAGATTTTGGTCATTAACAGTGAATTACTTCGAAACTATCAGGATGCTGTAGCGGAAATAAAAAATCATCTTACTTCAACGATTAGCCATTATTGTGAATTGCGGGTATCAGAACTGGGAAACAAAGCGTGTGTAATGGGCGCATGTGCTTTTGCGATTAAAAAGTTTTTGAATGTCTCAACTATCTGCTTATCGCTTTAATGGAGAAAAGGTAGCTTACCATGAAAAAAACGAATAAAACAACCGGAAAGGTCAATTCACAAAATTGAAATGTGAGTTGGCTTTTTCCTTTCTTTTTATCCGCATTACCCCATTTCTATATTCAATCGGTGCTATACCCTCAAATGATTTAAAGGTTTTATTAAAATAACTCTGATTCTCATATCCTAACATTTCGCTAATCTCAAGAATGGTATAGTTGGTTTGATCCAATAAATCCTTAGCACGGTTCATTTTCAGTTTCACAACATATTTAACAAAATTAACACCAATTTCCTTTTTAAATAATCGGCTAAAATAACTGGAATTTAGGTGCAGGTAATTCGCTACTTCTTCCAACGTTATTTTCCTATGCAGATTATCTAAAATATACTTGCAGGCATTTTCAATTTCTGTGTTTGAACAGATTTTTGAATCATTGAATTCGATCAGTTTCATCATTTGCATTTTTATATCTACGGGCTTTTCAGCAGCATGGCCCTTTCTAAATGAAAGAGAAATTCCAAAGGTGTCCTGAAAAATAATTTGTATCTTTTTCATCAAGCTTTTTATTTTTAGAAATTCCTCGTCTTCCACCATGCTTACAAATAAAAAGGATTTCTCTTTTTCAAATTGACCATGAACGGCATTTACTCCATCCTTTTCCACTACCTCCGCTATGACATTTTGAATAAAGTAATTTAGCAAATCGGTTGATTGAAAATAATGAAGAACTGATTGATATTGATTAATCATACAAAGGATAACCATATATCGTTGATTTGGCTGGAAGCCTAGTAAATAAGCTTCATCCTGCCAAACATTCGGATTATGGATGGGATGATATATTGTTTTATTTATAAATCTTTCTAACATTAACCCCTTGTTTTGTTCGATGGTTTGAGCCATTTGTAATTGATTCATTTTATTCTTCTTTTCATTGTTAAGTGTATCTACAAACTGGCGCAGTATATGTATTATTTCATTTACATCTAACACATCTTTGAGGATATATTCTTGAACATTTAATTTAAGCGCCTGTTGCGCGAATTCGAACTCATTATGGCACGATAGGATTGTAACTAACAATGAAGGATATTTTCCCTTTAATCTTTTCGTTAGTTCAATTCCATTTAATTTTGGCATGCCTATATCTGTTATAAGGATATCAGGCATACTTTCTTCTGCTTCGTTTAAAGCACTCATTCCATTTACATGGGTACTTTGCAATGTCAGCCCAAGGCCATCCCAGTCGATCATTTCTGAAAGGAATTCCAACACAGGATAATCATCATCTACTAACATTACGTTATACATGATTTTCCTCCTCTTGAATAGGGATAAACATGGATACTTTGGTACCCTTGTCCGGTTCACTTTGTACCTGCATTAAAAAGCCTTCACCAAAAGTTAATGCTATTCTTTCATAAACATTTGATAGGCCAATACTTGAAAATCCCTCGCTTCGTTCACTTTTAGCTGAAGTTTCTAATCCCGGATTACTCAGTCTTTCCTGAATTCTAGTAAGGTGCTCCTTCCGCATCCCTGTTCCATTGTCTTCAATCTCAATGGTAAAAGTAGGAGAGGTGTAATGTGCTTTAATCAAAATGTGCCCTTCCTGCTCGTTTAACCCGTGAATGATGGCATTTTCAATAATTGGTTGTAATACTAATCGTGGCAATTTAATGTTTGACGTTTCGATGGAAACTTCCATTTTCAATTCAATCTTATGCCGTTTGCGCATATTCATTAAACGAATATAGTCTTTATTGATCGCTAATTCTTCATGAAAAGGGATCATCCCTTTATGTTTATCGATTGTCATTCTTAAAAGCTTTGATAATGAACTAAGCATTCCAGCACTGTCATAATCACCTTTCATCATCACTTTCATGCGAATCGAATTTAATACATTAAACAAAAAGTGAGGATTTATTTGCGCTTGTAACATCGCCAATTCTGCTTGTCGTTTTCTTGTTTCGGTGAGTGTATTCTCCTCGATTACTTTATTAACCTTATCTAACATAAGATTAAAGGAAGTTGAAAGGGTGGCAATTTCATCGTTCCCCTTCGCTTCAGATCGCACTGATAAATCGCCCTTTTGAACTTTTTTTGCTAAGTTTTTTAAATCCACCAGTCGATTTAATATTTTCCGTAAAAGATAGACAAGTAAAATTAAAAATAAAACGTAAGCAAGTGCTTGAACGAGAAATACCCGTTTGAAAATCGCATTAATTTTCGAGATCGCATTTTCATAAGGATTAAGAGAGATTAATTTCCATCCTGTAATAGAAAGTTCGCGAGAATTAATCAAATATTTTTCACCTTTTATTGTCATCACATCTGATGTATTGCGGCCTAATTCTTCGGTCACTTCCTTAGTAAGTTTCCAATCAAAAAATTGATTCTTTGCAATCAAATTATTTCTTTCATTTAGTAGTATCATGCTATGGCCGGTATTTTCGCTATTTAATATATCTATGATTCTATTTTCCATCACTGTCACCACAGCATATCCGTAGACACCTTGATTACTGTCACGTAAAGGTCTTGCAACAGATAATTGAAAAGGATTATTTTTTCTTTCAGATATAATCATGGTTGGCTGGGGGGCAATCCAAATAGACCGATATCCTTTTAGCCTGCTTAAGATTTTAAACCATGGTTCGTTTTTTAACTCGAGCGGATTAAATTCATGGAATGAATAGTTCGTATAAAATTTCCCGTTATTCAGCAGGATTGTCACGTATGCCTTCTGATCTAATAAAGTAATTGTATCTAATTTCTGTTGAACCTTTTGATCATTTATGAATTCATCATATTCTGTTCCATTCTCTAATGCCGAGGAATAACTACTTGGATATTTAAAGATTGTGTTTAGCTCTGTGTCGAGCTGAATAAAATTCAGCGTGTATAACATATCTTCAAATTCCTTTTTCAAATATTCATTTGTAAGTTTTAATTCATTTTGTGCACTACTAATGGCCTGCTCTTTCACAGCATCTTTTGTCAAATAATTGTAGACGGTGAATGTCGTTATGGCAGGAAGGATCAAACATGTTATCGCAATTAAAAGGACTCTATCACGAAAAGACAGGGACGATACGAAATGTATCACTCGCGTTTTCACTTCCAACCTCCTCGAAAAGCGCAAGCGCCCTGGTCAGCGGCGTATGGCCTGGAGCACTCCAACTGAGATAAAGGAAACACGAAGAGCCGGAGGCGCATTCGTGCTTGACTTATCGTAGGGCGGAGAGCGAAGGACATTAGCCGCTAGGGCGCTGGAGCTGGACAATTCTCAAAATCAAGATTTCTTTCTTATCTTTTGATAAAGATTGGGGCTAAAAAAGCGGGTATCGCCCCTGTCCCTATTATATACTCAGCTTCAATTGCAAGAAAGTTGGGATTAATCTATTTACCTATTTTTATCAATTATCTCTTGTACGACTTTCTTAGAGCTTGCTACTGTTTCGTCAAGACTTTGTTTCCCAAGAATTAATTTTTCAAATTCTGTAGAAAGTGCTAAGTCAATTTCCGACTGGTATGGTACTGGTTTTCCTACTTTAGCTGAAATAGTTGTTTGAACAGAGTGTATTAAAGACTCCTTATCAACCTTTTCAGGATTCTGGGCTTCTGCTAGAGTATCATTGATTAATTTGATTACTTGGTCATCTGTGGTTTTTTTCCATGATGAAATATTAATTCCTTGAGCAATTTGCCCTTCCGTTGTGTACCATCTGATAAATTTGTATGCGGCCTCTTTATGTTTCGAGTTAGCTGCAACACCCAAAATATCGGCATCAGCCGCGGAATATGCACCTTTTTCGTCTACTTTATTTTGTGGGAATGGTGCGACTGCCACATTGAAATCAGCCGGGAATCGCTCTGATCCTCCAAGTTCCGCAATCATAAAGGTTCCTGTAATAATCATGCTAACCTGCTGCGTAAAGAATTGATCACGATAATTCATTTTTTGTGAAATCATCGAAGAATATGGGACCGCTGACTTGTCTTCCTTCTCCATTTTCACACGCATTGCTAGTGATTCCTTATAAAGCGGGCTGTCGATATTGGAGGTTCCGTCGGTTTTCAAGAAACCGGCATCTTTTTCCTGTGACTGTAATCTTAGGCTCATATAGTTTGCCCATGCACCTTGCCACGGACCATGAAAGTAGGTTCCATACTTTCCGTCTTTCGTCAGTTTTTTAGCGTATTCCATGTACTCGTCCCATGTCCAACTTTTCGGAACTTCAAGTCCTGCCGCATCTAACCGGTCTTTATTTAACAGGACAAACCATGATACATATTTTCCTGGAAGACCGTAATATTTGCCATTGATCTTAGTATCAACTTTATATTCATCTTCCATTTTAAAGCCATCTTTTTTAATCATTTCATCTAGTGGTTCCAGCATACCTAAATTTACTCGCTGTGCGTAGTTAGCGGTATTTGTGAACATGACGACATCCATTTCTTCTCCTGAAGCGGCAGCTAAATCAATCTTTTTCAATGCTTCTTGACTATCCTGCTTTTCACTTAATTGAACAACGTCCACTTTGATATTTGGATTCTTTTCTTCAAAAGCTTTGATTGTTCTATCCCATGCGTAACCATCTTCAGTACCATGTGTATAAAATTTAATTGTGACCGGTTCTTCCGTATCACCCTTTTCGCCTGAACTTGATGTCTTATCAGGCTTGCTGCAGGCAGCGAGGACTCCTAGAACTAAACTGAGGCTTAAAAACAATAATAGAATTTTTTTCACTTTCCCTACCCCCTATTAGTTAGTATTTATTTTTTTGATGCTGTGAATCTGAAATTACCCCTTTACACCGCCAAGTGCAATCCCCTCAATTACCTGCTTCTGGCCGATAATAAAGACAATAATGAGCGGAAGAATAGATGAAACCGCCGCCGCCATAATCAATGAGTAAAATTCGCCATTCAATGAGGTGAATTTTTGCATGGCTAACTGAATCGTATATAACCCATCAGTACGCAAGAAGATCAACGGATTCTGATAATCATTCCAAGTCCAAATGAATCGTAAGATTCCATAGGTGGCGATTGCCGGTCGGACGATTGGCAGGGCAATTGACCAGAATATTCTAAAATGGCCTGCACCGTCTATTTTTGCGGCATCGATATAATCTGAATGAATCCCCATAAAAAATTGTCGTAACATAAAGGTACCTAAAACACTAAAGCTTCCCAATAGAATTAATCCAATATGGCTATCAAAAAGTCCCAAATAACGATATAAAATAAACTGAGGCACTAAAATTGACTGTTGTGGCACCATGAAGGTGGCCAACACAATAATGAACAGGAATTTACCTGCCGGAAAATTCACTTTTGAGAATCCATATGCAGCCATCGCGGATACTGTTACGGAAATAAGTGTCGTAATCACCGTGATTTTAATCGAATTCCAATAATATAATGCAAAAGGATATTTACCTAACCAAACTTCTTTATAGTTTTCGATCCCGTTCCATCTTTTTGGTATCCACTCGATCGGAAATTTAAATACATCTGCCTCTATTTTAAAAGAGGTAGATAGCATCCAAATAAAGGGAAGTAAAAAGGCGATGCTTACAATAAAGGCAATAATCGTAATGATGGTCTTCCGAAGATTAATTTTTTTCTCCATGGATGTCCCTCCTTGTTCATTTCGTCAACCTAATAATTCACCCATTTTTTCTGTCCAACCCACTGCACTAAGGTTATGATCAGCACGAAGAAGAAGAGGACCACCGCAATCGCTGAGGCATAGCCAATTTTCAAATTAACAAACGCACTTTCATACAAGTGCCATACCAACATGGTGGTTGAATTAATTGGCCCGCCCTTGGTTAATACAGCAATTAAATCGAATACTTTAAATGTGCCAATGATTCCTGTGATTAATAGAAAGAAAGTTGTCGGCGATAAAACCGGAAGCATGATATGTTTAAATTTATCCCATGCCCGTGCCCCGTCCATATCTGCTGCTTCGTAAAGTTCTTTTGGAATCGACTGCAAACCGGCTAAATAGATAATCATACTAAATCCGATTGATGCCCAAATCTGAATAACCATAACTGAGATTAACGCGAAATCCGGATCTGCTATCCAGGTTGGCGGATTATCAATACCAAGTGAAAATAACAATTGATTGATCGGCCCCTCAGTCGGATTAAATAGAACCTGCCAAACTACGGCAATGGCAACAATACTTGAAATATAGGGCATGAAAAAGGCTACTTTGAAATAACTTTTTGCATACACATGTTTATCAATGACGATGGCAATGATTAATGAGAATAACATGGATAATGGAACTGTTAGTAGAAAAAGTAAATTGTTCAACACCGATTTTAGAAACACTTCATTTTCAAATAGAGCTTTAAAATTATCCAATCCCACAAATTTGATTGAGTTAAATCCAACAATAAAATTCCAATCTGCAAAGCTTAATAGAAAAGTTGCCAGGATTGGTAAAAGCGTTAACACACTCACGCCGATCAACATCGGGGAAACAAACAAAATACCTGTCAAACTCTCTCGTTTTTGGATGGCACTTTTCTTTTTCTTTACTTTCACTTCGACGTCTACTTTTTCAAATACAGTTTTTGCTTCAATATTCATATCCCTCACCTCTCCTAATCTATCGTGTTAGTTATTGATGTCCATCGTGGTCTTTCCCTATTTTGTAGTTTCTCTGCCCGGTCTCCTATTTTTTGAAATAAGCGGAAAGAGAAAAACGACACCATACATGCTAAACCACTTGAAAAAAAGAGATATCCCGCCATCGGAAGGAAGACAAATAAAAATAATAAGGATGCGATAGAAGTAAGCATCATAAAAGTATTGAAGGGATACGTTATTCCGATTAGAAAAGCCATTTTCAAGGCTGTAAACACCTTCCTGTTTATCTGTAGATAGACTGGGAAGATATAAATTAGCATCACCACGTATAAACAAGTACTGCCAATGAGAATTCCCTTAGCCATCATTTCCACGGTTCCGGATAAATAGTTCGTAAATTGCCAATCCGTATACAAAATAATTGGTAGGAGTAGGAGCACGAGACCCAGTCGGTTTGCCCTTCTAAATTCCTCTTTATATACCTTCTTAAACGCATTGAAAACCCTTACATTTTCACCTGCAAGATACCCTTTCATGACTGTAAACATAGCAACCGTTGCCGGAAATAGCCCAGCTATTATCAATCCTGCAAGAGTAAATAGGATCCATAGGAGATTAAGATAAAGTAATTTCATTACCCAGTCACAAGCAGCATTTACATTATTTATAAGTCTGTAAGATTCCATCGTTCCTCCCCCATTGGTCTGTATTTTTCATTTGTTCAATGACTATATTAATAATTGTAAGTAAATTTTCAAAATATTCATATAGATTTTTTTTACCCATTCGAAAATATTTTGACATTTTGTAAAATCCTGAAATATATTTTTTGCTATCATGTTGTTATTTTTTAATAAAATTTAACAAAACTTTCACTTAGAGAGGCCAAAATCACCTATCTTATTTAATAAAATGGACTTGAAGAAAGGATGTGGCATATGGCTTATAAGCCTCGTATTAGATCTAAAGAATATTTGATTTTGAGAGTTTTAAAAATACGAATGACGATGCCGAAAAAGGATAAGCAGCGTTATTTCAGACTAAAAAAGGGATATGAAGGAGAGGAAATGTTTGATACATTAACGGAGAAACTCCAATGTGAGTGCTATATTTTGAATGATTTGCTGTTAAAGGTAAACAACATTACATTTCAGTTGATACATTAATTATTATTTCTTCCAAAGTTTGTTTTTATGAAGTTAAAAATAATGAAGATGATTATTTTTACGATTCCGAAAAAGATATATTATATAAGAAGCCGCAAAAAGAATATAGTAATCCACTAACCCAATTGAATCGCAGCGAATCCCTGCTCCGTCAATTACTACAGAATATTGGGTATAACTTTCCTATCGAGGCACAGGTCGTTTTTATCAATCCTAAATTCACCTTATACCAAGCCCCCATGGACAAACCATTTATTTTTCCAACACAAGTAGAAAATTATTTGAAGAAATTAGATTCGACACCATCGCAATTAAACGGTAGACATAAAATGCTAGCAGATAAGTTGATTTCCCTTCATATAGAAAAAAACCCTTATACAACGCTACCCTCATATACATATGGGCAATTGCGAAAGGGGATGACTTGTGAAGTGTGCGACTCGTTTTCGATATCCGTTCAGGGGAAGAAATGTGTGTGCGGTGATTGTGGGCATGAAGAGTTGATGGAAGCTGCAGTTTTGCGGAGTGTGAGGGAAATAAAACTGCTTTTTCCTGATTTGAAGATTACAACGAGTCTTGTTCATGAATGGTGCGGGGTGGTAGATTCTGAAAGGAGAATTAGAAGAATTCTTGGGGAAAACTTTAAAATTTTTGGCAACCGACGATGGGTCTTTTACGAGTGAAAGTGGTACTTTCCTATATCAGTATTTGAAAGGTACTTCTATCGGACATTTCTTCCGGGATTCTTGGAATATTGTCCTTTAGAACCCTTCTATCGGACATTTCTTCCGGGGTTCTTGGAGTTTTGTCCTTTAGAACCCTTCTATCGGGCATTTCTTCCGGGATTCTTGGAGTTTTGCATTTTTGTTTTCTTCAAATGAGAAAAAGCAGCTGCACACACAGCTGCTTTCCCCTATTACCTATTAAAACCAATCACCAAAACCTAATTCTCTTAAGTGCTTTGCAGAGATTTCAAGACACTCAAACGGATCGCGGCCATAGGTATCATCTTGTTCAACTAAGAAATACTGTGCGCCGCTTTCAAGTCCAGCCTCTACAATTGCTTTGATATTTAGATTACCCTCTCCAAGCTCTGCAAATTCAATTGTATTCGTAAAGATATCAAAGAATTTAGCCATATCTTTAAAGTCGACGTTACTTAAATCCATCTGACCAATTCGATAATCTTTTAAGTGCAATAATGAAATTCGGCCTGCATATTGCTTAACAAACTCGACAGGATTTTCACCTGCTCTTTGAATCCAGTGAACATCCAGTTCAAAGCCAAGCTTAGATGTGTTATTTTTAATGAGATCCAAGAGGTAGACACCATCGTATTTTTGGAATTCGAGGTGATGGGTATGGTAGTATAATTCGATTCCGTGATCAGCTAATTTATGAGCCATTGCTTCTGCTTTTTCAATAAATTCCATAATTTTATCTTTATGCCCCATACATGTTAATGGAAGCATACCGATCCGTAAAAAGTTACAATCCAGCGCTTTACAATCACTCACAATTTTATCAAAATCACTTGTTAAGGTCTCACCAGGAGCACCTGGAAGCATTGGTTCTAAAGCAGCTGACATGGCAGCAATTTTAATATCGAAGTCTACACTCGCTCTTCTTAATTCAGCAACATTTTCTGGAGTCATAGGAATTTGCGAAACTTCTACCGCATGATAGCCAAGCTCACTAACATTTTTCATGGTTTCATAGGCACCTAGTTCTTCCACTTTGCCCTTTAGCATCATCATTTGCACGCCAATTTTACCTTTTTCCATTGTTTATCCCTCCATTTTGACTGTTTGTTTTAATTCTGAAGACTTGCGAATAGCATCAATCATTTGAATCGCCACAAGTGCATCTTTGGCAAGAACATAGTTGTTAGTATCTTCTTCAATACATTGATGGAATAAGTGAATTAATTTTGCATGGCTTGCCCCATAATAAAATTTAGTTCCAGGAAGCTTGGCATCCTCTACTAGTTCTTCCTTCTTTCCGTCTTCATGTACTCTAGTTAAAATACTATCTTTAATCGTAAATTTCCCTTTTTCAAAAATGACTTGAAGTTCTACACTGGAATTCACGGCATTTGCATTCGTAGCAAAAAATAAACCTGTGGCACCGTTTGCAAATTGAATACGTGCTGTTGCTGTATCCTCTACCTCAATTCCGTAATCTAGAAGCTGATCCACATTTCCGCGGATTGACTCCATTTTCCCTCCAAGTAATTGCATCAAATCCATCGTATGAAGCGCCTGATTGATCATTACGCCGCCGCCGGCATATTTCATTTGTGCGCGCCATGGCTTAAGATCATAATAGGATTTAGGGCGATACCATGCAACAAGCCCCTTAATCCCCACGATCCTGCCATACTCACCGCTCTCAGCGATCTCTTGAAGCATTTCAAACGACTCATTGTATCTGTTTTGAAAACAAACACAAATTTTAATATCCGGATGTTTTTGCTCAAGCTCTACTAGCTCAAGCGCTTCTTCTGTATTCAGGCCAAGCGGCTTTTCAAGAAATACGTGAACACCTTTTTCGACACATGCCTTTGTCACTGGATTGTGCAGATAATGTGGCAGGCAGATATGAACAACATCTAATGCTTCTGATTCCAACATTTCTTGATAATCGGTATAAAAGCGTGCTTCAGGGGCAATTTTTCTAGCACCTTCATCTATATCACAAACCGCGGTCAATTCCACATTCGGATTTGCTTTTATCGCCGGCAGATGTATGTTAGATATATCCCCTAGCCCAATTAACGCTACTTTTAGCATAAGCATTTCCCCTTTTTGAAACGAACTCAAAGCTTGAGCAGCAATGAGTTCGTTTCGTGTGGTGATTACTTTCTAACCGGATATTTACCTTCTTCAGCAATTCTTTTATTTAATTCTTCTAGGAACAAATCTTCATCAAATGGTACATCAATTTCTTTTCCTAACCAGCTTGACAGGTGCATGGCATTTGCAAGTCTAACACCATTAATACCGTCGCTTCCTGGAGCTAGTAATGGTGTACCATTTACAATCGCGGAAGCGAAGTCTTCTAATACAGCAATGTGCTGACCGCCCCAAACACTTTCAAATTCAATTACTTCCTCAGTGAAAATATCACCTTGACCGCCACCCATGAAAATACTCATAACATCTTGCATGCTCATGGTTGCGCTCATTTCATCTTCAGGCTTATTTAGCCGTTTGATCGTAATTTTCTTACTATCATCAACCACGATTTTTCCTTTATCGCCATGGATTTCTAAACGGTCTGTCCCTACTACATCGTGTGTCTTAGTTACAAATACACCAGTAGCACCATTTCCATAATCAAAAACGGCAGTTACATCGTCTTCAACCACAATATCTCTTTGATAGCCAAAGTTTAATTTTGCATAAACCTTTTTCGGCATACCGCAAATCCATTGAAGCAAGTCAATTTGGTGTGGTGCTTGGTTTACAAGGACACCGCCGCCTTCCCCGCCCCAAGTTGCTCTCCATTCACTTTGATTGTAGTACCCTTGAGGTCTCCACCAAGTAGTAATAATCCAGTTGGTGCTACGAATGTTGCCAATTTCACCATTATCAATAAGTTCTTTTACTTTTTTATAAAGCGGATTTGTCCGTTGGTTAAAGAAGATGGCAAACTTAAGTTCAGGCTTTGCTGCTGCAAAATCGTTTAACTCTTTCACTTGTTTTGTATAAACACCAGCTGGTTTTTCCACTAACGCATGAAGGTTACGTTTTAATGCTTCAATTCCCATTTCTGGATGGAGGTAATGTGGAACAGTTGTAACGACCGCATCTACGTCACCACTTTCAAGCATATCGATATAATTATCGTAGAAAGGAACACCAGGATACTTTTCTTCTGCAACCTGTTTTTTAGCAGGATCATTATCACAGATTGCACCAATCACCATGTTTTGCACTTTACCTTCAGCGATAAAATTAGCGTACATACCACCTTCTGCACCTAATCCAATAATCCCTAATCTTACATCTGCCATAATTAATTTCCCTCGCTTTCAATTTTGTTAAGAATGTCTAATAAGGCTTCATATTGAAGCTTGTAACCGCCGGCACCGTCTAGCCCTTTGTTGTCCTTAATAATTTCGGATGCATCTTCTAGCTCTAAGTCCTTTAAAGAATCAAAGAGGACAAGATGTGGCTCAAGCGTTAAAAATCCCTTATAGCCGCTCTTCATAAACTGGGCTAACAATTCTGGTATTTTTCCTTCGCCAGTTCCACAGACAACATTTTGGCTATCCGCTGTTACAGCATCCTTAATGTGTATATAAACAATCTCATCTCTTAAGAGGTCGTAACACTCCTGTGTATCTTCTCCGCACTGTACGAAATTAGCAAAGTCAAAAATCCCTTTAAAATAAGGAGATCCTACTTCCGTTAAAATCTCATGACAGCGTCTCGCGATATCACCAAAAATATCCTTTTCATTTTCATGCAGCAATATCACATTGTACTTTGCTGCAATGGCAGCGTATTCCTTAAGCTTACCTACCACTTCACTACGATATTGATCTGCATCCTCACCTTTAGGAATATAGAAGCTGAAGATTCGTATATATTGGCAATCAAGCAAATTGCTAATTTGGCAAAGCGTGTCCAACATCAGCTTTTGCTTTGCAAATCCTTCTTCATCATTGATAAATACTTTCCCAATCGGTGAACCGATTGAAGAAACTTGAATACCATATTTTTGCAACCTTGGCTGTACATTTTCTTTTATTTCTTCAACTGTAAAGTCGCCGATGTTTTTCCCATCAATGCCCCGTAATGAGAGATAACGCATGCCAAGGTTTGAAACAACCTCAAGTTGTGTCTCAAAATCAGACGAGATTTCATCTGAAAAGCCGGAAATCCATAAATCCTGATTCATTTATAGCGAATCCTCCTTTGTTCCCGATGTATCGGCTATTCGTTTATTTTTGCGGTAACGAGAGGGCGTAACCCCTACCTTTTCCTTAAAATAACGGCTGAAATGGGCAAGACTTTCAAATCCAGCTGCACTTGATACTTCAGCAAGAGTGAGGTCAGGCTCCATTTCTAATAAAAACTTGACCTGATTAAGCCTGCAGCCCATCACATATTCCATCACAGTAAAACCAGTAATCTCTTTAAAAACATGTGAAGTATAATATTTACTTAAATTTAGTTCAGTCGAAATCCGATCCAAATTCATTTTTTCAGCAAAATGGTCTTTTATCCATGAGGCAATTGCCTCGGCATGGACCTCTTTTTCTGTTTTTTTATTCGAAACATGTGCTAATTCTTCTTGACTCATTTTATATATTTTTACGAGTAATTGAACTAATTCAAGCTTTATTTCGGCCTCTAACAGCCTATTATTTGTGCCTGTCTGGAGCATTTCTTCATTCATCCGGGCCAAAAGTCCAACGATTTTCTTTATCTGTTGGTCAATATATTGGCCAGATTCATTGTAGCCCGTTCGTAGTAGATAATTATTGAGCTTCTTAAATGGATCCAACAAATTAGGAATCCCTAGAACTGCTGCTATTTCTGCCATCCATGTGGGTGAAAAATGAAGCATACTTCTTGTATAGGTACTTTCTATTTTCGGATTCGGTTTATGCAGTGTCATGCCATCCAATAGAATGATATCACCAGGCTCTAGTTCATAAATCCGATTACTAATTAAATACTTACAATCACCACCACAAAAGAAATAAATTTCATATTCATGATGGGAATGATACTGAAAGGAATAGGAATGCACACCTTTAACTCTGTAAGCTGCAGTGATCCATTTATTCATCATACTTTGATGATTTATAGCTGCTTCCAAATCCATAGCACCCATACCTTTCTAAGTAAGCGGTAGCAATTTACATTTTTATTTTAGACCTAAATGACTTAAAAATCATTCTCTCGAAATGCTTAATTTATTTCTTTATTTGACTGGTATTGCTTTTTGCGCTGAAACTTTAGTCAATAATAAAGAAAAAAAGAGACAAAACAAGCCTTTTATGCTTTGTTTTGTCTCTTTTATAGAAGATGTGGAAAAGCCTTATTTTTGCATCCAATTTGTATGGAATATTCCTTCTTTATCCACACGTTGATACGTATGGGCACCAAAGTAATCACGCTGTGCTTGCAATAGGTTTGCAGGAAGTGTTTCCGTACGATAACTGTCATAATATGCGATAGCACTTGCGAATGATGGCACTGGGATACCACGTTCAATAGCTACTGAAAGCACTTGACGAAGTGCCGGTTGATACCCTTCAACAATTTCTTTAAAGTATGGATCTAATAATAGATTTGCTAACTGAGAATCACGGTCGTACGCATCTTTAATTTTTTGTAAGAATTGAGCACGAATAATGCAGCCGCCGCGGAAAATCATCGCGATATTTCCGTATTGAAGATTCCAATCGTATTCTTCAGATGCCACACGCATTTGGGCAAAGCCTTGTGCATATGACACAATTTTGCTCATATATAGTGCTTTACGAACTGCTTCAATTAATTCTTCTTTATTTCCTTCAAATGGTTTTACAGCTGGACCATTTAAAACTTGACTAGCCTTCACACGTTCTTCTTTCATTGCTGAGATAAAACGGGCAAAAACTGATTCTGTGATGATGGGAAGCGGGACACCTAAATCTAAAGCGTTTTGGCTTGTCCATTTACCAGTTCCTTTTTGACCAGCAGTATCTAGAATCACGTCCACCAAAGGTTTACCTGTTTCTTCATCCACTTTTGTAAAAATATCTGCGGTAATTTCAATTAAGTAGCTGTCAAGCTCGCCTTTATTCCATTCTGCAAACACATCATGAAGCTCTTCAGTGCTTAAACCAAGGACATTCTTCAGAATAAAGTATGCTTCACAAATTAATTGCATATCACCATATTCAATTCCATTATGAACCATTTTCACATAATGACCTGCACCGTTTGGTCCAATATATGTACAGCATGGGTCCCCTTCAACCTTAGCTGAAATCGCCTCTAGGATTGGCTTTACTAAATCATAGGCTTCTTTATTACCGCCAGGCATAATGGAAGGACCTTTTAATGCCCCTTCTTCACCGCCGGAAACACCCGTTCCGATAAAATGGAACCCTGCATTTGCAAGTTCTTTATTACGTCTAATTGTATCTTGGAAAAAGGTATTACCGCCATCAATGAGGATATCGCCTTCTTCAAGGAATGGTTTTAATGAATCAATCGTTCCATCTGTTGCATTACCAGCTTTAACCATCAATAAGATTTTACGTGGTTTTTCTAACGAATGAACAAATTCCTCAACGGTACGAGCACCGACAAAGTTTTTACCCTCCGCTTCATTTTTCAGAAACGCTTCAGTTTTATCATATGAACGGTTAAAAACGGCAACCGAATAGCCGCGGCTTTCAATATTCAAAGCGAGGTTTTTCCCCATTACCGCTAGGCCAACTACACCAATTTGTTGTTTTGACATATTTAATCCCTTTCCTTTCTAAAATCAATATTATCCTATTCTAACCTATTTTTTATTTTAACTCATCTAATTAAACACTTATTTTACATATGTAATCAAGGAAGAACCCTCGATGTGGCTCTCCCTGTCTTTCTGAAGCCATTATCTTTCTAAAAAGAATTTTTCTGCATTATGATAACATATATTCCGTACCATTTGTTCCATATGCTTCATATTATTCGGTGCCAAGCCTTGCTCTACCCATCCACCAAGAAGGTTACAAAGTATGCGACGGAAATAGTCATGACGTGCATAAGAAAGGAAGCTGCGTGAGTCTGTCAACATACCAATAAAGTGGCTGAGTAAGCCAACATTAGCAAAGTCCTTCATTTGTCTTTCCATGCCATCAATATGGTCAAGGAACCACCAGCCAGAGCCTAGTTGGACTTTTCCTGGAATTCCTTCTTCATAGAAGTTCCCCATCATCCCTGCTAAAACGACATTATCTTTTTGATTTAAGTTAAATAATACTGTTCTTGGTAAGGCATTTTCCTGATCAAGTGCATCAAGGAAGCGGGACAGACCTTCAGCCATATTCGCTTCGCCAACAGAATCAAATCCTGTGTCAGGTCCAATTAGCTCTTTCATTCTCGAGTTATTGCTTCTCATTGCACCCATATGAAGCTGCATAACCCATTGTTTTTCAGCGTACATTTTTCCTAATTCTTTCAAAACGAAAATACGATACGCTACTACTTCATCATTTGTAAGTGGTTCCCCGTTTAAACGTTTATTGAAAATAGCTTCAACCTGATCCTTCGTTGTTTCCACATAGTCCATTTTTTGAATGTCATGATCGGAAGCACGGCCCCCGTTTTCATGAAAAAAATCAACCCGCTGTCTCAGTGCGCCTATAAATCCATCAAATGTATCTACATTTATACCTGAAACCTGAGCTAACTTTCCAATCCAGCTAGTGAAGGTAGGACGATCAATGAAAAGTGCACCATCCGGACGGAATGTTGGAGCAATCATTGTTTTAAATGAATCATCATTTTTTAATAATTGATGGTATTCAAGGGTTGAAATTGGATCATCTGTCGTACCAATAAACTTCACATTAGATTTCTCAATGAATGCTCTCGCACTAAATTCAGGCTTTTGTAATTTTTCGTTACACTCTTCCCATACCTCACGGGCTGTTTCCGGACTTAGTAGTGTATCAATACCGAAATACATTTTCAATTCTAATTGTGCCCAATGATAAACAGGATTTCCGATTAAATGAGGCATCGTTTCTGCCCAAACTTCGAATTTCTCCCAATCCGTAGCATCACCGGTAATGTATTTTTCCGCTACACCATGCATCCGCATAGTCCGCCATTTATAATGATCTCCCCCAAGCCAGATTTGAGTTATATTTTCATATGACTTGTTTTCCCATACTTCTTGTGGGTTCAAATGGCAATGAAAATCAAAAATGGGTGCCTCGGCTGCAGCATTTTTATATAGTTTGATTGCGGTGTCTGTGTTTAGCAAAAAGTGTTTGTCTAAAAAGGACTTCATCAAAATTCCTCCCGATTTACTGATATAAATACTACTATCACGCTCTTTTGTAAACCCTTCCAAGGTAAAAAAAATAAAAATTGCGTCTTCCTCTTTAATTTGTTTAATAAACAAATTAACTATATTTCTACATTATCATGTTTAGTTTGTTTCGTCAATTGACAATTTATGATTTAAATTAAATATGCTAAACTATGCATGTCATTACCTGTTATAATGATTGTAGATTGTAAGAATGAAAATGGAGGATAAGTATGGTTACCGGTGATGCGGCTTATATCAAAAAAATTAATCGCTCCTTAATCATCAGAGAAATTGTAAAAGAAGGAATGATTTCAAGGGCGGATTTATCAAAAGTCACTGCTCTAACACGAGCAACGATTTCAGCACAAGTAGCAGACTTACTAGATGAAGGATTAATTGTCGAAACACAACTAGAGCATAATCATGTCGGCCGGAAGCCAATCATGCTGTCTTTAAATGGACAAGCTGGCTATGCACTTGGAATTGACCTCGATTATGGTCAACTATCATTTACCCTTTCCAATCTTTTAGGTCAGCCTATTTCTTCTACTACTATTGGAATAGATACTACAGATTATTATAAGATTCTGCATCTCTTACTTGAGCAGATTCAAAAATACAGATCTGAGTGTATTGACAGTCGTTATGGGATTGTTGGAATTGTCATTGCTATTCACGGCCTTGTCTCGACAGACGAACTTGTGCATTATGTACCCAAGTTTAACTGGCATGATGTACACTTGAAAAATGATTTAGAAAATGTACTGGGTATCAATATATATCTTGAAAACAATGCAAATCTATCTGCGTTCGCAGAGAGAGTGTTTGTGCACCATGGAACGAATAATCTTTTATGTGCTACCCTCTACTCTGGAATCGGTCTCGGGATGATGATGAACAGCGAATTTTTTCGCGGTCATGACGGGTACGCGGGTGAAGCAGGTCACATGATTATCATGCCAGGTGGAAAACCTTGCAACTGTGGAAACAAAGGATGCTGGGAAAAGTATGCCTCAGAATCGAGTATTTTTGATTATCTTTCTGAAAAAAGAGGGATTAAAAATCTAACCTATGAACAAATTCAACAATGGCTGGATGAAGGTGACGAAGAGGTACACGAGTTGCTGGAGCAATTCATTTATTACCTTTCAATTGGATTAAATAATATGATTAACATGTACAATCCAGACGTACTTGTATTGGATAGTGAATTGCTGCAGATGGTTCCGAACTCTTTGGAGAAAATCCGTAATAACCTACATTCTTCCATCAGCCACTATCGTGAATTATTGATTTCTACGATTGGAAAAAAATCCTGTGGACTTGGAGCATGCGCACTTGCTATTAAACAATTCCTTGAGGTGCCAATGCTGAATTTTACTTACAATGACCAAAGGGAGAAAAATGAAAGCGGAAACAAATAATGCACACTACTTTAAATGGAAGAACCTCTGTTGAAGCAGAAGGTTCTTTTTTTCTGGACTTCTTAAACGGTTTCAAATATCACTTTTCATACAAAAAAACCGATTACCATTCATATGGGTAACCGGGGATGACTATAACAAATACCGTGATTTAGTTTTATACCTTTCTTCTTTCAGCTAAATCAGCTGTAAGCTGAATAGTACGTTTTTTATTTAATGGATAAAAGAATACCAAGATTAAGAATACAACTAGAAGAAGTAAGGCAGGTACTAAAGTTGCCAGTGAATGAATACCATGCAGTGCTTCTTGTGTTTGTGTCTGACTTGCTGAATTATATCCAACTGCTGCAATCGCATAACCACCAAGACCACCAGCAACAGCTTGACCTACTTTACGAGCAAATGAATAGATAGAGTATACAGTTCCATCTTCTCGCAATCCAGTTACGTATTCATGATAATCTATGACATCTGTTACGAATGCCCAAATCACTAGATTAAAGAAGGAGAATCCAAACATTCCAACAGCTAAAACACCGGTAAATTGACCTACAGTTACGTTAGGCAAGAAATATAATAGCGCGTATACAACAATAGAGAGAAGTAGTCCTGCAGATGCTAATTCCTTTTTACCAAACTTAGCTACTAACGGTTTAACCATCGGCATAGCAATAATTAACGCAACTGTCTGGATAAGACCTACCATACTTAATGCCTTGGCGTTGCTGAAATAATCTTTAAATAAGTAAACATTTACTGTACCCACGAGCATGAAACATACCAAGAAAAGTAATGAAGCAACTAAAATCCAAATTAATGGTTTGTTTTTTCCAAGGCCTTTTACTGTTTGGGCAAAGTTTCCTTTTGGTGTTTCAGAATTAGGAGCAACAATTCGTTCAACTGTTAATGTATAACAAGCCATATAACATGCTAGAGAAAGAACACCGAAAATGACGGCACCGAGAATAAAACGATTTGCATCAGCCTTATTATCTACAAATAAGATTAATGGACCAACAACGTTTATAATTAATCCCGCTAACGCTCCACCAAGTGAACGGAAGGTTGATAAGGTTGTTCGTTCAACTGGATCTGCGGTCATCACAGACGCCATAGAACCGTATGGAATATTCACAGTGCTATATAAAGTTCCCCATAAAAGATAGGTTACAAATGCATAGGCTTCATAAAATCCAGTAGACATCCCTGGGATATGAACGAACATTAATACACCCACTATTACAAGGGGAAAAGACATTCTGAAAATCCATGGTCTGAATTTGCCGTTTTTCCCGGCCTTTCTTGAGTCAATGAAACGTCCAACTGTTACATCAGCAATAGCATCCCACAAACGGGCAACTAAAAAGAGAGTTCCTACAAGTGCTGGACTTATATGATATACATCCGTATAGAAAACCATGAGGAACGATGCTGCTAAGATAAAGAAAAAGTCATTGCCCCAGTCACCAAACATATAACCAATTTTATCCCTCATCCCAAAAGGACGGACAGCATTTCCAATGATATTTGTTGCTGGCGTATCTAATTTTTTAGCAGGTTGACCCATTTCTAACCCCTCCATTTGATTAGCTGTATTTGGGAGATATCTCTTACAAATATGCCTTTTTTTATCTGGATTTTCTTTTTCCTAAACATGAAACCCTTTTCATTTACGTTTAAAAAATTTCCATTCCAACTCGAGATTGGTTTTAAATTCCATTAATTTGTTTATTAAACTTACAAATTAATTTGTACATTTAGAATATCACCCATCATTTTATACGTCAACAACTTTTTGTAAGCGCTGATAAAAATGTTTTTTGAATTTTTAAACTCAGTATTTATCGAAGCCGTGTGTAAAAAAGGGATGTAAGTCGTGGAAATTACCACAACTTACATCCTCTATACTTACTAGACAAAAAGATAACTCATTACTCTCAATTGTTATCCCTTTCTTTTTGAGCCGAGCCGGCGGTTTTTCCTTCTAGAATGACACGATCAATATCAAGATAGGGCTTGCCCCTTATTGCCTCATTTGTAACAATCATGACTTTTTCATTCTTCTTCTCCTTCATCATCTATACCTCCAAAAAATCAATTAAACATAGTTTGTTCATTTTGTTTATGGTTAACTCACATCATGATTAAAAGTCATTTAATGTTCAAGAATTTCACGCTTTGTTCAATATTGGGCATAGGTTTCTTTTCTATAATAAATATATAAATGAAATTAAATAGATGGGTTGTGTAGGAATGGAAAAGCTACTGTATGTGACAGCAAATCCAAAAGGGTTAGAAAAATCAAAGGGGCTGCAAATTGGGGAAGCCTTTCTTGAAACTTTTAAGCAGGAACTTCCTGACGTACAAATAAAGAAAATGGATTTGTTCACTTTAGATTTTGCCCAAATGGATGCGGATCTCGTTTCTGCTAGAGGCAAATTAGCTGGTTATGGCTATACTCTTGATCAGCTGACAGATCCGGAACGAGAAAAAATCCTCAAAATGCATGCCCTTGCCGATGAATTTATTAGTTATGACTATTATGTTTTTGTTTCCCCAATGTGGAATTTGAGTTCCCCTGCGGTTTTAAAGGCCTTCCTTGATAATTTGTTTGTAGCTGGAAAGACATTTGTTCATACTCCCAACGGGCCAAAAGGTCTTTTAACCAATAAGAAAGCTATTCACATCCAAACAAGAGGCGGTCAATATACAGGGACACCGATGCAGGAAATGGAATCAGGTGATCGCTATTTAAAAATAGCACTCCGCTTCTTGGGGATTGAGGTGATGGAAACTATACTCGCGGAAGGATTCGATTTATTTCCACAAAAGGTAACAGAAATTATTGGAAAGGCAAAGGAAAATGCCAGACTTGCTGCTAAAGAATTAGCAATAGGCAATTAAATACCATCTATACTATTCAAGAAGGCGGAAGGAAATCAGAAATGGTATCCTTTCCTTTTTTTAGTTTGTTTTTTCGTCAAAAGCTCCCCCTTTTCCAAATATTTTGCAAATTTTGTTGTAACTTGCGGAAAATACATGTAAAATTTTCCTATAAGCCCTGTAGCGGAAAAGGGGCGGAGCACAAGTTTTGGATGGTGAAGGAAATGGAAATTACGAAACACCTTTTCTTAAATCTCTCCCTTTTTATCGTTATTCTCTTTTTTTGTTTGATATTTCTCGAAAAGGGTAAAAAATTTGCCCCTACTAAATCTTCATTAATTATTATCTTTATTGCGACATTATGGTTTTGTATTCAGTTTTCCTATACTCCCGATCCTTTTACTAGGTACGATTTAAGGATTATTCCCCTCGTCCTTGGTGGACTTTATGTTGGAATCGGGCCAATACTTATTTTAGCTCTAGTTTTTTTAAGAATCCTCTACGGATTGGATATAGGTTTTATAGAAACAACTATCCTTTATATACCATTTGCCATATTTTTTTGGAAGCTACATCCATGGTTTTTGAAACAATCCCCTGAACGAAGAATTTTTATAACGATTTGTATGGGGATGGTCCTTGCTATTCTGACCGTGTTCGGGATGAGCCTCACGCAAAAACACTCAGACTTGTTTGATGCTTGGTTTGCCTACCTTGTTGTTCCTTCGCTCGGAATTGGCATCATTTCGTATGGAATTGAATTTGTTAGAAAAAATAATGAAATGCAGCAGCAACTGATTAAAGCAGAGAAATTAAAGGCAGTCGAGCAAATGGGGGCAGCTATTTCCCATGAAATTCGAAATCCTTTAACTGCTGCCAGTGGATTTGTTCAACTTCTCCAAGATGATTACCTTTCAAGACAAAAAAGAAAAGAATACTTATCCATCGTTAAAGAGGAATTAAATTCTGCTGAAAGGGTCATTCAGGATTACTTAACCTTCGCCAAGCCATCTTTGGAGACGATTGAGGAATTGAATGTAAAAAGTGAACTCCGGCAAATTATCAATATTCTTCAACCCTTAGCAAAACAAAATTCGGTTGAAATTATTACTAACTTTTCCGTCATAGGTTTTATAAAGGGGGATGGACAGAAGTTCCGCCAGTGCTTTGTCAATGTACTCAAAAATGCAATTGAATCAATGCCGTCAGGCGGGTATTTAACCATTTCAACCGAATTTAGCCAAAGCTCTGTAACCATTAAAGTCGAAGATACAGGTGTGGGAATGACAAATGGGCAGTTGGAACGATTAGGAGAACCTTTCTATTCCACAAAAGGGAAAAAGGGAACTGGGCTCGGAATGATGGTCGTTTATAGTATTGTCCGTGCAATGGATGGGTCGATTTGGGTAGAAAGTGAAGTAGGCAAAGGGACAATCTTTCTTTTTGAATTTCCAACGATTACGGCCATCAAGAAAAAGGAACAAACCTTCAGAGAATAGAATCTGCTGGTTTGTTCCTTTTCTTATAATATAGAAATTTTATATCATTCGACTTCGAGAAATGTCCAGCTCCAGGCCATACGCCGCTGACCAGGGCGCTTGCGCTTTTCTAATTATTTACCTATAAACATTTGTGACCAATTCTTCCCTGCTCCCTCAAATCCAACCCCAATATTTGTATATTTCGAACTAAGAATATTCGCTCGATGTCCCTCGCTGTTCATCCAGGCATTTACAACTTCTTGCGGTGTTCTTTGACCTTGAGCAATATTTTCTCCAGCAGCCTTATAGGTTACCCCAAAATCTCTCATCATATCGAACGGGGATCCGTAAGTAGGACTTGTATGTGAAAAGTAGTGATTTTGCTGCATATCCTGAGCTTTCTTTTGTGCAACTCCACTTAACTGTGTATCGGCTTTTAATGCCGGAAGTCCCTTCTTACTTCGCTCAGCATTGGTTAAATTGATTACTTGCTGAACATATTGACTTACTGTTCCAGTAGTTGATGTAGTATTTTGAGACGGAGCAGCCGGTTTTGCTGCAGGTGCTGGTTGTGTTTGCTTTGGTGCTGGTGCTGGTGCCGGTGCCGGCTGTGCTTGCTTTGGAACCGGTGCCGGCTTCGTTTGCTTTGGAGCCGGTACATTTGGAACAGGGTTTTGCTGCTGCCCAATATTTGGCTGTACCTGTTGGATTACTCCAGACTGAAACCAATTCCCTTGTCTAGGGTCAATACGAATAAACTGATATTTTGCATCTCGGATTAAAACCGCCCGAGTATGAGGATATTGATCACTATTCAATGTTGTCTGGTATGCAGAAATCATGTCTTCATTATTTTTTCTATTCTTTTTCCGATCCTTAAACAAATTTAAATCACTTTCACTGTTGTTACGATTTGAATAATCCTCGGTAAGCAGACCATTATGGTCGATACCATCATCTCTGCCATTTCGTACATCCATAAAGTGGTTATTCCTGTTGGCTGTATTCATGCCTACCCGATTACCGGTTTTATCATTTATTTGATCATTGTCATTATTATTACAAGCAGCAAGTCCCATTGTTAGAACCGCTGTTAATAGTAACCCTGCCGGTTTTTTTATCAATTGTACTACCCCCTTTTGAAAAATCCTCTTGCCTTCTTATTTTTGATTTTTCGGGGGAAGTTATTAGTGGTAATATCCGACTTAATTAGTTATCGTTTCATTTGAATCATGAATTTATATCGATCTGCACGGTAAACTGATTTCACAAATTCTACTGGGGTGCCATTATTCAAAAAGGTATTTTGTTGGATGTGCATTACTGGTGCCCCTTTTGTAATATTTAAATGGCCTGCCTCATCTTGACTCGCAATGGATGACTCAATAATCTGTGAAGCACTTTCGATTCGCAGGTTTAATTCACCTTCAATATATCCATAAAGGGATTTATTAACAATTTCTTCTGTTAACCCCTTAATAAGATCCGATGAGAGATAATTTGTTTCCAATGCCATTGGGACGCCATCCGCTAAACGGATACGTTTTATTTCATAAACAGGTTTATTTTCAGGAATTTTTAATTGACCTGCAATCTGATTTGAAGCTGGAATAATTTCAAACCTTACAAGGATGCTCTCAGGGGTAAGTCCTCTTGCTTTCATGTCTTCTGTGAAGCTTGTAAGTCCCTGCAAGGGCTGTTCAATTTTCCGTTCCGCTATAAAAGTTCCCTTTCCTTGCAACCGATATAAATACCCTTCATTCACTAGCTGGGTAAAGGCCTGTCTGACTGTCATCCGGCTAATCTGATATTTTTCAGCATATTCTCTCTCCGGCGGAAGAGCATCACCTGGAGACAATTCACCATTTTCAATTAATCCTTTAATGTGTTCCTCAAGCTGATAATAAAGTGGAATGGGGGAATTTTTGTTTATCATTCTCCTTACATACACCCTTCTAATTTAACTAACAATAACAGGTTTTGATTATCCCTTTATTTTTTTTGATCTCTTGTTTACATTTATAAACTGGGAATTTTCAAACCTGAAACTGCTGCTTTATCAGCAATAATTGTAACATATGGATGATTCTTCAACACAGAAGCAGGAAAATTTTCTGTTATTGTTCCATTTAAAAGCCTGCCCATCGCTTCTTTTTTGGCTTCACCAGAAACTAATAGGAGAATTTCCCTGCTTTTCATTATCGTTGAAATCCCCATTGTTATTGCCTTTGTTGGTACTTCTTCAATTCGATTAAAGTACCTTGCATTGGCATTAATTGTCGAAGGCGCCAATTCAATGACATGTGTTTGAGAGCTAAAGGCGGTCCCAGGCTCGTTAAAACCAATATGACCATTGCTGCCAATTCCAAGAACTTGCAAATCAACCCCACCATTTTTGACAAGTAATGATTCATACCGAAGACATTCTTCTTCAGCATCGTTACTATTTCCCTGCGGAACATAGGTGTTATTTTTATTGATATCAATGTGATTAAACAACTGCTCATCCATAAAATAACGATAGCTATTTTTATCTTCACCTGAAAGTCCAATGTATTCATCTAAATTGAATGTGGTAACGTTTCGATAAGAAGTCCCATTTTTCCGATAGTCTTCAATTATTTTCTTGTAGGTTCCTACAGGCGTTCCACCTGTGGCAAGCCCTAGGTTGATCTTAGGATTTTGACAAACTTTTTCAATAATATATTCAGCTGCTTTCTGACTCATTTCTGTGTAATCATTCACTTCGATAATTTTCATTGCTCGTTTTCCTCCCTTTTATATGAAAGTTTCCCACGACAAAATGTCATAAAAACATCCAAGTTCTCATCGAGGATGACAAGGTCTGCATCCTTCCCGACTGCAATGCTTCCCTTCCTGTCAAATACATTCAATTGCTTTGCCGGATTAACAGAAGCCATTTCAATCGCTTCCTCTATGGAACAACCTGTATAGGATAAAATATTCTTTACGGCATGCCCTAATTTTAAAATACTTCCCGCAAGTGTCCCGTCAGCAAGAACTGCTTTTCCATCCTTTACTGTCACTTCTTGGCCACCCAAGTCATACATTCCATTCTTTAAGCATTTTGCCCGCATTGAATCAGTGATTAATATTAAACCGTCGCTTTGTTTATTTTTAAAAGCAAGATTCACCATCTCAGGATGAACATGGACCCCATCAACAATGATTTCCGCTTTTAATTCTTTACGTAAAAATGCCGCCCCAACAACACCTGGTTCACGGTGATGAAGTCCTCTCATTTGATTAAACAGGTGTGTCACGTGGTTTGCCCCTGCTTCAATGGCCTCGTTTACCTGTTCAAAGGTTGCATCAGTATGGCCAATCGATGCAATGATACCTTGATCCTTTAAGTAACGAATCATTTCTAATCCACCTGGCTGCTCTGGTGCCAGTGTCACCAACCTTATTGTTCCACGGGATAACTGTTGCCACTCTTTAAATAATGGTAGATTTGGGTCGACAATATGCTGAATTGGCTGGGCCCCTGCTTTATTGGCATTTACAAACGGTCCCTCAAGATGGAGTCCTAGTATTTCTGCCTTACCATATGCTGGCTGGGTTTGCATATATTCACCGGCATTTTCTAACGCCTTTTCAATTTGTTTGCCTTCTTGGGTCATAGTAGTAGCCAAAAAGCTTGTGGTTCCTTCTTTGGGCAATGCCGCAACCATCGTATCCAATGCTTCCTTTGTTCCGTCCATTGTGTCCGCACCATTTACACCGTGTATATGCACATCAATAAAACCAGGTACCGCCCTAAAATGTGCCGGAATCTCTATTACATCATAGTCCTCGTCCTGAACAAGTTCTTCCAAGGTACCAAGTTCTGCTATTTTATCGTCTATTATTTTTATATACCCTTTTTCGATAACATGATCCTCTGTATAAATTTGAATACCCTTGAGTAAAATATGATTATCTTTTTGATTCATCTTCCATTACTTCCTTTCAGGTTATATCTTTATCTTATACCCAAAAAGTATAGTTGTCTATACCAATTTATAGAATATAAAAAAATCGACAGGTACCTAGACCTGTCGGTTTTTTAGGCAAATAATTTTGACTCTTCTTGTTGAAAGAAGCTCTTCATTGCATGGAAGACATCCGCTTTTTGCTTAAGAATATAATAGCGGAAATGTTCATCCTTGATATTCTTGTATGCCGACATTAAGGTTGAGTGTCTGTTGTACTGATTGACGTGTACACCATATACACATAATAAAGGAGGGTAAATGAGGACTAAAATGAGGATATATAATTAGGATACTCTTCTTAAATCAACATGTCTTTTGCATTTAGTGCATTGATAAAGATTCGATTCAATTTCTTTATGTCTTTTCTGTTTACGACAAGTTTGACAAGATAAAATAACATGTCGACTAGAAAAGTCATTTACAACTACATTGTTTTCTAAATCCTCATCTGGATCTATATCGGTATCCTCTTCGCAAGAGCCACTTGAAAATAGCGCATAGGTAAAAATTACGCTAATACCGCCCATGATAAAGTCCTGCCAGTTCACCGTATATCCTCCCTTCCACTTAAAACATATTCACCATTGACGATAAAAATTTTATAAGCTGATTGAGTACAATATTTTTTTTGAAGATCACTCACCAGCTGGGCGTTATCCAAACACATTTCAATAAGCAAATTTGCAAAAGTAGTATGATGTCTAAAATTGCATGCAGTTGCTAACTTAAGAAGTTTGGTTTCATATTCATTTGTTAGTGATAACCCGACCCGGTTCACTCGCTTTCCTCCTAAGCCTTTCCCCTCAATCAATTTTCAACATCCCCTTTCACTTTGTCATGACAATTGACAGTGTCAACCGTGTTACAGTGTTACACTCCAACTGCGGAGGGAGGAGGAGTACTACCGCCTACAACGATTTTTATCCCCCCACCTTTATTCTTCTGGATAATTCGGAGCCCTTCTTTTCTTCGTTGCATGTCTGCAAAAATCAGATCCTTAACGTATGGTGCAAAACTTATTTTTTCATCTTTTAGGTACTTCAGGATTTCATTCTCCCTCATATTTTTCTCGTTAAATGATACTGATTTAGGCCTTTTTCCACTCAATCATAATCACTTCCTTTGCTTGTTTGATATATGATATTACCGTCACTACCACTTTATGAATATTTATCCCAAATATTTGTGAAAGGATTTTATTGTTTGCTTGGAGAAACTACTTACAGAGGTGTTTGTCATGCTTAGGAGCCGAATCGGAGAATTATTACGTGTTTGTAAATACAGAAGAGAGTACATAATTAAAGAATTAGGAGTTAGTCAAAATACCCTGTCTAATTGGAGTGTAGGTAATACATATCCTACAATGGACAAAGCTTTTATACTGGCTGACTTACTGGAAGTAAAGGTAGATGATCTATATGAACGAAAAATGGAAGAAACTAATTGAAAATTTCGAGGAAAATGGATATACTCCACGTGATATTCAAATGATCGTGCATTTTTATGACTTAATGAAAGAGCAGCATAAGATTATGAAGAAATATTATGAGGAAGATGAAAATGACAGTAATAATTGAAATACACTTTACTGCTGCGAGTCGTGGATATAAAAAAGGAGAATTTCAACTTCGAGGAAGAAAACCGGAATTTTTAGCCCTGCAGTTTTGGAAGCAAATTAATAAGGAATTGTCTTATCGTGCTAAATTGGAGAAGGTAATTGTAGATGGTGGCCAGGACATCACTGAGGCTGTTTTGGAGTTAGAAAGACAAGAGGATCTGAAAGCTTTTTATGCAGCGGATGATTTACATTTTTAAGCGTCGCTTATTCATTATTGTAATTATTTTATTAATCCCCCAATTTTTAGAAGGAAAATAAATGCACTTTATTGAAGTATTATGTGTTGCATACATATAAAGGGGGAAATACCAAGTGAAAAAATTTGTGTCAGGGTTAGCATTAGCAGCAATGTTACTTAGTGGATTACCGAGTTTCGGAGTGCACAAAGTAGAAGCTGCAGTAACAAGTCAAGAAGACTACAGAGTAAGAACAGTTAATTATCAGTTAAAAAGTGAAACGATTACTGTCCCAGTTGGTGTAAAGGTTACAAGAGTTAATAAGGATTGGGACAAAACAAAAATCTCATATAATTATTACAAATTGGTTAGCGGCAAAAGGGTAAAACAGGTAATAGTATCGGAAGTTTATATAAAAGCCAAATATGTTACGGTAAGTAATTATAAAGTGGCAGTTCCGGGGGCTACAGCTTATTACAGGATTTATACCCCACCAGCACCACCAGTACCAGTTTATAAGAATATTATTAAAGATTTATGGGTAACTGGAGTCCATAATACCATTAAGACCAACGCAGACCGGAATTGGGGAACTGATTACGATATGGTTGCATATGAAATCCAACTACAAACTGCTGCATATAATAGATTATTAGCGTTAAAAATTGATAACAAGGTCAAACAAGATATTCTTACTGCTGCTTACTTAGATTGGGGTTTCGACTTCGACATGCTTGAATATGAATATCAATTACAGTTGGACGCTTATAATAGAACCCATTAAATTAAGAATGAAGTAAGGATAATTGCCCCCGTCTCAAATAAAGACAGGGGTAATTATTTTTATAACATCAAATTTTTCTTCAACCTGTCATAATAAATCGCAAGAATCTTCGCAAACTGCAAAGCGGTCTTCGCATCATACTCGCCAGTTTCTTTAATTCGTTGTTCTTTTTGAAATTTTTTCAACGCTTTTAATGTACTGTTACCGAACACATCACTCTCACGATCAGCCCAAGATATATACCCCAAACTTGCTAATTGATAATTTAATACTTTTACAGCTTCACCCTTGTCTCCTGCTTTTAGCACATCTTCCACTCCCTTTTCTGGTGTCATGTAAGTTTTTACTGAATTTTTAAAGCCGATAAATGCCTGTGGATTTGCTACCCACGGTGCCGGACAATTTTTATGTGTCACATCATAGTGCCGGACAATATCATCGATAGGATCTAGTTTATACATTTTACAAAGTTCTGCGTTAACCTCTGCAGCTCTCTGGATGGTATCCGGATGAAACGTGCCGTCAGACTCAATGCAAAGCTCCACTCCAATAGATAATAAGTTGGCATTTGGCGCCAGATCTTTAATACCGCGCCACGGGCTGCCGTTTTTATTTTTTTGCTGTACATCATTGGCATGGTAAGCTGCTTCATTGAGAGGTACCAACAGTAAGGCTTCTTTTTTATCAACAAAAATATGAGCTGATGCGTACCGCCTATCCTTTTTAGGGAGCTTCTCATTTTGTTCGATTAATGTTTTGCCGAAATACGTTACATGGTTTTTGGCTGAACCGCCGGGATTAGCCGTAAAATGCTCCACTATTTTTTTAACAGCAGTTAATTTAAGTCCTGGTCTTGAATATTTATTGATTTTGATTATATCCTCTGTCCATGGTGGCATTATTTACCCACTCCTTGATCACTATATTTTTTTATTTTTGCATTGATCTCTGATTCGAGAATTTTGAAAAGCCACATAGGGAAATATTTATCCCAACCAAGTACATACAAATTTGATACAAAAGACTGTAAATTGTGGTAGATGAAAGAGAATGCCAACACTGCAAAGACTAGGGCTCCAGTGCCTAAAAGCTGATCAAATATCCACCCAACTCCAACTATCCCAAAGATAATACCGTCTCTAATACACGCATCGATGCCAATGTTACTTTTATACAGATCATTTTTCTTGGCGAGTCTATCACCTACAACATAATCAAGGACAACGATTATCGCTAAAGCTGCCGCAATATAGATGTGTAGTTTATTAAAGCCTTTAGCCTGCAGCACGGCATCAAAAAAAGCTCCCACCGTCCCGGTTAGAGTCCCTAAAGCTAAACTTTTATTACTAACCATCTTAGTAAATACCTCTGTTACATTTCCAAACATACTTCACTCTCCTAATTTCAATATAAAGAAGAGCCCTGGAAGGACTCTCTTAATCTAACAACTTACTGGCTACACTGTTTTTTACTATTTCTGTTAAAGCTTTGATAGACTCATTTCCGCTGTATTCACCGGCGGTTAACGGCAAGTAGCCATTAATATTAATTGTTCTTTCTTCGTCGTATCCCTGGAAAAACACCTGGACGCTGACCACTTCGCCTTCTGGAGAATAACTTACATTTACTGATGCGATTTGGATTTTCATTCTTCCTCACCTTCTTTCTTTACTGGAATAGGTCCAGCAGTTTTAGCTTTTTCTATGAGTAATTCATTTTCTACCTGTTGTAATCTAATTTTTGATTCTTCCTCTGCTTGTCTTAATTGCTGATTCTCCTGCTCCTTTTCCGTTGCAATGGCAAAAAAAATAGCCTTTTCTCGGCTAAGATTGGCTATTTGATCTGTTAGGTTTTCTATGACTAAATCGGTGCTTGCACTCATTTATTTTACCTCCTGTGGGGTTGCTAATATTCGCGTTGCTTCTTCTGGTTCGATAAATCCTTTTGTTGCATAACTATTTACCTGCTCTTCAGTAATTCTCCTGAAAACCCACATATTGAGAACAAACTGATACATATTATTCATCTCTCCTTTTCCCCTCTACAAAAAGTCCATTAACGTGATAATGGCCATCTCGGCAGTTTCTAAACGTTCTTTTAATTCAGCGTTTTCCTGTTTGATTCTATCAATCTCAGAAACAGGAATATCTTGTAACTGTCTATTCCTTAATTCATCATCAGACAACCCTTCCACCCATTTTGCTCCATCCCATCTTGGCTGATAAAGACCTTCCGGCACCGGCTCCCGAACCCAATTAACGGGGAGAATATCATACGGAAAAACTAAAAGAGGCTCTAGGTAGTTTCCTTGATCATCCACAATTGAAACTTGTTCTATCAAACTAATTCCCCCTAGATTAGAAGTTAAACCAAATACCGTCTAACGATAACCAAGCATTAGCGCCTGTCATCGCGTAAACATAACCGCTGGCATCTATATCTACTCTGCCTGCCACAATTGCGGTCCCGTTATATGAAATTACGTTAAATATCCGCCTATACGTTGGTCTATACCCTGATGGAAGCTGGAATATGGCATATCCAAAGTTCCCGCCCTTAACTAGACCCTTAAGACGCATTAAATTATTTGGATCTTTGTAATATCCGGCAGGCTCATATCCATTGCTATAATTTGACCATCCGTTTGTAAAGGTAGGAGAAATCCACGTCCTGTCTTTGGTAGAAATATAATAATCACCCGTTAAAAGGATATTTGTTGCCTCGGTAACCGATAACAGCCTAACCCTGTCTGGGGAACTAATATCAACAGAACCAAACTGTGAACGAATCCATAAGCCATCGTTATTTGTGGAATAAATTGAACTCTTTACTCCACCATTGCCTGTGTCCCTAGTACCAAACACAAGTCTATAGCCGCTATTACTCCCAATTCCCAATGTATCGCTATTGACATTTCCAGCGGTCAACTTATCCGCTGACATACTTTCTATTTTTGCATTTGTGATGACCGCATCTTTTATCCTGGTGCGCCCGTTTAAAATATCTACATCACCATCTAGGTCAATCTTCGAAGCAACTAATTTAATTGTAGTCGCTGTCTGATTGATTAAAGAGGCAATCTGATTTCCGTTATAGTCGGTTGTCTTGACCCGTAAACTAATATCTGTTGCTTGTTGAGTGATGTTCGATTCGGCAGAACTCAAACGATTCTTTATGTTTGGGATGTCCACGTCATAGGTGGATTGAGAAACTTTAGATGATATCTGCCCAGCTTGTTGGGTTATGCTTGATTCAGCTGTTGAGAGTCTGGAATAAAAACTATTAACGATTGAATTATTTACCTGAACAACCAACCCATTTGCTGTTTCTTTGTACTCACCAGTAATTGAACTATCAAATAAAGTCGTCCATGTAATACCGTCTTCTGAAATTTCTACTTTTGTATTGTGGTAGGTT
>NZ_JAANMZ010000021.1 GCF_011250555.1 Bacillus sp. MM2020_4 | reverse complement strand
CTATTATAAGAAGGTTTACTATGTTAATTTATGATTTATTAAAAATATCTCTAGAATGTTCTGTGAAGAATACGATAAGGAGTCCTAAAATGAAAAAGAAAATAAACTATTTACTCTTACTTTTAACTGCCATCTTAATAGTTGGTTGCACTAACGTAGAAGATGTATCAAATACTGCCGGAAAAGCTGATTCACAAGAAGTAACTACAAATAATAGTGAAAAAGAAAAAACTACGACTGAAAAACAAGTAGTAGAGGAAACATCAACTGAATCAAAAGATCAACAGTTTAAAGGTTACAAACTTATTGAAGTTGATGGTGGTGATTTGTCTGGACATCGCGAACCTAACGTTGTCGTTGACATTGGGTTTGGGGAACGAGAATATTGGGCCTTTACGAATGAACACGGGCAATTAGTTCATGTCATTGCTGACGAAATCGTTCTACAAGATGATCGTACCGAACCTGTTACATCGTCTGGCAGATACTACGCGGATGAAGCAAAAGTTCCTGGTGTAGAAAGAGCAGATTTAGATGAAGGACATATCATTGCAGATTCGCTCGGCGGGGTATCCAATGCTTACAATATTACTCCACAAGAAAGTACGCTTAACCGACATGGTGATCAGGCATATATGGAAGATGCCATTCGTAAAGCTGGTGGGGCTATACATTTTGAAGCAATTATCACCTATCCTAATACAGAAACGCAGATTCCTTCTCATTATAAATACACTTACACGTTAAAAGGGAATAAGATTGTAGATGAGTTTGATAACGCCAACCCTGATGAGATAAATAAATCTCTAGGCTTAACTGAAAGTAAATCAACTAACTCAAATAATTCAACTAGTTCGAATAAGTCGAATGGAACTAAAGATATTTCTAGTGTTGACACAAACGGTAATGGACAGGTAACGATTAAAGAAGCAAAAGCAGCAGGTTATAGTATGCCAATAACGAGTGATCACTGGTTATATCCATATATGGATGATCGAGATGGTGATGGCTTAGTAGGTGAATAATAAAACAACTCACAAAGAAGATAGGCATCAAAGTAATGCAATAGTCATCATTTTACTTATAAATTGTATGTGATAAAAACTAAGAATTCTTATTATATGGGCAATGACATGAATGTTGGCTTTTTTTCATACAATAATTTTGGAGGTGATGATATGCCTAGAGTAAGGGCTAGAAGTCATGATGTAGATGAAATGGCCAGAATGATGAGGGCGGAAGCAGAAGGCGAAGGCCAGCAAGGAATGTTATATGTTGGAAATGTCATAATAAATCGTGTTGTTGCACAATGCTTGGATTTCAAAAGTGTAAACAATATTCATGATGTATTATTTCAAGTACAAGGTGGAAATTATTCTTTTGAAGCTGTGCAAAAAGGGAATGTATTTTATCAAAGATCAAGAATTTCTGAAAGAAGATTAGCACAACAGAATATTAATTCCTGGAGAGATCATCCTGCTAAATATGCACTTTGGTACTTTAATCCAACGGCACCATCGTGTCCTCCTACATGGTACGGTCAACCCCATACTGGTCAATTTAAAGAGCACTGTTTTTATGAACCAAAACCTGGAACATGTGACAGTGTTTATAGGGGTTAAGCTTACTCTTTGAAGTAAGCTTTTTTACATAGATGGCAGTTATATGTTTATTTTCACTTAACAGGTCAAAAGAAAAGGCCTTATTGGGTATAAAAACACTAGGGGGGATCAACTTTTGATACAAGTAAAAAGTTTGGAACAGTGTGAGCATGGATTGTTGGACTTTTTAACGGATATGATGTATGAATCCATTCATATTCCTGAAAACAAGCCGTCTAAAGAAGAACTATTAAATTCTCCACATCTTAAAAAATATAGTGAGGATTGGGGAAGAAAAGATGATAGAGCAATAATTGCTTTTGAGGATAATTTTCCGGTTGGTGCTGCTTGGTATCGCCTTTATACAGAAAATCAAAAAGGTTATGGATATGTTGATGATAAGACTCCAGAACTAGGTATAGCTGTAATGAAAAGTGCAAGAGGGAAGGGAATTGGTAAACTGCTCATGGAAAAATTAATTGAAACAGCTTCAAGTGATGGTTTTTCATCGTTATCTTTGAGCGTTGACCCTAAAAACACTCAGGCAGTACAACTTTACAAGAAACTCGGATTTGAACAATGTGGTCAATCAGGAACATCTTGGACAATGATATATACTATTTATTCCAATTAGAGATTCAGGTGTCCAGTTAAATACTTAGATCATTTAAGATTACCAACGAAGACATTTAGCTGGAAATCGTCTTTTTTTAACTTCAGAAACTATGCCGTATCTTTTTTAGGTTGTTATTCGTTTAATACTATAAATGAGGGAATGGGATGGGGGAAATTGTGATAGAAAAGGTACTTATTCTTGGTGCAAGTGGTCTTGTAGGAAGAGCTTTAATCGATGAATTTAAAGATGGATTTGACCTTTATGGAACATATTCTACTTCGTTCACCAAGCTCCCTAATCATAAGCAGTTCCAATTGGAAGTTCAACAAATCGATAAATTGAGGGAAATGATACGTTCAATAAAACCCGACATTGTTATTTCTTGCATAAGAGGAGAGTTTGCTCATCAACTGAAGTTTCATAAAGAATTGGCAATTGAATTACGAAATAGCAGTAGTCGTTTGTATTTCTTTTCTACAACCAATGTATTTGACGGTGACTTTTCAAAACCACACACAGAAACAGATATACCTATATCAGAATCAGATTATGGGAATTTCAAAATTGACTGTGAGCATATGCTACTAGATAGATTAGAAGATCAAGCAGTGATTATCAGAATCCCAGCGATATGGGGGACTCATTCCCCAAGATGGAACTTAATCAAAGAAAGCATAAGAAATAATAAAATAATTGATGTGTACAGCAATTTAGTCCGTAGCAATCTTTTGGATGTTCAGTTGGCAAAACAACTAAGGTTCATTATAAAAAATAAGCTAAAAGGCATCTTCAACTTAAGTACAACGGATCTGATGACTGAGGCCCAATTCTATGATGAGATCATACGTACCCTTGCAAGGGAAAAGAGCATATTACGGTATAGCTTTTTTCAAGATAATGAGGACACACGATACTTTGCATTGATATCAACTCGTGATGATATGCCAGGTTCTCTACAAAGCACGAATACAGATATTATTTCTTTATTGTTGAGATAACCTTTTCTCCTTACTTACCTACAGGTATAGCCAATATGATATAGTGGATAAATAAGGAAAAGGGGAAAGGAGATAGGTGATGGTTTATATCGCTCTATTACGGGGAATTAATGTAGGTGGAAATAATAAAATTGACATGAAATTACTTAAACAAACGGTTGAAAACGCTGGGATGTGTGATGTAGTCACATACATCAATACAGGTAATATTATCTTTTCATACAAAGGCCTTTCAAAATATGAACTAGCGTGTATATTGGAAGAAGCGATTCATAAAGATTTTGGATTTCAAATCAAAGTAGTCGTACGAGATATCGACGATGTCAAAGAAATCATTAAAGCAATTCCTGACATATGGAAAAACGACAAAGACATGAAAAGTGATGTTATGTTTTTGTGGGATGAAATTGATGATGAATCTGTCCTTAAGAATCTGATCGTTACGCCAGAAATAGATACGGTGAAATATGTCCCTGGCGCGATCCTATGGTCGGTTGACAAGAAAAATGTTATCAAAAGCGGAGTGTCAAAGATTGTTGGATCAAGGATATACAAACAAGTAACGGTAAGAAATGTGAACACCACGCGTAAGATATATGAACTGATGCAAGCACAAAACAGGTAGTCCTTAGGTAGAGGTTTTGAGGAATAAATATTCAGAGGAAATCTGAGAAGATTTTTATAAAAAGGAAAGCCGCCATCATCATTGGCGGCTTACCGTTTAATGTTGTACTTTCTCTTGATGCTCCATTACCTTCTTGTGTGATGGAAGGAAGAAAGTAGCGATGAGGTTTGCAACCCCAATAAAAAACACGAGAATAAACACGAGGTGCATTCCATGGGCTAGTCCCTCGTGGATCATCGTAAGGACACTTGCAGGCAGCTTGTCCATGTTTTCTGAACTTAAAGCATCGCTAATATTACCTCCAGCGCTCCATCCTCCGGAATGTTCTTTTCCATACGTAATCAGCGAGTTGTTAAAAATTGTACCAAAAATAGCAACCCCAACTGTTTGGCCAATGGACCGCGTAAAGGTGTTTGATGCAGTTGCTGCTCCACGCATTTGCCAGCCAACCGCCGACTGAACAAGGACGGTTGTAGGAGTTGTTGCATAACCCATGCCCAGACCAATGACAATCATAATTCCTACAAAATACCAATATGGTGAGTCAAGTTCGATAGCAAGCAGCCAAGTTCCACCGAGGGCAATCAAAACTGCACCCAGAATAGCTGTAAACTTTGAACCTATTTTATACATATAACGCCCGGCAAAAGTGGCACCTAGAGGCCAGGCAATCGACATTGGCATGAGTGTAAGGCCTGAGCTCGTGGCACTATGGCCAAGAATGGTTTGAATCCACATAGGCAAATACACATTAACCCCAATGAGGACAGCACTTGCTAGGAAGCCGATGAAATTGGATACGAGAATTACAGGAATCCTAAATAATGAAGGAGGTAGCATCGGTTCCTTCACCTTGGTCTCTATATAGCCAAACAGCACAATAAAGATTACCGCAACAGCAAATAATGCATATATAGCTGTTGAATTCCATGCATATTTCTGCCCAGGACCAGCATTTAGAAGAGTATATAATAGTGTTGATATTCCAATGGTAAAAGTAATTGCGCCAAGATAATCAATTTTTCGGTCCTTTTTCAAATCGACTGTTTCATGGAAGAAGACCGTGATTAACACTAGCGACACTAAACCAACCGGCAAATTAATATAGAAAATCCATCGCCAGCTAATTTGGTCGACAAAGAAACCGCCTACCAATGGGCCAAGAAGTCCAGCAATTCCCCAGACTGAACTAAATACTCCTTGCATTTTGGCACGTTGTTCACCAGGGTAAAGGTCACCGATGATGGTAAACGTTAACGGCATGACCGCACCAGCCCCAATTCCTTGAAAAGCACGGAACCAAATTAATTGAGTCATCGTCTGTGCTGCACCCGACAACATCGAGCCAGCCACAAACAAGATCACTCCCGTGATAAAAACTTTTTTCCGGCCGAATAAATCAGCTAATTTTCCATAAATTGGTGTCGTAACAGAAGTGGTAAGCGTATAGATGGCAAATACCCAGCTGATTAACTTTAACCCGCTGAGGTCACTGACAATCTGCGGCATCGCAGTACTGACAACGGTGACATCTATGGCAACTAATAGTATCGCAACCAGCATCGCAACGGTGACCATTTTACGATTCGTACTTTTTTTTGGCATGTTTTGTCTCCTTTATTTTTAAAAATAATAGAATGAAAAAACAGTAAATTGTCAAGATGTTGACTAAATCAGTTTAAGATATCTTCGTAATTTGGTCAATACATTGACTAATTTTATTTATTTTATTAAGATTGTCAATAAAATAGAGACGCGGAGGTTTGTATGGAAGATGTAAAAACAAACATGACGTTAGATTTTTTTAGGCTATCTAATCTATTAGGTAGATATGGAGCAAAGATGGTGGCAGATGTTGGACTTACCAGCATACAGCAATGGGTAATCCTAAGAACCATTATTACTAGAGGAGATATTTCCATTGGAGAGTTAAAAGAAGAAATGCTGGTAACAAAACAAAATATGACTGGAATGATCTATCGACTACAGCAATCAAATTTAGTTACGCTTTTTCAAGACCACGAAGATAAAAGACGAACCAGGGTGAAAATTACAGAGGAAGGAATTCGTGTTTATGAGCAATTGAAAACCTTACGAAATGATTTTAATGCCCAGACATATCATATTTATAGTGATCAAGAAATAATGATTTTAAGCGATTTACTTGGCAGACTTGTGGATCATTTGAAAGAGGGGGAGTAAAGAGTCCCTTATATCAGTAAATTTTGATTCGTGACCAGGTCTAAACGTGGAATGTAAATTAACAAGCAGGGCCATTAGGCCTTGCTTTTTTTATGGGCAACGGAGCATCCTCCAAATAATGGAATGAACTGCAACTGAAAAGTAACATGGAATGATTGCCGATTGTTTTCTCAAAGTTGGAAATACTACGCGTAACTAACAAAAAGTAGGTGAAGTTAAAATGCCACGAAAAATGGACTTCGGCAAAAACCGCGATAGTAACCATATTCAAGAGGGAAATAATGGGACATCATTAAGATACAATCTTGAATCCAATATTGAATTCTTTACTCACATATTTAATGGAGATGAAACCCTAAGAATACGGAAGTTTCAAAATAAATATTTCTCAGATGTTACTTTTTGTGTAATTTATTTGGATGGAATGGTGAATACAGAAATAATAAATGAAAATATTATCCAACCGATTATGCAAAATAATTTATTTGAAGAAATTTCATTGATTCAACTTTTGGAAGAACTGCAAAATAAAATAATTGTCTCAAATAATGTAGTGAAAGAACACGATACGAACAAAATGGTTCGTTCTTTAATTAGCGGAGATACAGTGTTATTCATCAATGGGTATGACATTTCATTAATTATTGATTCAAAAGGCATGCAAATGAGATCTATTTCCGAACCCGAATCTGCAAGGGTGGTACGGGGACCACGGGAAGGATTTACTGAAGCAATTATGACAAATCTTAGTTTAATAAGGAGAATCATCAATAATCAGGACTTAAAGATGAAATTTAAAGAGATTGGCAAAAGAACGCATACCAAAACATGTATATGTTATATCGAGGGCTTGGCCTCTACAGAAATAATAACTGAACTCGAACAGCGATTGGATGCGATTGAACTTGATGCGATATTAGACTCAGGTTACATACAAGAATTGATAGACGATGCTCCTTTTTCACCATTTGAGACCGTTGGTTATAGCGAAAGGCCAGATGTGATTGCAGCAAAATTATTAGAAGGAAGGATAGCCCTTGTCGTAGATGGAAGTCCCTTTGTATTGACAGTACCATACATATTAATTGAAGGCTGGCATGCAAATGAAGACTATTATAATAATTATATATTTGCAACCTTTAACAGACTTCTCAGAATGATAGGAGCATTTGTAGCAACGGGGTTACCCGCTATTTTTTTAGCCATTACGTGTTTTCATCAGGAAATGCTGCCAACTCCATTACTGATTAGTATATCCGCATCTCGTATGGGCGTTCCTTTTCCAAGCATTGTCTCATTGATTGGTATGCTTTTAGTATTTGATATTATTCGAGAAGCAGGAATTAGGATGCCAGCCCCGATAGGTCAAGCTGTTAATATTGTAGGAACATTAGTATTGGGACAGGCTGTCGTGGAAGCAAAGTTAATCAGTGCGCCTGTCGTCATCATTACTGCTTTATCGGGGATAATGACATTATTAAGCCCTACCATGATAGGAATTGTAGTTTTAGCACGGTTCTTTTTATTGTTTTTATCAGCAGTTATGGGTATATATGGATATATATTTGGAATGATATTAATAATAATTCATGTCTTGAATATTCGCTCCTTTGGTGTTCCTTACTTGTTAGGTATGACAACTGTGAAGAATCATAATAGTCAAGACATTTGGGTTCGGGTACCATGGTGGTCTATGACCCTAAGGCCAAAAATTATAGGCGCTAAAAACTTGGTAAGACAAAGTAGAAAAAACAGGTAGGTATAGTTTCTATATGAGAATTAAAAAATGCTTATTAACGATTACTACCATACTTTGCTTCTCCATTCTTTCTGGATGTTGGAATTACCGAGAAATTGAGGATTTGGTCGTTGTCGGGGGGGTAGCCATCGATAAAGGAAAGGATGGTCGAATCTTCCTTACGGTTGAAACTATTCAAATGGAAGCTGGGGCAGAACATCCAACTCAATCCAAAAGTTTTACTATAAGTGGAAAGACTATTTTTGATGCAGTTCGAAACGAAATTGCATTGACGGGAAAAAGATTATATTGGAGTCACAATAAGGCCGTGATTATCAGTCAGGATATTGCGAAGGAAGGAATTCTAGAGATACTTGATTGGTTTCACCGAGATTCTGAAACGAGAGCGGATATTAATATTCTTGTTTCAAAAGAGAAAACGGCAAGAGAAATCCTTTTGGGCGAACCAGCTCCCAAGGAAATAGTGTCTTTAGCATTAGAAGAAATGCTTAAAAATCAGAAGTCATTAAACAAAGCCCCTGTTGTGAAAATATGGAAGGTTATTAATGAAATTGAGGCATCTGGAATTGTCACCGCTTTACCGGTGGTAGCATTACAAAAAAGATTACCTAAAATGAATGGGACGGCCATTTTTAATAAAGATAAACTGATAGGATTCTTAGATGGCGAGGAAACGGAAGCTTTCTTATTTGTTCGAGATGAAATTAGGGGAGGATTACTCGTAGTGGGTAAAGAAGACGACATTACATCTTCACAAATTTCCTTAGAAATTTTTAAAAGTAAAACGAATCTTAAACCCACTATTAATAAGGCTGACATTAAAATGAACATCCATATCGATACCACCGTTACGATAGATGAAATTAACGGCAAAAAGAACTATATGGAAGAACGTAAAAAAGACTTGCTGGAAAAGAGTTTTGAAAAAATAGTAAGTCAACGAGTAGAGAAAGTTATTAAACATGTACAAAGTGAATACAAGGTTGATATTTTTGGCTTTGGAGAAAAAATTCGAGAAGAGGATCCACAGGTATGGAATCAAATTAAATCATCATGGGAAAATAAGTTTCAATATTTACCGGTTAATGTTACATCGAATGTACATATAAAAGGCAGTGGTATGCTTGCAGAGCCGTTAAAAAGGGGAGATTAACCTGTTTATAATTCCTTTGGTCGTATATGCTGTTTTATTCATGTATGAGTTTATTCCCTTATATAAACAAAAGTATTGGCAAGACTTCTGGTTAAATGCCATTTTGGGTTTATGTTCTTTTACAGTTGCTTTAGTCTTAAGTTTTGGGGGGAAAATACCTAGCCCTGCTATCCCCATACAAAACGTAATTGAGTCATTGTTTGGAAAGTAGGTTTGGGAATGCGGAAGGAACGAATAACAGATAAAGAAGCAACCTGCATATTAATCATATTTTACATAGGAAGTTCATTTATTCTTGGTGTTGGGACAGGGGCGAAAAATGATGCGTGGATAAGTGTTTTATTGGGGGTATCCCTGTCAATCCCAATTGTTCTAGTTTACGGGAGGCTCCTTTCACTTTTTCCCGAGAAAGGACTATATGATATTGTCGATCAAATTTTTGGAAAAGTGATTGGCAAATTAGTTGCCATCATTTATATTTGGTATACATTTCACCTAGGGGCACTAATTATGCGGAATTTTGGGGAGTTTATTAATACCTCAGCTATGCCGGAAACCCCTCTTTTTGTTCCCATTTTGTGCTTAGGTATAGTCAGTATTGTTGCTGTAAGGTCAGGCATTGAAGTGATTGGAAGAATAAGTGCCACAAGTCTTCCATTCTTATTGTTTATTATCGTTGTGGTTCAATTTATGGGTATACCCCAATTACATTTTCATTATATTAAACCCATTCTCGGTAATGGATTTTCGCCCATTATGAAAGCGGGGTTTTCTACATTTGCATTCCCTTTTGCAGAATCTGTGGTGTTACTGGGTGCTTTTTTTTCATTAAAAACAAAAGTATCACCGCTTAAGATTTTTCTGAAGGGAACTGTTTTTGCAGGATTGTTAATTTTCTTCATAACGTTACGTAATATTCTTATTTTAGGAGGGATCCTTCCTAAACTTTATTTTCCCGCGCATGTTGCGGTGAGTAGAATTATTATTGGGGATTTTTTGCAAAGAATTGAGCTAACTGTGGCGGTCATTTTTATATTTGGTGTATTTATTAAAGGCAGTATTTGCTTATTGGTTTGCAGTATTGGATTTGCTAAGTTATTCAATTTACACGATTATCGCTCCATTGTAATCCAGAATGGTCTATTAATGATTTTTTTTGCTTATACAATTTATGATAGTATTTTTGAAATGCGAAAATGGGCGTTTGAAATCTATACCTATTACGCATTACCGTTTCAAGTCATTATTCCATTACTCATGCTAGTAATTGCCGAGATAAAAGTAAGAGTTGAAAAGAGACAATCCACTAATTCAATTGAATCGGGCTAGTTTATTTTGGCTTTCTTACATTTACGGAATTCTGGGTAGGAATTTTTAAAGAATCCTCGAAATAATTATTAGGTAAGAGATTTATCGATAAAGTCATTTTAAACTAACTATTTCGAGGGGAGAACAGAATTAATTGAAACTAGAAAATACTATTCACTATTACTGTTGTACAGAAGTAAAGGATCAGTTTATCTACCAAGCCTTTCATACTGGGTTTTCCGATTATATCATTAAGATGGATATGGCTGAGGATGTATTTCTCGCCCGCTTCTTTGGTCCAGAAGGGAATAAGAGAGAGAACTCCTTTATTGCCTTTGATCAAGATGAACCAGTGGGTGTCATTCTCGGTGGGATAAAGATATATGAAGGCATTCAAACGATGAGATGCGGTACATTAGCGATTCATCCTGCCTATAGAGGTAGAGGAATTAGTCAGAAACTGTTTGAACTTCACAAACAAGAGGCAATGAAACACGGCTGTAAACAGTTATTTCTTGAAGTGATTGTCGGCAATGATCGGGCGGTTCGGTTTTATGAAAAGCTTGGCTATGAGAAAATCTATGATCTTGTCTACTATACTCTTGAAGATTTATCATTGTTGGAAAAACCAGACTCAGAGATTTTTATTAATCGAATCGATTTTGAAGAGTTCAAGCAAGCAGTAGGAAACTGGGACTATCATATTAATTGGCAGAATGATCTCGACTATATCGAACAAACTAGGAATATCTCATATTATCATGCTAGGAGAGAAGATGGCTTGGCAGGATGTTTAGCCATTTCAGCAGCCGGAACCATCCATTTTTTATTGGTCGAAAAGAAAGAAAGAAGGAAGGGCGCAGGGACACAGCTTTTGCAAACAGCCGCTCATGAGCTCCATCTATCCAAAATGTCGGCAGGTTTTCCCAATAACAGCCTCCTTGAGGGATTTTTTAAGAAGCAAGGTTTTAAAAAGGGAGTGCTGAAACAATTTGAGATGTATTTACTGCTTTAATCATAAGGGATGACTTCTCGTTTGATATGAAGAATAAGATGTGGAATTGAAATGATAAATGGAACATATAGAACGATGAAGGGAGGAAGGTTATCAAATGCCGATAATGAACCACTATTTCCGTGCGAATGTAAGTATGGTATACATTATGACCAATCATGAAGTCATGAATCAAATCATTGCCTTCAACAGAAACATAAACGGAATGCTTTCCTTTGTGGGTTCCTACCCAACTTATGGAAAGGGTACTGGAACAAAGGAAGTCTCCACTGCAACGGCGAACGATGGTATTGATCCCCTTACATCACAAGGTTCCTTAACGTTATCACGTGATCGACGGTTCCTCCTTGCAGTGAACGCTGGAGACAATAGTATCAGCAGTTTCATTATTTCTGACAGTGGTATCCCAGTTCTCGTGGATGTTAAGCCATCGGGAGGTGCTCAGCCGAATAGTATAGATGTGTTTGGTCATCTTGTCTATGTATCAAATGTAGGGAATGTTGTGAACAATTTTGCATCGAATATTACTGGTTTTTTCCTTGATGAGAATGGTCACCTTACACCGATCCCTGGCTCTACCCATTCACTCAGTACCTTTAATGCGCAGCCTGCTCAGGTTCTCTTCACACGTGATGGCAGTAAAATCCTTGTAACCGAGCTAACTTCAAACCACCTCAGTGTATTTCCTATTAAACAAAATGGTACAGTTTCCGAACCAATCGTTACTAATTCTTATGGGCAAGGGCCCTTGGGTGCTTATTTTCTGTCTTCTGGGCTTCTCTTAGTTACTGAAGCAAATTCAAATGCCCTGTCATCGTATTCCATGAGCAATGACGGGTTTCTACGAGTGATCAGTGGCTCTGTACCAAATGGATATCAAACCGCATGCTGGGTTGTAGCAACAAGAGATGAACGGTTTGCTTACATTACCAATACTTTAAGCGGCACCATTTCCACTTATCGAATTGAATCGAATGGTGCGCTATCCGTGGTAAGGAATATTACCAGTACACCGCCAGGTACGGCACCAGGTCTGCCAATGGATGTTGGAGTGAGTAAAGATGGACGGCACTTTTACACCCTAAATGGAAATCAGGGTACGGTTTCCGTATTTGCCATTCAAGCGGATGGAAGGCTGGTTAGATTACAGGTAGCAGCTTGGACTAATATTTCTTATCTGGGTTCGCAAGGGTTAGCTGTTCTTTGATGAACTTACGTCCTTGCGGTAACACCTACGGAGCAAAGTTCCTATACGTTTAGGTAATATTTTTTAAAAATCTAGAATAGAATTTAGTCAGTACTCCAATTTTCGAATCTTCATGGGAAGGAGGCGATATTGGATGTGGCAACTTTGGCTTTCTGGATTAATTGGTATTTGGTTAGTCTGTTCATCTTGGGTATACGATTTCGCTGACAACTCCGGTGCCTTTTGGAACAATATCATTTTTGGGATTATTATTCTTATTTTATCAATTTGGGTGGGGAATAAAGATAAAAGCAATACCCCTTGATTAGCGTTAGCAGGCTGTTTGAGTGGTTCATATTGGAGTACTAAGCCCTCTTTATGGAGGGTTTTTCTTTTAGCCTTAAGAAAGTAGATGCGGGGTTATTGAACAAGTGACAAGATTATTTTTGTAGGTGATTTCATTCTGTGACATAATGGTATCTGAAATAAGGAGTGATTAAACATGCAAAAGATCATGATTGTTGAGGATGATCCTAAAATTGCCGAACATTTGAAAACACACATTGAAAAATATGGCTATGATGTGACGTGTGTGATTGATTTTGAACATGTCATGAAGGCATTTTATGAGATAAATCCAGATCTGGTTCTTTTAGATATTAATTTACCAAGTTTTGATGGGTATTATTGGTGCAGGCAGATTCGGAAGGAGTCAGTGTGTCCTGTGATTTTTATCTCGGCTCGGATTGGGGAGATGGATCAGGTGATGGCATTAGAGAATGGTGGCGATGATTATATGACCAAGCCGTTTAGTGCGGAAATTGTGATGGCTAAAATCCGTAGTCAGCTGCGCCGTGCATATGGGGAATATGCCAACATTCATAAGGATCGGGTAGTAGAAAACGCGGGTCTTACATTCTTTCCGGAACGAATGGAGATGACCTTTGGCACCAAAACTATTTCCTTATCAAAAAATGAAGCAGATATTATTGAAAGCTTAATGGAACGGTATCCGCGGGTGGCTGGTCGTGAAGATTTACTAGAGAAGCTTTGGGATGACCAAAGCTATGTCGATGAAAATACATTGAATGTGAATATCACGAGGGTTCGGAAAAAGTTTCAGGAAATTGGATTACAAGATGCCGTGGAAACAGTAAGAGGGGCAGGGTATCGGTTAACCCTTTCATGTAAGGAGGATCAGGGATGAGATTGTTTTTTAAGGAGTATTCCTTACTAATTGTTGTACAAGCTGTTCAATTGGTTATCATCCTTTCTATCTTTTGGCTTGATGGATATCGCGATATCAAGCTGTTTTTTTATGCTGCATTCCTTAGCTTTTTCATTCTTGGCTGTTATCTAACTTATTATTATGTATCCCGTCAGAAGCTGTACCAGCGTTTGAATCAGCCGTTAGAGTCACTAGATGACAGCTTTCAAAAAACAGATCAAGCACCGATTTCAATCGCTTTTGACCAGGTGCTGCGTAACCAATACATACTTTTTCAAAGTCAATTAGAATCCGCCGAAAGAGAACAGGCTGAGCATCGGAAGTTTATGGATCAATGGGTTCATCAGATGAAAACCCCTTTGTCGGTGATAGAACTTACTGCCCAAAATTTAGATGAACCCGAATCCTCCAGCATCCGAGAAGAAACCGATCGGATGAAAACAGGCTTGAACACGGTCCTCTATATGGCACGGCTAAGAACGATTGAGCAGGATTTTCATATTAAACCGGTGAATCTTGTGCCATTGGTGGTTGAAGTGAACGGAGAGCATAAACGCGTTTATATTCGTAACAACGTCTATCCTAAGCTAGAAGTGGAAAAGGAAGGAGTGACGGTGGCGACCGATGAAAAGTGGCTGTTTTTTATCCTCTCTCAGCTTATCAATAATGCCGTAAAATATTCTTCCGAAACCAGTAATCGCATTGTCATTTCCATTTATGAAAGAGAGAAGGAAGCCATTCTGGAAGTAAAAGACTTTGGAATAGGCATTCCTGAAGCAGATAAACGGCGGATATTTGATCCCTTTTATACTGGAGAAAATGGCAGGAAATTTCGAGAGTCCACGGGTATGGGACTGTATTTGACGAAGGAGACACTAAACATCCTTGGGCACAAGATTGAAATGGAGTCAGAAGTGGGGAAAGGGTCAACCTTTCGCATTATTTTTTCAGAAACTCAAAACCTTACAAGCTTGTAAGGAAAGTGAAAGAAGAATCGATAGTTTAGCTAGCAATAAGCAAGGTATACTAATCACAGATCAGAAAGAGGAAGGGGATCTTGTGATGTTGGATGTAAAACAGGTTAGTAAAATTTATGAAGGTAAAATTGCCTATAAAGCATTAAACAATATTAATTTATCTATTGAAGATGGGGAATTTGTTGGCATCATGGGGCCTTCCGGGAGTGGGAAAACGACCCTTTTGAACATGATTGCTACGATTGATGAACCAACTACAGGTGAGATATTGATCAATGGAAAGAATCCACATCGTCTCAATAGAGAGGACTTGGCAAGATTCCGAAGACGTGAACTTGGGTTTGTTTTCCAAGACTTCAATTTGCTCCACACCTTAACCGTGGAGGAAAATATTGTCCTTCCGTTGACTCTCGATGGAAAAAAGGTGAAGGAGATGAAGCAAAAGGCGTGTGTTATCGCGGAGAAATTGGGAATTACCCCTATTATGAACAAGCGCACCTATGAAATCTCCGGTGGTCAGGCTCAAAGGGTAGCTGTGGCAAGGGCGATGATTCATATTCCCAAGATGCTCCTTGCTGATGAACCGACTGGTAATCTTGATTCGAAGTCGTCGAAGGATGTTATGGAGATGTTGGAATCGATCAATAAAAATGAGTCGACAACGATGTTATTGGTGACCCATGATCCACAAGCTGCAAGTTATTGCAATCGAGTGATTTTTATCCGAGATGGAGCATTTTTTTCAGAAATTCATCGCGGCGATAATCGCCAAGCCTTTTTCCAAAGAATTATCGATACACTTTCTTTACTAGGAGGGGATGGCCATGACCTTTCGCAGATTCGCGTTTAATAATGTCGTTCGCAACAAACGGTTGTACGCAGCTTACTTCCTAAGCAGTATGTTTACGGTGATGGTATTTTTTACATTTGCGATATTCGCCTTTCACCCTGATTTAACTGGAAGCGAGATGAATTTGACTGTACAAAAAGGGATGAATATTTCAGCGGGAATTATCTATGTCTTTTCTTTTTTCTTCGTTCTTTATTCAATGAGTACATTCTTAAGTACCCGAAAAAAAGAGTTTGGGTTATTGATGATGCAGGGTATGTCCGTTAGGCAAATACGTCTAATGGTATTCATGGAAAACATGGTGATTGGCTTTTTCGCTACATTAGGTGGGATCTTGTTGGGATTGATTTTTTCCAAAGGGATTTTATTAATTGGGGAAAATGTGCTTGCCATGAATGACGGTCTAAACTTTTATATTCCGATTAAAGCAGTTTTTGTAACCTTTGTTTCCTTTATTTTGTTATTTTTCTTTATTTCGTTATTTGTCTCCTATGTATTACGCAGTCGAAAGCTGATCGACTTAATTAAAGGAAATAAAAAGTCAAAAGGCGAACCAAAAGCGAATATCTTTCTCACGATTTTAGCCGTATTTCTCATTTCAATTGGATATGCAGCTGCTTTAATTGTGAAGGGAACGCTCGTAATTGCAGCAATGCTGCCAGTGATCATTGTCGTAATCATCGGTACCTATCTGTTGTTCACCCAGTTAAGTGTTTATCTGATCCGAAGATTTAAGAAGAATGAAAACATCTTTTGGCGGAAAACGAACATGATTTTATTATCCGATCTTTCGTTCCGAATGAAGGATAATGCTCGTACCTTTTTTATGGTAGCGATTGTTTCGACTGTAGCATTTAGTGCGATTGGGACGTTGTTTGGTTTTCAAACCTTTCTTACAGCAGGGTTGAAAAATAACAATCCTTATACATTTTCATATAGAACTGATGATCGTGACGAGCAGGATGTCGCCTTAATTAAAGAAACGATTAGGGAAGAAAAGATGGAAGCGAATCACGAGCTAACAATGCTTCACTATTATGAGATTGGTCAAGATTCCATCCTTATAGCGAGGGAATCGGATTTTAATCGATTTGCTAGAATGCTTAGGGAAGATACTATTGATATTCAAAATGGTCAGGTTCAAGTAGTTGAATTTGCTGGGAATGAATTTGGACAAACCGAAGATTTACTAAAGCAAACGATCAAATTGAATTCAGGTGTTACCTTAACTCCGAAGAAAGTGATTTATTCAAAAGCACTGCCAGCAACTGATTCATATTATGTCGTTTCTGATCATGATTTCAAGGAACTGCCCGCACCAAAAAGGGAGGAGCACTTTCATGCATGGCAGGTTACGGAGGGGAAAGAAAACATTTTTTCAGCTTCCCGACAGATAGCTGACGACCTTCCTTCTTATGAATTTAATGCTAGGGATTATAGTATATATCAACTAAATCAGCAATATGGTCTAGTCTTATTTGTGGGATTATTTATCGGGATTGTCTTTTTTGTCTCCGCTGGAAGTTTCCTTTATTTCCGACTTTACGCGGATTTAGATGAAGACAAACAAAAATTTCATTCAATCGCGAAAATGGGCTTAACCGAAAAAGAATTAAAAAAGGTCCTTAATAGACAAACGGCCATTCTTTTCTTCACACCGATCCTGGTGGCCCTCATTCATGGAGCGATAGCCCTGACTGCATTATCGCACCTTTTCTTTTATGACTTAACAAAGGTATCCATGGTGGTACTAAGTGTATTTTTAGTCATCCAAATAGTGTATTTTTACATTGTCCGCTTTTTCTACACGAAGCAAGTGAAAACTGTTCTTTGATGTAAATGTAAGAGGAAGTTCCGAAAAGACAGTTGTATTGGTATATAAAAAGTAAAACTCGCCATAATTGGTGAGTTTCTTTAGTAGGAAACCTTATTTAAGTAAACTCCAGTGGTTCTGAGATAAACCTTATTCCTTTTTTCTGTCCTTAATCAAGTGATCTGCAAAAAGTAAATTAAACGGAGAGTTTCCGGTTAAATGCAAAATGGAGCTCGTTTCAAGGGAAATAATCGGAGGTTTTCCGATTATGCAAAGAAAAATCCCTCATTATCGGTTTTTTCGAGTCTATAGGCGGAATTCCTCCGTCTATTTAAGCCATTTTTAATTAAAATTTCTAACTAGGCGGAATTTTTCCTTCTATTTATCATGTCGGATGCATGACCTGACCCCCCAACCGAAAAGTGCGGATTCTCTTGATTCAGCAGCTAAAAGATCAATAAAATTGGTAATCAAAAATGCACTGCAAATGATAGAATTTTGGCCCTTTATTTACTTATTTTCTATCCTGCTTTGCTATGCCAAAATTTATAATTTTGGAATAAAAGATGTTTGTGTTTGATATTGTTTCCCATTAGACTGAACTGTCATATCAATTAGCAATGAAAATCAGATGCCATTTAGAAAGTTCAGAGAAAACAGAGAAATAAATAGAATTTCTGGAAGAAACATGTCATGATTTATGTAAGCAATTAATAGTCAGCAGATTTATCAAAGGGGAGTGACTTAGATGGAGCAAAAATACATAGAGTTAAATTCGAAAACGATTGATAAGTGGGTAGAGGATGGTTGGTTATGGGGGAAGCCGATTAGTCATGAGATTTTTGAAAAAGCGAAAAAGAATGATTGGTTTGTGGTTCTAACACCGACTAAACCCGTACCAAAGGAATGGTTTGGCGAAATGAATGGTGCTAAAATCCTTGGCTTGGCGTCTGGCGGTGGTCAGCAAATGCCAATCTTTTCGGCCTTAGGGGCAACATGTACGGTATTGGATTATTCAGAAAAGCAATTGGAAAGTGAAAGAGAAGTAGCAAAAAGAGAGAATTATGAAATCAACACAGTTAGGGCTGATATGACCAAGCCGTTGCCATTCGAGGACGAATCGTTCGACATGATTTTTCATCCCGTTTCCAATTGTTATGTAGAGGATGTTGTTCCGATATGGAAGGAATGTTACCGCGTTTTGAAAAAAGGAGGGATTCTCTTAGCCGGATTAGATAACGGTTTTAATTATCTGTTTGATGAAGATGAGACAACGCTCGCCAATCAGCTCCCATTTAATCCCTTGAAGGATCCCGAGCTATATGAAAAGTCGCTAAAAAATGATTGGGGCATCCAGTTTTCCCACACGATTGAGGAACAAATAGGGGGACAATTACAGGCGGGTTTTATCCTAACTGATATCTTCCAAGATACAAACGGTTCAGGGAAACTTCATGAATTCAATGTTCCAACCTTTTATGCTACAAGAGCTCTTAAAGGGTAAGTACTGGGAGGATTCGCGAACAGTGGAAAAGAAGCGAAAAGAGGATGCAATTACTGCTATCCTCTTAAAATCTTCTTCCATTGCAGTCGACTTTTACTGTGTTGACATGGAGATTAATTATCATATGGCTTGTAATCTACTTCAACCTTATCTTTTTCTTGATAGGGTGCGAGCATAAAAGCGGCTTTAAAGACTCTATCTCCTTTATTAATTAAATAGTGGACTTTTTTCGGTTCAACATGAACAAAATCACCTGGTTTACATTGGAAAATCTCATTGTCGATATGAATTTCTAGGTTGCCTTCTAAAATATAGAAGTTTTCTTCCATAATGGTATGATAATGGGCTGTGAAATCTTGTCCTGGTTGTAACATAACCACACCAAAGTTCATTCTAGGTCCTTTTAAAAGATACTTGGGACCACTATCTCCAAATCGGTATTCTCTCTCATTCTCGTTTATAACTGACAATTGGTTTCACTCCTTTATATAAGTTATAATCCGGGTGCGATCCACATATGTTCTGTAACCCCTTGATCGGCTAAATCTAATTGTACTTTATAAATGGCTTCCCACTTTTTATATAATTCTTCATAAATGAAGTGATTCGATACGTTTGGTTCGAAGGTTTTTTCAAACTTTACGACTTGATCGATGGCTTCTTTAAAATTTAGATAAACGCCAGCACCTACACCTGCACATATCGCTGCACCAAGAGCAGTCGATTCTTTTACAACTGGAATTTTCACCTTCCTATTAAGAACATCAGCAAGAATTTGGCACCATAAGTCACTTTTTGATGCCCCGCCTCCAAATACAATGGATTCCGGTGAGGTCTTGGTAATTTTAGAAACCATTTCAATATTCCCCTTGGTTACAAATGCGGCATTCTCCATGATCGCCCTATAAAAGGTGGCCTTATTAAACGAACCATCAAATTTAAAATCTACGAAACTAGGTGCTGCATGTTTCCAAGAAAAGTAATTCATTTTATCGGAAAACGTGCAAATCATTCCATGGCTACCAGCCGGTACATTTTGGGCTCTTTTCTCCATTTGGTCATAAATGCTTTCACCACTTTCTTTTTGAAGGAGGGCTTCAAGCTCACAAAACGTATCTCTGAACCATCTCATGATCAATCCAGGAAAGAAGGCGATGGCTTCATATTGCCAAGTATTTGGGAGTGCATGACAATTCACTCTTACTTTACATTGATCATTGATTTCGACATGGTTAGTTGTATATTCATATTGCCAAAAACTTCCGCCTAAAACAGCGGCATCTCCTTCATTGATCACTCCCATCCCGATGCATCCTAATTGAGCATCACCACCTCCTGCAATCACTAAAGTTTGCGTACTTAATCCAGAAAGTGCTGAAAATTCTTCGGTAACATGGCCAATGATGGATCCGCTCTCATTTACGACTGGAAAAATATCATTCCGCAGACCAACCTTCTCTGAAATACGTGGATCCCATACTCGATTCTTAATATCAAATAGACCAGTCGTACACCCATTAGAAGGTTCAACCGAAATCACATCGGTTAAGCGATAGGTAATCCAGTCGTTCAACATTGTCACGTATTTTACTCTTTCATACGTTTCGGGAATATTCTTTTTCACCCAAAGAATTCTAGGAATTGCTCCTAGTGAAAAGGTTTGCCCTGAAACATGGTGAATTTCTGCTTCGATGGTGTCACTTATTTTATAAAGGTTCGCTACTTCATCATTGGACCTTGAATCAACATTCGCACAGGCCCATAACTCCTGACCGTTTTCATCGTATAAGACAATGGCTTCACGCATGCTCGTTGTTGAAATGGAGACAATGTTCTCTGGGTGAACCTTGCTTTTTGCTAAGATTTCCTTAATGAGATGGATGATTGTTTCCATATTTTGATTGATATCAAAGTCCTGAGAACCCGGATATCGTTTATCTTCGTTATGGGTCCATTCTGATTGTGTAACAAAGTGTTCATTGCCTAATGTGTCAAACAAAATGACTCTGACACTGCCAGTGCCGGCATCAATCGCCATTAAGTATTTTTCCATACGATCAACCTTCCTCACTATCATTATTAGGAATTATTGGTCTAAAGCATTTCAATCTATTAGACTATTAGCAACGGCTTCATCTGTAATTAATACATCGATATATCCTCCTTTTAATGCACCGATAATGGCTTCTTTTTTTTCGAGTCCTCCTGCTACCGCAACCACGTGGTTAAGTGATTTTAATAGATGAATATCAGTACTAATCAGTTGTTTATGCAATTCTAGATTTAAAACTTTTCCATTTTTATCATAGAATTGGCTTAATAAGTCTCCGACAGCCCCCATTGATTTATAGATTTCCATTTCATTCGTGTTTACATATCCTTCCTTCACAATGGTGGCCCGTTCATTTACGGCTCCAATACCAATGATCGTGATGGTGGAGTAAGGAATCATTTCAAAGATCTTCTTGATTGGTTTTTCATGAATCAATTGTTCGGCAAGGTGTTTAGTGGATGCCAATAATGGGGCGGGCATAATGTAATGGTTGTAATTGGGATTGGTATAATAATCAGATGATGAATCGACTGCCGTCGGAATGTAAAATCTGACTCCGCCGGATAATGAGACGAACGTAACTTTATACTTAGTTGAGATTGTTAAATGTCCCAAGGTTCTTGAAACGGCTTGGCCATAACCGACATTTATCATGGTGTCACTGGTAATTCTGTCTTCAATATAGTGGGCGGCGGCTTTAGTCAGACTCTCTAACGGTTTTTCTTTCGAAGAAGGAACAATATAAATATCCTGTAAGTTATATTGCTGCTTGATTTTATTTTGCAAATCGATGTGGACAAATTGATCCAGGTTAATTTTAAATTGAATAATGTTGTTTGCTTTCGCGATATCTAGGAATTTAATCACTTTCATTCTAGATAGATTTAAAGACTCTGCTATCTCATTTTGCGTCATTCCCTCAATATAATACTTCCAGGCTATTTTTATGATTAGGCTATTTTCATATGTCATCTTCTTCACTCTTTACAGTTTATTTTTAATACAAAAATTTTATGTTAAAACAATTGCGCTACCTTTGTTGTGCAGTCATACAAATGTAAACCCTGTTACCCTTCGTTTGCCATTCCATGTCCCTTATATATTGTAATAAGACTGTAATGAAAATTATGCCTAGTTCATATAATCTACGAGGGAATACCTAATAAGGTGTTTGGGGTTATGTAATATTTGTAATCCTTAAAAATATATATAGTTTACTAGCTAATAAAATGTTTGTTTGTTAATAAAAAGTATAATTCAGCAATAGACTAATAATAAAAGTAAGCGTTTGCATGACGGGTGCTAAGATAGGGGGGTATTATGGAAGCGCCGAGGAACTTAGTGACAGTAGAAAATATCCGTAAGTCATTTAACCGCAACACGGTTTTGAAGGGAATCTCTTTAGAACTTAATGAGTCGGAGGTCATAACGATTATCGGCGGAAATGGAGCAGGGAAGAGTACCTTAATGAAAATCCTCACCGGTATTTACAAAGCGGATGAGGGGTTTATTGAAATTTATGGAGAAAAGGTAGAGCACTTAAACCCATTCGCCGCACATGAAAGAGGCATATATTTAGTGCCGCAAGAACCATTGCTTTTTCCCAATATGACGGTTGAACAAAACCTTACAATCGGATTTCGTAAGCATAAAAATGCAGTGAGAGAAGAATCCATGAGGCTCATTAAAGAATTAGGCTGGAATATTGATTTGAAACGATTAGCTGCTACATTAAGTATCGCTGAGCAACAACAGCTTGAGATAATAAAAGGCTTAGTAAGAAAAGCAAAAGTGTTAATTCTGGATGAACCAACCTCTACCTTAACGTTTTCAGAAACAGAATCTCTTTTCAAGGTTATTAAGCAGTTACGGAATTCCGGTGTAGGCATCTTCTATATTACCCACCGACTTGACGAGGTCTTTCAGATTTCCACGCATGCAGTCATATTACGGGACGGAAAAGTAACACTTAAAGGGAGAATCGATGAATTTACGAAAGAAATGCTGATTCAAGGGCTGCTTCCAGAAGGAAACGAAAATCTGTATGAAGATCAGTTTGAAAGACGAAAAACTAACCACGAGGGAGAAGAACCGATCCTTAAGGTGGTAGACATTGTTGGGGAAGGATTTAGGAATATTAGTTTTGACGTTTATAAGGGAGAAGTGGTTGGCCTTGCTGGGCTTGTCGGGGCTGGAAGAACGGAAATTGCCGAAGCGATTTACGGTATTAATCCAATCCAAAGCGGAAAAGTCTATCTGGATGGTAAAGACATTACAAGGATGTCCATCAATGAAACGGTGGACAGCGGGCTGGCTTATATCCCCGAGGATCGATTTTTGAACGGAATTTTTTCGATCAGTTCTGTCAGAAATAATATCACATCACAAATAATGAAAAAGCATGGAATTTTTACGAAGAAGAAAGTAGAAGAACAGGTGGCCAGTCGGTATATTGATCGACTAAGAATTAAGGTGAGTTCCCAGGAGGATGATATGAAGTCATTGTCAGGCGGGAATCAGCAGAAAGTTGTAATCGCAAGGGCTCTATCCATGAACCCAAAATTGATTATCATGGATGAACCGACAAGGGGAATTGATGCTGCTGCCAGGGGAGACATCTATTCCATCATCTCAGAACTAAAGAACCAAGGATTTTCTATTCTGCTCATTTCCTCAGACCTTGAAGAAATCGGCAGAATAAGTGACCGCATCTATGCAGTGTATCAGGGAACATGCACTGTTTGCCTTAGCTTAGACGAAATTAATGCAGTCAATGTGATGAAAGCAGCTTTTGGAACATTTGAAGGAAGTGATCAGGGACATGGCTAGGGTTTCTAAAATTATCAAACAACGAGAATTTAGAACTTTACTATTTTTAATCCTTCTTTTTGTGGTTGTGGGTTTCATCAACACTGATTATGTATCTTTACAGAATATCGATAAGTCCCTGAAGAGCAGCTTGGTTTATATTGTGCTTGCGATCGGGATGACCTTTGTCCTATTAACAGGGAATTTGGATATTTCAGTAGGTGGAACGCTGGGATTAAGTGCGGCTGTTTGCGGAACCATTCTTAGAGATGGGGGAACTATTTTACTAGCGGTATTTACTACCATATTAATAGGCGCCTGCATCGGACTCATTAATGGTTTTGGAGTCGTAAAATTAAAAATTTCTTCGTTTATTATGACATTAGCCATGCTCTCTATAACAAGAGTGGTCCAAGTTATTTATACGGATGGAAAATGGGTAGAAAATATTCCTGCAAATATTAAGGAACTTTCAACTATAGATATTTTCGGTATGAATTTATTCTCGCTTATCGTTATTGTTGGGGTCCTAATCGTTCAAGTATACCTATCTAAGAGCAGTAAGGGAAGGTATTACACTGCTATTGGTGATAACGCAGACGGGGCCATATCATTGGGGATTCCTGTTAAAAGATATAGTACCTATTCATTTGTCATTTCAGGTATTTGTGCATCTATTGCAGGATTAATCTTTGTGAGTCAAATTGGTTTTGTCTCCACTAATGCCGGGACTGGAATTGAACTGACCGTCATCGCCGCCTGTGTTCTTGGCGGTGTGTCATTGATGGGCGGGATCGGAACGGTTATTGGGGCAGCATTAGGTGCCGTCATTTTAACGTCCATCAACTCTGCTCTGGTATTTATGAAAGTACCAGCCTTTTGGAATGATACGATTTCGGGTTCACTGTTAATTATCATTGTCGTTATTGATTCCCTTCTTGCGTTTCGTGCCAATAGAAAGGCAAAGAAAGTAAGATTAAATGCTAGAGTTCTGCAAAAGGAGGCTTAGAAATGACATGTTAACGAAAATCCCGAGATGGAACCTCGCCTTATTCCTCATTATTATTGCTGAAATTATCGTGTTTGGGATGATGAATCCGAGATTCTGGAATATCACAATCTTGTTAAATAGTTTTAATGATTTTATTGCGGTTGCTATTATTGGCTTTTTTGTCACATTGGTCGTTATTACTGGAGGAATTGATATTTCTGGGGTTTCGATTATCGGGTTAACCTCTGTTGTTACGGGACTCTTATCTCAAGTGGTTGGTCTAAACATTTGGGTTTCCATTATTTGTGCCATATTAATTGCTGGATTATGCGGCCTTTTCAATGGAGTCCTTATTGCTTATGGCAGAGTTCAAGCTATGGTTATAACGCTTGGCGGCATGCTTTTATATAGTGGGATTGCGATCGTGCTGGTGGGCGTGTCTGGTGTCAGTACCTATGAAGGGATATCGGGCTTTTCTGAAGGCTTTAGCAAAATTGCCAATGGAGAAGTTATGGGAATTCCGAGTGCCGTCATCTTGTTTTTTAGTATGTTTTTAATCGCCTATATCCTTTTGCACCGCACAAGATATGGAAGATATATTTACTTAACGGGAATTAATCAAAATACCGCCGAGTACTCTGGGATTGATACAAAAAAGATCATTACGAGTACCTACGTCCTGTCAGGATTAAGTGCTGGAATTGCAGGGGTTGTCTTAACTTCCTATTTAGGTAGTGCACGATCTGATTATGGTGCTGAATATCTTATGCCTATTCTTACTGTCGTTGTCTTAGGGGGGACATTAATAACAGGAGGTAAAGGGGGTGTTGTTGGGACAGCACTAGCCAGCATTATTTTAGGTTTTTTGCAGATAGGTTTGCAAATGGCTGGAGTTTCCACCCAATATATCGGATTGGCTACGGGCGTCCTTCTCATTGTTTCTGTTGCATTCCTGGGGATTAATCCAGATTTCAGGCTAAATGTAAAAAGAATCATCACACCAAAACAAAATATTGGAGGTTAAGCTGCAATGGGAAAATTAAAATCTATGAAACTTTTGATTGTTGTGGCCATTGTGATGTTATTTGTAGCTGCATGCGGATCCAATGAAGGCGACTCTGGAGACGGAGGCAAAAAGAAAGATGATAAAGATATTCAAGTTGTTTTCATACCTAAAATGACTGGGAATGCATTCTTTGAATCTGGTAACGACGGTGCACAGGAAATGGCCAAGAAAGTGGGCTTTAAAGTGAAATACGATGGGGCTCCAGAAGGTACGGTTGCGAATCAAGTACAAATTATTAATAGTGCTGTCAATAGCGGTGCAGATGCAATAGCCATTTCCTCTGTCTCTTCAGATGGGTTGAATCAGGCCTTGAAAAAGGCATTAGATGCCGGCATTAAAGTAGTCACATGGGATTCGGATGTGGATCCTAAATATCGTTCCGTTTATGTAAACCAAGGAACACCAGAAATCTTAGGAAAAATGCTCGTTGATATGGCTGCACAGCAGATGGATAACCCCAATGATGCGAAGAAAATTGCCTGGTTCTACTCAAGCCCAACCGTACCAGACCAAAATTCATGGGTTAACTATGCAAACAAATATATAAAAGAAAAATATCCAAAATGGGAACTTGTCACGACACAATTCGGTGATGCCAATGAACAAAAATCATTACAGGTTGGAGAAAGTATTTTAGATTCTTACCCTGATATTGATGCCGTCATTTGTCCAGATTCAACTGCTCTTCCAGCAATGGCACAAGCAGCTGCCAATAAAGGGTTAAAAGCCGATGATGTCATTATTACTGGATTTGCTTCTCCGAATTCAATGAGACAATTTATTGAAAATGGCACTATTACCAACCATGGTTTATGGGATGTTAAAGATCAAGGGGCCCTTGCCGTATACGTCGCTTATTGGTTAGCTAAAGGCAATGATATGAAAGTGGGGGACTCTATTGATGTCCCTGATATGGGTTCCGTTAAAGTAGAGCCGAACACGATCCAAGGATACGATTATAAGGCTGACGATTCAGGCATTATTGTTTTACCAGAGCGCATTGTATTTACGAAGGACAATACGAACGATTACGACTTTTAACGGTTTATATCGTGATTGTGAATTTAGGAATTAAGGAGAGAGAGAAATGGCAGATAGTATTGGTAACAAAAATGCAAAGGATTTTTCTGAGAGTGTTCCTTTCGCAAACAATGGGAATTTCCATGTGAAAGGGGCGAACAATTATGATTGGGGGATGAAGGATCGTTTATCCAGAATTTTTAACCCTTCCTCCGGAAAAACCGTCATGTTAGCGTTTGACCACGGGTATTTCATGGGACCTACTTCAGGACTAGAAAGATTAGATCTACTTATTCCTAAATTAGCCAATTATGCAGATTGTTTAATGGGTACGCGTGGTGCCATCCGAAGCAGCGTCCCACCAACCTTTAATAAGGCTATTGCATTACGGGCATCATCTGGTTCTAGTGTCCTCCAAGATGACCTAAGCCATGAATCCATGGTGGTAGACATTGAAGATGCCATCAAGATGAATGCCAGTGCCATCGCCATTCAAACATTTATTGGGGCAGATGGACAAAAAGAAACCATTGAAGAGTTAAACCGGGCAGTAAACTTTGGCTCAAGATACTCCATTCCAACTATGGGTGTTGTGGCTGTTGGCAAGGAAATGGAGCGGACCAATCAATTCTTCTTGTTAGCCACAAGGATGCTGGCCGAATTTGGAGCTCAAATCGTTAAAACCTATTACTGCGAGGATTTTGAAAAAGTGGCCTCTGCATGCCCTGTGCCACTAGTAGTTGCAGGGGGGAAGAAGATTCCAGAAAAAGAGGCCCTTACGCTAGCCTACAACTCTATTCAATGTGGGGCAGCTGGTGTGGATATGGGAAGGAATATTTTCCAATCCCAATACCCTGAAGAAATGATTCAAGCAATTGGTAAGGTTGTTCATGAAGGCTATACTGATCAAGTGGCTTATGAGTTTTTCCAACATCTAACAAACTAATAATCTTGCAAAATGTATTTCGTTGCTTGATTCCAGTTAAAGTGCGAGCACTGTAAGGTACCATATTACCCAAAGGATAAAGACGTCAGTCTTTATCCTTTTAATGATTGAAAAAACATCAAGAATTGCCTATTATTAACGGTAACGGCTGCTCACCAATACTATATTACTATCACGATATTTCCGATGGTAGTGGTAATTGAAAGGAGATAGAAGTGAAATCGTTACCATCAAATCAATTCATTCGTGAAGCCACATATGTGAAGTTATTTAAAAGTTCAAGGCATTTTACGGCATTGTTATTTGGACAGATTTTTTCTTTATTAGGAAGCTCTATCACAAATGTTGTTCTCCCTATTGTGGTTCTCCAGGTTTCTAATTCGACAGCCATGATGGGTACGGTAATGGCTATTTATATGGCGCCATTTGTTATTCTACTTCCTTTTACAGGTGTCCTTGTTGATAAAATGAATAAAGTAACTATCATGTTTATTGTTGATTTTGTCCGTTTTACCCTCATGTTCGTCTTATCGGCCTGTGCCTTTATGGATCAGTTGAATATGACATTCCTATTTATTTTTATGTTTTTTATGGGCATCATGGATAGTTTTTTTCAGCCGGCATATTCGGCTGTTAGAGCAAAGATATTCACACCGGATATCCGAAATGCGGCTAATTCACTAACACAGGTAAGTATGCAAGGATTAAGAATCTTTGGACCTATTATTGGAGGAATCATCGTTTCTGCCTTTTCAGCTGCCTGGGGATTCGGAATAAATGCGGCTACATATATCATATCTTTATTCTTTTTATATAGTCTTCGAACACTTACTTTTCAAAAAATAAGAACTGCCTCCAAAGAAAAAACATCAATAAAGGAAGAATTCATGGAAGGGATTGACGTCCTCAAGCAGCAGTCATGGCTATGGATTACCATTTTAGTTTTTTCATTAATTAATATTTTCTCAGGTGGAATTATTCGGATCATCCTTCCGTGGCTTATTAATAGTTATTACAAGCTTGAACCCGTAGTCTATGGACTTGTCCTAGGTGCTTCAGGAGCAGGTGCTATTGTTTGTGGGGTTATTTTTGGTTTAAAACCAGCATGGAAAAAAAGAGGATTACTCGCCTATAGTGGTGTGGTTTTAAGCGGGGTTGCACTTCTTTTATTGTCCTTTATCTCAAATGTTCCATTATTAATGCTGTGTATGTTTTTTGAAGGGGCTGGTATTATGCTATTTGGCCTGATTTGGGAGACAAGTCTTCAGGAATTGGTGCCTGAAGAAAAATTCGGCAGGGTAGCTAGTTTAGATATGCTTGGTTCCTTTGCATTGCTCCCAGTGGGATATTTAATCACCGGCTGGCTTTCAGAGGGGGTTGGTGAAATCTTCACCTTAGTTGTCTTTAGCATTATTATCATTTTACTATCTGGAATGGCCATGATGTGTAAGGGGATAAGAGGCTTTAATTAATTGGGGTTGCAGGTACAGCCTGCAAAAATAATTCATAATCCAGAATGGAAATTCCATACACGCCAATTGTATAATTACATAAAAAGCGTCCATTATCTATGCTATTGCCACTGTTCTTCGTCTTTCGCAAAATATGCATTTATAATAGGATAAAGGGAAATACCTAAAAAAGGTCATAAAAACGATTTTATTAAAAAGGAGAATGAAATCTATGTATTCATCAATAGCTGCATTTATTGACGATTGGAATCATGAAGCTGTATCTACTCAACATGTATTAGAAGCGTTAACGGATAGTTCCTTGCAGCAACAAGTCACTCCAGATGATCGGACATTAGGAAGAATTGCCTGGCATATTGTGACCAGCACACCCGGGATGCTAAATGAGTTTGGCATTAAAGTCCCATTTGTCGAAAACGCTGATACCGTTCCGCAATCAGCGAAGGAAATTGCAGAGGTATTCAGTCGAGTTAGTACCGACACTGCCAAAGCTGTAAAGGAACAATGGAGTGACAGTGCTCTAACAGATGAAGTGAATGTGTTTGGAATGAACATGTCCAAGGCTGCAACACTCTTATTACTTGTTAAACACATTATTCATCACCGTGGTCAAATGACCGTTCTTATGCGCCAAGCGGGAGTAAGCGTTCCGGGGGTTTATGGACCTGCACGAGAAGGATGGGCACAAATGGGGATGTCAGCTCCAACTATTTAATATCCATAGGGGGGTCTTTTGGTTGCTTGTTATTATACTAAAAACCACTAGACTCTGCCCTGGGACGCACCATCGGCAAGATCGGTAAACACCAAATTAAACTAAAGAAGTAGTTTAGTGGAAATTTATTAATAGATGGGAACCCACTTTAAATGAGATAGGAGGGTTACTATGGTTATTCTAGCCTCATTTCTACTATGGGAACCATCCCCGTGGAATCTTTAAATAGTATGGTAATGAATGAAAGAAGGGAATTTCATGGGGAGAGATCGGAAATTTAATACAGTTGATTTATTTCTTTGTACGAAAAAGCTCATTATTGAAACAGGGTATGAAGGGTTTACAATTGGTCAAGTAGCCAAACAGCTACACGTTTCACGAGCAGCCATTTATAAGTATTATCAAAATAAGGATGAATTGCTATTAGATTTTATGCTTGAGGAAATGAAAAATACATTGACAAGTTTTTCTTCCATTCCAGAGGAATTTTCCTTTTTAGAAAAGATAAACTTACTTTTGCAAAAAATATTCCTGTCCAAGGATTTACATTTAATCCTTGGAATTCAAGAAGTCATTCCTACCAATGATGCTCCACTTTTGGACGCCAAGAAAAATCAACTTTCTCTAATGCATCGCGAACTATATAAACCTCTTATCCATATAGTGCAGCAAGGAAAGACAGAAGGCCACATCGATATGGACCTGCCGAATGAAATGCTATTAGGATTTATCTTTCAAAGTATTTCTATTCCAAATCATTCAGGAATGGACACAGAACAAGTGCTCGAATTTACGAAGAAGTTGATTTTAAATGGAATTCTAAAAAATAAGTGACAAACTTGTAACTTATGTGTATAATAATCTTTGCGAGGCACATAAGTTATTTTTTTTCTCAAAAGTGACGCATGTGTAACTTAATTTGAGGGGAGAGTTTCATCTTGTTTTTAGCTATAAAAGAATTACAGCATGCGAAATTTCGATATGTGATGATGGGTATTATTATTATCTTAATTGCTTGGTTGGTTTTTATCTTATCAGGGCTTGGAAATGGTCTTTCGACTTTAAGTGCCGCCACGATTAAAAACCTAGATGCAAATTATGTTGTTTATGAGAAATCTGCTGGTGCCACCTTTAATAAATCTATTATCTCTAGTAATTTAATCGATGAGATTAAAGAAAATAAAGCTGTAAAGGATGCAGCAGCGTTTGGATCATCAATGGCGGCTGTTTCCAAAGAAAAAACAGATGATAGTCACAAGAAAACGGATGTTGCACTACTTGGAATCACACTCGGCTCATTTATTGAACCAGGCGTTATCGAGGGAAAACAACTTTCACCTAATGAAAAGTTTGGTGTTCTAGCTAATGAGAGTTTAAAAGATGCAGGGTACAAAATGGGTGATGAACTGCTTGTTTCAAATTCCAACATGAAGTTAACCATTATTGGTTTTGTTGAAAATGAAACATTTAACCATTTACCTGTATTATTTACGAATATGGATACCTGGAGAGATTATCAATATGCGGCACAAGGTTCTGACAATGGTGTTACTAAACCTGTTCAAGCCATTACTTTAAAAGCGCCTAATTTAGATTCTGCTATGCTTGATAAAGAAATTAACGGCATTGAAACTGTTACAAAGTCAGTAGCTGTAAATGGGATGCCAGGGTATAAGGAAGAAACTGGGACAATTTTAATGATGCTTGCATTTTTAATCGTTATTTCAGCATTTATCATCTCCGTTTTCTTTTATGTCATAACAATACAAAAAACACCGCAATTTGGTGTGATGAAGGCGATTGGGGCTTCGAATCGATTTATTTCTAAAGCTATTGTTGCACAGGTGTTTATTTTGTCGTTTTTTGGTATTTTGGTAGGAGCAGGTTTAACGTATTTAACAGCACTTGCCTTTCCTAAAGAAATGCCCTTTGATTTAGATGTTAACCTAGTAGTCTTATATGCGTTTGCTTTATTAATAATAAGCCTATTAAGTTCACTAGTTTCAGTCCGGCAAATTACTAAAATTGATCCGTTAACAGCTTTAGGGAGAGTGGAATAAATGAGTGGTATTCAGTTACTTCAGGTTACGAAACAGTATAAAGAGGGAACCTCTACTATAACAGCTTTACAAGAAGCATCTTTACCTGTTAATCCAGGAGAGTTAGTGGCAATTGTCGGTCCTTCAGGCTCAGGTAAAAGTACTTTACTATCAATCATTGGTGCATTAATAAAGCCTACGTCTGGTAAGGTAATTGTAAATGGTCAGGACGTGGGAAAGTTAAATGCGAAACAATTAGCAGATTTTCGTTTAAATGAAATAGGTTTTATTTTACAATCATCTAACTTAATTCCATATTTATCTGTACTTGATCAGTTAATTTTAATTAAAAAGATGACAGGCAAGGTGAACAAAGAAGATCGTCAGTTTGCGATAAATTTACTGACAGAGCTTGGATTAGGCAATAAGCTCTCGAAAATGCCTAATGAATTATCTGGTGGTGAACGTCAACGCGTAGCCATTTCTCGTGCTTTATTCAATCAGCCTAGCGTTATCCTTGCTGATGAGCCGACAGCAAGTTTAGATTCTAAGCGCGCTCATGAAGTGGTGAAATTAATTGCGGATGAAGTAAAAAAGCGAAAAAAGGCAGCAATAATGGTCACGCACGATGAACGTATGTTAGCTTACTGCGACCGTGTCTATCACATGGAGGATGGGAAAATAATGTTAAATGAGCTGCAAAGTTCCGCTAACTGACCTACTTACTAGCGGCTGATTTGAGAAGTCCAACAGGATGATTTACAAATTAGACGAAAATAGTATATTCGGTGCCTGACCCTCAGCAATATAAAGCGTTATCCAAGTAGGGTCAGGCACTTAAAGTACATACATTCACATGCTTAGTAGGAACTGATGGAAAAGCGTAATCTCTTATTTCTTTCATTAGCAAGCTACTTGTTACCTCCACGAGACCAAATCACCACTGGAATAAGTAATAAGGACAAAATTCCGCCCCCTAATGATAATATTGGAAAACTTGAACCTGCCACAATCATGCCTGACAGTACTCCACCAGCTGCTCCTGACAAGGCAATTAATACGTCGACTGTCCCTTGCGTTTTAGCTCGTGTGGAAGTTTTAGTTGAATCAACAATAAGTGCCGTCCCACTGATTAAACCAAAATTCCATCCTAAGCCAAGTAAAGAAAGAGCAATCACTAGTTGAACCATCGAATCTCCTGGTGCAAATGCTGCCAGCAAACCTGCCAGAAGCAACGTAGTGCCAGCGGCAATCGCCATCGCAGTACGCCCTAACTTATCAACCAGGATGCCTGTAACCAGTGAAGGGAGATACATGGCACCTATATGAAAACCAATAACAAGACCTACTGCACCCAAACCATGTCCATGATGCATCATATGAACTGGCGTCATTGTCATAATCGCTACCATGACAATTTGCGTAAGAATCATAATCGTTGCACCAACCATTATGCCCCGTTTGTTTTCTGTCTGTTCAGTTGTTGCTAAATGTCCTTTACTACTAGAATCTAGGCTGTTCGCTTCTATCGTTCTAGCGATAACCAATGGATCTGGACGAAGCATGATGAAAAGGACAACACCTGCTAAGAGATAGGCTGCTGCCGCTAAAATGAAAGGACCGGCTAGTGATGGAACACCAATAGAAAGGGCGAAATTCCCCATCACATTCACCAAATTTGGTCCTGCAACTGCCCCAAATGTTGTAAAAACCATCGTCATACTTATTGCAGTTGCTCGCTGTTTTTTATTTGCTAAATCCGTACCTGCATACCGGGCTTGTAAATTTGTTGCTGACCCCGCACCATAAACAAGTAAGGAAGCAAATAAAAGGAAAACACTATTTAAGATTGCTGCCATGATGACTCCAAATCCACCAAGTCCGCCAAGCAAAAAACCCGTTGTTAATCCAGTACGACGTCCATATGCTTGCGAAAGTCTTCCAACAAACCAAGCTGCTCCTGCTGACCCTAAAGTAAGTAATGCTGTAGGAATTCCAGCAAACGCATCTGTCCCAAGCATTTGCTGTGCCAGAAGTGCCCCTACCGTAACACCTGCTGCTAAACCCGCTCCACCAAAAATTTGTGAGATACTTACAACGATTAAAGTTCGCTTGTATAACGTTTTTTGTTTTTCTGGAGAATGAATGTAGCTTTGTAACCGAGCGAGTTGGCCGTCTACCGATTTTACATTTACTTTCTGTAACATCATCTAACCTCCTTTTCTAGAAATCTCATTTTCATTCATATTTTTTTCCAACTAGATTTGAATTATCATAATATGCACAATAAAAGCTATTTATCTTTCCAATTTGGACTTTAAAGAGAACGGCTTAGGATAAACTAACCGATTTTTGCAAATTTGTTTCGCATTAAAAATATAAATAGAAACATAAAAAGGGGAATCATATAACTGATTATTTCTGTCATGAAAGTCGTCGAAAGGTCTTGTGTCAGAAGAATTCCTCCACCTGAACTTCCAAGCGTGCCGTTAAAAATTCCGTAACAGACATTCAGTCCCCAATGGATGCCAGTATTTGCCCAAATAGATCCTGTTTTATAAATCGCATACGTAACAGATAATCCAAGCACAAGAGAAAAAAGAGTATTTGATAGGCTGAATCCTTCATTCCATGAATCATCAAGTACATATAAGACAAGAGAAATGAGAAACACCCATTTCATCGGCATTTTCCCTTTTAAATGTCCGAATACATACCCCCGAATAATAATGTCGTTTAAACAGGAACCGATCAAAAACGTCAGCATGATCATGAAAAGAGTCGATAACATTTGAGGAAATGGGACTATTCCTGTAATGTCAAAACCATGAAGGAGATATTGCATAGCATATTTGACCAGCCAAAAAGAAAAGCCGATGATAAACCCAAGCATCATATTTTTGGACCATTTTGGATGAAAGGTGATTCCGATATTTTTATACTCATTTGCCTTGGTTAGCATGAGGATTCCTTTCAATAATGGAAAAAACAAAAGGACTAATAAAACTTGTAGCCAAAATTGACCTGCTTTCGCAATTCCAATGTTCAAATATAAATCTAGCACAATGAAACCCGTTAATACTTTGCCATAATAAGACATATGTACCCCTTTTTTCTTTTTATTCTTATCATATGAAAAAAGCAAGGCAATGCCTAGTCGTTTCTTCGAATTAAATTCCTTTGCCGAATATCCTCTAATGTTCCTTACCCTCTGTTTCTATTGTAGTTGGGCTGACTTTTGCGTTTGTTGGCGGTCAAAAAGGAAGTGGAGAAAAACGACTAGTTTTTCTCCACTTCCTTTTGAAATCCCATTATTGGCAACTTTAAGTTGATAAACATTGTGGCTACCAGTGTCAATGCAATAAAAAGTGCATTGATGACAAGGGCTTTTGTTTTCGTTGTAATTGTCTGTGAGTATGATGCATTCATACGATTACCACTTTTTTTATTAAAAATAATATCCTATAATTAGATCTTGGTATAACTTTTTAGAAAATTAGTAAAAAAAATTAATCAATTTAATATCACTAGAGGTTAAATAATGAAGGTGTATAGAGTAAAGAAGCAGTTTAACGGCTATAAAAGGGGAACACTGTTTTACATGATAAGTGAATCAGAATTTATTGGAATAAAGGAGTTTGTGTTGCGAACGGAGGATTTAACAACTAGAATCATGATCAATGAAAGTGAATTCCTTTCCCACTTTATGTTTATAAAAGAAGTCTTTTAATAAAAGTGGAGATAGTAAATCGAATTTCCTAGAAGTATTCTCTTTGGATGTATATTAGGCAGGTTCTTATGGGCGCGACCACATCAGTAATAACCATGTGGCTGTCCCTAGGTCACCCAAGTGGAGGTATATATATGATGATTGATGAGTATTTCGCAACAGCGATGGAAGCCTGGAGTATGATGCAAAAGACATCCGGTGATGAAGGGGCAGAATGGGCAGAAAGATTTGAACGATACTTTTATGAATTTATTGATGAATTGAAGAAATGGTGGGCCACTCTTCATTCAAAGCCAACGAATATAGAGGATGCGGAGGAGTTACCTGAAATAAAAAAATGGATGGAACAAATTCCAGCACCCGTCCAACTAAATTTTCTGATGGAATTAGAAGATATTTTGGAGGGAATAGAAACGGAACGCTTTGATTAAGACACCCCTGAATACGTATTTGAAATTGAAAAAACATTTTATGTACATAAACAGTTTATGACCTATGATTTTTGAATAGTCGACCCCAAGCAAAGCAGCTCTGCAACAGAGTTGCTTTTTTGATTTGAGCTGTATAATGGCTCGGCGTGACAGCTTTAATGGGTATTGAATACAATTTAGAATAACTCCAACTAAGAGGTGGTGATAACATGTTTTCTGAGACGGGGATGCATGGCTTTACATTATTTTCAGTTGAACATATTGCTGTGTTGCTTATATTCTTTGCTGCCTGTTGTACGTTAGTGTATTTTAGAAAAAAACACAAGAAATACCATCAGATGATTAAATGGACACTGTTTATCATGTTGCCGATATGTGAAATTTCTTTACAATTATGGTTACTTTTAACCAATCAGTGGGAAGTGAGTAATCTTCCTCTGCAGTTGTGTTCGATTAGTACTTTTTTAGCTATGTATTTATTTTGGAAAAGGAACGAGAAGGTTTTTTATTTATTGTATTTTTTTGCTACCCTGCCTCCCATTTTAGCGATGGTTACGCCAGAAATGGTCTATACATTTCCTCATTTTAGGTTTATTGAGTATTTCCTTCACCATTCCGTCCTTCCATTGTCCGCATTCTATTTTATCCTATATGAAGGGTACAGAGTTCCCCGAAAGGCAATCATCTTTACTTATGTAACCGTCAACATTATTGCCGTGCCTATTTTTATCTTAAATCAATTCCTTGGCACAAACTTTTTCTACTTAGCGAGTCCAACAGAAACTAAAACGATTCTGACCTATTTCGGCAATGGTTTCTGGTATTATATGAATCTAGAAATTGCCGCACTGATTGTATTTTCCATCACATATTTGCCAATGGGGGTTTTTCAAAGGAAAGAAATTTCCAAGTCTGAACAGTAGTAGCCACAGAACCATGGGGGCTGTTCTTGTAGTCACAAAAGCCACTAGAACCGCCCACATGGGACGTGTTATGATAATAGAAAGAAACGGATGATTTATTTTGTGAGAATGGGGAAAATCGTATGACACTAGAAATCGTTCGCCATGATATTACAAAAATGACAGTAGATGCAATTGTGAATGCTGCCAATACCTCATTAAAAATGGGTGGTGGTGTTTGTGGAGCTATATTTCAGGCTGCAGGTATCCAAGAATTACAAAGGGCTTGCGATCAACTCGGAGGATGCAGGGCCGGAGAAGCTGTCATAACGAACGGATTCCAATTGGATGCCAAATTTATCATACATACTCCAGGTCCAATTTGGAATGGGGGAGGAAACAAAGAAGCAGCCCTGTTAAAGTCATCTTACATAAACGCTATGGATCTCGCCTATAAACATCAATGTGAATCCATCGCGTTTCCGTTACTATCGACAGGAATGTACGGCTTTCCAAAAGAGGAAGCCTTACAAATCGCAGTTTCCGCCATTAGTTCATTTATATTACAACATGATATGCTCGTTTATCTCGTTGTTTTTGATAAAAATTCTTTCTCCATTGGAAAGAAGCTGTTTTCTTCCATTCATCAATATATTGATGAGCATTATGTTGAGGATGCGGAAATCAGTTATCCACGTAAAATGGATGAACGTTATATATTGGAACAAAAGCTGGATTCCGAAATTTTTCAGGAGGATCTCTTAAAAGAAGCCAATTATTCTTTAGTTGATATGTTAGAGCAACTTGATGAATCGTTCTCCGAGCGATTGCTTCGATTCATTGATCAAAAGGGAATGACCGATGTTGAGACGTATAAAAGAGCGAATATTGACCGTAAATTATTCTCGAAAATTCGCAATGGCATAAATTATACTCCAACGAAGAAAACGGCTATTGCCTTTGCCATCGCCCTGCAATTAACGTTAATGGAAACGCTCGATTTGCTGAATACTGCAGGGTATACCTTGTCACGCAGCAGCAAATTTGATGTCATTATTGAGTTCTTTATTCAAAAAGCCAATTACAATATCCATGAAATTAATCAGGTCTTATTCACATTTGATCAGCCACTACTTGGTGCCTAAAATGTCGCTTTCGAAGCGACCTTTTTTTATGGAATCCTTGATATCCTTAGTTTATTAACCAACGGAGGATGAATAGGATGAAAAAAAATGTAACTGAATTAGTGTTTATTTTAGATAAAAGTGGTTCGATGGCAGGGCTGGAGTCAGATACAATTGGCGGGTTTAATGCGATGCTGATGAAACAACAAAATGCGGAAGGGGAAGCCTTGGTGACAACCGCATTGTTTAATCACCAGTACGAATTATTGCATGATCGTCTGAATGTAAGAGGAATATCACCTATTACGGAAAGTGATTATGAAGTCTGCGGCACGACCGCATTATTAGATGCGATTGGTTTTACGATTCAAAAAATAGCTAATGTTCAAAAGCGAACAAGTGAGGATGAACGTGCTGAAAAGGTCCTGTTTGTCATTACAACGGATGGAATGGAAAATGCTAGTCAGGAATATTCACCGGACAAAATCAAAAAAATGGTTCAGCTGCAAAAAGATAAATATGGCTGGGAGTTCATGTTTCTTGGTGCTAATATCGACGCCGTCTCAACCGCTGCTGAATTTGGAATCGATGAGGACTTTGCTGTGGAGTACCATGCTGACCATGTCGGTACGCAGTTAAACTATGCGGCTGTAAATGAAGCGGTCCTCAACCTGCGAAGTGGCAAAAAGATTGATCGAAGCTGGAAAGAGGGAATTGAAAAGGATTATCATCAGCGGACACATAATTGAGTAAGATGCTGATTAACCTAAGGTATAAAAATATTTGAAGTGCCTGAGATGATTCAGGCACTTTTTTGATTATGATAGAAATTAATTTTAACGGAATACTAACGAGGAGACTTTTTTAAGGTGGTGTTTTGGATGAAGAAGTACTTATCCATCCTGCTCTTTTCCATTTTTCTTGGATTTCCGACACTAGCTTCCGCGAAGCAGCATGTGCCGATCTTAGTGTATCATTCGATTGCAGAGTTTAACGGTACAGGATCAAAGGAGTTATATGTCACGCCAGAAAATTTTGAAAAACAAATAACGTACTTACGGGACCATGGGTTTACGCTATTATCGTTCGAACACTGGAGCGATAGGAGTAAAGTAACTAAACCGATTCTACTTACCTTTGATGATGGGTACAAAAATAATAAAAATGTCTTAACCGTTTTCCAAAAACTAGAATCGACCCATTTTAAACCTAAGGCTACCATTTTTGTGATCTCTGATTTTATTGGTCATTCCAATCGGTTATCTATTACGGATTTAAAAATATTTGCGGAGTCTGGGTATTTTTCCATTCAGTCTCATACAGCAACACATCCCGATTTAACCAAAATAAACAATTATGAACATGAATTGAAAGATTCCAAAGAAAGGATTGAGAGGATAACCGGTAAACCCGTATTTGCCCTAAGTTATCCATATGGAAGCTTCAATAAAAAGGTCGTTCTGGAAACGAAGAAATACTACTCATTTGGACTTACCACCACACCCGAATTATTTATCGAAAAAGGCATAAAAGATGAGCTCTATTATTTACCACGGATTTACGTAAAGAATTCCACAACAATTGCGGACTTTGCGAAAATTGTGGACTAAATAGTAATGCCTGTACCCCAGAGCAATAAGGGGGACAGGCATCATTTTTCCACTATAACATTAAAATAAAATGATTTTCCGAAATTTCTGAAATAAATTGACTGTGTTCCTCTCATATGGTAAGTTTTTACTAAAGTAAACGTTTTCTATTATTTATCTTTTGATTTAAACTAGCAAATTATTATTCTAATATGAGTAGAGGAGTTGTATACATATGTCAAATATTCCGTCAATCCTTGCTAACTTGAGGATTCCTGTCATTGGAGCACCGATGTTTATTATTAGTACTCCAAAACTAGTCATTGAGCAATGTAAGGCAGGGGTTGTTGGCTCGATGCCTGCACTGAATGCAAGACCCGCCGCCCAGCTTGATGAATGGCTAGCGGAAATCACAGAGGAGCTAGCAGACTACAATGCTCGTAACCCAGAGCGTCCAGCTGCCCCATTTGCGATTAATCAGATTGTTCACAAGAGCAATGATCGCCTTGAGCATGATATGGAATTATGTGTGAAATATAAAGTTCCAATTATCATTTCTTCCTTAGGGGCACGCGAAGAAATTAATGTGGCTGCCCATAGCTATGGAGGCGTTGTTTTTCACGATGTCATCAATAACAAGTTTGCACATAAGGCCATCGAAAAAGGAGCAGATGGTTTGATTGCAGTTGCGACCGGTGCGGGTGGTCATGCTGGAGTCAAGAGCCCGTTTGCGTTAATTCAGGAAATCCGTCAATGGTTTAAGGGTCCGCTCGCTTTATCTGGGTCTATCGCTAATGGAAACGCGATTCTTGCCGCTCAAGCGATGGGTGCAGATTTTGCTTACATTGGATCACCATTTATTGCTACAGAAGAAGCGAGGGCAGCAGAGGAATATAAGCAGGCCATTGTGGATTCCACTTCTGATGATATTGTCTATAGTAATCTATTCACCGGTATCCATGGGAACTATCTTGCATCTTCAATCCGAGCTGCCGGCCTGGATCCTGAAGCACTCCCTGAAAGTGATCCAACCAAAATGAATTTTGGCGGAGATGGAAAGGCGAAGGCCTGGAAAGATATTTGGGGAAGTGGACAGGGGATTGGCGTTATCAATGAGATCTCGAGTACAGCCGTATATGTCGACAAGCTTCATCAAGAGTATAGTACGGCAAGAAAAAATTTAATGAAGTCCAGTGAAGTATTTGCATAGGTATTTCCTTTCAAACAATCGTTAAAAAAGCTGCCTCGTCAGCTTTTTTTTTATGAAGATTATTATTTTTTTGAAGGAAAAATCACTCCCACCCCTTATAAAACCAATCTTTCTGCTTGGAAGAGCCCTTACACATTTTCACTTTAAACATACTTTGTAGTAAGTCGGTGAAAAGGGGGTTTGTTATATGGATGGTGCAGGAGCAGGCGGAGGCTTTGCTTTAGTGGTTGTATTGTTTATCCTTCTCATAATTATTGGTGCGTCCTTTATGGGCGGAGGATTTGGAGGATACTATTAACCAATTAAAAGCTGATTGAAAGGGGGGAAAAGTATGTACGGATATGGAGGATTCGGAGGCGGCTGTGGCGGCTTTGGATACGGCGGCGGTTTTGGATACGGCGGAGGCTTTGCCTTAATCGTTGTATTGTTCATCTTGTTAATCATCATTGGTGCAACTTGTTTTTATTAATTAAAGGTAAGTAACTTTATTTCTTGAAATAAAAAAGGCCCTTTTTTAGGGCTTTTTCATTTTTTAAAAGGTCCTATATTTACTAACGGAAAATAAAGCACTGCAAGATATAGTAATCGATACTATTCAGTTTATCCTCGGTTTAAAAAATGAACTGTCTATTGAATCCCTTCATTTTAGCATTCGAAAATGATAGCATGATAAGAGTGGCTTAAAAATGATATTGTAATATATCTAAATATTCATTATAATACTATTAGTTAAAATAATAATTTAGCTGAGAAAGCTAGTCTCTTTGGAATCTTGCTATTTTCTTAGACTATGGGGGGAACATCTATGAAAAATCTGATGAAGAAATGGAATCAATTAAGCTTGGTCAAACAAATCATTATCGGTTTAATTGTTGGTATTATCCTGGCGGTATTGATCCCAGAAGCAGCAAAGCCAGTGGTCATTTTAGGTTCCTTATTTGTAGGGGCACTTAAAGCGATTGCTCCAGTTCTTGTTCTATTCTTGGTCATGTCAGCTATAGCACAGCATAAGAGCGGTCAACAGACAAACATGAAATCAATTATTAGTCTTTATCTATTAGGTACCTTTTTAGCAGGGTTAATCGCCGTTGTGGTAAGCTATATTGTTCCTGTAAACCTAACACTTGCAAAGGGTGCTGAGGATTTAACAGCTCCTGGCGGTGTTGTAGAGGTTCTTAAAACATTATTATTGAATGTGGTTGATAATCCTGTCAAAGCTATTTATAATGCCAACTATATCGGCATTTTAGCTTGGGCGGTAGTCCTTGGCATGGCATTACGAAATGCACCAGCTACAACGAAAACGATGATTTCAAATTTTTCAGATGCCGTATCCAAAATGGTTACATGGGTCATCAAGTTTGCCCCACTTGGCATCATGGGACTTGTGATTGACTCGATTACGACAAATGGGATTGAGTCATTACTAAGCTATGGAAAATTACTTGCTGTTTTGGTTGGATGTATGCTGTTTGTGGCATTGGTTGTGAACCCAATCATGGTGTTTGTGGCCATTCGTCAAAACCCATACCCACTTGTATTCAAGTGTATCAGGGAAAGTGGTATTACCGCATTCTTTACCCGCAGTTCGGCAGCGAATATTCCGGTAAATATGAAATTATGTGAAAACCTAGGCTTGAATAAAGATACGTATTCTGTCTCCATTCCATTAGGTGCAACTATTAATATGGCGGGTGCAGCCGTTACGATTTCTGTTTTGACACTTGCAGCGGTTCATACTTTAGGCATTCACGTGGACATCCCTACAGCTATCATTCTTAGTGTCCTATCAGCTGTTTGTGCCTGTGGTGCTTCTGGTGTAGCAGGTGGATCCCTCTTACTGATTCCACTAGCTTGCAGTCTTTTCGGAATTCCAAATGATGTTGCCATGCAGGTTGTTGGAGTAGGCTTTATCATTGGTGTATTGCAAGATTCCTTTGAAACAGCCCTTAATTCATCTACGGACGTCCTTTTCACAGCAACAGCTGAATTCAAGAAGTGGCGTAAAGATGGAAAAAAAATTGAGATTAAAAAAGCAGCTTAATGTTGCCACCTACGTACAGTTGGTATAAAGAAAGGAACCCCGGCTCATAAGAACCGGGGTTTTTCTTCTTTTTACGAAGAAGTAAGAAATTCATTTATTTTCTTTACATATTCATCTAACGGATAGTGGTTATATAGATTGCTCGCTAATTGAATCGGGTCGCCAAAAAAATATCTTTCATATTGGGTTTGCCTTGTGCCGAATGAACTCATGGTAAGATCCCATGCTAATCGAAAAAGTTTCACACGTTCATCAGCCGGTTTGTTTACCCCTTGAAGATAGTGGTCAAGATCTGCTTTGATTTCAGATTCGAATGCCGATTCAGTTGGCAATGTTACCATACCGCTGGCACCTATCAATTGAATAATCTCGCAGAAACGAGGATATATTTTGGGAAAAATATTAGTGGCGACTTGAAGGGGAAGTAAACTTGGGCGCATATAGCCCCACTCATCGAGAGTTGCGTCATTTTCAGACTTCTCGACCAGTGCTTTCATGGTTTCAAGGCCGATGATGATTTCTGAAAGTTTTTCTTGGATATGTTGGTATTCTTGGACATTTATTGTCTCCACTAACACTTCAGCCAGCCCTAGAATAAATTCTGTTTTGACAATTTGCCTTGTTAGGACTTGATGGGTGGCAAAGTGGTGAAATGAGCTAAGAAACATGAAATCACTTGACGCCTCGACATTATCGTAAAAAAAAACACGATCCCATGGAACTAACACATTATCAAAAACGACTAGTGAATCCATTTCCTCATATCGAGAGCTTAAGGGATAATTAAAATGAGACTCACCGCCAACAAACGATTCCCTGCAAATAAACTTTAATCCTTTTGTGTCGGAAGGTATAGAAAAGGCAAATGCTTCTTCTGACTCCATGAACTTCCTTGGCGCCGTATAGACCAATACTTCATCGGTTATGCCCCCTTGGGTAGCAAGAAGGCGGGCGCCCTTAATCACAATTCCTTGTTCATTTTTATCTATCATCTTAGCGGAGATTGGCTCTTTTGAATAATGAAAATGATATTGTGAGCGATTTATTTGTGGCGTAATAAACGTATGGGTAAACGAAAGGTCTTGTTCTCGAGCTTTTTCATATAATGCGAGAATGTTTTCAGGAAAACAATTTTTCTTCCCTTTTAATAGGGCAGCGGAAGAGGAGGCAAAGCTCATAATTACTGTGTTCATATAGTCCGGACTTCTCCCCATCAAGCCATGAGTGTGTTGGGCCCAACGTTCCATCATCTTTCTTCGTCTTTTTAAGTCTTCTTTCGTTTTTGGCTGCAGATAGGAAAGCCCGATGGGATCCCCCTTTTCAGTGGCTTGGAACGTCATCTGATTTCTTATATTTGGGTCATTTTGCAAATCATAAAGAACGGCTTTTGTCTGAAGTATTCCTTTAAAGGCAGGATGTTTCGAAAGCATACCTGCAATTTTTTCCCCGTCAACCCAAATTTCTGTTTTCATTTGATCGATTCGATCGATAAACGTTTTTCCATCTATGGTTCCCAATTGTACCTCACCCCATTAAATTAACATATCCGGTCGATTGATCTACTTCCATTTTATTGGAGTTCAAAGCGGCTTGTTCCTTTGGAATGAGCCTTATTTTCACAGAGGATAAAATATTAAAATAGCATGTCGCGATACACATCGATTAGCTTACATAACGCTACAGCCAAACCTACTAAGCTTGCCTTCATTTTCGCGGGATGATTTTTCTTATTTGCGTATTGGTAAACCCACACAACAATAAATCCCAATGGAACCCATAATTCAAATTTACCGCCATTTGACATGGATTGTGAATAGATTGGGGCAGTATAAATACTAACCAAGAAATAGAGAAAAACAGTAAAACTTCGATTCTCTAATTCCTTACTCCATCTCCATAACGAATATAGGATTATTGCAAAAATAGCGAAAGTAAGGATAGGTAAAAGATGTATGGTGGTATTCCCAAATTCAATTTGCATCAGGAATCAATCCTTTCTTAAATCAATTATCCACAATTTTCCTTTATCATAGCATACATTGGTACCAGTACGGTACCTTATTCCATGTTCATGCTCCATTCAGTCACGTAGAACACTGCTACGTGACCGTTTCTCATAATCCTGCTTTTTTTAGTAATGTAGACAACTACCTCTTCAATAAGGGATAACCAATGTAAGCAGACTACAAAATACCTACAATACTCCTGTTCAAAAACCAATGTATTAATTCCTATCATTTCTTGCTCGTTCTTTGTTACTCGACTTAATTCTCCCTCTAACTACTATCTTACTAGTAAAAATGTACTAGCAAACGTAGATTATCGTTGGTTTTTGTATAACTATTAATGTTTACTAAGCTAGTAAAATCAATGATAATCTACTGGAATTGCTTATATTTTTATAAAAATAGGAGGGTTTAAATGAGGAAGAAAAAGGTAGCATCAGTTTTTTTAACAGCAGGACTAGTTTTAAGTGTCAATGGAGTATATGCACAGGGGCCAAGCGGGGCACCAAACTCGAATGCCGCATCCGCATTCGACAACAAGATTATCAAGAAGATTAGTGCGGATAATATGTATAACACGATCGCACTTTTGTCCGAACAGCCTCGAGCAGCTGGAACGGATGGGGAGCTAAAGGGAGCAATGTACATAAAGGGCCAGTTTGAGAAGTATGGGTATGAGACTGAGTTGCAGCCATTCCCATTCTATGATGTCATTAGAAACAATGTTAGTGGAGTCTTAGAAATTGGTGGACAAAATTTAAAGCCATATGTTTTTTCAGGATCATATAGTGGAGAGGTTACCGCAGAAGTTATGTATGTTGGCAAAGCTTTTGCCGGAACAGTACCGGAGGCAGTTAAAGGGAAAATCGCCCTAATAGAACGCGGAGACAACACATTTGTTGAAAAGATCCAAAATGTGTTAGATAAAGGTGCTGTTGGGGTTATTATGTATAACAATAGCGGTACATCGAATGCGTTTGGTCAAGCAAGCTATGGGCAAAATATTCCCGCGGTCGCCATCACCAGAACGCAAGGAACAGCATTAGTGGAACAATTAAATGGCGGTCCATTAACAGCTAAAATAAATGTATCTGGTTCCGGTCTGGTTGAAAAAACCTCTTACAATGTCATTGCCAAAATGAAGCCAAATAAAAACAAGGATACCGGTCAGATTGTTATGATTGGAGCGCACCATGATTCAGTTCCAGGAGGCCCTGGTGCCAATGATGACGCTTCTGGTGTATCTGCAGTCCTAGAATTGGCCAGAGTTATGGCGAATATGCCAATTGACACGGAGCTTCGGTTCGCAACCTTTGGCTCCGAGGAAAAGGGTCTGTTAGGATCCAGCTATTACGCTAGTACGCTAAGTTCAGAGGAAGCAGATAAAATGGTCGCACACTTCCAAATGGACATGATCGGCAGTAAGGACGCCGGCGGTGACAACGCTGCAAACGGATTGATCATGTATACGATTGATGGAAAGAAAAATTTAGTCACCGATCTTGCTTCTGCCGCAGGTGCAAGAACCGCACTTGGTGAAGTCGTACCCTATGGCCAGTTAGGCAGAAGTGATCACGAGCCATTCCATAACCTAGGAATTCCGGCTGCGTTATTTATTCATTCACCACTTGAACCATGGTATCATACCCCAGCGGATACAATTGATAAAATTGATAAAAACAAGCTACAGGAAACAGCAGAAATTGTTGGTGCTTCCGTCTATCAAATTGCTAGGCCGGACACGCCAGCTCTACAACATTCACGTGTGGCACCAAAGCCAGTTGACTACGATTTCGAGAATCGCCCACCAGGGGCTTAATAATTATATGAAAAAATGGCGGAAGATTGGCTTCCGCCATTTTCTTACGGTCATGTGATGACCAAAAGTAGACAAATTTTTGTTTACCACAATATAATTAAGGATAATAATAAAGTTGAATGGAGAGATGTACATGATTAATAAAGTTGGACAAATTATGGTATATGTTAATAACCAAGATGAAACAGTAAAATTTTGGACAGAAAAGGCAGGTTTTGTTGTTATTTCTGATCAAAATAATGGTCAAGGGATGAGATGGATTGAAATTGCGCCTTCAAAGGATGCTGAAACAAGTATCGTTCTCCATAATAAGGAATTAATTGCGAAAATGCAGCCAGAGTTACATTTAGGTACACCATCTCTGATGTTTTACTCCAATAATCTTGAGCAATTATATAAAGATTTTACGGATAAAAATATTACAGTCGGTGAAATGGTCCAAATGCCTGGCGGTAAAGTGTTTAATTTTGCTGATAACGAAAACAATTATTTTGCTATCATGGAGAAAAGGTAACACCTAATAGACAGATGAACGGCTAGAATACACATTTTTAGTCGTTTTTATGTTTATTTATTTTTAGGGGGGACAGGTAAAAATGAAAGCAATTGTTGTGAATCAACCTGGAGGAGCGGAACAATTACAGGTTCAGGATGTACCTGCTCCAAAGATAAAACCCGGTGAACTATTGATAAAAGTAAAAGCTTTTGCCATCAATCGGACAGATATCGTTGCCCGAGAGGGAAAAGCCGGTTATATGACCAATCCGATTTTAGGGATAGAAGTGGCTGGTGAAGTGGTGGAAGCTGCTGAAGATGCCATAATCGATGTAGGAACACGGGTCATGGGTCTTGTAAATGGCGGTGGTTATGCTGAATATGCGGTTATGCCAGCGGACAGGGCAATGAAGGTTCCGGAACATTTATCATTCGAAGAGGCCGCTGCGATTCCGGAGGTTTTCTTAACCGCCTATCAAACATTGTTCTGGTTAGGAGAACTAGCCCAACATGAAACCATACTCATTCACGCCGGCGGTAGTGGTGTGGGGACAGCAGCCATCCAATTAGTCAAACAAATGACCAATGCAAAAATTATCACGACAGCTGGGTCACAGGAAAAGCTAGATTTTTGTCAATCACTTGGTGCGGATATTGGCATTAACTATAAGCAGAAGTCCTTTGATGAAGAGGTATTAAAGGCAACGAATAACCAAGGAGTTGATGTCATTCTTGATTTCATTGGGGCTTCCTATTGGAAGCAAAACATAAAGAGCTTAAAAATTGATGGTCGCTGGGTTTTAATTGGTATTTTGGGCGGATCAATCGTTGAAAACATGAATATCATGGAGCTTATGGCAAAAAGGGCCCAAATAAAAGGGACTCTATTAACACCAAGAACGGATCAATATAAGAAAGAGTTAACCGAGGAGTTTATAAGCAAAGCAAAGTCTTTATTTAATCAGGAAAAAATCCGGCCAATTGTCGATACTGTTTTCCCATTTAAGGATATTCAAGAGGCGCATCGGCATATGGAAGCAAGTAAGAACATAGGTAAAATTGTCGTTCGAGTTTAGTATAAATGAAGTCAAAAAGCAAGAACATATTTACATGCTCTTGCTTCGTTTCTATGAGCGAATCTAAAAAAGCGAATTTTTAAAAATTACATACAAAAGAACGAATTAACTTCTGCGGTCTCTAACAAATTCCCGATAAAGAATGAGCCAAAAATACCATATACAGCGCTCACTTCATCAAATCTGGTTTCATAGATCAATTTTTTGAATTGAAGGGCATCATCGCAAAATAGGGAAACACCCCATTCAAAGTCATCAAAGCCGACAGAGCCGGTGACAATTCGTTTAACCTGTTCGGAGTAAGGCTTTCCGGTGTCAATATGCTCAAACATTAATCTTTTTCTGTCTTCCTTTGGTAGCATGAACCAGTTGGATTTTTCACCACGAAGCTTACTCATCGGATAAAAACAGATATAATCCATTTTTGGAATAGTTGGGTAGAGTTTAGCTCTCATGGCTGGATTCTCAAATGGATTAGCTGCCATTCCAGAATAACTGCTTTTTTCAATAACGGACACGTAAGAGAACGCCGGCCTTGTAAAATCAGCCAGAGCCGTTTTGTTGAAGGCTGTTTTCACTTCGATGAGGTCTTTCATCGTTGGTCTTAGAATCATGAACATAAGGTCAGCTTTGTTGCCGGCAATGGTATAGACAGTGTGACTGCCGTTATGTTCGTCCTCAATGGTTTCCCACTTATGTAATAGTTCTTTAAATTCATGAAGGGCCTGATCCCGCTCAGCCTCAGTAGCAACCTTCCACTTAGCCCAATCCATTGTCCGAAAATCATGCAAACAGTACCAACCTTCAATAGTTGTCATGGCTTCGTTCATCATTATCACTCCAAAATGAAAGTATTATTTAGTATTTCCTATGTAAATGATAATTATTTTCACCAAAGAGTGTTGTGATATATATCACACAAACAAAAAATAAGCGGAAACCATACTGAGGTATAAGAAAAATATATTGCAGGAATTAATGGACACGTTTAAACCGTTTTTACCCTTTTTCCAAAATGTTGGATAGGATATTTCAAATTACCCGGGTAAGAATAAAAATGGTGTTTAGACACCTACTAACGACATGTGGGGGAATTGCGATGAATATTCGTGAGGGGTTAATTCCAACTGCTTTAGGCACTGCAGTAACAGCGACAGGTTATGCATTAAAGCAAAAACGCGGGTCGAATAAAATGGTAGCTAACACTGTTTTTGGTTTTGGTCTAGCACACGTGGTATTAGGTGTAATTGACCTTGTAGAACACCGCCGTTAGAGAGCAGGGCGAGTACCATTCGTACTCGTCTTCTGTGTTTCGCATTAAAACAGGATTTATAGAAAAAATAAAATAAGGAGGTGTAAGTGCATGAGATTCATACACAAAATTGCATTAGTACTAGTCATAATAGGTGCAATAAATTGGGGGTTAATTGGTTTATTTAGATTCGATTTAGTTGCCACTATTTTTGGCGGACAAGATGCCTTTTTATCTAGAGTCATCTATTCTCTAGTTGGATTAAGTGGTCTGATTTGTATAAGCCTGCTGTTTGCGCCAATGCGAAAGGAAGAGAAAGATGTAAATCGGCAAGGCACTGGAAACTTAAATTATGCTACCGAATTTGGCGAGGAAACCGATTTATCAAAATTAAAAAAGGATTAAAAACACTTAAGATGGCCTAGTCATCTTAAGTGTTTTTTTTGATACTTTAATATTTTTGAAAATAAAGATTCTTCCCAACCTGCCATTCAGCGTGGTTTTTTCATCAAAGATGGCACTGCCAACCAATTCTCCCAATACCAATGATGAAATAAAGTCAAAAGGGGTAATCTGACTAATTTGTGTTTTTCCTAAGCTTTTAACGGTAATAAAAAGGGCTATAAAACCAATGATCAACTCAACGAATACAACCAAATAACTCATGTATTTCCTCCACTAACTTCCATTAAATTTAGTTATAGACAATGGGATGATTTCTAAACATTCCTTCATAACATAAGTTCAAAATAATAGTAAAAAAAGTTTGTAATGATTAACAGGATTATAGGACAAAATACATTTGTGCTCTAGGAAAGGTGGCACTGTTATGAATAAATTCACCTATACACTAAGGAGGGCAACAATGGGAATTTTAAGCGGAAATCCTAAGGAAGAGCCTTTGCATTATGGTGAGGTTTTTGATCTTTGGGCATCATTATTAGCGGGCAATGGAATGATTGCAGGTTATCAAACCATGGGTAACCATGCGGGAGACGATGACTTAAAAAAGTTATTAGCAGAAGCTGTAGAATTATGCCAGCATGAAAAGAAACAAGTGGAAGAATTATTGAAGGAGAATGGGGTCGGTTTACCTCCAGCTGCACCAGAACCGCCGCAAGCATGTTTGGAGGATATCCCGGTGGGGGCTAGAATTCCTGACCCGGCAATCGCAGCAACACTGTCTGCAGATATCGCAGCAGGATTAGTCGCATTTAGTGCAGTGATGGGGAAATCAATCAGGGAAGATGTAGCGATGATGTATGGCCAATTCCATATGCAAAAAGCAGCCCTCGGTTTAAAGGTCCTTCGTTTAAATAAGGAAAAAGGCTGGTTGGTTCCACCGCCATTGCATCTTAACAAACAAGGTGATTGTTAGATTACAAAAAGGATGAACGTTATGTTCATCCTTTTTGTAATCTAAACTAATTAAGAATTTAAATCATGTAGACGGGGCTTTGTTCATTTGGCATTTTGGATATATGGATGTTGTAATTGGGAACAGGAAAGAGTTTTGCCCTAACCAGTATTATTTACTGATATTTTCCACCTTTTGTCTATTTTTTCATGGAATCCAACTCCCTGTTGGCGCTAATAATATGGAAGGAATGACGGAAAGGGAGAGTACATGCTGAAAAGTATTTCTTTCAGGATTACTACATAGGAGGAGTTTCACATGGATTTTTTTATCCCGAAGGCTGGCGGGAAGAGCAAGGGTGGTGAGGAAGGAAATTTAAGTTGGTGGCAGTTATCCTTAATCGGGATCGGCTGTACGATTGGAACAGGTTTTTTTCTTGGTTCGACAATTGGGATAGAAGTAACCGGTCCGTCTGTTGTCTTTTCTTTTATGTTGGCTGCTTTAGGGACGTACGTTGTCTATAATCTATTAGCTAAAATGACGGCTGAGGATCCTCAAGATGGTTCATTCTGCTACTATGCAAACAAAGCCTATGGACGTTGGGCTGGATTTAGCTGCGGTTGGAATTATTGGTGCTCCAATATCCTAATTATGGGTAGTCAGCTGACTGCACTTTCCATTCTGTCAAGATTTTGGTTTCCGAATGTTCCTCTATGGCTTTTTGCCACGGGGTATGCCATTCTATCTATTTTAGTGGTTATTACGGGAAATAAAGGGTTTGATAAAGTTGAAAACGTATTAGCGATCATTAAAACAGCTGCCATCGTTATGTTTATTATTATGGCTGGGGCTGCCGTATTTGGCTGGATCCATGGTGATGTGAAACACCCCGGTTTTCCCCATTCAACAAAAGAATTATTCCCAGGGGGCTACAAAGGGTTTTGGTCCTCCTTAATCTATGCCTTTTATGCATATGGTGGAATTGAAGTTATTGGACTTATGGCTATGAGATTAAAAAAGAAAGAGGATGCGCCTAAAGCTGGTATTATCATGTTGATTGTCTTAGTTATCATATATGTCATTTCGATCGGACTTGCCGTCTACATGGCTGCACATGGGGCATTTACGGAAAAGGAAAGCCCCTTTGTTACCGCATTGGATAGCTATCATTTTGCTTTTTTTCCACATGTATTTAATGCGGCTATCATATTAGCCGGATTTTCAACTATGACTGCTTCCTTATTTGGGGTAACGACTCTTCTTGTGACTCTTGCAGAAGGTGGTGATGCCCCGTCCTTGTTTTCTAAAAAACTAAAAAAATGTAAAGAACTCCCACTTCCATCCTTAAGCCTGGCGACCATTGGATTAATTGCCTCCATTGTCACCGCCTTGTTGCTGCCAGGTAAGATCTATGAGTACATTACGACCGCAGCAGGCATATTAATTCTTTTCAATTGGTCCTTTATCATTATTTCTGCTCTGCATATATTGGAAATTAAACTAGGCGGAAAATTGTTAGCATTTTTAGGATTAGCCCTTATTCTTGCTGCTGTTAGCGGAACATTAATGGAAACAAATATTCGCATGGGTCTATTTGTTAGTTTATTAGTAGTTGCGATTATTGGACTCATTGCAGTGATCATGCAAAAAAAGATCTGGAAGAAGGAAAACTGAGCGGGATACATACGACCAATATTGATGAATATAAGAATATTCGATTGGAAAACCTAGTTTTAATTATGAGAAAAGGGGGATCACTTATGGATATAATCAATCCAATGGATATAATGAAACCCATTCATTTAAGTACGAAAGAATTAGATGAGTCTCTACCGTTAACATCTGTTGAAATGGCTAAACTCTGGGCTACATACGTGGGAAACAGTATGTCCAGTCAGATATTAAGTTATTATCTTCAACATTGCGAGGATCCCTATATTCGGACGTTGTTGGAAAATGGTTTAGCCTTATCAAAGGACTTCACGAAGAGGATTGAAGGATTTTTTCAGAAAGATGATTTCCCGATACCATTAGGTTTTACGAAAGAGGATGTCAATCTTGGTGCCCCGCGTTTATATGAAGATGCTTTCTATGTGCACTATTTAAAATATGCGGCAAAGGCCGGACTAAGCCTTTACGCAGTGGCGGTTCCATTAGTCATGAGGGAGGATCTTAGGGAATTTTTTGTTTATTGCAATCAATGTACGTCCCTCTTTTTAGGGCAAATTAATAATGTTTTATTTGAAAAGAAATTAATCGCAAAACCACCGATAATCCCTACACCGAATGGAAGCGACTTTATTCAAAAGCAAAATTATTTAAATGGGTTTGTAGGGGATATCAGACCATTACATGCATTAGAAATTACCCACCTGTATGATAACATTGAGAATAATGCAACAAGTAAGGCGTTATTATTAGGATTTTACCAGACTGTGAAAGATGAAAAGATTAAAGCCTTGTTTAAACGGGGGTTGGACATTACGGATAAATCGGTAAAGCAGTACATGGAAAAACTTCACACCGAAAACTTGCAAACTCCGTCATATATTGACCATTTAGTTACACCGTCCACCTATCCACCTTTTTCGGATAAAATCATGTTATTTCATAAAGTGGACATGTTCTCAATGAAGATAAGATCGTTTGGAAACTCATTGGCGGTTAACGGTAGAAGAGACTTAGCCATGTTATACGGAAGAACTCTTGTAAACATTGGCTTATTCGTTGATGATGGGGCAAATATTTTAATTGAAAAAGGGTGGATGGAATCACCGCCAAAAGCATTTGACAGAACTTAATAGGAACATTTCATTCTCTTTATCGTTAGTAATGAAAACCATTTCTAAGGGGACCAATGATGAGAATTCGTTTTGGCTATGTGGCGAATGCACTAGGTTTATGGGATGCTAGTCCATCAAAAGCGTTAACCTTTGCTCGGTATTCGGCCCTTCCTAAACACGAGCGAATGGAAAAGCTCAAAGCAGTAACGGGTAAAAATTTACAGCATACAAAAAGAATCTTGCACTATAATATCGCACACGAAATCAAATTATATCGATTTTCTAGCTCCCTAGTTCCCTTAGCTACCCATCCAGAAGTCATGTGGGATTTTGTTACTCCTTTCAAAACAGAATGGGAGGAACTGGGACAATTGATCCAACAATTTCAACTCCGCCCAAGCTTTCATCCGAATCAATTTACACTGTTCACAAGTCCTCGCGCGGAAGTGACGATGAATGCTGTAAAGGATATGGAATTCCACTATAAAATGCTTGAAGCAATGAATGCACTAGAAAGAGGGATTATCAATATACATATCGGCGGTGCTTACGGTGACAAGGAAACTTCATTAGCCCGTTTTCATCAAAATCTAAAACAATTACCCCATGAGGTAAAGAAGCAGATGACGCTGGAAAATGATGATAAAACCTATGATGTCAAAGAAACCTTGAATACTTGTGAAAAAGAAAAGGTCCCCATGATTCTTGATTATCACCACTATATGGCGAATCAAGGGGAAATTGACCTTACGCTATTTTTACAACGGATCTTTAACACATGGAATACGATACCAAAGGTTCATATTTCTTCACCAAAATCAGATCAAGTTTATCGTTCCCATTCCGATTTTGTCTCATTTGAATTCATCCACCCTTTTTTAAAAATGGCAAAGGAGCTTAATCAAGACTTTGACATTATGATTGAAGCGAAGCAGAAGAACCTGGCGATGTTGCAGCTTATTGATGACATAGCCTCCATCCGGGGAGTCAAACGTCTATCCGGCGGTGAGGTGGAATGGTAATGAGAAGGCAAAGGATTGAGGTGAATAAATGACCACCATCGTACGTTTAGGATATGTAGCCATGAGCATGGAATTAAAAAACGCTTCACCCTCGCAAACGATGACCTTTACCCAATTCCAGAAAATTGATGATCGCGCAGCAGCGATTCGGAAACTGGAACGGATTTCGCAGTCCAATTTACACCATACACTTAGAATTTTAAAGCATAATGCTGCGTCCGAGATTCATTTCTATCGGTTAACTTCACGTCTTATTCCACTAGCCAACCATGAAGAACTCCTTGATTGGAATTATGTAAAGCCATTGCAGAATCAACTGCGGGAGGTTGGCGATTTTGCCAAAGAACATGACATACGAATCGATTTCCATCCTGATCACTTTGTTCTTATCAATTCGATGAAGAAAGATGTTTTAAAAAACTCAATTCAAACGTTGAAGATGCATTATTTATTATTAAAGGGAATGGGGATTGATCCCACTCACCGTTGTGTGATGCATGTGGGGGGCAATTATAAAGAAACCGAAACGTCACTTGAACGATTTATCGATAATTGGATGGTTGTGCCTAGGTCGATTCAAAAAATGATCATGCTTGAAAATGATGATACGTCGTTCACCCTTGAAGATACACTTTACTTGTGTGAAAAATTGGATATTCCGCTTGTGTTCGATTATCATCATCACTTGGCACATCATCGAAATGACCATTGGGAAGACCATTGGGCTCGTGTCGTCCAAACATGGAGGAATGCATCCCTTCCATTAAAAATGCATATCTCCAGTCCAAAAAGCCAACAGACTTTCCGCCACCATGCAGATTTTGTGGACATGGAAATGTTTTTTCAATTTCTAAAAGAAATCAAGGGCAGCCTCCCGCAGATTGATTGCATGATTGAGGCCAAGAGAAAAGACGAAGCCTTGTTTCAACTAATGGAAGAGATTAAAACGAGGGAGGATGTAGACATCATTGGTGGCTCGTCTTTTTATTTGAAATAATATAAAGAAGATGTTCCTCCAAAATACAGCGTTTATTTTTTTTGAAATATAATGTCCCACTTCAGAGTAAACTAAAGAAAAATGATGGTGAAGGGGCATATGCGATGAAATCAATTAAACCGATCAAGATTCATTCGAGAATAAATTCTCCTGTTAATGAATCCTTGACATCGGCCGAAATGGGAAAACTTTGGGCCACTTATATGGGGAATACCATGGGAGAAAAGGTCCTTACCTATTACCTAAAACATGTGGAAGATGAAGAAATAAAAAAAGTGCTTGAAAATGCTTTGCGTCTTTGTGACACCATTTTGGAAAAGATAATGGTCATCTTTCAGAAAACCAACTTTCCCATTCCAGTTGGTTTTTCCAAAGAAGATGTAAACTTAGGTGCACCGAGGTTATTTTCTGATGAGTTCTATCTTCATTATTTAAAATATACAGGGAAAGCAGGGATGAGTATTTATTCCATTGCGATTCCTTTAATGGTTCGAGATGATATTAGAGAATTTTTTATCGAAACCCTTGATGCCACGATCAAATTGATAACAGAGGTTAACTTGGTACTGGAGTCAAAAGGGTTCTTAGTAAAGCCCCCCGTTATTCCCGTTCCTCAAAAGACTGATTTTGTTAAAAAACAAAATTATTTAAATGGCTTTTTAGGGAATGTTCGCCCTCTCCATGCACTGGAGATAGCCCATCTATATGATAATATTGAAAATAATGTAACTAGTAAGGCATTACTGGTAGGTTTTTCTCAAGTGGCCAAAGGAGATCAAGTGCAAAAGTTTCTTATAAGAGGGAAGGAACTTACAAACAAACATATTGATGCCTGTTCAGAAAAATTACATAATGAAAACTTACCTTCACCAACCTTTTTAGATCATTTGGTCAGCACCAGTACATTTGCCCCGTTTTCAGACAAATTGATGCTTTGGCATAAAATTGATATGTTTTCAATGAAAATAAGATCATACGGAAATGCTGCATCATTAAATGGAAGGCGCGATTTAGGTGCAATGTATGCTCGGTTCTTAGTGGATATTTCTCATTATGTTGAGGATGGGGCTAACATTATGATTGCCCAAGGCTGGATGGAGGAACCACCAGAGGCAGTTGATCGTGATAAATTGACGAAACACAGTAAATAAAGGGAGTTAGGGATGGAAGTAAACATTGAAAAGCACCTATCACTAGGTGCTTTTCAATGTTTACTTCCCAATAGGTCCCTAGGAAACTAATAATCCATTGATCGAACTGTACACTTGGTGGATCGCTTCTTTACCAGCTTTCTCCCATCTGCTTTTATCATAAATGTAGCCGTCTTTATCCAGTGGTGCTTGAAATTGATCAAGTCCAGTCGTAGCAGTCATGAAGGAATTTTCATCATGATCTAATCCAATATTCACGACATGCTTGATAACAAAAGGAGTTCCAAACTCAACCAAGGTATTAGAATGATCTAGTGCCCCATCTACGACATAAATAGGGACTCTTAGATAAATAGAATCTCCACCGTCACGGTACAATAATGCGTCGAATTTACCTTGGTCATACTCAAAATTACTGCAAAAACTACACCCTAAAGAATGTAATATTTCACGAACTGCTCCAAAATATGCTCTTTTTCCTTCAATTTCCGTTTGTAATTGAATCATTTTTTCTTCACTCCTGTAATTAAGGTCATTACCTATTCTTAACCAGGAAATGAATAAAATACCTTCATATCAATAAGAAATTGGAAATTGTAAATTTTTATTATTCTCGAATAAGAACTGGAATGTAACGAATCCTAATCCATATAGGAGGTGTTTTAATGTCAACTCAGAAACGTGCAAATGGAGAGAAAAATAGAGGGTCATCAGGCAACCAGCCGGGTTCTGGCTCGAAGTACCATGAGGAGCATGCAGGAAAGGTGACAGGCTACGGACAGCCAGATCCTAATGCGGAGGGGCTTACAAATTTGCCTGACAAGCCTTCTTCATAAGAAAAGATATTACGCCCATTAGCGGCGTTTTTTTCGTTGGATTACTATTGAATGGACGGTGCTGGTTGTGGAATTTACTCAGAATGATCACTCTTACAATCCGGGTGACATTGTCTACGTTTTTTATCGAAATCCTCATACACAGGATGTAGCCAATGTACAGGCAGCTGCAGTTGTCAATCATCCGGATAATCCTGATGAATTGGCTATTTTTCTCTACGAAACCTATTACCCATTAACGAATGATATGGCTGTCTACCAGAATGAGGCTGATGCTTTGCAGGTATATGAACAGTATTTTGGCAATGTATAGAATGGGGATCATCATATGAACAAACCATTTATGCCGCAGCTTGTTTACTTTGAGCCGGCTGCACTAGAGTATCCACTGGGGAAGGAACTGAAGGAGAAGTTTGAAAAAATGAATGTGGAAATTCGTTATACCACCTCACATAATCAAGTGAGAAACCTGCCGGGCGATACAGATTTCCAAAGGTATCGAATAGCCAAATCTACCCTGGTAGTTGGTATAAGGAAAACACTAAAATTTGATACATCAAAGCCTTCTGCGGAATATGCAATTCCATTTGCAACAGGCTGCATGGGGCACTGTCATTATTGTTATTTGCAAACAACGATGGGATCAAAGCCCTATATTCGTACATACGTCAATGTTGAGGACATTTTAGATGCTGCCGACAAGTATATGGAAGAAAGAGCACCCGAAATGACTCGATTTGAGGCATCCTGTACATCCGATATTGTCGGACTTGATCATCTAACCCATACGTTGAAAAGGGCAATTGAACATTTCGGGAAATCAGAGTTAGGGAAGCTCCGTTTTGTCACCAAGTTTCATTATGTGGATCACCTACTCGATGCCAAGCATAATGGAAAAACAAGATTTCGCTTTAGCGTTAATGCCGATTATGTGATAAAAAATTTCGAACCTGGTACCTCGCCACTAGCAAAACGTATTGAGGCAGCCGGAAAAGTTGCAAGAGCCGGTTATCCGCTAGGATTCATTGTTGCCCCCATTTACCTCCATGAAGGCTGGGAGGAAGGCTACTATCATTTATTTGAACGACTCAATGAAGAATTACCTCAGGATGCTCGCGATGATATCACTTTTGAATTTATTCAACATCGGTTTACGAAACCAGCTAAGCGGGTAATTGAAAAGAATTATCCGATGACGAAACTAGAATTGGATGAAACTGCCAGGAGATATAAATGGGGAAAATACGGAATAGGGAAGTATATTTATCAAAAAGAGGAAGAAGAAGATATTAAGAGCCATCTTTATTCCTATATGGAAAAATTTTTCCCTCATGCAAAATTGGAATACTTTACATGAAGATGATAGCAAGTCTATAAGGAAACACACGATTTTTCAGTTGAAAAATCGTGTGTTTTTTATTTTTCACACCCCTCGGGGTTCATATATTTGTGAGTCTCACATACATTTAGACTATATCGGTACAGGCTCTATAATTGTATAGGTACCAACTAAAAAGTAATGGCTTTGAATTGAAAGGGGAAAAAGTAGATGGAGCTCCTACAACAAATCATAAATAGTTATAGTACGTTTTTTTCGCTGGAAACATTTGAAAATGTCGTAACAAATCCAGCCAGCTGGGGAGTTATTGGTACCCTTATTATTCTTGAGGGATTGTTATCTGCCGATAATGCCCTTGTCCTGGCTGTTATGGTAAAACATTTGCCAACAGAGCAACGAAAGAAAGCTCTATTCTATGGGATTTTTGGCGCCTATTTTTTCCGCATTGTGGCCATTGGTTTAGGGGTTTCACTCATAAATATTCCTTGGATTAAAATTGTCTGCGGACATTATCTTTTGTGGATCGTCTTTCAAAACTTTTTTCAAAAAAAGGATGAAGACGAGGATGTTCAAAATAAGAAAATGGGATTCTGGCGGACGGTATTAACCGTGGAACTAATGGACATTGCCTTTAGCTTTGATAGTGTGATTGCGGCATTTGGCGTCTCTAATCAGGTATGGGTTTTATTCATTGGAGGCGTGCTGGGCATCTTAATGATGCGCGGTGTTGCCCAATTATTCTTGACCTTGATTGAAAAAGTACCTGAATTTGAAACCACCGCGTTTTTACTAATTGGCGTGATTGGTGTAAAAATGATCATCGCAGCTTTCGGGTTCCATATGGATGAAGTGGTATTATTCAGTATTTTAATCGCAGTGTTTATGGGAACATTCATCGTTCACCTATTCAGGAAGAATTCGGGGAATGAACCAACCGTATGAGCGTTTTCCCAATCTTATCACTACTTTACTTATTAAGGTGAAATCTTTTTGATTTCATCTTTTTCTAGTAAGATTCGAATGGAGTCTATCAAATGGGAAGGGATGTTATAATGAGGAAGTAGTTGTTTATAAATGAGAATGGAAGCAAGGAGGATGTGATGAAATTTTTAGATCAAACCCTGGCCCAGGAAATCGTTAATAGAACAATGAAGATCATAAATCGAAATATAAATGTGATGAATGATAAGGGGGTCATTATTGGCTCCGGTGACAAAAGCCGGATTGATTCTATTCATGAAGGGGCAATAAGGGTTATTGAGAATCAATCTGGATTTGAAATCGAGAGTAGCGAAGCGGAAAAACTCCACGGTGTAAAGGCTGGGATCAATCTTCCCATTAAGTTTCATGATCAAATCGTGGGAGTAATTGGAATTACTGGCGTTCCTGAAGAGATTCGAAGCTATGGGGAGCTCGTAAAAATGGCAGCGGAAATGATTTTACAGCAAGCGGTCTTACTCGATGAAATGCAGTGGGATGAAAGGTTAAAGGAGGAACTCATCAGCCAGCTGTTGCATGACCCTGAAAATCTCGATGCTCATTATTTTGAAAGAGTGAAACGACTGGGGATTGATTTAGACATTCCTCGGATAGCCATCATTGTGACAGTAGAAGACCGCCCCGCCATTTTCAAAACTATCCGCGATCGGCTTCAGAAGGAAGACCTATATATGATGCAGCCTGATTATCTTGTTTTACTTAAAAAAGTAAATGAGAAGAATTCAGCGAATATCCAAAGGGAATTGGAACATGTAGTTGGGTTTTTGGAAACAAAAGAAGGTGGACGCAGTAAAATTAGTGTTGGCAGCTATCGTCCAACTCTGAAGGGATTAGCCGATTCTTATCAAGAAGCCATCTTGACTTCCGCCGTCGGACGTAGGCTTGATCCACAGAAAATGATTTATCTTTTTGAAGAATATAAAATTCCTGTCTTTCTTGCTAAGGCAAATAAACTGGGCATGGGCGGGGAGTTAGCCGACTATTACCACCAATTAAAAAAGGTTGATAAAAAAGGGGAATTGGTAGAAACTCTCCTCGCATATGTCGAGGAAAATGGTGACATCCATACGATTACAGGAAAATTATTTATCCACCGGAACACCCTCAGATATCGTTTGGACCGGATTATGGATGTAACAGGTAAAGATCCACGGAAAGTAAAGGATTTGCTAGAGCTTTATTTGTCAGTCATATTAGAACAAATCATGTAATTGTGCATTTGCACAAAAGACCTGCACTATCTGGGTCTTTTTTTTGATCGCTTGGCTAATGAAACCGCCTTAGGTAACGCTTACAATGGACATACAGACGAGATAAGGAGGAAATCATCATGGATGCTCATATTCAAGTAAGCGCTTTAGGTGCCATTTGTGCACTTGTCATTGCCATTATTTTAATTTTGAAAAAGGTGTCTCCTGCCTACGGGATGATTGCCGGAGCATTGATCGGCGGACTCATTGGCGGAGTTGACATCACTAACACGGTAACGTTAATGATGGAAGGGGCGAAAGGCATCATTCCGGCCGTGCTTCGGATTCTTGCAGCGGGTATACTCGCCGGGGTCCTGATTGAATCGGGTGCTGCTGCCGTCATCGCTGAAACGATTGTAAAAAAACTTGGTGAAACGAGAGCACTTCTTGCTTTAGCGGTCGCTACGATGATTTTAACGGCGGTCGGAGTTTTTATCGATGTTGCTGTTATCACAGTATCGCCAATTGCACTTGCCATTGCCCGAAGAGCCGGAATTTCTAAAACGGCGATCTTGTTCGCCATGATAGGCGGCGGTAAGGCAGGGAATATCATATCACCAAATCCCAATGCCATTGCGGCATCTGATGCTTTTAAAGTTCCACTTACCTCTATTATGGCTGCCGGAATTATTCCTGCCCTTTTCGGACTTGTGGTAACGTATCTCATTGCAAAAAAACTTATTAATAAAGGTTCCAGTATAAAAGATTTTGAAGTGCAGACACACAATGGCGGAAAGCTTCCATTATTTCTCCCAGCCATTGTTGCCCCACTAGTGACAATCATTTTATTAGCCTTAAGGCCCTTATTTGATATTAGCATTGACCCCATGATTGCCCTTCCAGTTGGCGGGATTGTCGGGGCATTGGTAATGGGTCGAGGTAGAAAAGTGAATGAGTATGCTGTTTCTGGCCTTGGCAAAATGTCAGGCGTAGCCATCATGCTACTTGGAACAGGTACACTCGCAGGGATTATTGCGAATTCAGGATTGAAAGACTTATTGATTGAAGGGTTAAATGTACTCGGTCTTCCTGGATACGTCCTTGCACCGGTATCAGGTATTTTTATGTCGGCTGCAACGGCTTCAACCACTGCCGGTACAGCTGTAGCGAGTCAGGTATTTAGCGGGACTATTCTAGGTATGGGTGTGTCGGCTATCGCTGGTGCAGCAATGATTCATGCAGGGGCAACCGTTTTAGACCATCTGCCACACGGAAGCTTTTTCCATGCAACTGGTGGAAGTGTCAATATGGATATCAAAGAACGCTTAAAAGTCATTCCATACGAGACACTCGTTGGTTTAACGATGGCCATCCTTTCAACATTGATTTATGGTGTGTTTCACTTTTTTGGATAGTTCATCCGTGCAATATTGACATAGATAGGAGAGAAATAGGATGAAAATTGTTATTGCACCTGATTCATTTAAGGAGAGTTTGTCCGCCCTTGAAGTCGCTGATGCTATTGAAAAAGGCTTTAAGCGTCAAATCCCTGATGCGGATTTTGTGAGAATTCCGATGGCTGATGGCGGCGAAGGGACGGTTCAGGCCCTAGTGGATGCCACGGGTGGGGAAATTATTTATAAAAAGGTAACGGGTCCTCTTGGTGAACCTGTAGATGCCTTTTTCGGAGTTCTTGGTAATAAGACGACTGCTGTCATTGAAATGGCTGCCGCTTCAGGCCTACATCTTGTCCCTGTGGAAAAACGAAACCCATTGATTACCTCGACACGTGGGACAGGGGAATTAATTGCTGCAGCTCTTGATTTAGGCGTTACTCACATTATTATTGGAATCGGTGGAAGCGCAACAAATGATGGCGGAGCGGGGATGGCGAAAGCCCTAGGGGTTCGTTTCCTCGATCTTGCTGGGCATGATATTGGGGAAGGAGGCGGGTCACTTGGTGATGTAGCTTCTATCAATCTTGCTAATGTGGATCCCCGCTTACAGGGTATAAAAATGGACGTGGCCTGTGATGTCGATAACCCGCTAACAGGTGATAGAGGAGCTTCCGCTATTTTTGGACCGCAAAAAGGGGCAACACCAGAAATGGTCGAGCAATTGGACCTAAATCTTGCCCATTTTGCCGCTATTATTGAACAGGACCTTGGGAAAAAGATAAACGATGTATCTGGTGCCGGTGCTGCCGGCGGTCTTGGTGGCGGCTTACTTGCATTTTTACCTGCAGAGCTAAAGCGCGGCGTTGAAATTGTCATTGAGGCAACAGGACTTTCCCACCTAGTCCAGGATGCTGATTTGGTGATTACCGGGGAAGGTAAGATTGATGGCCAAACGATCTTTGGAAAAACGCCGATTGGGGTAGCCAAAACAGCAAAAAGGTTTGGTGTTCCTGTTGTGGCGCTTGCGGGAAATATGGCTGATGACTCCACTGTTGTCCACGACTACGGAATCGATGCCGTTTTTAGTATCGTACCGGGAGTTGTTTTACTAGAAGATGCCCTTAAGAATGCTGCGGTATATGTAGAACGGACTGCTGCTAATCTTGCCGCGGTTTGGAAGATGCAGCGATAATGTAGGAGACCTGACCAAGTGTTTGACACTTGGGGCAGGTCTTTTGTTTTTTGAAAAGCTGTAAGAGGGTTAAACCAAGGAACGATACACTATGCCTGATATTTTTTCTCGCCCATTCAAAGGAAATTGGAAAAATTCATAGAATACAATTATGTGACAAATTTTTCAGGTTCGGAGGAACATCGTTGCAGCAGCTTATCTATTTTGTTGAAGATTTATTCATGCTTGTACTTTTTGTCGGAATTGGACTAATTTTTGGTATAATTGGTTGGAGAACGAATCAGTATGCCAAGATGTACGGGGGATTTGGACATTTTACCGGGGCTATCATTAGCTTTAGTTTAAGTTACCTAGTAAGCCTTGAAGATAGCAGTAAGGGAATTGCGATCATGATTCTTTACCCACTACTTGCGGGCATCGGCTGGTTACTTGGACTGTTGGTGGGCAAAAGAAAGGATAGGCGTAAAAAGGAATAGGCAATGGTTAGGGGAGAAAAAGTATGCACAATAATGAAGGTTATATAGAAGTAACAGGTGGAAAGGTTTGGTATCAAGTTTTCGATGAAAAGGGTGGGGGCACGCCAGTCATTATTCTCCATGGCGGGCCGGGATCATCCTCTTTTTCGCTTCAAGGGTTAAAAGCTCTTGCGAAAGATCGTCCCGTGATCTTATATGATCAATTAGGTTGTGGAAAATCCGACAGACCAACGGATACCTCTCTTTGGCATCTCAACCGTTTTGTAGAGGAATTAGCGCAAATAAGACAAGCGCTGAAGCTTAGTGAATTACATATCCTAGGTCATTCCTGGGGGACAACGCTTGCTGCTGCTTATTGCTTAACAAAGCCAAGCGGTGTGAAAAGTGTAATTTTTTCAAGCCCCTGTCTTAGCGCCCCCTTATGGGAACAGGATCAAAAGCGAAATCTAAAAAAACTTCCACTTGAAATACAGGAAACCATTACACGCTGTGAAGAAAATGGAACGACCGATTCGAAAGAATTTGAAGCGGCGATTGAGGTATTTGGAAAACATTTTGTAAACAGAATGGAGAAGCAACCGGAATGGCTAGAACAAAGACCTTCAGGGTACCGGAATGCTGAAATCTATACTATCATGTGGGGGCCATCGGAATTTACCGTTCTTGGCAATTTGAAGGAGTTTGACTGTACATCGAAATTAAAGGACCTTACCTGCCCGGTTCTATATACGTGTGGGCGATTTGACGAAGCAACACCAGAAACAACTCAATACTACAGTGACGTGACCCGGGATTCGAAATTCCATGTATTCGAAAACAGCGCACACATGCCGTATATTGAGGAGCCAGAAGAATATATAACAATAATCGGGAATTTTTTTCAATCCATTGATCTCCAAGGAAAATAAGCTATTCTTACTTGTTTAAACTCGGCTGAAATCGATCAGCCCTTTTTTTACGGGTTCTTTTCATAAAGTTGGGTAAAAGAAAATAAATTTTGCTATAATGATAGAAGTGTAAAAATGAGGTTGTAAAAAAAAGGAATTATTCAGCAATGATCGGACATTGGAGGTTCATATGGGGAAAAATAGATATGTATTTTGGGGGCTTGTGATTACAACCCTTATTTCGGCGTTAGATGCCAATATAATGCAGACAGCAAGTCCAACGATTGTCAAACAACTCGGCGGCATGGAATTGTTTGCTTGGATCTTTGTCGTTTATATGTTAGCGAGTACTGTTACTGTACCACTTTACGGTAAACTATCAGATATGTATGGGCGGAAAAAGCTGTTAATGATCTCGGTTGGTCTGTTTACGTTTGGCTCGATCCTGTGTGGAATCGCGAATTCCATGGAGATGCTGATTGTGTATAGAGGGATTCAAGGGCTTGGCGCCGGCGGAATGGTTCCACTCTCTATGATAATCGTTGGAGATTTATTTACAATTGAAAAGCGTGGCAAGATCCAGGCGGTATTTAGTACCATTTGGGCTATTTCCTCTATTGTAGGGCCTGTTTTGGGTTCCTTCTTCGTTGAGACCTTGACATGGAGATGGATTTTCTTTATCAATATCCCTATTGGTATTGCCACAGTGCTGTGTCTACTTCCTTATAAAGAAAAAACAGTATTTAAAAAGACTCATATCGATTATAAAGGGTTCTTCCTTTTTGGATTTTCGATTACCCTTTTATTATTGGCTACCAATGTGAGTCATGGTATTTGGTACATCCTGATTGGAATCATCGGATTGATTGTATTCCTATTAGTTGAAAGGAAAGAAACAGAACCGTTTCTCCCTGTGTCATTGTTTAAAAATAGAGGAATCCTCATGACGAATTTGTTCATGTTGTTTTATTGTTTATCGTTTTTCGGTACTTCGAATTTCATTCCCTTGTTTTTACAAGAAGGTCGAGACATGAGTATTTATAAAAGTGGCCTGATTCTATTAAGTATTGCGCTCGGCTGGATGTTTGGTAGTACACCGGCAGGGAATTGGATCCTCCGCTTTGGTTACAAAATATTATTTATTATCGGCAGTTTTATTACGACCATTTCGGGATTAGCGCTTTATTTATTCATTCAGGATATTTCTTACATGGGATTGTTTTTGATTTTAACAATCCAAGGTGTTTCCTTCGGTTTGCTGTTTGCGGTAGGCACGATTGCTTCTCAAGAATTTGCCGAACCCCATATCAAGGGGATGTCTACATCACTGCAGATCTTTTTAAGAAATATTGGAACGTCAATTGGTGTAACCATCATGGGTTTGCTTATTAATCAGGCAGTAACCATTTCCGTTGGTATGAAAAACGTATTCCTTTATGCCTTGTGCTTGAGTTTGATCACGGTTGTGTTGAGTTTTCTCATTCCTGCTAAGACCGGTGAATTAAGTAAAAGCCATTCATAGATTAAGAAAAAGACCGGACGTGCGTTCGGTCTTTTCTTTGCTTTAGTATCCGTACAATTTGCGGAGACAAGACATAAGGTTTTTGGCTAAAACCGATAAAAGATATGTGTGACCATATGTAGAAAAACTATGCGTCGACGGTCACAATAATATCAATTTTCGATTAATATAGTTGGTTTAGCTAACTAGTTAAGAATCTCTCTAAATTCTTTCCCTTTTTGGACGTAGTGCTCACTAGACATTTGCAGCATCTGTAAATCTTTCTCTGAAAGCTCGCGGACCACTTTTCCTGGTGAACCAAGTACAAGGGAGCGAGGGGGTATCTTAATTCCACCTGCAAGTAGCGTATTCGCACCAATAATGCATTCCTCACCAACCTCCACATCGTCAAGAAGCGTGGACCCCATGCCAATGATGGATTTCTTTCCTACTTTGCACCCGTGCAAAATAACATTATGGCCAATGGTTACATCATCTTCAATTACCACTGGAAATCCTTCGTATAGATGAATGGTCGAGTTATCTTGGATACTGCATCGTTCACCGATGATAATCGGACCGTCGTCTGCACGTAATACGGCATTAAACCATACGGTTGATTCTTTGCCAATCCGGACATCGCCAACCAGATATGCACCTGGTGCAACAAATACTGAATCATGAATGGCGGGGGATTTCCCCTTGTAAGGAATCTTCATTTCAAAACCTCTCCTTTTTAGTTGTCAGAATTATTTATCTCCTTTTAAAATTATATCATTTAGGTCACTAAATACTATAAAGACGGCACTAAACAGAATGTGAAAAATGAAAGCGCTTTATTAATTGACAAAATAGTTAAAATAGTCAAAATACATTGACAGGGTATATTTTCGATGGTAATCTTATCTAAAATTAGATATGAATCAATGACGAGAAGAGTAGGGTATTGCCTTGTCCAGCAGAGAATCGACGGTTGGTGGGAGTCGATGACGGGCTTATCTGAAAATCATCTCTGAGATGTATAGCTGAACGGTAAAAGTAAGCTGTACCGGAATGTCCACCGTTACAATGGAACCCGTACCTAAATGGTACGTTGATCGAGAGCCGCAGTTTCAATAGTACAATTGCGGAAGTAGGGTGGTATCGCGAGCTAACTCGTCCCTATTCCATTAGGGACGGGTTTTTTGTTGTTTAAAAATGCAAATTCATTTACCAAGACCAAAACCATTTTACATGCACAGTAGGAAATACAGAGGAGGAGTTTTAACATGAGTCAACAAGTCGAAAAGAAAACGTTTAGTGTCGAAGATATTATCCTTGCCAGCCATAATATTAAGGATGAAATTTCCCCAACCCCGCTGCAGTACAATCATCTGCTGTCAGAACGATATGATTGTCATGTATATTTAAAAAGAGAGGATTTGCAAAGTGTCCGTTCGTTTAAGATTCGCGGGGCCTATAACCGTATCAAAAAGCTTAATGAGGATGAACTTCAAAACGGTATTATCTGTGCAAGTGCTGGCAATCACGCTCAAGGAGTGGCCTATTCTTGTCACCTTTTAAACATTCATGGCAAAATCTATATGCCAAGTACAACACCAAAGCAAAAAGTGAACCAAGTAAAATTTTGGGGTAAAGACAGTGTTGAAATTGTGTTAACTGGAGATACCTTCGATGATGCATATGAAAAAGCCATGGAGTGTAGCCAGGCTGAAAGTCGTACCTTTATTCATCCCTTCGATGATTTCGATGTGATTGCCGGTCAAGGAACGGTGGCAGTCGAATTGCTCAACGATTGTCCTGAAAAAATTGATTATCTCTTTGCCGCAATCGGCGGCGGTGGCTTGCTAGCGGGGGTGGGAACTTACTTAAGACACTATTCCCCAACCACACAATTAATCGGTGTCGAACCTCAAGGGGCACCAGGAATGAAGGAATCAGTACTCAAAGGGGAGGTTACCTCCCTCAAAGAAATTGACCCATTCGTAGATGGCGCGGCAGTTAAAACAGTTGGATCCAAAACGTTTGAAATTTGCAAAGAAATCGTCGATGACATTATTGTGGTTCCGGAAGGTAAGGTTTGTACCACGCTTTTGTCCTTGTATAACGAAAATGCCATTGTTGTGGAACCAACTGGAGCCCTTTCCGTTGCTGCCTTAGATACATATTCAGATGAAATTAAAGGGAAAACAGTTGTTTGTATCGTCAGCGGCGGCAACAATGATATCGGGCGGATGCAGGAAATTAAAGAGCGCTCCAAACTTTATGAAGGCCTGCAGCATTATTTTATTGTCCAATTTCCGCAGCGCCCAGGAGCATTACGCGAATTTCTCTTTGATGTACTTGGACCAAATGATGATATTAGCCACTTTGAATATACGAAAAAAAATAATCGAGAGACAGGTCCAGCATTGGTTGGTATCGAATTAAAAGATAAAGATGACTATCTACCATTAATAGACCGGATTAAGGCAAAGGGATTTATTTATCGGGAAGTAAATAACGATAGCACGTTGTTTCAAATGCTTGTGTAATGCGAAAGGATCATCCATACAACATGGAATGATCCTTTTTTTTGAAAATCGAGGCATTTCTTATACTTTTTTGTTTTTAGGATACTTAACAAATGAAACATTTAATGTATAATATTATCTGTGTATGAAAGTATCATTTTGATAAAGTGATGTTTGACAATTAGATGATTCATAACTCAAAATTGTTATGTTGAAAAAATATGAAAGATTCAGTTTTTTTCTTATAATAATTTCGTGTAGATTCAAAGCGGAAAGAGAGTGTTCATAATGGGACGTAAGTGGAACAATATTAAAGAAAAGAAAGCTTCAAAGGATGCTAATACAAGTCGTGTTTATGCGAAATTTGGGGTTGAAATTTATGTTGCAGCGAGACAGGGTGAACCGAATCCTGAGTCCAACCAAGCGTTAAAATTTGTTCTAGAACGTGCGAAAACATACAATGTACCAAGACACATTATTGACCGTGCGATTGAAAAAGCAAAAGGTGGTTCCGAAGAAAGCTATACAGAGCTTCGTTATGAGGGCTTTGGACCAAATGGATCCATGGTCATCGTTGATGCACTAACGAATAACGTAAACCGTACCGCATCCGATGTTCGTGCTGCTTTTGGTAAAAACGGCGGAAATATGGGTGTCAGCGGATCTGTAGCCTATATGTTTGATGCTACTGCTGTTATTGGTGTCGAAGGAAAAACAGCAGATGATGTTCTTGAGCTATTAATGGAAGCAGATGTTGATGTCCGTGACATTATAGAAGAAGAAGATTCGGTGATTGTCTATGCAGAGCCAGACCAATTCCATGCCGTGCAAGAAGCATTTAAGCAAGCAGGGATGACGGACTTTACCGTTGCCGAATTAACTATGCTGCCTCAAAATGAAATTACACTTCCTGAAGATGGACTAGCAAAATTTGAAAAAATGATTGATGTATTAGAAGAATTAGAAGATGTGCAGCAAGTGTACCACAATGTGGATTTAGGTGAATAAAAAAGCAAAAAAAGTAGCAACTACATTATTTAGTTGCTACTTTTTTTACCTGCCCCGAAATCGAACCCTTTATTTTCAGTTTGCTTTTTATTATTTTTTGCTATAGATAAAATAAATATCGTGGCAATTATGAAAATAGAGCCAATCCACTCAGCCGCACCAAAGGAAACATGGAGCCAAGCAACGGCCAAAAAGGCCGCGGATAATGGCTCGACACAGGCAAGCAGACTTGCATCAGAAGCACTGATGTATTTCAAACTCTCCATATAGCAAAAGAAGGCAATCAACGTGCCACAAATAACCACAAACACGACCGCTAAGAAGGATGTCAGACTCCAATCACCTTGGAACTTCCAGGGAGGATGGATGAAACTAAATCCGATGCCGCCAATGGTCATCCCCCAGCCAACCGTCATCAATGAACCCCATTTTGATAATAAGCCGCCCGGATAGAGCGTGTAAAATGCGAGGGCAAATGCGGAAAGAATCCCCCAGAAAAATGCCATTCCTGTAATGGACAGGGAATGAACACTTCCTTTCGTTACTAAAAGAAAGGTTCCCAAAAGTGCGAGAATAATCGCCAACACTTCTTGTTTTCCTGGTAATGACTTTGCTCGTAGAAATAAATAGCTGGCAATAATCACTGGCGCCAAATACTGCAAGACGGTTGCTGTTGCCGCATTTCCATGCTCGATTGCAGCAAAATAGGTGTATTGAACGCCGAACATACCAATGATTCCAAAAATAATCAGACGGCCAACATCCTGTTTATTTTTCCATACACTCCAAATAGATTGTTTCCCCACAGTTTGTGAAAACAGTAATAAGCCAATTCCTGAAAAAATAAGCCGTGTCACCACAAGCCAGTTGGTGCTGAAACCTTGCTGATGAAATAGGTACTGAGCAACGGTGCCGGATACTCCCCAAAAGGTTGCGGCAATGAGCACTAAGACAATTCCCTTCGCCCTTGAGTGGGGCAATGCTGCACTGTGTGAATTCATGTTTCCCCTCCCAAAACGAAAGCCATTCAGACTATTAATCTATAATTATAACAAAAATTATATCACTTTTCAGAAAGAAGGATTGAAAAAAACGTTCAAATTTCCATTATCTCTATTTTTAGTAGTAATGACGGGAGCAAGATATCGATATCCTTTTGCAAGCTTCTATATATCTTATTATTATCATCCTGATATTTCACTGATAGCAACATGTAGCAATCAATTTTTAGGAAATTTATTCATTAGGGATTCATTCCAAGACGTATTTTCGCTTTAATACTTTAACGTATGCTATTATACAAGATAATACATATGGAGAGGATGAAAAAGGTGTCAGTAGAAAGCGTTAAAACCTATTTTAAACAATGGAATCGTGAAATGGATATCATGGAATTTGAAACATCAAGTGCTACTGTTGATCAAGCCGCGGAAACGATTGGGGTAATCCCAGCACGAATCGCCAAAACATTATCCTTTCGTGGGAATGAGGAAAAAGCCATCCTAATTGTTGCTGCTGGTGATGCCAAGGTCGATAATAAAAAGTTTCGGCAAAAATTTGGATTCAAACCGCGAATGCTCACACCAGATGAAGTGCTTGAGCAAACAGGACATGCCATCGGCGGGGTTTGCCCATTCGGTTTGAAAAACGAAATTGACGTTTTCCTTGATATATCGATGCAACGATTCGAGACCCTATTCCCGGCCTGTGGCAGCACGAACTCTGCCATTGAGTTATCAAAGGATGAAATTCTTCAATTTTCTTCTGCCGTAGCGTGGGTTGATGTGTGCAAAGGATGGGAAGACGAAGCCCTATTAAAAGACAGCCAGCAACTTGAAGTGTAAATAACAATGGTTGTGAATAACGGTGAATTTTTATATTTTGCTAAGGACGGAGCTTGTTATATGCTGAGAAAAATAATCAAATAAATTGAACCCACGTCCCTTTTATAGGCGTGGGTTTTTAACCTTATCTTGGTGTAATCGGCTTAACAGAAATAGCTTGAGTATAACTTGTGACCACACAGCCTTCCAAATGATTAGGTTGAAGAAATCCTAAATTTAGTGCTGCTTTAATTTTTCCATCATCCGGCTTTTTTACAACTTGTATAAGTTCATTCATCTGTAATTCTTCTAATCTTTTTATCGTTTCATCCTCATTGTACTTTTCTGTCTTTCGAATCTGCCTTTGCAGCTTGAAACCACTGATGGTGATTTCGGCTTTATGATTGGATCCGACAAGATTATTAAAATAGGTTTGAAAGGCATCCTTTAATTGATTCATTTCCAGTTCCATTTCTTTTTTCTGTTTATTCAGCTCGTAATGCCTGACTAACATCTCACCTGTAATCAAGGAATCATTGTTACTAAACAATATCCTCGCCTCCCTACGAACGTATATTCCATTTTATGATGGATTTCGGAAAATATAACCACTTGGACAGAATAAAAAACAATTGCATTCTTCCCAATATAATGGCAAGCTTAAGTATGATAAAAACTTCATTGGAAAGAACTTTATAGGTGATGAATATGATTGAAATAAAAACTTCAAAGCTAAGCGATGGCGAATTAAATAGAGGTGTATTTGCAACAGAGGATATTGCAAAAGGGAAGCTGATTCATGCGGCACCCGTAATTCCTTACCCAAATGAGGAGCATGTTCACATTGAAAAAACCTTGCTTGCTGATTATGCATTTGAGTATGGGGTAAACCACACTGCGTTTGTTTTAGGATATGGGATGTTGTTTAACCATTCGTATGAACCCAATGCAACCTATGAAATAAATTTTCCAAATCACACGTTTGACTTCTATGCATACAAGGATATTAAAGCGGGTGAAGAAATCCTCATCAACTATAATGGTGACGAGGACGACCAAGAACCCCTTTGGTTCCATAAGGATGAAAAAAGTGCTTCTGAAGATGAGTAAACAAAAAAGGATAGATAGTGGCAGTTTTTTTCTGCTCTATCTATCCTTTTTTTGTTTTTTTAAAACTTTCTAAAGGAATGTGTCGTCTAAGATGTATCAAGGGAGGGACAAAAGTGGAGGAATTGACAGCGGAAGTAATTGAAACAGAAGATAAAGAAACCCTAATAGATGAAATTATGACTAGATATGGGCAGGACATCTTACAACTTGTTTATTCATATGTGAAAAATAAAGGGCTAGCTGAAGACCTAACCCAGGATATTTTTATTAAATGTTACAATTCACTTCATAAATATAGCGGTAAATCGAAGCTGCGGACATGGCTATGGCGCATTGCCATCAATCATTGCAAGGACTACCTGAAGAGCTGGTATACTCGGAACGTCGTCACGACAGACGAAGAACCGACAAACAGTCAAACGAAAAAGGAAATGGTCGAGCAGGTCGTCATTCAGAAAGAAGAGGATGATGAATTAATTTCTGCGGTTATGACACTGCCGATTAAATATCGAGAGGTGATATATCTCTTTTATTATGAGGAATTGCCGATTAAAGAAATCGCAGCTGTTACAAATACGGTAGAAAACACAGTGAAAACAAGATTAAAACGGGCGAAAGAACTTATGAAAGAACGATTGGAGGCATAGAACATGGAGGATCGTTTAAAGAATTTAAGAAAATCAATGAATCGAACTACCTTTTCACAGTTGAATTTTACCGAAAAGCATCGAAAAGACATTCGTGAAAAAATCAAACAGCAGGAAGAAAAAGAAGAGGATGTTCTATTTGCTGTCCTGCAGCTACTTGTCAACGAAAGAACGGGTTTTGAATTAGTAAAACTTTTACGGGGTAGAGGCATCAGGAAATTCGAGGATAACGAAGGATCTCTCTACATTCTGCTCCACCGTTTAGAGCAGAATCAATGGATTCAAGCGACGTGGCAAAGATCTAAGGCGAAATATTACCAGTTAACTAATAAAGGGAAAAAAATCTTGCAAAAAGCGGGTAAGAATCAAACGAAAAAAGGGTTTGTTTTACATGAACTGCTGGAGGGGTGAGACGGACGTGGCAAATAAGAAGTTTATTTTTTTGAAAGAGGTAACAGAACAAATTAAATCGAAGGAAGCCAAGAATGTTGTAGCCACTGAATTAGGTTTTCATATCCAGGAAGCCAAAAATTTATTAATAGAGATGGGGTTACCGGAAACAGAGGCTGAGGAAAAAGCCATTGAACAAATGGGTAGCCCGAGCAAATTAGGTAAACAGATGAATAGGCTGCACAAGCCCAAGGTAGATTGGTTTATGATCATTCTATTGGTGACAACATTGGGACTTGGATTTTTACCGTTAGCTTCACTTGGATACTTGGAGGATACGACACATTTTGCTTTTATGAAAAGCGTTACTGTTTTACTAGGTGCTTCTGCAGCTATAGGAATCATGTTAATCGATTTTCGAGCATGGAAAACACGAGGGTGGATGTTTTACACTTTAGGCGTTCTCTTTTTACTTATCATCAGATTTCTTTCTAATACCATGATTAATGGGGTACCGCTACTTAGAATCCCGTCAATTATTACCTTAGAAAGCTCAATGGTATTGCCCTTATTTTTCCTTGGTTGGGCTTCATTTTTTAGTAACGAGCGGCTTAAGATTTGGCAATTTTTTATATTGTTTTTCATCCCATTGCTCTTATTATTAGCAGTGTCAAATATTACAATTCCCTTTATGTATACTGTTATGGTCATGGGAATGTTTTGGTGGAGTAAATTTAGCAGAAAAAAAATGATGGTTATTGGGGGAATAACCTTCTGTTTATTCTTGATTATGGGGTTGGTTTCTTTAGAACGTCTTAAGAGTTATCAACTAGGAAGAATTCTTGCCTTTATAAACCCAGAGAAATCTTCGGGTGGGGCAAGTTATATGATTTTACGAGTGAAAGAATTAATGTCAAAAGCCGGTTGGTTTGGTAACCATGGGAATAAAGAGTTTATTCCATCAGCACATACGGATTTTGTTTTTGTGAGTTTAACCTATACATACGGCTGGCTTTTTGCAATTGCTTTATTTGTTATCCTTACCCTAATTATGGTGAGATTTATTGTTATCTCTAATAAAATTCATGATTCTTATGCCAAACTTCTTTTGTTTGGTGCAGTGGGACTTTATGGGGTTCAGCTGGTTTGTAACGTGGGAATGGCACTTGGCGTCTTTCCACAAACCTCGATATCCTTGCCTTTTATTAGCTATGGGTTAATGCCAGTATTGCTAAATTCCTTTTTAATTGGAATTGTGATGAGTATATATCGACGGAAAGAATTACTATCAAACCGTTTTGTTTAAGATTTTGGTCATGCATGCCTAAATAGTTAAGAAAAAACAGGACATCCGCCTATGCCTTTTCACGATTTCAACATAGTCTAGACTGTAACCTATATAAAGGAGAGATGCTCAAATGAACGATTTGAGACAATTTAATACAGGCATGGGTGGTTTTGGCGGCATGGGCGGAGGATTCCCTGGAATGGGTGGATTTAGCGGCACGGGTATGGGAGTCGGATACCCGGGTATGGGAGGATATCCTGGTCATGGATGGCATGACGGCTATGGGGGTGGATACCCTGGTCATGGATGGCATGACGGCTATGGGGGTGGATACCCTGGTCATGGATGGCATGGCGGCTATGGGGGTGGATACCCTGGTCATGGATGGCATGGCGGCTATGGGGGTGGATATCCTGGTCATGGATGGCATGGTGGACAAGGCGGCTGGGGTGGATACCCTGGTCATGGCGGCATGGGTGGATTCCCGAGCCATGATGGATATGGCGGCATGGGTGGCATGTTCCCAGGTCACATGGGTGGAACCCCCACCAATCTTTAATTGAAGACAACTTCAACATTGAAAAGCAATTACGAATAAGAATAAATAAACCTAATTGGGTATGCCACATCTATTAACAGAAAAAGCCTTGATCTTTCAAGGCTTTTTCGCATGCCCACAAAACCAACACAAATCTTAAAGGAATACAACGAAACATGCAGAATAGTAAATAAAGATACAACCGTGCCGCGGTGGATTCAGTGATACGAGCAACAAATACGAGGGGAAAATCCTTCTTGTAAACTATAAAAAAGGGAGAAATAAACATGTATATTCAAAAGGCCACATTAAATGAGCTTGATGCTTTAACAGAGCTATTTGATTTGTACAGGCAGTTTTATGAACAAAAATCCGATATGGAGGGGGTAAGAAAGTTTTTGCAGGAGAGAATTCTTAACGAAGAGTCTGTTGCTTTTATCGCACTTGAAGAATCTAATCCGCTTGGTTTTGTACAGCTTTATCCTTCGTTTTCAAGTGTAAGTATGCAGCGGTCATGGGTATTAAATGATTTATATGTGAAGGAAATCGCCCGCGGAAGGGGTGTGGGCGAATCCTTGATGAAAATGGCAATAGATTTTGCGAAAGAAACTGGGGCGAAGGGACTTTTTCTTGAAACTGCTGAGGATAATACGACAGCCCAAAGGCTTTATGAAAAAATCGGCTTCATTAGGGAATCTCATTATTTCTATTATTTTTCCATATAAATTTTGAAAAAATAGCCGTACTTGAACGAAATGAAGAAAGCCACTGATTTATATCAGCGGCTTTCTTGTGGTTTTATTTAAGATCTTAATGATGAACTATTTATTCAATCACGGAGGAATTCTATTTACTTAATTCTATTAATAATTCGTAGGCAATGTGTTGTTCAAAATCCTTTGGCTTTTCCAATACAATCCCTCTTCTTGATGCAGCTGCAATAATTAGTCCTAATTCATAGTACATATTTTTAGAGACTAATC
>NZ_JAANMZ010000020.1 GCF_011250555.1 Bacillus sp. MM2020_4 | reverse complement strand
GTAACAGGGGCGCCGGGAGTAACAGGAGTAACGGGAGCACCAGGAGTAACAGGGGCGCCGGGAGTAACAGGAGCACCGGGAGTAACAGGAGCGCCGGGAGTAACAGGGGCACCAGGAGTAACAGGAGCGCCGGGAGTAACAGGGGCACCAGGAGTAACAGGAGCACCAGGACCAACAGGAGCACCAGGACCAACAGGAGCACCAGGACCAACAGGAGCACCAGGACCAACAGGAGCACCAGGAGCAACAGGAGCACCGGGACCAACAGGAGCACCAGGAGTAACAGGAGCACCAGGAGTAACAGGAGTAACAGGAGCACCAGGAGTAACAGGAGCAACAGGAGCAACAGGAGCAACAGGAGCAACAGGAGCAACAGGAGCACCAGGAGCAACAGGAGCACCAGGAGCAACAGGAGCAACAGGAGCAACAGGAGCACCAGGAGTAACAGGAGCACCGGGAGTAACAGGAGCACCGGGAGTAACAGGAGCACCGGGAGTAACAGGAGCACCAGGAGTAACAGGAGCACCGGGAGCAACAGGAGCACCAGGAGTAACAGGAGCACCGGGAGTAACAGGAGCGCCGGGAGTAACAGGAGCACCGGGAGTAACAGGAGCGCCAGGAGTAACAGGAGCAACTGGAGTAACAGGAGCAACTGGAGTAACAGGAGCAACTGGAGTAACAGGGGCGCCGGGAGTAACAGGAGCGCCGGGAGTAACAGGAGTAACGGGAGCACCAGGAGTAACAGGGGCGCCGGGAGTAACAGGAGCACCAGGAGTAACAGGAGCACCGGGAGTAACAGGGGCGCCGGGAGTAACAGGAGCACCAGGAGTAACAGGAGCGCCGGGAGTAACAGGAGCACCGGGAGTAACAGGAGCGCCAGGAGTAACAGGAGCGCCGGGAGTAACAGGAGCACCAGGAGTAACAGGAGCAACAGGAGTAACAGGAGCACCAGGAGTAACAGGAGCACCAGGACCAACAGGAGCACCAGGACCAACGGGAGCACCAGGACCAACGGGAGCACCAGGAGCAACAGGAGCAACGGGACCAACAGGAGCACCAGGAGTAACAGGAGCACCGGGAGTAACAGGAGCAACGGGACCAACAGGACCTTAATTCACAACAAGTAGCAGAACAGAATCAATCCTTAGTTTAGACGAATATTTTTCATTAAGAAGAACCTTCTCTTTCGGGAGAAGGTTCTTTGTTTAAAGCATTTTTACAAAATGGAGTTCATAAAGCTCCTACAGTAAAGCTTGGAAATGCCGGATCAAGTAATAAATCTATTTGATTTGATTACTTAGCTGACAGTTAGATTGTTCTTTTTCCAAAAAAGTAGGTACAAGTACAACCAGGTAAGAGGTTGTTTTAATATGATACAAAGGAAACTGGAGAATTTAGGAGAAAGAAAGCTTAAAATTGTATAAAACTTGCAACTATTGTGTGTAAGAAAGGGGATATTTGTATTGATTACTATTAGCTTATGCATGATTGTAAAAAATGAAGAAGAAGTGTTGGCAAGATGTTTGGAAACAATAAAAGATATTGTGGATGAAATAAATATTGTGGATACGGGTTCCACTGATCGTACAGTAGAAATAGCAAAGCAGTATACAGATCGTGTTTTTTTCTTTGAATGGATTGGAAATTTTGCAGCTGCAAGAAACGAGTCATTTAAATATGCCACAAAGGAATATATTCTTTATCTTGATGCCGATGATGTACTTCTCGAAGAAGATCAGAGAAAACTGAAAGAATTAAAGGAATCGTTAGATCCCGCAGTGGATTCAGTTTCTATGTACTATGACGCCGGCACAGATGAATTTGGGAATGTAACACTGCGCTATCGCCGCAACCGCCTTGTTAAAAAGGCAAGGAATTATGAGTGGAAAGGTGACTGTCATCAGTATTTAGATGTATATGGAAACATCATTAATTCTGAGGTTTCTGTCACCCATAGAAAAATTAAACACTCTGTAGGGAGAAATCTAAACATTTATCAAGGCAAAATTGATCGCGGCGATACATTTTCACCGAGGGATTATTTTTATTACGGAAATGAGCTTAGGGAAAATGGTTATTATGAGAAAGCGATTGCGGCCTACAATAATAATCTAGACTTAAAAGAAGGATGGATTGAGGATAAGGTCTACGCGTGCATTAATAAAGCAGATTGCTATCGTCATCTAAGCGATCTTGACAATGAACTTAGCTCCTTATTTCAATCTATTGAGTTTTCTAAGATCCCCCGGGCCGAAACATGCAGCCGAATTGGGTATAATTATCAGCGAAGGCGGGAATATAAGGTGGCAATCTACTGGTACAATCAGGCCACTCAATTAGTGCCGGAATCGGAAAGATGGAGTTTTATCTACCCAGCCTATTTTACATGGTATCCACATATGCAAATGTGTCTTTGTTACTACAATTTGGGTGACTTTACTAAATCCTATTATCATAATGAAAAGGCAGGAAAATATAGACCACAGGATCAAAAAATCCTTTATAATAAAAAACTGTTGGAAGAAAAGCTTAGGATTGGGTAAATAGTAGGTGCTTTTAAATAGTATGAGTTCTAAACAAAAAGGACTCATGCTATTTAATAATTCCAAGTAAATAAAGTCCCCGGCCAGTACCTATTAGGGGTATTACGAAACGTTATATAATAATTCACGCCCCAATTATTTACCTCATTTTTTCGTTGGTTAAATGTTGATTCAGTTTTATTAATAAAATTTTTTCCATTATTGCTTTACAATTTTGAAAATCAATTGTAGAATTTCTATGCACCTAAAATATCTAGGTAGGTGAAAAAATGTTTAACCGTGAATTGGTCAAAGGCAGCACATCGTTAATCTTACTCCAATTATTAAACGAGCGGGATATGTATGGCTATGAACTAGTTAAAGAGCTTGAACAGCGAAGTGATCATGGTTTGAGCGTGAAAGAGGGGACCTTGTATCCGGCACTTCATAAGCTTGAGAAGCAAGAGTATATCGAATGTTATTGGCAGGAGCAAGATAAGGGCCCGGCACGCAAGTATTACCAGATTACCAATGCCGGAAAAGATTTATTAGATGAAAAAACGCGTGAATGGCAGGATTTCGTTAAGGTAATGAACAAGGTGATTGGGAGATCGAAGCATGGAACGGCAGAAGAATAGGTTTCTTGAAGAATTGGCCAAGGGTCTTGGAAATCATCAGGATAAAGAGGAAATTCTCCTTGAATACGCATCGCATATTGATGAAATTATTATTGAATTCTATGAGTGTTCGAACGAAGAGGAATTGTTGGAGCGGATTGTGTCAAGGCTTGGATCCCCTGAAGAGATAGCAGAATTATGGAAAGAAGAACTTTCCGTAACTCCGAGTAATATGAAATGGCTGTTTATTCTATTGAATATCCTTTTTTTTGGTGGAGGAAGTTTACTAACACTTGCCCATAATCTCTTTCAATGGCAATGGTCAAACACTATTTGGCGATATTTAACAACAATCCCTACCTTAATTGCCTTTTTGTATATGTTTTTTTGGGCATTACTTGGCTACGAAATTGGTAGAGGGTTTGGACACGGGGGGCGAAGGCTTCTCAAGAAGACCTTCCTATTATCGCTCATTCCCAATTTAATCTTAATGGTTTTAACCGTTTTTCAAATAATCCCACATTCGTGGTTCGCCCCATTACTGACAAAAACGTTTATTATTGCTTGTATCATATTTACTTTTTTCCTTTACCCTATAAGCTGGATTGGCTACCGCTGGGGACGAAGGGCTTCGATATAAGCAGTTTTTTTTGCTTATATACCTAGTAAAACTATATATATAGAAAATCTACTTAAAAGAGGGATGAAAGATGGAAACGAAAATTGGCAAAAGGGATGGACTCTTTTTATTTTTATGTTTGCTTCTCGGAATCGTAGCGGAAGAATCATTTTTTCGCGGGCAAATCGGGATTTCATATTTGATATTTATCATCGTTTTTTATTCAGTATTTTACCTGCGGTACCGTGGTTATCCATTTTCACATCAACGATTTGGCTACCTTGTCCTTTGTTGTATTTGGCTCCTTTCGGCAAGCTATTTTTTAAATAATAATATGCTGTTTTACGGACTAAATATTATGGTGATTCCCGGCTTGGTTATTTTTCACTTAGTATTAGTCACGAGCCCAAAAAGTTTTCAATGGAGTCAACCTATTTTTGTTTCCTACCTATTTTCTAGGCTGTTAGACGCACTGAAGTACAATGCAGTGATTGCTGCCTATTTAGGCAAAGGCATAAAAGGAAGTGTAAACGAAGATAAATTACTTGTTTGGAAAAAGGTTTTAATTGGTGTGGTCATTTCCGTTCCAGTATTGGCTGTAGTCCTAAGACTTTTAATGACAGCTGATTCGAAGTTTGAGCAGATTCTTGGGGGAATTCCTAATTGGTTTCGAGTGGTTGACGCCGAAAGTTTTATCAGAATCATCTTTATACTTATCGCTACAGCGGCAATATTTTGTCTGCTGCAAGTTTTGTTACAGAAACAAATTAAAGTCATGAAGCAGGAGGGAAGTTTACACCACCGCCAAAAGCTTGACCCGATTATTTCCATAACTGTGCTGGTCTTAATTAATATCGTTTATATCTTATTCACGCTGGTACAATTCAAGTATTTCTTTAGCGGCACTTTACAGGGTGATCTGACGTATGCCGAGTATGCAAGAAAAGGGTTTTTCGAACTCTTGTTTGTCACGATGATTAATTTGTCAATCACCATCGTTGTGGTAACTTTCGGTGATCGTGGAAAAATTAGTATCCAACGCTTTACGCAGCTTATGCTTACTATTCTTATCCTATCTAGTGGAGTGATGCTTAGTTCTGCATTTTTACGATTAAGTCTGTACGAGGACGCATATGGATTTACCTTTACAAGGGTGCTGGTGCATTCATTTATGATTTTCCTTGTAATCATCTTCATCTATACTTTGGTGAAAATATGGGTTGAAAAATTATCGTTATTTCATTTTTATTTTATCACATCGTTAATTTACTACACTGCCATAACAGTCATTGATTTGGATAAAATAGTCGTAAAGGAAAATATGAACCGCTTCGAACACACTGGGAAAATTGATGTACACTATCTAAACAGTTTATCGCCAACCGGTGTGCTTGGATTGATCAATCTGTACGAAAAGGATAAGAATATTCCGGATTTACAAACCATATTACTTGAGAGGAAAAAGGAAGCAATTAGTGAGAGTCATCCATGGCAGTCGTATAACATAAAAAGAGACCAAGTTGCTGGTAAACTGAAAAAATTACAACTACAGTAGTAGATACTTTGAAACAAAACTCCAACCCATATTGGGTATGGAGTTTTGTTTATAGAAATAACTAGACACTTACAAAAAAGCAGGATCAATTAGATCCTGCCCTATAATATTAGTCACCGTTAAACATATCAAAAATTCCGCGGGCAATGCTGCCTTCATCTTTCGCTCCTCCTCTAGAAGGGGCAGCGGCAAATACACGGCTTGCAAGCCTGCTAAACGGCAGCGACTGGATCCAAACAGAACCCGGTCCTTTTAAAGTGGCAAAGAATAATCCTTCGCCGCCGAACATGGCGGTTTTAATCCCTTTTACAAATTCAATATTATAGTTAACAGTACTGGTCATTGCTACCAAACAGCCTGTATCCACTCGCAAGGTCTGGCCAGGGAGAAGTTCTTTTCTCGTAATCGTTCCGCCGGCATGGACGAAGCACATTCCGTCTCCTTCGAGTTTTTGCATAATAAAGCCTTCGCCGCCGAAGAAACCAACCCCCATTTTACGTTGGAACTCTATGCCGACCTGTACGCCTTTGGCAGCAGCAAGAAAGGCATCCTTTTGACAGATAATTTTTCCGCCAAGTTCACTTAAATCCATTGGAATAATTTTGCCTGGATAGGGTGAGGCAAAAGAGACATGTTTCTTCCCTATCCCCGTATTTGTAAAGGTTGTCATAAATAAGCTCTCACCAGTAATAACACGCTTACCTGCGCTGAATAGTTTACCCATTAGTCCGCCACCGCTGCTGCTCGACCCGTCGCCAAAAATCGTCTCCATATGTATATCATCTTCCATCATCATAAAGCTTCCGGCTTCGGCCACAACTGTCTCTTGAGGATCAAGCTCTACCTCAACGAACTGCATATCATCACCATAAATCTTATAATCGATTTCGTGATTATTCATAACAAATCCCTCCCATTTTTTATTTTATAACTTATCTTCATTATAAAAAAGATAGGAAAGAAGTGCTAATTATATTTTCAAAAAAAAGAAGACGCCTGATTAATCAGGCGTCTTCTGCGTATTGAGGCGAAAAACCACACTCCACATAGTGCGCTCCATAAAGGAATGTTTCTCGACTTACACAACTCAGCTCATCGCTTTGCTATTATAACATCTTGTCGTACCAAACACAAGTGAAATATTTTCGAATTAAATACTTGATTATTATCCGCTATTATCATATATTCAAATAATCAGATATACAAAAATAACTAGATAAGAAGGGTGAATATGTTTACTGATAAAAGGTTCCATCATTATTCCTTAAGTAGCTTGCCAAAGGACCTCCTTGCAGGCGTGATTGTTGGGGTCATCGCGATTCCACTTGGCATGGCATTCGCCATTGCTTCAGGGGTGAAGCCAGAGTATGGAATCTATACAACAATTGTTGCCGGGATTCTCATCTCCCTATGCGGCGGTTCAAAGTATCAAATTGGCGGGCCGACGGGTGCATTCATTCCGATTTTGTTTGGAATTGTCATGACATACGGCTATGAAAATTTACTTATTGCCGGGTTTATGGCTGGGATTATTCTCCTGTTAATGGGGATATTCAAACTGGGATCCTTGATTAAATATATTCCCAGACCGGTTACGATTGGATTCACGACCGGGATAGCTGTCACGATCTTCACGGGACAGATCGCTAGTTTCCTAGGATTAAAGGGGATAGAAAAGCATGAGGAGTTTATTAGAAACATTCAAGAAATTTTTATCCACCTTCATACAACCAGCCTATTTAGTGTAGTAACGGCAGCAATTTGTTTAGGAACCGTAATTCTAACGCCAAAGATTGCACCAAAGGTTCCAGGACCGCTCATTGGATTAATTGTATCCACAATGGTTGCCACCTTGTTTTTCCCTGGTCAAGTGGCCACAATCGGAACTGCGTACGGTGAAATCCCTAGTACATTGCCGCAAATCCATATTCCGACTATTAATATAGAGATCATGATGAAACTACTTAAGCCGGCGTTCATTATTGCCATGCTTGGCGGGATTGAATCTCTGCTTTCGGCAGTTGTGGCAGATGGGATGACGAATAGTAAGCATAACAGTAACAAGGAATTAATCGGGCAGGGAATTGCCAACATACTTACGCCATTATTCGGTGGAATTCCAGCCACAGGTGCAATCGCCCGGACAGCAACGAATATTAAGAACGGAGCTATTTCACCTTTTTCAGGTATTATTCACGGGATCGTCGTGTTACTTGTTCTGTTGTTTTTTGCACCATATGCTTCTTATATACCACTAGCAAGTATGGCGCCAATCTTGATGGTGGTTGCCTGGAACATGAGTGAAAGAAAGGTATTCGCCCATATTTTAAAAATAAAATCCACTGATTCACTTGTCCTTGTTGTTACTTTTTTGTTAACGGTTTTTGTTAATTTAACGATGGCAGTTGAGGTGGGACTAGTTATGTCTGCTATTCTTTTCGCCAAGCGGATGAGTGATGTAATGGTGACGGAAAAGGTGCTTCCAAATCCTCGGACCAAACATGAAAAAGTAGAAACGGGAATGGTAACAGACACACATGACTGTCCGCAAATCAGTATTTTTAATGTAGAGGGTCCGTTATTTTTTGGTGCGGCACTATCATTTGAAGAAACCATTATGAAGACGATTAATTATCGTCCAAAAATTCTTTTGCTTAGAATGGGTCGTGTTCCCTTTATTGATACTACAGGGGAAGCAAATTTAGCGCATATCGTTCACCATTTTTCGAAAAATGGTATAGTACTGATATCGGGTTTAAATTCGCAACCGGAAAAGGTTTTGAAAAAAACCGGACTCTATGACGTCATTGGTGAGGAACATTTCTATGAACATACAGGGGAGGCCATTCAATACGCACTTGGGCAAATAAATAAAAATGAATGTCTTGGCTGTAAACATTTTGCTTTTAGAGAGTGTAAGAAGCTCTCAGCTGTAGAGGCAGTGGAGGGCAGCAGGAAAAGACTTAAAGCTACTTTCTAGTTTGGGGGTGATGATGAATTGAATTTGGAAATGCAACGATTTAAGGCAGAATTTTTTAAAGCGTTAGCACATCCATTACGAATCCGTATATTAGAGCTGCTGGCAGAAGGGGATAAGAATGTGAACGAACTTCAAACTCTTGTAGGCAGCGAGGGGTCGGCTGTATCGCAGCAGCTTCAGGTGCTTCGTGCGAAAAATATTGTTTCAGGAACAAAGGAAGGTAATAAGGTTATTTACACTTTGAAGGATTCGATGATTATTGAATTGCTAGCTGTGGCAAAACAAATTTTTAATAATCATCTTGTGGATACAATAACGATATTGGATAAATTTAAAGAGGATGAAGAAGATCCGGTAATGCCGAAGAATTAAAAAAATTCTTCGGTTTTTTCTATTTGTAAGGTGGAAAAACGTATATTGTTATATTTTGGTAATTATCGTTTTTTTGTAATATTTAGCCCGTTTGTTCACCTGGTAAATAGATTACTATTAAAGTAGTAGTTGATATAGAAAAAATAGGGATGGTGATTGACCATGTACGATTTAGTATTGCTTCATCCGCCAACAGTTTATGATTTCCGCAAAGAGATGCTGTTCACCGGCCCGATCAGCGATGTCGTTCCTTCTTCACCGGTGTTTGAAATGTATCCGATTGGTTTAACAAGTATCGGAGATTATTTAGAACGGTTCGGTTTAAAGGTGAAAATCATCAATATCGCTAACCGAATGCTCCTAAATCCAAATTTTGATGTGGAAAAGAAAATTAGAAAAATAAAGACGAAAGCGTTTGGGATTGATCTCCATTGGCTGCCGCATGCACACGGAAGTGTCGAACTTGCAAAGATAATTAAGAAATATCATCCCGATACCCCTGTCATGTTCGGGGGCTTATCCAGCACCTATTTTCACAAGGAGCTCATTGAATATCCTTTTATCGATTTTGTCCTACGCGGGGATACCACCGAAAAACTAATCCTCATGTTGCTGAATCAATTGGCGAAAAACGAAACGGACAGTTTTTATGATATACCGAATTTAACATGGAAAAAGGGTGATTCCTATCATTTTAATGAAATGACCTATGTCACAGATAGTTTGGATGAATTTAATTTACCTGGTTACCGGTATATCATCAGGTCGGTCTTTAAGTATTTTAATCTATTAGACCCGCTGCCATATAAAGGCTGGCTGCAGTATCCAAATACAGCCATTCTGACATCAAAAGGGTGCACGTACAATTGTTTAATTTGTGGCGGTTCCAAAGATGCGTATGACCTTAATTGTAACCGGAAAAAGCTGGTGATGCGCTCGCCTCAAAAGATGCTCGAGGACATCGCGTTAATCCAACGATTTACCAGGGCGCCGATTTTCTTGTTAAACGATATTAGACAGGGTGGAAAAGGGTATGTTGATGAATTTTTAACAGGATTAGAACAGATGGACTTGAAGAATGAAATTGTTTTTGAGCTATTCAATTATGCGGATGAAGAGTTTTTCAAGCGGCTGAACAAAGCAATGCCCAAGTACAGTATTGAATTAACATTAGAGTCGGCAGATGAGGATATTCGAAAATTTAATGGAAAACTGCCATGTACGAATGTGAAGGTAATTGAAATGCTGCAGTATGCACTAAAACATAACTGTGCAAAAATTGATTTATTTTTCATGACGGGAATTCCCAATCAAGATTACGACAGTGCAATAAGGAATGTAGATTTTTGTGAAAATATTCACAATGAATGTGGTGAAGATGTGCGAATCTCGTATTTCGTTGCCCCGCTTTCACCGTTTCTTGATCCCGGGAGCCCTGCATTTGAACATCCGGAGAAATATGGCTATAAAAAATTCTGTCATAAGCTAGAAGACTTCCGGGCGGCCATGAAGCAGCCATCATGGAAAAATATGCTGAGTTATGAAACGAATAAAATGACAAGGGAAGACATCGTGCGTGCTACCTACGATTCAGCGTTAAAATTAAATGAATTTAAATACAAACATCATATCGTTTCAAAGGATGTTCACGATGAGGTAGCAGTTAAAATTGATAAATCAGTCGAATTTCTCAAACGATTAGATGAACTAGCACTATTACCTGATCAAGAACAAAAAAGAGAAATGGCAAAAATTAAGGAAGAGGTCGACAAGATTAATCGACACAGTATTTGTGGTAAGAATGAACTTAAATGGGAGGTGAAAAAGCTCTTTGCCGATTTCCCGTCTTTGACCTACATCGGGATGGAATTACTTGTAAAGGACATCATAAAAGGCATCAAGTGCCGATTAGGAAAAATTGATCGGAATATCGCGGTTATTCCAAACTCACAAAGCAATAATATGGAAAAATAGCAATCTCTCATTTATCCTGAAAAATAGGGGCGAAATGTAGAATTCTGTAGGTTTATGTCACCCTTTCCTTTATTGACTTTTGGGCTATAAATATGGTAAATTATGAGTAGCCGTTGCACGAGATTAGATTTATATTTACACGCTTTGTTCAAAGTTTTAACCGATGTTTGGATGAGGAAATGAAAGTAAAGCTATCACGTTGTAATTTGGTGAATTTACACATGGCTTACGTGTATAAGCCAATAGGAGGATTTTTTTACATGAAAAACGGTAAAGTAAAATGGTTTAACTCAGAAAAAGGTTTCGGATTCATCGAAGCTGAAGACGGAAATGACGTTTTCGTTCATTATTCTGCTATCCAAACAGAAGGTTTCAAAACTTTAGAAGAAGGTCAAGAAGTATCTTTCGAAGTTGTTGAAGGTGCTCGTGGACCACAAGCTGCAAACGTAACTAAAAAGTAAATTTAACCCACTAATGATAACAGCCCGGACAATGTGCCGGGCTGTTTTTTGCTGTCTTTTTTTATAAGGTAAGAAAGTATAAAATTTTTGACTTTGAGAAATGTCTAGCACAAGCGCCCTAGCGGCTAGTGTCCTTCGCGCTCCGCCCTACGATAAGTCAACATCGATTCGCCTCCGGCTCATCGTGTTTCCTTTATCTCAGTTGGAGCGCTCCAGGCCATACGCCGCTGAACAGGGCGCTTGCGCTTTTCGTATAATTTGTTAGGATTTCCCGGCTCGTGATCAGACCTATTTTGCTATAATAGTAGTATTGATAAAACGTAAAAATAGTAATTGGGGTGAAAAGATGAAATTTATCCATACAGCAGATTGGCATTTAGGAAAGCTGGTTCACGGTGTCTATATGACAGAAAATCAACGAGAAGTACTCGAGCAATTCGTCGAAATCGTTGCTGAAGAAAAACCGGATGCAGTGGTTGTTGCCGGTGATCTTTATGATCGATCTGTACCGCCGACAGATGCTGTTGAGTTACTTGATGAAATTCTTTTTAAAATGAATGTCGAGTTGAAAACACCAATTGTAGCAATTGCCGGAAATCATGATAGTGCCGAGCGCCTGTCATTTGGCAGTTCGTGGTATAAGCATAGCCAATTTTATCTCTCGGGTAAATTATCGGACAGCTTTAGACCGGTGCAAATTGGCGGAGTGAATTTTTTCCTTGTACCCTATGCCGAACCCGGAAACGTTCGCCAGCTCCTTGGGGATGAGTCCATCCATTCTCATCAAGATGCAATGAAAGCTCTGATTGGTAAAATGGAGGAATTCATCAACCCGAATGAACCAAACGTCTTGGTTGGACATGCCTTTGTTTTGGGTGGTCAAACCTCAGACTCTGAACGGATATTATCGGTTGGGGGCTCTGGGTGTGTAGGAGCAGAATTGTTTGAACCCTTTTCCTATTCAGCACTTGGCCATCTCCACAGTCCTGATGCCATCAACCATCAAAAAGTCAAATATTCTGGCTCGCTCTTAAAATATTCTTTTTCCGAAGCAAAACAAAAAAAGTCTATTTCTATTGTTGAAATGGATGAAAAAGGAAACTTTACGCACCGCTATCGCTCACTTACGCCAAAACATGATATGCGGGAATTAGAAGGGCATCTAGAGGAGCTGTTGGATCCGCATTTTTATGAAAAAGAACAGCTTCATGACTTTTTAAAAATTACCCTTCTCGATGAAGGTGCGTTGATTGATCCGATTAATAAATTAAGGCAGGTTTATCCGAATGTTCTTCATCTGGAACGGAAGATTGATATCACCGATTTAAAGAAAAAGCAGTCTTTTCATGCCCTCCGAAGCGAGAAAAAGTCAGAAATTGAGTTATTTGAACAATTTTATGCAGAAATGACCACCGCTGAATTTACAGATGATAAGAAAGTGGTAATGGCTGATATTATTGACAAAGTGTTGAGAGAGGGGGGCTTACATTGAAACCATTGAAATTAACAATGCAGGCGTTTGGACCCTATGCTGGCAGGGAAGAGATTGACTTTACTTCATTAGGCAACCGAACGATGTTTGTCATTTCAGGAAAAACTGGAGCAGGCAAGACGACGATTTTTGATGCGATTAGTTATGCGATTTATGGTAAGGCAAGCGGTGAGGATCGTAATGGCCCGGAGCTCCGCAGTCAATTTGCTGCCAATGACTTGTTAACAGAGGTTTCACTAGATTTCTCCTTACGAAACAAGGTGTATTCAATTACTCGGTCCCCACAGCAACCGAAAAAGAAAGACAAGGGTGACGGCTTTACACAGCTTGGAGCAAAGGCCGAATTATATATGTGGAATGAGGAAGGCGAGAAAAACCTGCTGGCAACAAAGATTAGTGATGTAGAGGAAAAGATAAAGGAAATCATGTTAATTGACGCGAATCAGTTCCGGCAAATCTTAATGATTCCGCAAGGAGAATTCCGCAAGCTGTTGACCTCTGACAGTAAGGATAAAGAAGTGATTTTACAGCGACTGTTCCATACCCAGCTCTATAAAATGGTTGAGGACAAGTTAAAGGAAGAAGCGACGGTACTGAAAAAATCGGTTGAAGACCAAGTCCAAGCTCGCAATGAAGCCATTCGCCGTATTCAGGCAGTAACGAATGGAGAGCTCCTTGATTACCTGGAAGCGGGCAGCGTTAATGACACCGTCATTATGCCGCTGTTAGAAGCTGAAATTGTAGGTTTGGCTGAAATGCTTGAACAACTGAATTCCGATTATAGCAACAAGCTTCAGGAGCAGGACCGGTTAAAGGGGCAGTTATTCGAGGCAGAAGCAATCTTGAAACAGCTGCAAACAAGAGATGCATTAAAGAACCAAAAAGGGCAGCTTGAATCCCAAAAGGATTTATTTGTTGAAAAGGAGCTTCAGGTTCAGAATGCGCAAAAGGCTGCACTCCTTGCACAGCAGGAGGAGCTATGCCATCGCTTAAAACGAGATGCTGACAAACTGATGGGTGAAGTCCAAACGATTAAGGAAAGAATAGAAAACTTGGACGTGCTTGGTAGGCAGCATGAGGATGAGCTCCAAAAAGAGGTCAAACGTGAAAACGAGCGGCAGGCTGTCTTAGAAAAAGTAAATCAGTTGCTTAATATAAAAGAGGACGTTTACTCGTATCATGCCTTAGTTAAGGAAACCTCGGTAAAAGCTACACTTTTAAACGCAGCTAAGGAAAAGTTGCAAAAGGCCGAAGGGAATCTGGTTCAAAATGATGAAATAATGAAATCCCTTCGGCTGCAAAAGTCCGAGATTGAAAAAGGGCAGCTAACTTATTTGGAGAATGAGCGGCGAATGGAAAGGCTGCAAACCGAGCTTGACCGCTTTGAAAAATATGAAACGTTCTATGTACGCCACCAGACAGCAGTGGAAAACCTTAAGGCAATTACTGATCGATATGAAAATACGTTCGCAAAATTCATGGATGCCAAGGCACTTGTGGAGGACTTGGAAGGTAAATGGCTTCATGGACAGGCCACCCTCTTAGCTTCAAGACTCCAAACTGGAGAGGCTTGTCCTGTATGCGGCTCTGTGCACCATCCTTCTCCGGCAATAAGGCAGGATGGGAGCATTCCAAATGAACATGACATGAAGACGGCAAAAGAGCTTGCTGCCAAATGGGAAAAGGAAAAGTCTGCAGATGAAGCAAAGCTTTATCAGAGCCAGTCCACAGAAAAGATTCAGAAGGAAGCCCTTGCCGAAATGACAGCAGAAATTCGTGCAGTCCGAGCAGATTTTACCAAAAGCAATCTATCATTTGTGAAAGCTGAAACGATTGCAGCCAAAAACGCACTCAAACAGATTCAAGCCGATCTCGATAAGAAAATCAAACAACTTCATCAAATTAACCAAGAATGGGACAAAAGGGAATCTGATAAAATTTTGTTACAAAACGCAATCCAGCAATTTTCTACTGACGTGACAGAATTGACGGTGCAATACACGGAAAAGAACACGAATTTAACTAGAATGATGGATGTTATCCCTGAGAATTTGCGTTCGGAGGCGGAATACGAAAAGGCTTTTTTTACAGCAAAAAGTCAACATGAAAAATTGGTGAAGCAGTTAGAAGATGCACAGAAAAACTTACAGACAGTGAGAGAGAAGCTATCTACTGAAACGGCTCGATTGAAGGATGCTGAGAAACATTTAGCCGATAAACAACATGAACTTACTCATGAACGAGAAATCTTTATCACAAATTTAGCTGTGCAAGGCTTTGAAAAATATGGCATGTATGCTGCTTCTAAGCGTTCTGAAGAAGAGATACGTGGCCTTGAGGCTGAAATTCGCAGTTATCGTGAAGAGCTGCGTTCGGTTTCGGATAGGTTGAAGGAATTAACGGATTTGTTAGCGGAGGTCAAAACTCCGGATGTTGAAGGATTAAAGACTGAACTTGCGAAACTGGGAATAGCCATCGAAGAAGTAAACCAAAAGAAGAATGATCTTTTTGTTAAAAAGCGTGATAATGAAGAAATTTATAACCGAGTTGAGCAATTGAATGAACGTATGAAGCTTTTAGAGGAACGGTATAAATTAATGGGTCATCTCTATGAAATAACCAAAGGACAAAATAATTTCCGGGTTACGTTTGAACGGTATGTGCTTGCCGCTTTCTTAGATGATATATTGCGAGAAGCCAATGTCCGCTTGCGAAAGATGACTTCCGGACGTTTTCAATTGTTAAGAAAAACGGACCGATCAAAAGGAAATGCCCAAAGCGGCTTGGAATTGCTTATCTTTGACCAATATACTGGTCAGGAACGCCATGTGAGAACCTTATCGGGCGGCGAAAGCTTTAAGGCATCCCTTTCACTTGCATTAGGTCTAGCAGATGTGGTGCAAAACTATGCTGGCGGTGTCTCGTTGGAAACAATGTTTATCGATGAAGGGTTTGGCACGCTTGACCCTGAATCGCTAGACCAAGCGATTGAAGCATTAATGGATATCCAGAGCAGCGGTCGTTTAGTCGGTATTATCTCACACGTCCCGGAATTAAAGGAAAGAATTGATGTCAGACTTGAAGTAATTGCAGGTCAGACAGGCAGCAGAACGGAATTTATGTTTACGAATTAAATGGTATTAAAGAAGCGGATTTCGTCGAGACGAATTCCGCTTCTTTTGGAGTTTTAGCGTTTTTATCACCGAAGGCAGAAAAAATGGCTATGAAGGCATTAATGAGAATAATTAAAAATATTGAAATCTGGTTTGGTATGAATTTCCTAATAATGCAGAATAATATGCTCATAAATTATTAGGGGTGCTCTTTTATATGAAAATTTCAACCATTATGATCGCGGGACTAATTGTGGTTTTTTGCCTTCCTGCTTTGAAATTCCAGGCAGAAGACCTACCGAGCTTATCAGCTGATTGCCTTGAAAATAGGGGAAAACGAGATGTGGAATTTAATAAAGCGATCATGAAAGATATTATTACTGGGCTAGAATTGGACATTGATGATCAAAGTTATACAGAGGTAACAGATAGGGGATTAGATGCTGCTCACCTTATTTATGGTGGAAAAGAACTTGATGAAGTGTATCAATCACTACATCAACAATTCATAGTAGCCTCCCGTGGTAAACCGAGTTTATTTGTCAGGCCATTAGAAGCCTATTTGCTATATAAGCAGCCGGATAATACCAATGTTGCGGTGCATCTAAAGCTTACCAATTTTAAGTGGGAAGTCGTGGAAAAGAAAAAGGCAAAGGGGAACGCTATTAACTATAAACTGTTGAAATGTGAAAAAGAATATCTCAAGAAAAAAAGAGAATACTACAACAAGGACTAATCACTGCCTTTTAGGCCATCTCAGTCTGGAGGAAAGTTGCATGACAGAATTTTGTCCGTCCCTTTGGCCGGAAGAACCAACACCTGAAGACCAAATCAATTGCTGTAAATGCGGCCTAGACAAGCATGGTTCCCGAATGATTTGGGGTGAAGGAAACCCGGAAGCACCAATCATGATTATTTTGGATAATCCCGGCGCACGGGAGGATCGTGAAGGGAACTCCATTGTATGTGGGACAAGGCAAACTTTGCAAAAAGGAGCCAGTGAATTTGGCTTAACGATGGAAGATATATATGTGACCTTTATTTTAAAAAGAAGGCCTGTTCGTGCCTACGAAAAAGAAAAAACAAGGCAGACGTGTATGTGGCATCTTGATCAACAGCTTATGGCAAAAAAGCCAGAGCTCATTTTGTGTTTAGGGAATGTTGCGGTTCAGTCGTTTTTCCAAGACCCTGAGGCGGAAGTCAAGAAACTTCGCGGCACCATTCATCAAGTCCAGGGTTACCCCACTGCGGTAGGCTACCACCCATTAGCAGTTCGACGCAGGCCTAATCTTTGGTCAACATTTGTGGAGGATTGGAAATTAGTTGCGGAACATTATCAAAATAAATTAACATAGAGAATATATAACCAAATGCGATACTTAAATGGAATAAGTGTCGCATTTTCCGTTGGATAAAAAGTATATTAAAATTTTAGAAGAATGAAAGTTTCATTTCTGAAAGGGGAAGTTCAAAATTACAACCATTTGCGTAATTCGTCATGGCGAAACTGATTGGAATGCGATAGGCAGAATTCAAGGAAGTACGGATATTCCGTTAAATGAAAAGGGCGTTCAACAAGCTGAGGAATGTGGCGTGTTCCTAAAACGAACTTCGTGGGATGTCATCATAACAAGTCCTCTAAAAAGGGCGAAGGTAACAGCGGAAATCATTAATAGCAGTATAAATATTCCTCTTGTTGTAATGGAGGAATTTAAGGAAAAATTTTTCGGGGAAGCGGAAGGATTGACTTTTGAGGAAAGGAAGGCGAAATATCCAGACCATCGGTATCCTAATGAAGAAGATGAGTTGTCCCTTTCGAAACGAGTTATGGCAGGTTTGGATAAAATAAAGCAAGAATACCGGGATCAAAAGGTGTTGCTGGTAATACATGGGGCAGTAATAAATTCGATTCTTGCTGAAATATCTAACGGTGAATTGGATTATCGGAAAACTAAGATAGAAAATGCGTGTTTCAATGATATTCACTTCCATGAAAACAGGTGGAAAATCAAAACACTTAATCAGGTTTCACACCTTTCGCAATACTGTTAGTTTCCCCCATAAAGTTAGATTTTCTCTGCCAGTATTATCCGGCTATAATCCATACTTAATAACCTAAAATAAGATGGTTCACTCATTCAAATAAAGGGGTTGATGGGATTGAAATGGCATAAAACTATGCTTTCCATGATCCAACAGCGGCAAGATAAAAAGGTTGCGCTGGCTGTTGATACATCCACGAATGAAGCACCGAGCCTTTTGATCAATAACATAGTGAAACTGTTTGAACAACTGAAACCAGATACGATATTGGTTCAAGCAGATTTCAAAATTCGAAGTATTTCCCCCGTAAAAAGCGATACGATTAAATACTATACGCATGGGAAATCTTCCTATACATTAGTGCTGGAGTGGGCAAAAGAAGAAAACATTGATACCCTGTTTTATATTACAGATGTCACCGGCTTTTTTTCTGAAGAAATGGATAAGGTGGATTTTGAATTATTTTGGCTTGTTCCGGGAGCTATTTTGCCAAGAGTACCGTTTGGAAAAGCTATTAAAGTTGCCTGAAATTTTTTCCTTCCCCCACTTTTTGTGGGGGGTTATTTATGTTTAGTAAAAAGAGGTATTACGATATTGATGGTGAAAAGTAATAATGGGTCAAATAAAAAGAGGAGTTTTAAAGCATGATTAAAGAGATTGATTTACATAAGTGCGACCTTGTCAAGGAATTGTTTGAACTGCAAAAAGCTTCTTATTTAGTAGAGGCAAAGTTAATTAACTTTTTCGATATTCCCCCACTGAAAGAGACAATGGAAGAACTAAAAGGGTGTGGCGAATTATTTTTGGGCTATTTTGAGGACACAAAACTCGTTGGTGCGCTTTCCTATACGATTGAGGGAGAGGAACTGACGATTTGCCGAATGGTCGTCGATCCTACCCATTTTCGTAAAGGAATTGCACAAAGGTTGTTGGAGGAAGTAGAGAAAAAGAATAAAGATTTAAACGTTATTAAAGTATCGACAGGTAAAGACAATCCACCAGCGAAAAAACTGTACCTAAAAAATGGCTATAGGTTGGTTGGCGATATTGAAGTAGTTCCAGGGTTGTTTATAAGTAACTTCAAAAAAACACCATCAAAAAAATGATAGTGTTTTTCCTTTTGTAAATATTACCCCATAATCATCTGAATAACCATCCAAACATTTAATCCGAGAATAATTACTGCAAACAACGATGAAAGAACGGTTGTAATTCGTTTATTCGTCAGCACACCCATGAGGTCTTTCTTTTGTGTGTAGTAGATTAAGGCGATAATTGGAAATGGTAATACAGCACTTAGCACGACTTGGCTAATAATTAATGTTTGAGTTGGATCGACACCAATTGCAACGATAATCACGGTTGGAAGCATGGTGACCAAGCGGCGGATCCATAATGGAATGGTGAATCCCACGAACCCCTGCATGATGACTTGCCCAGCCATAGTACCGACAACAGAACTTGAAACACCCGAAGCAAGTAAAGAAATTAAGAATACACTGGCTGCAGCTGAACCAAGTAATGGTGTTAAGGTATGGTACGCCGTTGTCAGGTCGGCAATATGGCTTTGACCGGATGTATTGAAAACTGATGCCGCCATATACATCATCGCTAAATTGACGAAGCCGGCAAGTGTCATCGCAATCAAGATTTCTTTTGTACTAAACTTTTGAATTTTTATTTTTTCCATATCATTACGAGGAACAATCCGGTTCTGTGTTAAGCTCGAGTGCAAATAAATCGCATGCGGCATAACAGTTGCGCCGATTACTCCGACAGCGAGCATTATGCTTTCACTGTTACCAAGCCATGGTACAACACTATGGTAGGCAATTTGTGAGAAGTCTGGCTTGGAAAGGATTGTTTCCACTAAGTAACAAAGGCCGATTAGCATCGCAAAGGCAGCGATGAATTTTTCTAACGGCCGGAAGCCAAATTTTTCTAACATCAAAATCAAATATGTGACGACACCCGTAATAATGGTAGCAAACAACATGGGAATGCCAGCAAGTAAGTTTAATGCGAGTGTTGCCCCTAAAAATTCGGCAAGGTCTGTTGCCATCGCTGCTAACTCTGAAACAATCCACATGATCATGGTTAGCCATTTCGGCATATGATCCCGGCAAATTTCAGGCAGGCTTTTCCCTGTGGCGATTCCTAGTTTGGCAGACATGTTCTGTAAAAGAAGCGCCATTAAGTTAGCTAACACAATGACCCAAAGCATTTTATAACCAAAGCGGGCACCGCTTTGAATGTTAGTAGCAAAATTTCCCGGATCAACATATGCAATAGATGCGATGAAGGCAGGACCAAGAAACGGCAATAATGCACGAATTCCTTTTACTTTTCCATTTATGGCATCTCTTGCGGCGGATACTGTCCGATCTTCCGTTGCCCGAGCCTTGTCAACTGCAAGTGAATTAGTTTGGCTCATCAGATACCAACCTTTCTTTTGTGTTTTTCGTAGGCGCAAGGTTTGTTCTCTAGTGAACAAAAGTTGCGTAGATGCAAATTTATAAACCCATTATATAAAATTTTGAAAAATTTGTGAATGTTTTTGCCTAAAAAATTATTATTTTTTGTGGTCAGAAATGAATTCAACTATGTTCACTTGAACAAAGTGGCTTTAAAGGCTACAGTAGAATGGTAGAACGATTAAGAAGGTGGCAAGCTTGGAAAAACGATATTTTACCATTGGGATGGCGGGGCATATTGACCATGGAAAAACGTCTTTAACAAAAGCGTTAACCAATGTTGATACGGACCGACTTAAAGAAGAGAAAGAGCGACAAATTTCGATTGAACTCGGATTTGCTCCATTATATGAAGACGATGAAATCCAAATTTCTGTTATTGATGTTCCTGGACATGAACGGTTTATCAGGCAAATGATTGCCGGAGTTGCCGGAATTGATTTGGTGGTGCTGGTCGTTGCGGCAGATGAAGGTGTGATGCCACAGACAAGGGAACATCTGGAAATTCTAAAATTTTTAGGGATAAAAAATGGTGTAATTGCAATCACAAAAATTGACAGAGTAGACGAAGAGTTTATTGAACTGGTCAAGGATGATATTTTAGAAGAGCTAACCGCTACTGTTTTTGAGGACGCTCCATTTGTGCTCGTTGACAGCCTATCAAAAAAAGGAATTAGTGAGATAAAAGACCTAATTATCAAATCCTTAATGGAACAAGAAATGCGTGACGCAAAAGGGGCTTTCCGCCTGCCGATTGATCAAGTGTTCACGGTTAAAGGTCAAGGCACTGTCGTGCGTGGAACGGTTTATGAAGGGACCGTTGAAGAAGGACAAACATTGAAAATAATGCCGACCGGGCTGGAGGTAAGAGCCAGGCAGATACAAGTACACCATAAGCAAGCCCAAAAGGCGTTTGCAGGACAGAGGACCGCAATTAATCTTTCAAATGTATCAAGGGAAGATTTAGAACGGGGAGATGTCCTTGTTTCGTCCGAACATTTTATTGTGACGAAAACAGTAGATGTGGCGATTCGGGTAGTTGAGGATCTTGAACATCTGGTCAAGCAACGGATGCCAATTAAGCTTCATATTGGCACGGCGGAGGTAATGGGACGGATTGTATTCTTTGACCGTAATGAAATTAAAGAAGAAAATGGCGAGATTCTTTGTCAGTTGCGACTCGAGGAGGAAATACTGACGAAACGCGGCGATCGCTTCATTTTACGGAGACCAAGCCCTCAAGAAACAATTGGCGGCGGCTGGGTTATTGACCCACGTGGAAATAAGTATCGCTTCGGAAATCAGACTGTTGAAGAGCTTGAGAAGAAAAAGGTTGGTACACCAAAGGAACGAATAACGGCAGCATTAGTGGAAGGGAAAAGCCTCCCGATACATGAGTTAATCAAACGGACAGCACTTGATGAGGAAGTATTAAAGGAGCAATTGACAGATGCCGAATTTGTTTTATTTAATGGAAAAGAGTATACACTTCAATCAATAATCAATTCCATCGAAGAAGATGTATTTGATAGATTACAGGAATTCCATCTGGCTTATTCAATGAAAACAGGAGTAAACAAGGCAGAGCTATTACATATTTTACAAAAAAAGTTCCCTAAATCCTTGCTTGATTTTGTCGTAGAAAACGGGATCATAAATCGAATTTTTAAGCGGAAAGAACAATTCGTATCCCTAAAATCCTTTGTTCCCCATGTCCCGAAAAGCTGGGAAAAGCGGACCGACAACTTGCTAATGGAATTAAAAAAGGATGGGCTTATGGTCCGGTATCTTAAGGATTATTTTTCTTCTGCAGGGATTCCAAATAACTTGGAGTTTGACTTAAAGAGATTCCTTGAAGACCAGGCATTAATCGTTCAGCTAGATGAGCAATTTGCCTATTTTGGGGACGTTTTCAGGGAAGCAGTTGATAAACTTCGGAGTCGAACAGGTACTGAATTTGAAGTCGGTGATGCAAAGGAAATTCTTGGCCTTTCAAGAAAATACATGATTCCATTTTTAGAAAGATTAGATGCTCAGGGTCTTACAAAGAGGGTAGAAAATAAACGTGTTTGGCAATAAGAAGAGCGAAGTACACTAGCTAATGGCGACTGGAGCTGGACGTTTCTCAATGTCGAAATCTATCCTATCCCAAAATAGTAAAAGCCCCATTTCCTAGCTGGAAATAGGGCTTATTTCATTACGAAAGAAATTCAGCTGGGTTTAGGCCAAGCTCCCTGCAGATATCTGCAACCATCTGTTGTTCATTGGGGTCGAAGTTACCATCTGCATAGCCAATTGCAATGCAATAGCGGGCAACTAATCGCGCTATTTCGGGCTTAGTTCTTATCTTCCCAAGGGCACGAAATGCTTCGGCGCGACCCAACATGCGGTCATTTTCCATTTTTGTAATGAATAAATTGAATTTCTGAATGACCTTATTTGTATCGAATACGCGTAATTCTTCACTTTGATGAACAAATTCGAGCATTTTCTGCCGTTCTGCCGCGTCTAGATAACCGTCGGCCATGGCGACTAAAGCACAGGCAGCAACAACGGCATCTAGTACGTCCTGGCTTTTATAACGATTGAATACATCCTGTGCTTTTCGCTTTTGATTGTTTGCCCATTCGGCATAATCTGTTTGCGAAGGAGACCAATTATTACCACAGCTATTACAGCTGAACTTTAATTGATTCTGGCCAATAAACCCCCCAAGTAAACCGACCGGTCCTAGGATTAACCCGCCTATAGCTGCCTTACCAAGACCAAATCCCTTTTTCCCGGTTCGAACATTTGTTGAATGGCAGCGCGGGCACATTATATCGTCACCGCCATAAGTTTGACGGGAGTTAGAAGTCGATGGGTATGCCGTCTGTGATGGATACCCATAGGCCGGCTGCTGGTGGGAGCTATTACCTGGCTGGTTCTGTTGATATGGATAGCTAGTTTGGTTTTGCTGATAAGGGTCATATTGGTTCACATGACTTTGCTGAAATGAATTATTTGGTTGAAAAGAGTTAGTAGGAATTTGATTTTGTTGATAATTTGGCTGTTGAGTTGCTGCTGATGTATTTGCAGGTGGATCATCCACTGTTATCCCAAAGTTGCGGCACAAGGCGGCTAATCCACCTTGAAAACCACTTGCGATTGCATTGAATTTCCATTCGCCATTATGACGGTATACTTCAGCTGCAATAATTGCTGTTTCCACCGTAAGGTTCCTGCCTAAGTTAAACCGCAATAATTCTTCATTCGTCAGCTCATTAAAAATACGAACATAAGATTCTGTTATTTGTCCGAAATTTTGCTGTTTGACCTGTGCATCGTGAATCGTAATCGTAAATGCAATTCGGTGAATATGAGCGGGTACTTTCTTCAAATCAATTCTGATCTGTTCATCATCATTGACACCCGAACCAATTCTGCTGTCACCGCTATAAATGATTGAACCATTTCCCCCGTTAGGATTGTTATAAAAAACAAAGTCCTGGTCACTGTTTACTTTTCCAGATTCGCCTAATAAAAATGCTGAGGCATCCAAATCAAAGTTGGAACTGAGATTGCTGCCATTCCAGCCCAAACCGACAACAACATTTTGCAAGCCGGGATGTGATTTCGTTAAGTCAACCTTTTGTCCTTTACTAAGTGTAACACCCACACTTGTCACTCCTTATCCATATCTGTTTTTATGTAGATTATAATGCAATTTTTGAAAAGGGAAAAACTTCAAGATTAAGAAAATAATTTACTGCTCTTTAATTGTACGAGATAGGGGACAAAAAGTTTCACTTTTGAAACGAAATAAGGGACTAACCGTAAAACGTTAGTCCCTTAAACAAGTAGGACAAGCATCAGCCTGTTTTTTCTTCTTTTTCAACTGGTGGCACATATTCATGCTCCCAGAAGTCTGCATCTTTAATCCCTAGTTTTACAGGATCAAAAACAGGATCCTTTCCATCTTTAAGCTGTGCTTCATAGTCTTTAAGAACCCTCAACGCTGGTTTGGTCAAAAGAAGAATCGCGATAATATTTAACCATGCCATACTTCCGACACCAATGTCACCTAACGTCCAGGCGAGACCTGCTGTTTTCACACAGCCGTAGAATACCATTCCTAAGATTGCTACCTTAAGAATATATTCTGTCCAAACACGTTTTACTTTTTTATTAATATAGGCAAGGTTTGTTTCTGCCATATAGTAATAAGCCATGATGGTGGTGAAAGCGAAGAATAATAGGGCAATTGCAACAAATGGAGCACCAAAACCTGGAAGAACAGATTCAACCGCAGCCTGTGTATAGCCAGGACCTGGTTCCACATCAGCAAGTTTTGTGACAATTGCTTTTCCGCCTTCAGGAACTACATTGTACATGCCAGTAATCAGAATCATAAACGCTGTAGCAGAACACACGAATAAGGTATCAATATAGACTGAAAATGCCTGAACGATCCCTTGTTTAGCAGGGTGTGATACCTCAGCCGCTGCTGCAGCATGTGGAGCCGTACCTTGTCCAGCTTCGTTAGAATAAATTCCACGCTTAACGCCCCAAGAAATAGCTGCACCTAGGATACCGCCAAAAGCAGCGTCCGCGCCAAATGCACTTGAGAAAATTAGTTTTAATACGCCTGGAAGTTCAGAAATGTTTAAGATTGTAATAAGAAGTGCGACAATGATATAGCCTAGTGCCATGAATGGAACGACAAATTCAGCCACGCGAGCAATCCGTTTAACTCCACCGAAGATGATAATCGCCAGGGCGATAACCAAAACTCCTCCAGTGATTACTGGTGTAATACCGAAAGCGTTTTCAACACTTAATGCAATACTATTTGCTTGTACACCAGGTAGTAGAACACCTGTTGCAATAACAGTAACAATCGCGAATAAAACCGCGTACCATTTCATTTTCAAGCCTTTTTCTATGTAATAGGCAGGGCCCCCTCGAAATTGGCCATCTTGTTTTACTTTGTACACTTGTCCTAAAGCTGCCTCAACGAATGCTGATCCCGCACCTAGAAAGGCAATTGCCCACATCCAGAAAACGGCACCCGGTCCTCCGAAAGCAATAGCTGTTGCAACACCGGCGATATTACCAGTTCCAACTCGTCCCGATAATGCAAGGGTTAATGCTTGAAATGATGAAATACCAGCCTCTGACTTCCCACCTTTAAACATTAAAGGAATAATGTCTTTCATGTGCCTAACTTGAAGAAATCTGGTTGCAAGTGAATAAAATAATCCTACTCCTAAGCATAAATAAATAAGCGCTGGACTCCAAATAACCCCACTTAACCAATTAACAAAATTTTCCATAAATTTCCCCCTTTATTCTTTATGTTTCTTATTATATAACAGAATATTATACAAAAGAAAGAATTTTTTCAATTATTAATTATTTCACCATACTAAAGCGTTAGACTACTATAACATCCCAACTTTTCCTTTAAGGAAAAGTTAAGGAACAAACTGAATAATGGGCTTATTCTAAAACACATTCTGGCATGATGACCAGGATTAGAAAAGGAGTAAGCATAGATGAAAAAATGGATTTTAATAGGAGTAGGGGTTCTGGTAGTTGGTTTTGTCGGCTATCAATGGTATTCCTCAAAAACAAATGCCCAAACCACTACGTCTCAAGGGAGAACGGCAGTTGTTCAAAAAGGGAAGTTGGAAGTTAATATTAGCGGATCAGGAACAGTTCAACCGGTCATAAGTGCAGATATTAAATCAATTAGCAATAATGAGGAAATTGATGAAGTGTTAGTGGCAACGGGCGAGGAAGTAAAGGAAGGGGACGAACTGATTACCTTTACAGATGGCAGTGATCCAATTACAGCACCTGCTACCGGGAGAATTACTACTATTTCCGTAGCTGCTGGCGAGCGTGTTACTTCCGGACAAGTTGTTGCGCATGTGACAAACTATCAAGACTTACAAACATTGGTTCAAATTGATGAGCTTGATATTAGTAAAATTAAAGAAGGTCAAGTTGTTAATGTAAAGGTAAATGCTTCTCCGGATCACACATATACGGGAAAAGTATCGGCGGTTGCTGATGAAGGTATATCCACTAATGGGGTATCGACATTTGATGTCACCATTCATATTGATAACGCTGAAAGCCTCAAAGTCGGAATGAGTGTCGAAGCAAGTATTCTAACAGCAAGTAAAGAGGATGCTCTTTATGTTCCTCTAGATGCAATTCACACTGCCAATGGTGAAAAATATGTTCTTGCAGTTTCATCCGGATCTGATAACCAGACCATTGGAAGTGAGCAAAAAGTTGTGAAGACAGGCCTAGCAAATGAAGATTACGTTGAAATTACTGAAGGTATTTCAGCAGGAGATACGATTCAATTACCTCAATTGGCTTCAGGGAACTCCACCAATAATTCCCGCAGAATGATGCAAGGCGGTTTTGGCGGCGGTATGGGAGGTATGGGAAACATGGGCGGAATGAACCGTAATGGAGGTGGACCCGGACAAGTGAGTGGAAGGAGTGGAAACTAATGGGTAGACCAATCATTCAAATAAGTAATCTCATGAAAACCTATATGCCTGGTGGTGAAACGGTACATGCCTTACATGATGTATCAATTGAGATAGAAAAAGGTGAGTTTTTAGCCATTATTGGCCCATCTGGATCGGGAAAATCGACGCTCATGAATATGATTGGCTGCCTTGATAGGCCACAATCAGGTAAATATCTCCTCGATGGTAAGGATATTGGGAAAATGAATGATAACCAATTAGCCATTATTCGTAATCAGAAAATCGGCTTTGTTTTTCAAAACTTTAATCTGTTAACGAAATTAACTGCGCTTGAAAATGTGGAATTACCGTTGCTGTACTCCGGTGTACCAGCAAAGGAACGACGCGAACGGGCCTTGGGCGGCTTAACCAAAGTTGGGTTGCAAGAGCGGGCGGGTCATTTACCAACCCAGCTTTCAGGCGGTCAGCAACAAAGGGTAGCCATAGCAAGGGCCCTTGTTAGCAATCCGGCTATTCTCCTTGCAGATGAACCCACCGGTGCACTCGATAGCAAAACAAGTAAGGAAATTTTAAAAGTCATGAAAGAATTGAATGAATTGGGCCATACGATTATTTTAATTACTCATGATTTAGCAATTGCCAAACAAGCGAATCGAATGGTAAGCATTCAAGATGGGCAATTGCAGGAGAGTGGAGGTGAACACATTGGGAGTCGTGCAATCTATTAAAATGGCTCTGCGTAGTATAAAGGGGAACAAACTCAGATCTGCTCTAACAATGCTCGGGATGATTATCGGGGTTTCTTCGGTTATCATTCTCGTTTCGATAGCCCAGGGATCGGCACGAAATGTAACTAGTCAAATCAATCAGCTAGGAACGAATCTACTAACAATCAATACGTTTGGAACGGATGTAGCCCTAACAGAGGATAAAATTAGTGCGTTGAGTAAATTAGACGGCGTCAAAGCGGTGTCACCGGTCGTCTCAGGACGTGTGAATGTGAAAAAAGATCGGACAACCTCACAAGTTACCTTGACTGGGACGAATGCTGACTACTCGACTGTTCGAGATACATCGGTAAGTGCGGGCCGTTTTATTACCGATCTTGATATGGAGTACCGGCAAAAGATTGTCGTTCTTGGTGCGGATACTGCTTCTACATTTTTTGGAACTGAAAACCCCGTGGGGCAATATCTCCAAATAGAAGGAACATCGTTTAAGGTTGTAGGGGTGCTGGTTTCTAAAGGTAGTTCAATGGGACAGAGCGGGGACAATGTTGTCATTGTACCACTTAGCTCAGGTCAGCGCTTAGTAAAAAGTTCGACAATCAATCAGGTCTATTTACAGGGGAAAAGCGAGGATCAAATGGATTTTGTGATGAATGAGATTAAAATGACAATGGCTTCACTTTATCCAAATAAGAGTGATTCCTATAGTGTGACAAACCAGCAAGATATCATGGACACGATGAGTTCTGTTTCGGATACCATGACGATGATGTTGGGAGGTATTGCCAGCATTTCCTTGCTTGTTGGCGGGATCGGCATCATGAATATCATGCTCGTTTCTGTTTCGGAACGGACAAAGGAAATTGGAATTAGAAAAGCAATTGGCGCGAAAAGACGGGATGTCCTTCTTCAATTTTTGATTGAAGCGGTTGTGTTAAGTGGTGTCGGAGGAATCATTGGCATAATAGCGGGGGTTGGCTTAGGGAAAATATTATCAACACTATTAAGGTTGAGCGTTTCATTTTCTTCTTCCGTCCTTTTATTGTCCTTTTTATTCTCGCTAGTTGTCGGAGTTGTATTTGGGGTATTTCCTGCAAATAAAGCTTCAAAACTAAATCCAATTCAAGCTCTAAGATATGAATAGAGCAGGTATAAGGCGGATCGCTACTATTGCGTCCGCTTTATTTCCGATATAATGATGTGAATTCCCTTTTATAAAGGAGAGGTAGAAATGCGTTTATTAGTAGTTGAAGACAATCTTCCCTTACTTGAGTCCATTGTCCAGCTTTTATCAGATGAATTTGAGGTCGATCAAGCCTCAAACGGGGAAGATGCATTATTTCTAGCGATGCAAAATATTCATGATGCCATTCTTTTGGATGTGATGATTCCGGAAATTGATGGCTTTGAGGTCTTGCAAACGATCCGAAAAGAAGGATTAAAGATACCTGTTTTATTCCTTACCGCTAGAGATTCTTTAGAGGATCGCGTGAAGGGGTTAGACAGTGGGGGCGATGATTACTTAGTTAAGCCGTTTCAGGCAGCAGAGTTAAAGGCAAGAATTCGGGCATTGTTAAGAAGAAGTGGCAGTTTAACCACAAATCAAACGATTCAATATCGGGGAATTGAGCTAATGGGTAAGGAACGAGATATTTTAGTTGATGGCGAGTCGATAAAACTGACTGCCAAGCAATATGTGCTCCTGGAATATTTGATCCAAAATAAAGGAGCTATTTTAACGAAAGAGCAAATTTATGATCGTGTATGGGGGTTTGACTCTGATACCACCGTTGCGATTGTAGAAGTGTTTGTGCATCATCTTCGGAAAAAATTAGAACCCTTTGGGTATCATACCGATATAAAAACGGTCCGCGGCGTCGGCTATATGTTGAATGTAGAATAGGAGCAGCAAATGTTTCGTCAAACACATATCAGGCTTACATGGTTAAATTCATTGGTCTTTATAGTTGTAATTAGTATCCTAGGATGCATTATTTATTTTTATACCGATAATAAACTGTATAAGGATGTAAATCATTCCTTACTTGAATCTGTTAATCATTTTCAACAATTGTCAAAAGGTCCGGGAGATATTCGCGGTGGCGATGGGGATCCTCGATTTGTTAGAAGAGACCCAAGAATTATTACTTTAATATGGGATGATAATAATCGGCTTTTAGCGGGAGAAACAAGGGATTCTCAACTTTTTCAAGATAATGAGGAACTCGTCCATCCAAAAAAATTAAACAGCTTGCAGGATATAGAGGTTGAACACTTTTCGTTTCGATATGTTGCCATCGAGGTAGTAAGTCCTGAACTTGGAAACGTGACTGTTCAATTTATTCGCAATGTAAATTCGGAAAAAGAATTATTGGACAGACTGTTGTTGATTATGCTGATTGGTTGTGGTGTGGGAATCATTTGTGCTGTTGCCTCGGGTTATTTCTTAGCCGGAAGGGCATTGGTTCCGATTAAAAATGCCTGGCAAAAGCAGCAGGAGTTTGTATCGGATGCCTCGCACGAGCTACGGACGCCTCTAGCGGTTATTCAGGCTAAAACTGATTTGCTATTAAGGGCGCCATTTGCCACTGTACAGGAAAAAATTCTTGATGTTTCGACGATTTCAAATGAATCAAGAAGACTTTCGAAACTAGTAACCAATTTATTAACCCTAGCCAGATCTGATTCTGATCAAATTGAAATGAAAAAGTCGCTCTTCCAACTGGATAGTCTTTTAACGGAAATCATGCATCACTACGAAGAAATAGCGATGTATCAAGAAAAGTCACTTCGGATAGAGGCGCTTGAGCCTGTTACAATTTTTGCAGATAAAGAAAGAATTCATCAATTGATTGTTATTCTAGTAGATAACGCTCTAAAGTATACAAAAGAGGGCGGCGAAATCGTGCTAACGTGCAAGCAAAGTCATTCTTCGATTTTCTTTCAGGTAAAGGATAACGGGATGGGTATACCTGAAAAAGATATCCCAAAAATCTTTGACCGTTTCTATCAAAGTGATAAGACGCGGACAGCGGCTGAAGGAACAGGGCTTGGACTATCGATTGCCAAATGGATCATCGAGAAGCATCACGGAAAAACAAAAGTGCAGAGCACGGTTGGTCTCGGAACAACAATTGAAATCACGTTTCCAAAAGCCCAAAAAAGATAGTAATTGGGCTTTTTTTTAAGATTATCTTAAGGAATTCCCTTCATAATAAGTTTATCAATTGATATAAGCATGAGGTAAATTCGAAGGGAGTACAATAAGTATGAAGAAAATGAGAAGAGCGCATTTATGGATTGGCTTAATTGCTTCAATTCTTATCTTGATGGAGTCAATTACGGGATTGGTGATGAATGAGCCATGGTTAATCGGGCAATCACAGGTAGAAGGCAGGAGAGGAAACTTCCAACCGGGCCAATTTAATCGAGGGCCTTTTAATCAGGGACAAGCTGAGCAAGGAACCACTTCTAATTCTAGCCAGAATTCAAGACAAGATACTCAGATACAGGGGCAAATTGGTTCAACTGAAAGTGGCCCATTCCAAAGATCGTCAGGATTTAACGGGAATGGAAATATCGCTGGTGGAATACGCGGAGGAGGAATGGGTCAAGGGTCTTTCCTTAGCACGATCAGAGGTCTACACGAAGGTAGAATTGGCAACACAAACATTAAGTGGTTGATTGATCTAACAGCACTAGCGATGATAGTTCTTACTGGGTCGGGAATCTACCTATCTAGTAAGGTTCTCCGTGCCGAAGGTAAACGAAAGAAACGCCAAAATGATAGCTTAGATAGCATAGCAAACTAAAAAAATGGCTGCCAGGGAATCCCATGGCAGCCACATTTATTCTACAATGATCGTACCTTTAAACATCTTCATTCCACAACTGAACGTGTATTCGCCTGTTTTGTCAGGTGTGAAGGATAGGTTTGTTGTTCCGGTCTTTAAATTTAGGTTATTTACATTAAAATCAGGAATCATGAAGGTGGATAAACAGCTATTATTTTTAAGCGGATTTTCAATTTCCAGTTCAACTGGAACTCCCTTTTTCACCCGGATGACATTTGGTGTGTAACCTTTTTCCGTTACGAGCATCTTCACTTTGGGTGTACTTTCATTAGTGACATCAAGTTCTGTTTTTTTCACTTGCAGATTGGTCGGTTCTTGTGAGGCTTGTGCCTGCGGAGTTTCACTTTTCCCCGGAATTTCGACCATATCGCTGCTATACATAAATAAAAACAATGAAACGAGCACCGCTCCACCCGCGATAATCGCAAAAGGGGAAAGCTCCTCCGTATTGATTGAAAACTTACTATTCGTGGCAACGTGAATATACACAAGGACGAACCCGATAATGACAATATAAAAGCCTAATAAGATACCCAGTAAAATTGTCGGGTTAATAAATTGAAGAAAAACGCCTAAAATAGCACCGTTTATGCCTCCCATTAAACCGGAAATGGCGCCCATGAGGATGGCTAATAAACCGATAGGGTGCCCAGCCAAGAAACCAATGACGAAACCAATAATCATACTGACACCAACGACAAGAAATGTCTCACCAGAGGTAATTCCGATAATACTACCGGAAATTAAGCCCGTTATGACGGCAATAACCATACTAATCATTATTCCTGGTATGTTGGCTAATTGGTTTTTATGACGGTAAACAAGATAAATTGAATAACCGGTGCCGATGGTAACAAAAACAGCTGAAATAATTGAAAAAATACTCATGTTTCGTCTCCTCTTTTGTGTTGACCTCTAGAAATAACCAACATAAGAGTATTATAAATGCTAATTAATGCTATGAAGGTATTGGGGATATGAACGTTTTATGAATATTGGAGATGAAGGAGGTGGATGGTGAGGTTATTATTCCTTTTCTTTATCAAGTGTATTTTTGAAAATACGTTTAAGGGCTTCATTTTGCATCCGAATGTATTCAAGTAATAATTCCTTTTCTTCCTCCTCATGGTCAAGATCATCTTTATCATCTTTTTTCATCTAAACCACCTCCATTTTTCTAATACATGCATTTTAACCCATTTATATTGTTGTTTAAAGTAGCTCGTAAGAAAAATATTCCACTATAGGAATTGACATTTACGAGCAGTACGGATATAATTTTCAAAAAATACTATTGAAACAATGATGGGGATTAGTAGAGTGAAATGGTCTTACCAAGAGAGGAAACCACTGGTGCGAGGTTTCTTAGGACAGTCACTTGAACCTGCCTCTGAGTTCTGTATCGGATGTAACTTGAAGATACATGCGGATAAATTCCGTTACCATGGAAAGAGTATAAAGCAGTAGCTTTATGAATTTAGGGTGGTACCGCCAGGCCTTGGTCCCTTTTGAGGATTAGGGTCTTTTTGTATTTAAAAATATTAATGGGGTGTCAAAAATGGCAAAGGAATTTGTAAAAGATGTTACCGGAATGGACGAGGATTTCGCCCAGTGGTATACAGATGTTGTAACGAAAGCAGATTTAATTGACTATTCAAGCGTGCGCGGTTCGATGATTATTCGACCATATGGCTATGCGCTTTGGGATAACATTAAAAATGAATTAGACAATCGTATTAAAGAAACAGGTCATGAAAATGTTTATATGCCGTTGTTTATTCCTGAAAGTCTGTTGCAAAAAGAGAAGGATCATGTCGAAGGGTTTGCGCCTGAAGTGGCTTGGGTTACCCATGGCGGCTCGGAACCATTAGCAGAGCGATTGGTCGTCCGTCCAACATCAGAAGTGCTATTTTGTGAGCATTACAGTAAAATCATTCATTCACATAGAGACTTACCAAAATTATATAATCAATGGGCAAACGTAGTCCGCTGGGAAAAAACAACCCGTCCATTTTTGCGCACATTAGAGTTTTTATGGCAGGAAGGGCACACAGCCCATGCGACCGATGAAGACGCTATGGAAGAAACAATCAAAATGCTGAATGTTTATGCGGAACTTTGTGAAACAGTTCTTGCGATTCCAGTGGTAAAAGGGCAGAAGACGGAAAAGGAAAAATTCGCTGGTGCAAAGGCTACTTTTACCATTGAAAGCTTGATGCATGATGGAAAAGCGTTGCAATCTGGAACTTCTCACCATTTTGGCACAGGTTTTGCGGAAGCATTTGGTATTCAATACACCGACAAAGAAGGAAAACTTCAATACGTGCATCAAACCTCATGGGGCTTCACGACAAGGATTATCGGTGCATTAATCATGGTTCACGGCGATGACCGCGGACTTGTGATTCCGCCAAAAGCAGCGCCAAAACAGGTTATGATTGTACCGATTGCGCAGCATAAAGAGGGCGTTCTTGATTTTGCTTATGAGTTGAAAAAGTCACTTGGTTCGGTGGCACGAGTTGATATCGATGCCAGCGATAAAAAGCCAGGCTGGAAATTCAATGAGTATGAAATGAAGGGGATCCCAGTTCGTCTTGAAGTTGGACCAAAAGATATTGAGAATAAGCAAGTGGTTTTAGTAAGACGAGATACCCTGGAAAAGGTCATAGTTCCTTTGGATGAATTAGAAACCAAGCTCGTTGCATTACTCGATGACATTCAATCCAATTTATATAACAAGGCACTAAAGCATCGCGAAGAAAGAACATCGGTTGCGTTAACCCTTCCTGAATTAAAGGTATCGCTGGAAGCAAAACCAGGATTCATTAAGGCAATGTGGTGCGGTGATTTAGCATGTGAGGAAAAAATAAAAGAGGATGCTGGGGCAACATCGCGTTGTATCCCATTCGAACAAGAAAATCTAGCTGAAAACTGTGTTTGTTGCGGAAAAGAAGCCAAACAGATGGTTTATTGGGCAAAAGCGTATTAAAAGTTGATTCTTAGAGAGACTCTTCCATTATGGGAGGGTCTCTTTTTTGAAAAATAAGTATCTTGAATAGATCATTTTGGAGAAAAATATTTCCCATGAGCTAATTTTGGTGTTTAATGAGCGGATTCTGCGGTTCAATGAGCGAATTTGGACATTCTATGAGCGAATTTTACCACGCAATGAGCGAATTTCATTTTCCTAAATATTTTCTTTTGAAAAAAGGATTTCCCAAAATTCTAACGAATAGTAAATCTCAAATGGAGGGAACAAAAAATGAAACCAATCCTTATTGATTTTCCAGAAGAATTTTACACGGAAAGATTATTGATCCGAAAGCCAATGCCTGGCGATGGAAAAGCTGTATACCAAGCCATGCAAGCCTCATTAAATGAACTGAAGCCTTGGATGCCGTGGGCACATCGGGAGCAAACAGTGGAGGACGTAGAGGCGAACATGAGGGAGGCCCATGCAAAATTTTTAACGCGCGAGGACTTACGTTTCCATATTTTTCTTAAAGAAACAGGTGAATTCATCGCATCTTCAGGCTTACATAGAATTAACTGGGAGATTCCTAAATTTGAAATCGGGTATTGGATTGATTCGAGGTTTAGCAGCCAAGGATACGTGACTGAAGCTACCAAGGCAATAACTGAGTTTGCTTTTTCCGCATTGATGGCGAAACGAGTTGAAATTCGTTGTGACTCTAAGAATATAAGAAGTAGAGCAATACCTGAAAAATTAGGCTTTACACTAGAAGGTATCTTAAAAAATGATGGAATTTCGGCTGATACAAGAGAGCTTCGGGATACCTGTATTTTCGCAAAAATAAAGCCATAATCAAATGAAAAACTCGACCACTAAAAGTCGAGTTTTTAATTCTACTAGATATATTTTTCAAAAAATAGGTGCATGAAACTCCATGCACCTTTTCCCTGTTATTCACATACCCATGAAAGTCCAAGCGTTCCTACCCCAGTATGTACGCCTGCGACCGTTATGAGCATTAATTTTTCGGTTTCAATAGTAGGAAATGAATCGTTAACCAGTTTTTCAAACAGTTCAGCCTTTTCTAAATCATTTGCATGAACGATGGCTACTTTCTGGACTGACTTGGTTTCAAGGTCTTCAGTTAATTTATTCACTAGCCAAGCAAAAGCCTTTTTTTCGGTGCGGACTTTGTCCTTTATTCTAGCTGCCCCTTCTTCAATCGATAAAATAGGTTTGATATTAAAGAGAGACGCTAATATTTTTTGACCCCCGGAAACCCGGCCGCTTTTATGAAGTTGATCCAGGTTTGAAGGGACCAAATAAAGCCGAGTTTGGTCACGGAAAGCATTTAATTGTGCCACCACTTCATCGGCATCAAGCCCTTCATTCTCTAATTCAACCCCTTTTTTTATCAAATGGGAAAGAGGGTAGGAACCTGTCTGTGAATCAATCGCAAACAGTTTAAACTCTTCCATGTCTGCCGCCATAACCGATGATTGAAACGTACCGGTCAATAAACTTGAGGCATGGATCGCGATCCCGCAGTCGTAATCTTCCTTTAATTTATGATATAGTTCAACAAAATCATTAATAGATGGCTGAGAAGTTTGAAATTTACCTTCTTCATTCTTCATTCGTTCATAAAATTCTTTCTCGGTAATATCAATAGTCTCTTTATAAAATTCATCATTTATAACAACGTGCAGCGGAATAACATGAATATGATGTTGTTCAATAAACTCTTTGCTAAGAGAAGCGGTCGTGTCAGTAATCCACGCAATCTTTGATTTTTTCATCTAATCCTCTTCCTCCAGTGGTTATCTCACATAATTTCTGCCTAGGACAACCATATAAAAATGGAATGTAACTGACTAGTTACATTTGTCATATTCAAAAGTGAACAATTTGTGAAAATGTCATCAATTCATTATATGAATATTGTTAAGTGTGATTTATATCACTAGATTCGTGTGCGTCATTTCATATACTTAACACTATGTTCATAGTGAAAATACATATAAGGAGTGTTCATAATGCTAGATCAGAGAACTATAGAGATCATTAAATCAACAGTACCGGTATTAGAAAAACACGGAGAAACCATTACAACCCGCTTTTATCAATTGATGTTCGGAAATCATCCGGAATTATTAAATATCTTTAATCATGCTAATCAAAAACAAGGGAGACAGCAAAAAGCACTTGCAGGGACGGTTTATGCTGCAGCAATGTACATAGACAATCTTGAAGCCATCCTTCCTGTCGTGAAACAAATTGCCCATAAACATAGAAGCCTTGGCATAAAGCCGGAGCATTATCCGATTGTAGGAAAACATCTTTTGTTAGCGATTAAGGATGTATTAGGGGATGCCGGAACGGACGAAATTATCAATGCTTGGGCAGTGGCTTATAACGTTATTGCCGATGCCTTCATCAGTGTTGAAGCAGAAATGTATGAGGAAGCAGAAAACCAAATAGGCGGTTGGGACGGCTTCCGCAGCTTTATTGTTGATCGAAAAGTAGTCGAAAGTGATGTCATAACCTCTTTTTATTTAAAACCAGAAGATAAAAAAGGAATTGCAAACTTTATTCCTGGTCAGTATATTAGTATAAAACTAGAAATAGAGGGTGAGAAGTTCACTCACATTCGTCAATACAGTCTTTCTGATGCTCCTGGAAAGGACTATTATCGTATTAGTGTAAAGCGTGAGGCTGGAACCCCAAACCCAGATGGAATGGCGTCCAATTATCTGCATAATGGTGTAAATGAAGGGGACATTCTAAAAATTAGTGCCCCTGCGGGTGATTTTGTCCTTGATACCGAAAGCACAACGCCTGTTGTGCTGCTAAGTGGAGGAGTTGGTTTAACGCCAATGATGAGTATGTTAAAAACAGTTGTTGAAATGCAGCCCGGGCGTAAGGTAACGTTTGTTCATGCTGCAGCTAACAGTAATGTTCATGCCTTAAGAGATGAGGTGGAAGAGTTAGCAGCGCTTGACCACGTAAATTCATTTATTTTTTATGATGCACCAACTGAAGAAGATCGTGTGAATAATCGCTTTGATGTGGAGGGCTATATCACTCGTGATTGGTTAAAAACTACTATTTCTATTGAGGCTGCAGACTTTTATTTTTGCGGACCGGTTCCATTTATGAAGGCAATAAACCGTTCACTAAAAGAATTAGGAGTGAATGAAGATAGAATTCACTTCGAATTCTTTGGTCCAAAAGGTGATTTAGAAGAATAGTAGATAGGAAAGTCGGTATCCAATCCATTTGGATACCGACTATTTTTTTGAAAAAAAACAAAAACCCGTGGTTGAAAGTTTGATTCAACTCCCAACTATGATTAAATAATAGAAAAGGCCAGAAAGGATGTTTTTATGAATAAGAATGTCATACGTTCGATTACTGCCATAGCGGTATTATTTTGCCTTCTCTGGCTGATCGGGCTTGGCTTTGCAGTTGGTGAATATTATGCAGGTAAACCGGAGAAGACTCCCGTGGCCACCACCGGAAACAAAAAAGTGGAAACCAAAAAGGCTTTAACCATTGTAGCATTAGGTGATTCCCTTACACGGGGTACTGGTGATGAAACGGGAAAAGGCTATGTGGGAGTCTTGATGGATGAAATAAAAGAAAAGTCAAAGCGACCCGTTCAGCTTACAAACTTGGGTATTAATGGTCAAAGATCTAATCAACTCCGGAAGCAGGTTCAGGAAACCGAAGTAGGAAGGCAAATCAAAAAGGCGGATATGGTATTGGTGACGATTGGCGGGAATGATTTGTTTCGCGGGGGTCAAGGATTAGCCGATTTTGAAACTGAAGATATAACAACGATTGAAAAGAAATACCTTGATAACCTAAAATTTATTTTTGAACAAATCCGCAAAAATAATCCGAATGCGAATGTGTTTTTCATTGGCTTGTATAATCCCTTTATTGAATTAGATCAAGGGAAAGAGATGTCCAAAGTCATTCGTCATTGGAATTATGACAGTGCAGAAGTTAGCGCTGCTTATCCTAAAATCGTGTTTGTACCAACATTCGACTTGTTTGAGCTAAAGGTAAACGACTATCTGTATTCGGACAAGTTTCATCCAAATTCAAAAGGATACCGTTTAATTGCTGAACGAGTAGCCTCATTGCTCACCTGGTAGGGAGTGTTATCGATGGAGAAAAACGTTACATTATCGGTTAAGAATCTAAAAAAAGTGATTGGGAAAAGAGAAATTATCAAAGGGTTAACCTTCGATTTACGTGAAGGGGAAGTGTTTGGTTTCTTGGGACCGAATGGTGCCGGGAAAACCACCACCATCCGTATGCTAGTTGGGTTGATTAAACCGACATCAGGAAGTGTTCACATTTGTGGTTACAATATTGAAGACCAATTTCAGGCGGCAGTTAGTAATCTTGGTTGTATAGTTGAAAATCCAGAACTATATCCCTATTTATCTGGTTATAATAATTTGCTTCATTTTGCCCGGATGCTTGATCATATCGGAGATAATCGGATTCAGGAAGTCGTAGAGCTTGTTGGGTTAACGGAAAGAATTCATGATAAAGTAAAAACCTATTCTCTCGGAATGCGGCAGCGCCTCGGAATTGCCCAGGCTCTTTTGGGGGAACCAAAAGTTTTGATTCTTGATGAACCGACAAATGGATTGGATCCGGCAGGGATACGTGAAATGCGGCAATTTATTCGGTTTTTAGCGGAACAGGAAGGGTTAAGCGTCCTTGTCTCCAGCCATTTATTGAGCGAAATTCAATTACTTTGTGACCGAGTAGCCATCATTTCAAAAGGGTCAATCATTCGAGTTGATACCGTGCAGCATTTGCTTGCAAATCGCGAGCGGGTCGTTTGGCATGTTACTCCGTTTGCCAAGGGAAAACAAGTTTTGGAAAGCTTAACCACCATTGAGGCAAAAGAAGACGGTACGATTCTCACAGAATATGATGTCACGAAGATACCAGACTGGAATAAACAGCTTGTTGAAGCGGGTATAGCGGTAACTGAAATGAATCGAAAAATGCCAGTGCTAGAAGATTTATTCCTCGAACTTACGGGGGGTGACAGTATTGAATAAACTGATTCAAAATGAAATGATGAAGCTGATTGCTAAGAAGCGTCTGATTGTCATCTCACTCATTATTGGAGTTCTTGTGATGTTATTTACATATGCACAATATAAGCAAGTCCAAACCCAGCGGGAAAAAATTGGGACGAGTGATTGGCGCACGATCTTACAGCAGCAGATTGTGGACACGACAAACCGTTTAAGCAGCAGCAGGATGTCTGACGAGTGGAAAAAACAATTGCAAATCACCTTGCAGCAGGAACAATATTATTTGGATCATGATATTAATCCAGCAGAGCCAGGCGCACCAACGTTTATGAGAATCTTTTTGGAAAACTCAATCGATCTTTTTATCCCATTAATGGTGATGGTTATCGCCAGTGATCTAGTGTCCTCTGAACATAGTTTGGGTTCGATCAAGCTATTATTAACAAGACCTGTGAAGAGGTGGAGGGTGCTAGTAAGTAAATATTTGACCCTTTGTTTGGCGATATCATTAATTATTGCCATTACAGGCATCCTTTCCTACCTCATTTCAGGAATAGTCTTCGGTTATAAGGGCTGGGGGGCACCCATTTTAACCGGTTTTAATGTTACGGATACTGGGCTAAACACTTCAGAGGTCAAACTTCTAAGTTTATGGAAGTTTTTGTTGATGGATTTTGGATTAGTGTGGTTTGTAGCGATCGTTGTCGGAACCTTAACGTTCATGCTGTCTGTTTTAATCCGGAGCACGGCAGCGGGAATGGGGGTCATGCTCGCCGCCTTAATTTCAGGAGCAATCTTAAATAATATGGTGTCCTCTTGGGAAACGGCTAAATACTTTTTTATGGTGAATTTACGGTTAACGGACTATATGAAAGGAACAGCACCGCCGATTGAGGGGATGAATCTTACCTTCTCGATGTTGGTTCTGCTCGTGTGGTGGGCTGGTGCTTTATTCGTTTCATTTATGGTCTTTACAAAAAAGGATGTTTATTAATAATAAGTGATCCCGGTTACGGCGGGGATTACTTTTTTTTGCCCAAAAATTGCCGGAGACCTAAAAATTTAATAAAATTAGGGTTGAAAAATACGGAAAATGGGGGAGTCTGTATGCCGTTTGTAATAAAAAAGATTGATCATGTTCAGCTTGCAGCACCAAAAGGCTGTGAAGAAACAGCAAGGGAATTTTTTGCCGGAGTCCTCGGCTTAACAGAAGTGGAAAAGCCAGAAGAATTAAAAAAACGAGGCGGAGTTTGGTTTAAGTTTGGAACGTTTCAACTTCATATTGGCGTGGAGGAACCATTTTCACCCGCAAAAAAAGCACATCCAGGCTTCGTTGTAGAGAATATTGAAGAATTAATAACGGCTCTTAGGAAAAAGAATATTGCCTATACCACTGACAATAATCTCCCAGGTGCAAGTAGAATTCATGTCCATGATCCGTTTGGCAATCGTCTCGAATTTTTAGAATGGATTTAACCGAATAGAAAATTTGCCCCATTCCAAATAATTGGGATGGGGCCGATTACCTTAAATTGGGGATTTAAGGCATGGTGTATGCGGGATTATTCTAAACAATTAGCTACAAGGGGAGGGACACCCCTACAGCCTGGAAGGTAATATTGTTTAAGTGATGGTTACTGTTTCACCGTTTCCTTTACCTGCTCACGGCTCACACCAAAATGCTGCTTAATAATTAGTGATGGTCCACCAAGATTAAATAAATAACGGGCCTCAATAACTTGCTTCATAAAGGCTCCAAAAAGGCCGGATAAGCGGAAATTACCAACTTTACCAACAGCAGCCATGAGACCAATGGATGCTACAGATCCTTTATGATGATATTCAAACGCTTTTAAAGATTCACCTCTTATGGATGAAACAATGTTTTTCGCACAAACAGGTGCTTGCTGCAGCGCCACTTGTGCAGTCGGAGGCAATGCGTTCTTTTCATCCTTCATGAATAATGAACAGTCTCCGATACTAAAAGTATTGTTAATATTTTTTACGCGAAGATAGGAATCAACTGGAATCTTGCCTTTCTCAATCGGCAGACCCCATTTGTGAACAATTGTGTTTCCTTTTACTCCACAAGACCAGATTAATGTTCTTGTTGGAATTTCGAGGTTATTTTCTAGCACAACCTTTTCAGGGGTACATTCCAGTATTTTGGTTGCGGTGATGACTTCAATATTCCGTTTTTCTAAAACCCTTTGTGTGTATTCGATGGATTGCTTCGGGAAAAATGGAATGACAGATGGTGCAGCCTCAATGCCGACAATTCTAATTTTTTCAAATGGTATATCATGTTCCTTACAAAGTTTAGGCAGTCCATCGGCTAATTCGCCGAGCATCTCGATTCCGGTAAATCCTCCACCAGCAACAACAAAAGTTAACCGGGAAGGGTCATAATCCTGTTTATAAAGGTTAAATTGTTTCATGATTTGATGGTAAATAATTTTTGTACTTCTAAAGCTGCGAATTTCAAAGGCATTTTCTTTTACACCTGGAATGCCATAAGTCTCTACTTCAAATCCGAGGGCAATTAATAAATAATCATATGGAACGGTGTCTCCGCCCTCTAGATGCACTTCTTGGGAATTGATATCAATTGAGGCTACTGCAGCCTTAAGAAACCGTGTCTTTGCCGGATTAATTAGTTCTGGTATAGACATGGCAATTTGCCGATCTGCTGCCGTTCCTACTCCTGTCTTATGAAGTTGTGTTGTAAGGTAATGATAGTCGTGTTTATTTATGAGTGTAACATCTGCTTCACCGGTTTTTAGTAATTTTTCTAGACTTTTACTTGTAATAATTCCTCCATAGCCTGCACCTAAGATAACGATTTTTGGCTTTGTCATTTTCCCCACTCCTAATACATTTTTATACTGTTCATTGTGATGTATTTCACAAATATAGGTAAAAAAATTAAACTACTGCTCCATCCTATTATGTGAAAAAATTCACATTCTCTCTATGCTTTTAGAATACGATAAAATCGTTTATTTCTCAAGTACCTTTTAACTAAATTTTTGTCGAATTGGTAAATTTTTTTAGAAAAAACGGGAATGATAATTTAGTGATTTAATTTCAATGAAGAATGGAAGGCGATAATGATGAAGCTAAAAATGTTACTTTTATCCATTGCATTGGTATTCTCCATGCCAAATTTTGCTGCGGCACATGAACATGAATCTACCCCAGTAGATCACGATGAAAAACCTTGCAATTGCAAGGAGGATAAACACCGCCATTTGATGCACAAAGACTGGCAGGCAATGATGAAGGAGAGGGAGCAGAAGCTGCTTTCATGGGTGGACCAATATACACCGGATAAAAAGGGAGAATGGACAAAAGTTCTTGAGGAAAAGAAAACGCTCCGTAATCAGTGGATGAGCCCGGAAAATGCTGCTAAAAGGGAGCAATGGAAAAAAGAGAAAATGACGAAAATGGAAGAGCTTAAGAAACAGTTAGATGAAGGAAAGATCACGAAGGAAGAATTTATGAATAAGGCGCACCATGGTAAAAAGATGGGACATTGGAAGATATTCCATGATTTACGACTAGCTGTTGATAAGAAGGATGATAAGCAGGCAGCAGTGCTCCTCAATCAACTCTTGGTACAAATGAAAGAGCATAACCAAATGATGAAAGAAATGTTAAAAAAGTAAAAAGTGGAGGAAAAAGTTAATCCCATGTGGGGATTAACTTTTTTTGTAAAGAGGAAATATTTTCGGGTGCTAAAATGCGTTTGCTGAGGGAATATTTAAAGAGGTAGGATAGTTTTAGGAGGCGATTATATTGGACAAAAAGAAATTAATGATGACCACAATTGGAATCGGAGCGGCCTATTTACTAAGAAATGGAAAGTCACGAAAGAAATTAATGAATCAATTTAATGCAATGGCGGGAAAATCTAAAAGGTAAGCAAAAAAAAGCATCCCCTGAACCTATATAGGGGATGTTTTATCTGAACTTATTTTTTTAAGTCAACTTTTTTAACCTCTTTGATATCTTCTGTTATTTCAGCTTTGATATCGTCAGCTATTCCCTCAGTTGCTTTTTTAAATTCACGAATTGATTTTCCAAAAGCACGCCCAATTTCAGGGAGCTTATTCGGCCCAAAAATAACCAAGGCAACAGTCAGAATTAAAATTAATCCCGGAACACCAATATTAGAAAACATATGTTACATCTCCCAGCTCATTCGATTTCAAGTTTATTATAACCGTTTAGCTTGAAATGTTCTAGTGTGATGGGCAAAATGTCCTTTTTATAAAATAAGGTCTGTCTGAAGGTAATAGTACAATAGTTTTGCGGTATTTTCGATTGACGATTGGTGTGTACGTTCAAATGCATGTGATGAATCGATCCCCGGTCCGATTAGTCCATGAACAATATCATGTCCTGAACGAATGGCTGCTGACGCATCAGAACCATAAAAGGGATAAATGTCTAATTTATAATCAATGTTATTTTCCTCTGCAAGGCGTACTAATTTTTTTCGTAAACCATAATGATACGGGCCGCTCGCATCCTTCACACAGATGGAAACTGTATATTCATCGGTAGATTGACCGTCACCCATTGCCCCCATATCGACCGCTAAGTATTCAACCGTTTCTGGGGTAATATTTGAGTTACCGCCATAGCCAATTTCTTCATTATTCGAAATGAGAAAGTGTGTCGTATGAGGCAATGTAAGGTTCTCTGTTTTCACTTGCCTAATTAATTGCAGAAGAATGGCAACTGACGCTTTATCATCCAAATGCCGCGATTTAATATATCCGCTTGGAGTTATTTCCACTCGTGGGTCGAATGAAACAAAATCACCGACTTCGATACCCAGCGCCCTCACTTCGTCCGCATTATCTACTTTTTCATCAATCCGCACCTCGATATTTTCCTGATTTCGCTCGGCTTTGCCGGCATCCTTATAAACATGGACGGACGTCTGATGCATAAGAATGGTACCAGTGTATTTCTTGCCACTGCTTGTTTCAATTTGGCAGTATTCCCCCTCGATGGAGTTGAATTTAAAACCGCCAATTAGGTCAATCTTTAATCGTCCATTTGCCTTTATTTCCTTTACCATTGCGCCTAGCGTATCGACATGCGCTGTAAGCATCCGGTGTTTACTTGAATCTTTTCCTTCAATTGTCGCAATTAAGCCGCCTTTACGGTTCCGATAGGTTTGGATTTGTAATTCGGATAGGAAATTTTCGACAAAGGTAATGACTTCATTTGTATTACCAGACGGGCTAGGAATTGAGACCAAATCTCTTATTAATTTCATTGTTTCTGCTGAATATGTATGATTACCCACTGCAACTACCCCTCTCTGACTTTTCATTCCTTACTATTATACTAAAAATTGAAAATGACATGTAAAATATCGAATTTTGGTCAACTTTTTATGAATGTTTGCATAGGTTAACTGTGTTAATTATTTTTCTGAAGGATAAACAGGGGAAAATTGGACATAAATGGGAGTATTCATACTATTAAAATAAATAGGAGGACAAAAAATGTTGACCAGAGCAGAATTATATAATCATAAGCCGAAGCAGTCTTCTTGGAGGGGTCTAGTTTTTTTCATCATCACCTGCAGCATCTTAACCGCCGGTTTCTTTATTTTTCGCTATTACTATCAAAGTACAATAAAAATTGAAGCGCCGAGTGAGGATTTGGGACAGAAGGTTGTGATCCATCTTCCCAATGGACAAAAGGTTTTGACCTATGACAATTTAATTATTGAAAAAGATGGAAAGACCTATTATAAAGGGGAGCGCAACACGATTGATTTAACAGGGGGAACCGTTGCTTATGAAAATTGGGAATAGGAAAAGCGCAAGTGCCCTGGTCAGCGGCGTATGGCTTGGAGCGCCACAACGGAGATAAAGGAAACACGATGAACCGGAGGCGAATCGATGTTGACTTATCGTAGGGCGGAGAGCGAAAGACACTAGCCGCTAGGGCACTGGAGCAGGACAATTCCCAAAGTCGAGATTTATAATAGTCTTTTGTTATTTAAACCATCCCTTTTTGGTAAACCATAATGTCATCCCAACTGCGATTATGAACATGAGGATTAGTGAACCAAAATATCCATATTTCCAAGTCAGTTCCGGCATATAGTGAAAATTCATCCCATATATACCGACGATGAAGGTTAGCGGCATAAAAATGGTAGTAATCACCGTTAAGACCTTCATTACATGGTTGGTTTCATTGGCATTGATGGAAATATAGCTATCACGAATATCGGTAGTAAGCTCGCGACTTGCTTCAATCATCTCAGATAATTTAAGCAAATGATCGTAAATATCAGAAAAATAGGCGATTTTCCCTTCAATACTCGTTAATCGCTTGGAATTGAGAATTCTGTACAATAAATCCCTCATGGGTGTAACCGTGTGCCTTAATGATAGCAAGTCATGTCGTGCATCAAATAAATCCTTCAGTAACGCCTCTGTTGATCTCCCCTTGGAATTCTCATCAATTTCATTTAAGGTATCATCAATTTGATTCACTAAAGGAAAATAATTATCGACCAGACTATCGAGAACATGATAAAAAACATGGGAGGGATCCCATTGATCTGTATTCGATGATTGACTGAATCGATTCCAAACCTCATTAATTTCTGGAGATAGTTTATGATGAAAAGTAACAACATAGTTCTTACTAAGAAAGAAATCAACCTCCTCTCTTGCAATGGTTTGCCGGTCCAATGCCTGAATCACAAAAAAAGCATAGTCCTCATAATAATCTAGTTTTGGTCGTTGTAGATGATGAATGCAGTCTTCAATTGCTAATGGATGGAAGGAAAGAGGATTCCTGAGAAATTCCATTTCCTCCTTACTGGGCTCTTGAAAATCAATCCAGTACCACTGGTAATCTCCCTTGACAAGTGTTGAAATCTCTAGGTCTTTGACTAATTCAAGATTCTTATTAACTGCGATAGTTCTAATCATATAGTCTCCTTAAACAGTTTTTCCTACTCACACTATAAAGGATTAAATGAAAAAAATCAGCCTGTTATCGCAAATGATAGAAAGGATTAGAATAAAATACCAATCATCGAGGAAACTAATGGGAAAGACGTTTGATGAGAGGTAGGAAAATGCCATCTAACAGTGTTGAAGCCATCAAAGAGAGTCTAAGGAATAAAATACAGCCATCAGAGGATGTTGTTTTTAAAGAACTTCATACAAAAGAAAAATATATAGAAGCTTTCTATATTAAGACAATTAGTGATGAAACGATTATCCGCGATAATATGATCATTCCATTTTTTGAAATAGCAAGCCCTGACCAGTTTTTAGCCTATCTCCAATCCATTCCGGCGATAAAACCATTTGAAAATGAGCAAAAAGCACTTGATGATTTGATCCGAGGAGTGGCTATTCTTTATTATCAGGATAACATTTTCTTGCTAGATAGTATGGTAGATCGGAACAATTCTGTGTTAGATACGACAGTCGAAACCACGATTCAAGGGCCGCAATCAGGTCTAAGTGAAAGTTTACCGACCAATCTTGGACTGATACGACAGCGGTACCCGGCAACTTCCTTACGTGTGGAGTCGACAACTGTTGGGGTTATTTCAAAAACCAAAATGATGATTCTTCATGATACAAGGTTTGCCGACCCGAAAACGTTAGAAAGTATTAAACAATTTTTAGCCTCCATCGATGTTCAAATGTTTCAATCGGGCGAGCAGCTCTTAGATATCATTAAAAAAAGCAACAGGGCCCTTGTTCCCCTTATGCTTGTGACTGAGAGGCCGGACAGGATAGCTGTGAATTTAGCTTCCGGGAAAATTATTTTACTTGTAAGTGGATCCCCTTTTGCCGTTATTTTGCCAACCGTCATGAAGGATTTCATGTCATCGATGGCAGATATTTATCAAGCCTATTGGGTGGGCAGATTCCTGCAATTACTGAGATATATTGGTTTTCTTACAAGTCTAGTTCTACCTGGTCTTTATGTTGCGGTAACAAGCTATAATCCTGAGTTATTTAGGGTTCAATTAGCATTAAGTATTGCTGGCAGCCGTCAGAGTGTACCATACCCTTCATTCATTGAAGTGTTGCTGATGTTGTTTATGATGGAGTTGCTGACTGAAGCAAGTATCCGCCTGCCAAAAGCGATTGGGCCGACTGCTACAACGGTAGGCGGTCTAATATTGGGACAGGCTGCGACGGAAGCGGGCCTTGTCAGCAATATTATGATTATCATCGTTTCTTCCGTAGCTATTTCAAATTTTGTGGTACCGATTAATGCCTTCAGCTTTACGCTCAGAATCATGAAATATTTTGTTTTAGCGATGAGTACGTTTTTCGGTTTAGTAGGAGTGGTGCTCGGATTCTTCATCCTGGTTGCCTATATGGTGAAATTAGATAGTTTTGGTGAACCCTATCTAACCCTAATCCAAAGCAAACCTCGTCAAGAATAGAAATGAGTAAAGGAGGGGAGGCAGTTGAACCGCTATTATATCTATTTAGTGTTATTGAACATGCTAATCAACGTGATTATCTTTGTTCCCAAAATCCTCATTGAATATCGCTACGAAGGTGCGGTAATGGGTGTACTCATCGCCATTCCAATTGGTGTCGCTTTAAATTATTTTTATAGTAAAGCGATAAATAAGTTCCCGGAACAAGGCCTTCCCGAAATTTTAGCACACTCAAAACACAGATGGTTTAAAATACTTCATTTTGGCAGTATCCAATTAGTATGGTTTTCGGCAGGACTGATCACACTTGTTGGCTTTATTGATATTTTAGCAAGGTTTGTTAATCCGGAAATGCCCAAGTTGGGGTTACTTGTTATTTATTTGGCAGCGCTTTTTCTAATCATCCAGCTGCCTACCGAAAGAGTCATGTATTTCTTGGAAATTGTTTTATTTCTAAATACGCCATTAATTGGGTTTATTATTTTTAAGGCGTTTACAAATGAATACCTTATCTGGGATTCGATATTAGAGGTTGGTACATATATTTTCGTAAAACCTAGTTTAAAATCTATCGCCGCTGCTACCTATTGTTTTGCCGGTTATGCCAACCTCATTATTTTTAATCGAGTGATCAAGGGGAAGTTAAAAATATGGAACTTTATTGCCATTTTTATATTGGGGATATTTAATTTATTTACCACCTTCTTCATTCCAATTGGGTTTCACGGCTCAGATGGCGCCCAAGAATTTCTTTATCCGTGGATTTCAACCGCGGATTCACTTCGGCTGGTGTATAGTCCGATTGAACGGGTGATATTTCTATTTCTCATGTTTTATATGAGTATTTCACTAATGAGCATAGCCGTCCATTGGCATGTTGCCTATGAATTAATTAAGGGGACCTTTAAAGGAAAAATAACTAAAAAGAAAAATTGGATGATTCTTTCCACCATCACTTGTTGTTCGATTGTCGCAGTCATTTATTTCAATACAGTCCTATTAACCAAAATAACTGTTTATTGGATGATTTTTCGTCTAGGTATTGAAATAGTTGTTGTGGCGATTTTTTTCATTTGGGCTAGGAGGCGGACAGCATGAAATCCTTAAGCAAATGGAAATCCCTCGTCATCGTTCTTTTATCCGTATTATTATTAAACGGCTGTGGCTTTAAAGACATTGATAAGCGCCTTTTTGTTGTCGGTATCGGAGTGGACGTTGCTAAAAACAGTCCTAAAAAATATCTCATCAGCCTTAAATTTGCCATACCAAGTGAATCAAAGGGTACTAGTACAGAATCTATTATTGTTTCGGAAAAGGCTGATTCCATGTCTGAAGCTGTAAGAATAATAAAAACCAAAGTGGATAAGGAAATTGATTTCAGTCATGCTAAAGCCATTATGTTTGGGAAAGAGATTGTGATGCAAAAAGGAAATGCCGGAATTATTTATTGGTTGACACGAAGAAGAGATATTCAAGAAATTGCGTGGGTGGCCATTGGAAAACCCAGTGCATTGGATGTATTAAAAGTAAAGCTAAAATCCGAGCGCATTCCATCAAATGCTTTGTTCTTAGCATTGGGAAGGGAAGGATCAGAGACCCCGTATGTAATTTCGGAGTTTCTATTTGATCATAAGTATCGCTTAATTGAACGAGGAAAAGATCCGATGCTGCCAATCGTTGAAGCGAAAGAGGAATTACTGGAAATTAATACAATCGGCCTTTTTAATAAAAGTCAGATGAAGATGACGCTTAGCCCGGAAGAGACTAAAATCCTTAATTTTTTAAGAAAACGCGAGGAAAAGAGTGCGAATAAACTGACCAAAGGTGGGACAACAGTTGTTATTGACACGCACAAAGTGAAAACGAAGTATAAAATCATTACTCCTAAGGGAAGTACTCCCTATATTAAGGTAAAGGTTTCGATGGAAGGTACTTTGGAGGAAACAACCAGGCGTGTGCCCAATGCAAAATTGTCGGTCTTTGAAAAAGCGGCTGAAAAATCGTTAAACAAGGAAATTAAGGTTTTATTAGTAAAAATTCAAAAAGCCAACTTGGACCCGATTGGATTTGGCCTTCGTTACCGTTCCCGCCATTTTAATAAGGATGATTGGGAGCAGTGGCAACGGATATACCCTCAAATTAAATTTAAGGTCCAAACGAAAGTGCAAATAGAAGATACTGGTTTAATTGAATAGGGATTGGAGTCGTTTGAATGAATTTGATTGAAGTCTTTAGCAGAGCTGTCGGTGCCTTTGTCGTTCTCTTTCTCCTAACAAGGATTATGGGGAGAAAACAGATTTCGCAAATGACTTTTTTTAATTATGTTACAGGTATTTCGATTGGAACGATTGCTGGTGCCTTAACAGTCGATCCTAGTTTGAAAGTGTCTGTAGGGTTTGTCAGTCTTGTGACATGGTCGGGTTTAACCTTGCTAGTTGCATATATAGATTTAAAATCACGAAAGGCACGAAAGTTAATTGAAGGCGAACCCGTGATTTTGATAAAACAAGGAAAAGTATTAGAGCAGCAATTACAAAAACAGCGGTTAGATATGGATGAATTGCAACAGCTCCTTCGCAGCAAGAATGTCTTTTCGATTGCTGATGTTCATTATGCCATTTTAGAAACAAATGGCGAATTTTCTGTGCTGTTAAAAGAAGAAAAACAACCGATGAAACAAGGTAGGATACCATTTTCTAAGATGCAAAAACAAACAGCGATTCCAATCCAGCTCATTGCTGACGGAAAAATAATCGATGAGAACCTAAAGCAAATAAACGTAAATCGCAGTTGGATCGAGGAGCAGCTAATGGTGTCAGGCACAACGCTTTCAGAAGTGTTTTATGCAGAACTACAAGAGGATGGATCCTTGTATATTGATAACCGCACAGATCATTTCCTACAGTAAGAAAAGGCATTCCATAAATGTGGAATGCCTTTCTTAACTGATTTTATATTATTGTGTTGGATTCTTTCTTGCGCATTGACTGCGGAATATAAACGCAGAATGGTTCGCTTTCCAAATAGTCGCCGGTTACGGCATAGGTTCTCGAGCGGGACCCACCACAAATTTTATTATATTCGCAGACACCGCACTTTCCTTTATAGTGATCAGGCTGACGCAGTTCTTTAAAAACTTTCGCTTCACGGTAAATTTCTGCAAGCGGGGTATCCCGGATGTTTCCGCCAACAATGGGCAGTAACCCGCTTGGCATTACATCGCCAACATGTGATATGAATGCAAAACCGTTCCCGTCGTTTACCCCTTTTGGTGCCCGCTTTAAGCCATCGTGCATGGAAGCAAAGTCGGTTGTAATGGTATCCTCATAATGAATTTCGCCTTTTTCAATTAAATGGTCCCGTTGTTTTTGCTGCAGTACCACTCGGCGATAATGCTGTGCAGCGGTTGTTTTGATGTCATATGGCGCCGTTTTGCTTAGCTCATACAACCAGCGGAACACTTTCTCATGTTCAGCGGGTGTAATGCAGGCATCTAATTGGCCGCGGCCTGTTGGCACCAGTAAAAATATGTACCACATAACTGCTCCAAGCTCCGCAACAAGCTTGGACATTTCCTCCAACGAATCATAATTGTAACGCGAAATCACCGTGTTGATTTGCAGCGGCATTTCCAGTTCGTTTAAGTATTTAATTTTTTCAAGTGTTAAATGGAATGATCCAGGAGTTCCGCGGAAATGGTCGTGTATTTCCGGTGTTGGCCCATCAAGGCTAAAGCCCCAGCGTGAAAGACCGACATCTTTGGCGCGTTGCATCTTCTCGATCGTTACATTAGGAGTGGCGCTAGGTGTCATCGACACACGCATGCCCTTTTTGATGGCATAATCAGCAAGCTCGAAAAGATCCTCTCTCATCATGCAGTCCCCGCCAGTAAAGACAAGCATCGGATTATCCATTTCATAGATTTGATCAATTAAATTGATCCCCTCTTGATGTGAAAGCTCACGAGGATCTGGTGCCAGCTGGGCATCTGCCCGGCAATGAACACATTTTAATTGGCATGCTCTTGTCACCTCCCAAATTACGATGAATGGATTCACGTCATAATCAATTCCTGTACCCACACCATGTGGATGCCCCGTTGCATGGGGATGTCCCTTACTTATTCCTTCCATCTTCATCACCAAAATTCCTTATTATTTTTACCATATAAAAATTGTTGCTTTAGGTTCATTATAATTTTATGAGGATGGTATGGATGGATGTTTTGTTACAATATTTCTACATCCCCTTAACTATTACAATTTTGTTACAACATGATGAAATAATATTACTAGAATGTGGAGGAATCCGTGTCAAAATCGTGATAAGACTAAGTTTGGGTTACCTTTTCTCTTGTTACAATGGAGTCTATTATTCTAAAAGGTTGAAATTATTACCATGTAAACCATATCTTTGGTACTTTATCCAACTGGTGCTCTCCTTTATGATAGAAAGACAAAGAAAATAAGGAGTGTATTCATCTATGAAAAAACATCTACTCACAGTCGCGGCAACAGCCGGTATCCTGTTTACCTCGTTTAGCGGGTCGGCAAGTGCACATGAATTGAATTATAAAGTACAGTCGGGGGATACTCTTTGGAAAATCTCGCAAACAAACAACATATCAATTGCGGATTTGAAAAATTGGAATCACCTGTCAGGTGATACCATCTATGTGAATCAGAACCTATCATTACTAGCTCCCCATAGCCATGAACAAACACCTCCACAAACTGTCACAAGTACATATACTGTTAAGGCTGGTGATACCTTATATGGTCTTGCAAGATCAAATGGGATAACTGTAAATGAATTGAAGGGGCTAAATGGGTTAACCTCTGATATGATTTATGTGGGTCAGAAGCTGGTAGTAAAAGGAACAAGTGCTAATACTGCGGTATCGAAGGCTCAATTGGTCATGGATGAAGCAAAAAAGTATATCGGAACCCCTTATTTATGGGGCGGAAATACACCGTCTGGCTTTGATTGCAGCGGATTTACTAGCTTTGTATATAATAAAATTGGAATAGCCCTTCCACGAACAGCTGCAACTCAGTGGTCAGGACTTAAAGGAATCTCAACCCCAAATCCAGGAGATCTTGTTTTCTTCACCACTTATGCTTTAGGACCGTCCCACGTGGGGATTTACTTAGGTAACAATAAATTTATTCAGGCCGGGTCATCGGGTGTGTCGATTGCTGATATGACCAATTCTTATTGGAAGCCGAGATATTTAGGTGCTAGAACCGCATTTTAATAGGATAATAGATAAGTCTTTTATCGAAAGATAGAAGACTTTTCTGTCTATAGAAAAATCAGAAAATTAATACTTTAAGAAATGAGCTTTAAGCATTATACTTAATAAGGCAATGTCTTACACCTGCACAAAAATCCTCATAATTTGCTAAATGCCTGTAACTTTTTTGGAGGTTCAAATGTTTAATTTTACCCTATATAAAGAGATTTTCATTCAATCCAGAATTCCACAACTGATTGGTACTACTGATTTTTCCACTATACAATATAATCCTGCTTTTTGTGAGTTTCTTGGTTATTCATTCGAAGAAATATCATCGCTGCCTTTGGAAGCGGTGTCACATCCTGAAGACATGCTAATGGATGCACGACTTTTTGGAGAAATACTAGACGGAACAAGGGACGAATACCAGCTTGAAAAAAGGTATATTCATAAGTTAGGCGAGATTAAAACAGGTATCCTAACTGTATCAAGAATAAGGGAAAAATCGACTGGTGAGGAATTTTTACTTGGACAAGTCCTTGATATTACTGAGAAAAAACATATGGAGGAAGCGCTAAAACAGCGCGAGAAACAATTACAAAGGTCCGAAAAACTTGCAGTTGTTGGGCAAATGGCGGCAGCAGTTGCCCACGAAATTCGTAATCCCTTAACACCAATAAAAGGATTCATGCAGCTCTTACACGCAGAAAAAGAGCTAAATCCCGTCTACTTAAGGATTGTGTTAGATGAATTGCTACGAGTAGATACCATTATCTCTGAATTTTTATCGATGGCAAAGCCACATGCAGAAAAAACCATGATTGTCCATGTTGAAGGTTTAGTAAAACAAGTCATACAACGGTTCCAGTCTGAAGCACGAATGAAGAACAAAAAATTACATATCGAAAGCGAGCAACCCATTCAAGAAATTATCGGGGATCCGAATTCATTAAAACAGGTGTTTATGAATGTGATTCAAAATGCCCTTGAGGCGATATCCATCAATGGACGAATTCATGTACGGATCTTTTCAGATGATATCGGAGTAAATGTCCAGTTTTCTGATAATGGATGTGGCATTCCAAAAGAAAGGCTGTCGAAGCTCGGAGAACCTTTTTATTCCACAAAGGAAAAGGGGACAGGTCTTGGTTTAATGACATGCTTTCGCATCGTTGAAAGCCATAATGGAAAAATCAATATTGAAAGTGTACAAGGGGAAGGAACCACTGTGACTATTTGGCTGCCTTATGATTTGTCTGAATAACGGAATACCGTTAGGATCACGATTGACTAACCATATTCGTGAAGGGAGCAGCAGATGTTTAAGAGAATTAGTAGTTTAGGTATCTTATTAATCATTATTGCCGTTGGCCTTTTTCAAAAGGATGAGTTGCTTTACCTGGTCAAGCAGGGTGGAACCTTATCCGCCTTCATTAGCATGATGCTAGTTGCCATTTGTGTGTTTTTTCCAATCCTCCCCTTTCCCATATTAGCGGGGATTATTGGGGCGGTATTTGGTGCAACAAAGGGAGTATGTATTTCTTTAGCAGGTGCCATGATTGGAACAATGGGATTCTTCCTTTTAAGTAGATATGGTTTCCGCGATTTGGCAGAGGAGAAACTAATTAAATACCCAAAAGTTCAAGAATATGAGGAATTTCTACATCGAAACTCTTTTATTGCGATTCTTGGTTGTCGATTAATCCCGATCATTCCGGCACCCGTTGTTAATATTATTTGTGGGTTAAGCCGCGTCAAATGGCTGACTTTTTTCATTGCATCAACACTAGGGAAAATCCCTAATATCTTGATTTTATCCTACGCAGGTTCAATGTTTAGTACAAATAAACTTTATACATTTGGGATCTATGGCTGCTACCTATTACTCATTTTCTTGATTAATTTTGTGATGATCTATCGAAAATCTGCTCAAAATTCTGTTAAATAACCTTTTGGACATTCAAATCGTTCTGTTTTTCCACCATGATGATTTCCTTGAAATAGCTTTTTAAGATGAGCCATTTGGCGGGATAGGTGTAAATAAAATCCTCCAATGTTTGAAGCGAGTAATAAATAAAACAATCAAACCCGCTTTTTTCTTTTTTTAAATCGTATAAAAGTGCGTGAGGAATTGTGTAATATTCATTTAACTGGTAGGGGTTGAGTTTTACAATTTGAATATTTTGGCTGGATAGATAGTTTTTTATTGACTGTTCCTGGAGTGAAATACTTTCTTCCCTAGTGAGTCCATTTATACCGATGCGATCATTAATAAAATAAATTCCCTTCATTTCATCCACCCTCTCAAAACAATAATTGCTATTGTTATTGACAGAGTTAAGGATATGTATACTTGATAGGAGGAATTGGCAGCAAAAAAAGTGCCCGGACTAATTAGCCGGGCATTTTCCAATTCTATATTAAAAGGGGGCGGAGGTTCAGGTTCTTCGTGAACCTATTTATATAATAATGGAAAAATATGAACAAACTATGAAGGAAAGGTTAATAGTTTGAGAAAGATGGCTAATTCAGAGGGGGATTGGTCTTTTGGGTTTTACATGATAAATGTCCATTGTTCCCGCTCTATAATCATGGTACCTTAATGAATATCGTTCATATTAAATAGGAATTCTATTACATGAATACGTCCGTCAGATAGTGAAAGGGGTAGTATAGTATGGCAGCAACACATATATTTTCAAAGCAAGAGGAAGTGGCTAATTCGATTACACATGGAATTGGCGCAGTACTTAGCATATCTGCTTTAGTTATTTTAATCGTTTTTTCTTCGTTATACGGCACCACTTGGCATGTTGTGAGTTTTACGATCTTTGGCGTAACGATGTTTATTCTCTATATGTCGTCCACTATGCTTCACAGTTTACCTAAGGGTAAGGCGAAGGATATTTTTGAAATATTTGATCATTCGTCCATTTATTTTTTTATTGCCGGAACATACACCCCGTTTTTAGTAATCGTCATTAAAGGATCAATGGGCTGGTCACTGTTTGGGATCGTTTGGGGTCTCGCGATGGCTGGCACCGTTTTTAAATGTTTTTTTGTAAAAAAATATCTTTTCACTTCAACAGTTCTCTATGTTGTTATGGGCTGGCTAATTGTCCTTGCTTGGAAACCGTTAGTACACAATCTCTCCCCTGAAGGAATGATTTACCTATTTATTGGTGGTGCGCTATATACACTTGGAGCTATTTTTTACGTTTGGCGCGGTTTTAGATATCATCACGCCGTCTGGCATCTTTTCGTGATGGCCGGCAGTGCAGTACACTTCTTTTGTGTGTTATTTTATGTACTACCGATAAAATAACTTCCCGAATTTCATCTCTTCCCGAGAAAACCAGAGGCTCATTAAAAAACTGATAATTCCTGTTACGATTAATACTCCGCCGATGACTTTCATGTGATCGGCAGAAACCCCCGCCCCAAAGACTAACCCCAATATGATCGAGGATAAAATAGAGCCTAAATATCTGCATGTTTGAAACAGACCTGAAGTTGTTCCAATTATCTCTTTAGGACTCTCTTTCAACATTGCAACTTGAAGGACTACATTTCCGATTCCATAGCTTAAACCCAGTATGGATAAGCTGACCCCAATGATTAGATAAGAGGCATTGACGAAAAAAAGTGTAAAAATCAGTGCTCCAATAATCGAAATAAACGAGCCAATCATAATCGGTCGGTTTACTCCCGCACGATCTATCCATTTTCCCGAAACAGTTGAAATAAGGATACTAACACCAGACATAAATAACATTAATAGTCCACTATGCTCTACACTTAACCCCAACACCTCTTGAAAATAGCTGGGAAGCCCGAAGAATAAACAATAGAAAAAAATGTTTAAAAAGATAAACTGGATATATACCATCGATAGTCTTGGATGTGATTTGAAGATCCGAATATCGATAAACGGTTCAGTTACTCTCAACTCCCGCCAGGCAAACAAAACAAAAAATAGAATACCTATAATGCCGGAAAGAACATGAATGTTCGTTTCAAACGATAATAGAAACCATAGAAAGAAGACCATTCCCGCAGCGAAAAATAAAATCCCGAGAAAATCAAGATTGAAAAAAAGTGCTTTCATGTGTGCTTTATCTTGCTTAACGTCCTTCGGAAACATAATCCAACCTAATAGAAAACTAATGATAATAAACGGGAAATTCACCAAAAAAATAGCTGGCCAGCCTCCCCAAACAATGGAAAACCCGCCAATTGTCGGACCAAGTGCCACCATCGCCGAGGCAAAAATCGAAAGGACAGCTAACGCAGAAGCCTGCCTGTCTTTTATATTGTCCCGTATTAACGCCATCCCCGATGGATAAATGGCGCTACTGCCAATGGATTGAATCATTCTCATCACAAGTAACATTAAAAAGGAAGTCGATAGTGGTGCACCAAAGGCAGAAATTGCGACCAGCACAAGCCCTGATAAAAAGGTCTTTTTTCGCCCGAAAATATCACCAATTTTCCCTGTAACTGGCTGTGCCACTGCACTAGCTAAATAAAAGCTGGAAATCAACCAGGATACAGTTGTAAAGGAAAGCCCGAAATCCTTTTGAATACTATGTAGTGCAAGGGCGATCATCGAAGAGTTAAGCGGATTTAACATCGTTCCGGAAGCTACTGCCGTTAAAAATAGAGATCGATTTTTCTTCATAAATTAACATTCCTTTGGAAATATCAGATACAGGTAAGTGTCCCCAAAACACACTTTAATTATGGTTCCTTGGTTTGATTTTGAAGAATTTCAGATATAACAAAAGTAGAAGACTTTCTACGAAAAAGTAGACCGGTATAGAGTAGAAGAGTTTATAGCCATTTTTGTACTGAAAGATACCTACCTTAACACACATCCATTCTAGAAGAATGGCCATTAGAGACCAAATGATAATATAGATCACTGTGGCCTGCCCTTTTATATAAAGCTTTTCATAAAAATAAATGAAAATATATCCAAAGGGTGCATACATAGTATACGATAATAAATCGAACAACGAGTAGCCAGGGGAATCACCAACATCGTAGAGGTCAAGGGGCGGGACAGCCAGGGTATGGTCAAAAACCAAACCTAAATAGGGCCCCATGAGCAGAAAGAATAACGTGGTTAGAAGCGGGTACATCTTTGGTAGAAAATAAATAAGACCCAATCCACCAATAATCATACCAATAACAAACCATTCATTTCCATTAAAATGATGATCATAATGGTGATGGGTCATCATACCTATTTTTCTCCTTCAAGTAGATTTTCATTAACAAAACTTTGATAAGAATCGAAAAGGCCATCATCCCTAAACAAAATAGACCCAAATAGAAGATGGACCAGTGATTTTTATGTTCAAAACCAAAATCAAACAATGAATGGCCCATTACCACTAAAAGAAGCCATATGACTAAAGCGATAACGATTCTATTACCTGCTCGTTTTGTTGAATAAAATAAATTAATAAATAGCAGCAGCAAACCGGGAAGGATACTATCTCGAAAAACAATATCTGTAATAAATCCGACAGGGCTTCTACTCGCTGTAAACCATTCTAAGGTAAATGAGAAAATAGTATAAAAATTAATATGGACAATCTGGATAATGAGAAAAAGAATGATATTAACTCTCGCAGGCAGCTTATTGTTTAGTGAAAAGAAAACGGATAAAACCAACCAGGCAATGACCAAAAAAATAACAAGTCCCATAATCTCCATCCTAATCCTATCGTGGTAGATTTATCATTCCCAACCTTGTGAAAGTTTAACAATCATTCGTTTGGCGGAAGGACTTGATATGGCCGCATCATTTCATAATCCTCGTGTTCTAACATGTGGCAATGCCAAACATATTGACCAGTAAAGGGGAAAAACGGGATGATAATACTGGTAACATGACCTGGTGGGCATCTGACTGTATCCTTCCAACCGCGCTCACTTATCTCAGAATGGATCCCAGGCCCCGTGTACCTCAACTGCTTCGTTTTTTTATAATAATCCACATCGAAGGGGCGTCTTTCTAAAATTTGAAATTGAACGAGATGGATGTGAATGGGGTGATCGTCGCCATTCGTGTTAACAAAATTCCATCTTTCTATTGTGCTGTGACGCGGATTCTCCGTAATGGGGTCATCCCACATTTTTTTATCAAGTAGAAATAGGGATCTACCGAATTGATCCTTTTCCTCGCTTAATTCCAGGTATCTTTGCTTTTGGACGGAATTAGCCCGCAGCCAGTTAATCTGGCGCAAATAGGCGGGGATCATGCTCGTATCGATGCTTGATAGCGGCTTCGTTACCCGAAATTCCATGACGACCCCGGTTGTTTCAGGATTAGCAGGATCACCAATTGGAAAGTGCGTCCGAGCATCATTTTTTAAAATAACTGATTTCCCGTCCATATTTGAAAAATCAATGATAAGGTCCAGACGTTCTGCGGGTGCGAGTAATAACGATGAAATACCAATCGGTCGTTCCAGAAATCCGCTATCCGTGCCAATTTGAAAAAATAATTGCCCGGAATCTAGTGTTAGTCGAAAAAAGCGGGCATTTGCACCATTTAATAGGCGAAAGCGATATTTCCTCGGTTCCACCTCAAAAAATGGCCATACCTTTCCATTAACAACAATCATGTCACCAAAAAATGAGGTAATGATGGATGGGATGATACCGGAGGAATTGTTTTCCGGCTGATTTGGATACGACAATGAGCCATTATCGTGTAATGTTCGATCTTGCAGTAATAATGGGACATCAAAAGGACCGCTAGGAAGATTTAATGAACGTTCGTGGCGGTCCCTAATCAAATAAAACCCGGCAAGTCCGGCATATATATTTAATCGTGTCAACCCAATCGCATGATCATGATACCAAAGTGTGCGTGCATTTTGTTGATTACCATATTCATAAATTTCTTTTTCGAAGAAAGGGCCTTTTTCAGCAAAACCGTGCGTGAACCATGCATCAGGATAACCATCGCTCGCTGGCTCTGTTCTGCCCCCATGGAGATGGACAACCGTCCGAACATCCGGTTTTTCCTTTTCAGCGCCATGGACTGTATGATCAATCGGGAATAAATGTTTGTCTGGCAGCTCGTTTTTCCATTGAACAAATACTCTTTCTCCTGACTCTACTTCTATTGTCGGTCCCGGATAGATTCCGTCATATCCCCAGATGGTGGTATTCGGTAAATCACTATGGATTGATTGCTTCGTTTCCTTCATGATTACTTCATAATACGTATAGTCTCCCGATTTCCACTTTGGTTTTAAAACAGGAGGAATAGGTAGTGGATCTTTAAATTTTACCAATTTCATGATGAACGCCCCTTTAAGACATTTTTACTAAATATGTATGAAAGCAGCAATTGAAAAATTAATCATTCTAGGAATAGCTTACGTCCTAATATAAATAAGATAGGAATTCATGTGTTTGAAGTGGGGGAGAAGCGTGGAGGATTTTCATCAAATTTTAGACGGACTTGATTATCCAGAGCCGAGCGTTTTAGCAACAATCGTTTGTGTAAAGGGGTCGTCTTATAAAAAAGAAGGCGCAATGATGGTTTTTTATGCAGATGGCACGCAAATCGGCATGCTAACGGCGGGATGCTTGGAAACAGACTTGGCATTAAAGGTGAAGGAAGTTTTCGAAAAACAGGAGGCGATGATGGTTCAATACGACTTATTTGATGAGGACGATTTAAGCTGGGGCCAAGGTGCCGGCTGTAATGGAACGATCGATATTTTAATCGAGCCCATCACGGATAAAGTAAAAGAGGATTTTCGCTTAGTAAAAACGCTTCTTAGTCGGCATAAACCTATTATAGGGTTAAAAAAGCTAAATGAATTGGGGGAATATGTATTTATTGAGGAGGAGGGCGAACCGTTTGGAAACTGGTCTGGCCCGGTCCCGGTCATTGAGTTTACCACGAAAAGTGGTGTCATGTCTGGTGCCCCCACTGTATTTCAGCATACGTACCACCCAAAGCCAAGACTGATTGTTTTCGGAGCAGGTCCGGATGCAATCCCACTTGTGTCATTAGCAGCGGGTACAGGTTTTACCGTATTGGTCTGTGATTGGCGGGAATCATTTTGTCAGAAAAAAAACTTTCCAGCGGCTGAGCAGCTGTTTTTGGGATTCCCCGCAAATCTTTGTAGACGAATCTCTTTTTCACCCTATGATTTTGTTGTGGTGATGACACATCATTTTCAGCGGGATCAAGAAATTTTAATGAAGGTGCGAAATAAGAATATTCGATACCTAGGAGTGTTGGGGCCAAAGGAACGGACAAAAAGACTATTAAAAGGTGAAATTGTTCCAAAATGGATTCACTCGCCAATGGGTGCAGCGATTGGAGCTAAAGGGCCAGCTGAAATTGCTGTCAGTGTGGTCGCGGAAATGGTAGAAGTGTGGAGAAGACCTGTGCATGAACGGGTGGAGCTGTTATGGACCATTCCGGATTAGTCGGTATTTATCTCGCTGCAGGGAGGAGCAGCAGAATGGGTCGTCCAAAGGTAAACTTGCGGTTAGGGAATCGGCTGTTGGGGGGCATCGCCTTAAGGGAGGCACTGGAATCCAAGTTAGATGTTACATTTGTTATTACACGGCAGGGAGATCCGCTAGAATGGTTAGTCCCTTTTTCAAATAGTGAAGGTTTGAGAATTGTAGAATGTAAGGAAGCGGATAAGGGTCAGAGCGCCTCGCTGAGAGTGGGGGTGATGGCAGCTGCGGAAACGGGGGCAGCTGGTATTGTCGTTTTGCTAGCTGACCAGCCGTTTGTGACAACGAAAATGATTAATCAATTAATAGATGAATACCATGAATCTGAGCAGTTTGTTGCCTTTTCGCATCATGGCGTGATGAAACCACCCGTTCTATTAGCGAATAGTCTTTTTCCGAGAATAAAGGAATTAGAAGGGGATCAGGGGGCTAGAAGTTTGCTTCGCAGTGGCTGTTTGGGAAAGCAAATAAAATTGAATACGGATGTTTATTTTTTTGATGTGGATACGGAAGAGGATTACCAGTTTTTATTGAAAAATCGGCCATTCCTATAGATAAGGAGGGATGAAGGTGGAGGTTATCGGGAAAAGTGTCATCCGCAAAGATGCATTAGATAAGGTGACGGGACGCGCCAAGTATACCCATGACTACCATACGGTTCCGATGCTGTCAGGAAAAATGGTCATCAGCCCCTATGGACATGCGAAAATTATCAGCATTAATCTGTCAGAAGCTTGGCAGGTTCCTGGTGTAAGGGCAATCCTTGCCGGGGAACGTTTTCCACTTACGGGTGAGGCAATACGGGACCGTCCGCCGCTTGCTATTGATAAGGTTCGCTACCATGGTGAACCTGTTGCCCTTGTTGTAGCGGATACGCCAGTGCAAGCAAAGAAGGCCGCTGACCTTATTAAGGTTCAATATGAATTGCTGCCGGTTGTCAACTCACCAACCCAGGCGTTCCAAAGTGACGCACCCTTAGTGCACGAGCACTTGGGTGAATATAAAAAGGAAGACGATTCACAACCGGTGCCTGGCACCAATATCGCCACACATATTAAAATTCGTAAGGGTGATACGGAAAAGGGATGGGCGGCTAGTGAAACAGTTGTGGAAGCCAGTTTCTCTTTTGCCCCTTCAGATCATGCGGCAATGGAAACCCGTTGTGCGACAGCGGAGATTATGCCGGATGGAAAGATCATGATTATGACGTCTTCGCAGGCGCCCTTTATGGTTAAAAGGCTGATCGCTGATTATTTCGGGGAGGATCTGGGGAAAATTACCGTTACAACTCCGCTTGTTGGCGGAGCATACGGCGGTAAGGCCGCGATCCAGCTGGAGGTACTTGCCTTTTTGGCATCCAAAGCGGTCGGTGGAAAACCTGTGAAAATTTTGAATACTAGAGAAGAAGATATTATTACCTCGCCGTGTCATATTGGTTTAGATGCAGTTGTTAAGTTAGGGGCTTTGAGAAATGGAAAAATTCAGGTGGCAGAAATCCGCTATTTGTGGGATGGCGGAGCTTATTCCGATAAAGCGATTGATGTCACAAGGTCAGGTGCCGTTGATTGTACAGGGCCATACAATATAGAAAATGTTTGGTGTGATTCGTACTGTATGTACACGAATCATCCGTATGCATCCCCATTCAGGGGCTTTAGTCATTCAGAACTTTCATTTGCGATTGAACGGACAATGGATGTATTAGCGCAAAAATTAACGATTGATCCGCTTGAGCTTAGGTATATGAATGCGATTATGCCGGGCAATACCACACCGACAAGGGTTTTGTTAAATAATAGTAATGTCGGTAATCTGAGGAAATGTATTGAAAAGGTTCGAGACCTAATCCATTGGGATGAGGGGGCTGTAAAGGAGTTAAATAATCGATATATTCGGGTAAAAGGGGTCAGCTGCAGCTGGAAAACGTCGACGATTGACACGGATGCCCCATCTGGCGTCATTTTGACCTTTAATCGGGATGGAACGATTAACCTCATGTCCGGAGTCATTGAAATTGGTACCGGAACCAAAACGGTCCTTGCACAGATTCTAGCCGAACGCTTGAAAATGGATGTAGATCATATACATGTAAGGATGGAAGTGGATACCCAAACAACACCAGAGCATTGGAAGACGGTGGCAAGCAGAGGTACCTTCATGGGGGGAAGGGCTGTGTTACGGGCGGCAGAGGACGTGATTCATCAGTTAAAGGAAATTGCCGCCTGTGTTTTAAGAGCACCTAAGGAGGATCTGGAAATAGCGAACAGCCGTGTTTTTTTACGGGATGATCCATCCATCGGCCTTGATTTTAAAGAACTTGCCAGTGGCTATAAGTATCCAAATGGGCAAACGATTGGCGGGCAAATTATCGGAAGCGGAAGTTATATTTTGCGTCATCTTACCCATTTGGATCCTGAAACAGGTGCAGGGAAGCCTGGTCCGGAATGGACGGTTGCGGCCTACGGGGTTGAGGTCGAATTTGATCGGCGGGATTGCACGTACCGGCTAGTTAAAGCCTGTACGGTCGTTGATATTGGCAAAGTGATGAACGAAAAAGCAGCTCTTGGTCAGGTTATGGGCGCAATGAGCATGGGCCTCGCATTCGCAGGCAGGGAAACGTTTTATTTTGATGAGCTTGGCCGGGTTATGAATCCACAGCTCCGTACTTACAGGCCGCTGAGGTATGGAGAGAATCCTGAATACGTGGTGGGATTTGTAGAAACCCCGCAGATTGATGGTCCTTATGGAGCCCGTGGTGTTGGGGAACATGGATTGATGGGGATGCCCGGAGCACTTGGAAATGCCTTGTCGACCGCAGCGGGTGTTTCGCTCCACCATTTGCCATTAATTCCAGAGTTAATTTGGAAGGCAAAGGAGGCGGCACGGTAATGCTGTCATTCGATTTTGATTATTATCGGCCGGATACATTGCAAGAGGCCGTTGGATTATTACAATATTTAGAGCAAGAGGGCAAACAGCCGTTTATTTTTTCGGGTGGAACAGAATTAATCACACTTGGAAGAATTGATTTAGCTACTACTGAAGCTGTGATTGATATTAAAAATATTGCTGATTGCGGTGTTATGCAGGGAAGTGGGGATCACCTGTTTCTTGGCAGTACGCTTTCCCTTACAACCATTGAGGAAGCAAATCTATTCCCGTTATTAACAAGAATTGCCAGCGGAGTTGCCGATCATACGGCGCGCAGAAAAATTACCTTGGGCGGGAATATTTGTGCACGAATTTTTTACCGGGAAACGGTTCTGCCCTTTCTACTTGCAGACAGCCAAGTATTATTGATTGGACCAAATGGGAAGAAGATTGTTCTGATTAATGAAATATTTAATGAAGAGTTAGTATTGGAACCAGGCGAATTTCTGATTCAAATTGCAACCGAAAATCGGTTTATCAGAGCCCCGTTTTTTAGTATCAAACGACGCCAGCAGTGGGATACTGGCTATCCCTTGATTACCATTGCTGCTTTAAAAATGGATCAACAGATTCGTGTGGGTATAAGCGGGCTGTGCCCATTTCCGTTTCGCTCAAGAGAGGTTGAATCGGCATTAAATAATCAAGGGCAATCGAAAGAAGTGAGGGTGGAGGGGGCATTGGCCGTATTACCGCAGCCGATTTTAGATGATGTTGAGGGGTCTAGTGAATATCGTCTATTTGTATTACGGAATTTGCTTTTTGATATGCTGGCAGCTCTTGATAGAGGGTAAGATTTCAAATTTAGTAAGGGGAAAGGAGCTGAGAATTTGAAATCCTCCACGATTACGTTAAAGATAAATGAAGAAAGTCGGATAGTTACCGTCAGATCCGCGGACACTCTTTTATATGCGCTAAGAGGGAAGCTTGGTCTAACTGGGGCGAAGCCAGGGTGTTTAAATGGTGACTGCGGTGCATGCACAGTGAATGTCGATGGCTGGCCGATGAAATCCTGTTTGATGCTAGCGGTGGAAGCGGTTGGGAAAAACGTGACAACAATAGAGGGACTGGTCGATACTCCTATCCAACGAGCATTTATAGAGAACTTCGCCTTTCAATGTGGCTATTGTACACCAGGCTTCATTATGAATTGCCACTCGTTAATTGAGCAGCATCCGGACGCCGATAATGAAACCATTAAAGAATGGCTTGAATCAAATATTTGTCGCTGCACAAGCTATATCGAAATTGAGAAGGCAGTGAAATCGGTGCTAAAGGAGAAAGGAAAAACGCCAGGATGAGTCCATTGGCGTTTTTCTCTGTCCCTCATTTTCTCTTCATTTGGAAGTATGTGTCTAAAACTCTTCGTCCGATTTTTAGGCTAACACGATTGTCTTCCTTTCCTTCGTAGGCCCATGGCACTAATACAGCCATGGCTATTTCCGGATGTGTGCTAGGGGCGTAGCTAACTAGGCTAAGGTTCATAACGGGCGGCGGCACTTTCCCGTAATTCCCTCTTAAAGGTCCGTCATAAAAGGCTTCGGCAGTTCCGGTTTTTCCGGCAGGTGAATACAGGGCATCTGCGAAAAATTTATAGGCTGTGCCTCCTGGGGACTGCATCACCTTTTTGAAACCTAATTTGACACGATTCATCCATTCCCTTTTTACATCAATCGTATTTAGGACGGTTGGATTGACTTCTTGAAGAATGGGTCCGAGCTCATCCTTTTCATTCGCGGGTTCCCGAATTTGTTTCACCACATGGGCCTGCATACGGTAGCCACCATTGGCAATAGTGGAAATGTATTGTGCCAACTGCATGGCGGAATATGTATCATATTGGCCAATCACTAGGTCAAGTAAATACCCAGGCAGCCTGCTTTGCCCTTTAAATCCCGTTTGTTCATTTGGCAAATCAATGCCGGTTCGAGTTCCCAACCCAAACGAGGCGAAGGAGTTTCTAATGGTTTCGAACGCCATTCTGTTCGTGAAATTTAAGGGTTTATCGTATTCATAATGTCCTTTACCAATATGAATTGCAGTATGGAACATATAGACATTTGAAGATTTTTTTAAGGCTTCAATTTCATTTAATCTACCTAAATAGGCATAGGATTTTTTGATGGGCGTATCTTTAATCTTGATACCGGAATCATCAAAAGCGGTCCCGGGTGAAATGGCCCCTGTTTTATAGCCGGTTAAAATCGTCGCTCCTTTTACCGTTGAGCCAACACTATAGGTAGTGGTAAAAGTACCTAGGGCATCATCAACCATTTCTACTTTACTGGTTTCTTGATTTTTAACCATTTTTTTACCGGACATTGTTAAGACTTCCCCAGTCCAAGGATCCATTAAAACGACATAGGCCCGGTCGGATAAATAGGTACCGGGTGCTTTCTTAGCCGCCCAAAGTTCCTCTTCAACCACCTTATCGATGGCCATTTGTAAGTCCATATCAATTGTTAAAACAAGATCTTTCCCCTTCTTCCCTGTTAAAACAGATTGGGTGTCAATGACACTGCCTGTTTTATCGGTAATATTTTTCACCTTGGATTTATAGCCATGAAGGACATCCTCATACTGCATTTCTAACTGACTTTTCCCTATTCGGTCATTGTGGCTATAGCCCCTTGCCAAAAAATAATCTAATTGATCTGCAGGCAGACCATCACCGGAGTTGGTCACTTTTCCCAAAACAGATCTCAGTGTATGGTTAAAGGCATAGGTACGATCCCAATCCGTGGTTGTTTCGATCCCTGGAAGAGAATGAAGATTTTCGCTAACCACTGCAAATTCCTTTTCGGTAACCGCTTCGTTTTTTACCATTTGCGAGGTGAATTTATACCCGCTGGTAAATTCACGAAAAATCGCTAGTACTTCAAGGTCTTCATCCGTTAATTCTTTCAAATCTTCCTCCGTGATGCGGCCTAATTTTAATTGATAGATTTCTTTATCGGTTATTTTTTTGGCCTCATATAAGCCCCTTTCCATTTTAGTGATTTTGCTATCAGCACGTACCTGATTCTTTAATATCCAAAAATCCCGCTTGTCTCTATCTGTGACCTTATCGGTTTTCTTTTCTATCAACTGAGCTAATTTCTTTGCAGTTTCAAGCATTTCTTGTTGACTAAAACCTTCATTTGTAAAAGTAATGGCACTTTTTGGAGCGTTATCGACAATGACACGAAAATCACGGTCGAATAGTTTTCCGCGAGGGACAGGGTGGCTAACGGTAAAATCTTCTTTTCTCTCCAAATCCCGCTTGAAATTTTCTCCATAAACAATTTGGACGAAGCCCAGTCGAAGAATTAATATCGAAAATAATAGAAATACACTAAAGAAAAGTACATTTAGACGAAAAGGAAAATGAGACTTTTTCTTTTTCTGTTTCTCCAAATGGTTGCACATCCTTTGCGTTTTATTTGGATAAAAAGATGGAATCAATAGAAACTAAAGGAAACGGTATATAAATGGAGGGTTGTTCATGAAAAAACAAAATAAGCAGCAAAATCAGTCACAAAGCTTTCAACAACAACAAATACAGCAACAACAGCAGCAGCTGAATCAAAATCAGGCAATGATGGAGCAGCAATTTCAAACTCAAAAACAGCAAGCACTACAGACCATGCAGCAGGCTGAGCAAATGATCCAGCAGAATGCTTCGATGTCCAATCCGCAGGCAATGCAGCAGGCGGGGCAACAGCTGCAACAGGCTGTTCAACAGCTAAACCAATTGCAAGGAATGGCGGTGACCCAGGCAACCACTGCTCAGCAGCAGCAATTAGAACAAGTCCAGCAGCAAATTGAGCAAGCAGCTCAGACACTTAGTTTGATTGAGTCACTTAATGAAGGAAATTATAGCTTTAAAAAAGGGTAAATCCTTGACGAACCCAGCTTTCAAATGAAAGCTGGGTATTTTTTATGCTTGTTTCTCTGCTTGAACAGCCGCTTTTACGGCTTCTTTTATTTCTTGATAACCCGTACAGCGGCAGAGATTGGATTGCATCCATTCCTCTATGACCTCTTCATCCGCATTGGGATGCTTCTTTGCCAGGGCATGGCAATTTAAGATAAAACCAGGGGTACAAAAACCACATTGAATAGCCCATTTTTCGACAAATATCCTTTGAATTGGTGAATCCATAAGACTTTCAATGGTGGTAATGGGCTGGTTAATGGTTTCGATGGCAAGGGATAGGCAGGAATGTATGGGCTCCCCATTGATTAATACGGTACAAGCCCCACAATCCCCATTTTCACAGGCTCGCTTTGCCCCAGTTAACCCCAGTTGCTCACGCAACGTATGTAAAAGGGTATCAGCCGATCGAACCATTACCTCATGTGTTTCCCCGTTTACATGCAGGTTGACAACAGTTTTGGCTAAACTTTTTTGGATCATGCCGGTGCCACCTCCAAAGAATCCATTATTTCATGTAAAGCATTTTTTAAAACAAATGTACGGTATTCGCGGGATGCCTGTATGTCATCAATAATCTGCGCTGGCAGTAAACTAACTGCCTTATTAATCTTTTCTGCCATGGAGAGGGATGTTTCATTTAATGCTGCTTCTACTTGGTCGGATCTGAATGGATATTCACATACACCGCTAAAGGCGGTACGGATTCTCTGATCTTTTACGAGCGCTGCAATCGAAACGACTGGATAACTAACCTTCGTGATTTTGGTTTTTTTTAAGCTGGCAAAGGGGAGAGTCCCATAACCTTTTTTCACCAAAATTTGCACAAGGAATTCCCCGCTACCGATCTTTAGCTCCTTATCAAGAATATTTGTTAATGGGAGAACCAGCTCACCCTCACTCCTTGCCAGTTTTACTTTTGCATCCGATAAAAGAAGCGGTAAAATGCCTTCCCGATAAATTAATCGGCTGTTAATATTTCCCCCAATGGTAATCTTATTCCTTGAAGTATGATCTGCGATCTGTTTAACCGTTTGTCCCAGTAACGGGAATATTGAGGATTCTGTAATCTTATTCAAAGAAACAGCAGAACCGATGACGAATTGATCACCCTGCTGTTCCAGTACATGACACTCAGGGATCCCCTTAATATCGATAATGGCATCTGCTGCCATTTGATTGATGCGGGAAAAAGTAATAAATTCGGTCCCACCGCTATAGTAGATCACCTTTTTTCCTTGATTGCGAAGGTCTTGATACGTTTGAATCGCTTCGGCTATGGTCTCTGGCTTATAGTATTCAAAGTCAAACGGAATCATTTTGGGTCTCCTTCCGTGTCTTCCAGATTAATTCCGGGATAAGTGGTAAATGATTTAACTCTACCTGTGCCGCTGTGGAAAGGCTATTTGCCAGGGCACCCGCCATTCCAATGACACCGTATTCACCAATGCCTCGTGCCCCGTATGGTCCATCAGCGGAAGGGGATTCAATAAAATCTACTAAATACTCTACCGGTTGTTCTCCAAACCGTATCATTTGATAGGTTCTTAGTTGTGGATTTAGAACTTTTCCGGTTTCATCAAAAATAAAAGCTTCTCTACTGGCAAAGCTAAGTCCTAAATACATGCCGCCACGCATTTGCTGGGTGGCCATCGCCGGGTTAATGATCGTTCCGCCATCTAGAACGGTTACCGCTTTCAATAGTTTATAGGTACAATCGTTTGTGTCATATTCGATTTCTACCGCTTGGGTTCCAACGGACCACCATGGCCCAGGTTTTCCAAATCCTGTTTCTTTATCCATCGGGGTTAAATGCCGCTGAATATATTTTCCATGGCCGACAACCTGTCCCTCCACTGCATGGCCATTTGGATACTTATATCCCAAAGCTAAATCTTCAATGTTCATTCCGTATTCAGGGCTTGGTTTAAGGTATACCCGGCCACCGCCAACCTCCAAATCTTCCATTGAACATTGCATAGCGATGGAGGCAGTTCGTTTTAATTGAGAGATAGCATCATCTGCCGCAGCCATGACGGCTCTTCCAGCTAGAAATGTTGTACTGCTGGCAACAGTCCGCCATTGATGGGGGTCATACTGTGAATTTACTTCCATTGTGACATGGACTTTTTTAATATCCATTTTTAATCGTTCCGCAACTAATTGGGCTAAAACGGTTTTGGTTCCTTGGCCTAATTCAATGGCAGCACAATTCAAATTCACGCTGCCATCTGCCTCAAACTTAATAACAGCTCCTGATTGTGCGTTTGTCGATGTTGTCGATGTCTTCCAAAAGGTACTAATTCCTTTAGCCTTTATTTTATTTTTGGAGATTTCAATCCGTTGTCCTTCATCCCATTTAATCAGCTCTTTAGCTCGTTCTATGCATTTATCGACATCACCAATATTATTAGCGTTAAGAACAGTCTGGGTAGGAGAGGTGTTACCGGGTTTAATTGCATTTATTTTTCGTAGCTCCGTCGGGTCCATGTTTAATTGTTGCGCCAGCTGATCCATCGTCCGCTCAACTGCAAAGGTGAGTTCCGGGTGGGCGTATCCCCGGAATGACGTGGCAAAAGGATGGTTCGTATACATACAATAAGAATCGCACCAAACGTTCGGTACATCATAAGGGCCTGTACAATCGAGTGCCATTGCACGGGTAATCCCGGCAGCTTGATCTGTATATGCACCGGAGTCAATCAAGAAGGTATATTGACCCGCCATTATTTTTCCTTCTCTATTCGTACCAAGAGAAATAGAAGCCTCAAGCCCGATGTGACATGGCGCCGTGATTAAATCTTCCTCACGTTCATATTCCAATTTCACCATTTTCCCGCCAATCGCCTTTGATGCTAAGTACGCAAGCGGTTCTAGCTGAACAGTGCCTTTTCCGCCAAATGCACCGCCAATCAAAGGTGTATGGACGATGATATTTCCTACATCGATATTAAAAAATTGATTTAACACCTTTTTAATCGTGAATGGGGACTGGGTTGTTGAGTGAACCACGACCTTACCGGCCGGATTTATTTCTACTCTTGTACCACGGGTTTCTAATGCTGCATGGTCAGATAAATTAAAGGAATAGCTTGCGCTTATTTTGGAGTCGCATTTTTCCCAGGTCTTAATAAAATCTCCCTTGCGAATTTTGATATGACTGCCAATATTCGTCCCTTGAACAGGGTAGACATTGCTAATAATCTTTATATATTGACCGGAATTTTCATGAATTAACGGTGCATCGTTTTTGAAAGCCTCTTGAGCAGAATTCACCACCGGTAATGGGGTATAGTCAACTTTTACCTGCTGAGAAGCTTTTTTAGCCTGGTATTCATGGTCCGCCACAACAATGGCTACTGGTTCCCCATAATACCGTACTTTTTCGAAAGCTAACGGGGGCCGATCTGCAAGAATTGGTCCGATATGATAAGGGAACATGTTGCCGGTCACGATGGCACGGACTCCCGGTACTTTCCATGCTTCAGTAAGATCGATGTGGTTAATTTTTGCATGGGCATGTGTGCTGGTTACTAATTTCGCATGGGCTAAGCCCGGGGTTGAGAAATCCCCCAGGTATCTCACCGTTCCTGCTGCTTTTTCGACCGCATCAATTCTCTGTTCGGACGTTCCAACCGATTTCCATGGTTTTTCTTGCATAAGGCGAAGTCCTCCTGGTAAATAAAATATGTGTATCAGGGTTCTCCACGTTATTTTCTCTTTAGTTGTAAAATTTATACAGATTGACACATGATTAAAAGTATCATATAATATTAGTAATTAAATATTTCCTTTTTAAAGGGGAGTAGCTGCTACAATAAAGTCGTCATTTCGAGGATTCATTTCTCCGGCTTTATTGGCAACATGGACGTTGTTAGCAAGACCTTTACTTTACTGTAATGGTCTTTTTGTGTTTTTTTAGGCCTTTACTGTATCTAAGTAAAGGCCTATTTTTATGGCATGAGGGAGTATTTGTTGAAAATGAAGATCATATTGGGGGAATGAAAGATGGATTTGACTCTTTTACTGGAATATGGATGGGTATTATTGATTTTGGTGGCTTTGGAGGGTTTGTTGGCAGCGGATAATGCCTTGGTTCTCGCCATTATGGTGAAACATTTACCTGAGGAAGAGCGGAAAAAAGCATTGTTCTATGGTCTTGCTGGGGCATTTGTCTTCCGCTTTGCGTCATTATTTGTGATTTCATTTCTTGTTGATGTCTGGCAGGTTCAAGCAATTGGGGCATTATATTTATTATTCATGGCAAGTAATCATATTTTCCGGAAAGTCATGAGAGGGAAAACAGGCAAAAAAGAGGAGAAGGTATTACGGAAGGCTGGAGGATTTTGGACGACTGTATTCAAGGTAGAAATAGCGGATATTGCTTTCGCCGTTGATTCTATTCTTGCAGCGGTTGCGATGGCAGTGGTTCTTCCAGACACAAAACTTCCCAATATTGGGGGGCTTGACGGTGGTAAGTTCTTAGTGATCTTTGCCGGAGGTATTATCGGATTGATCATCATGCGTTTTGCTGCCAACCAGTTTGTGAAGCTGCTAGAGAAAAGGCCTGGTCTTGAAATCGCGGCCTTTACAATTGTCGGTTGGGTCGGTGTTAAACTTGCTGTTTATACCCTTTCACATCCGTCATTAGCGATTCTTAGTGAAGATTTTGCCCATTCAACAGAATGGAAGGTAAGTTTTTATCTAGTTTTAGTGGGGATTGCAGCTGCAGGGTGGTTTTTTTCAAAGGATCATCCACAAAGAAAGACCGAAAAAGTCTTGTGAAAAGGAAAAGGACGTTGGGATTAACGGGCAAAGCTACTTGCTTTGGCCCGCTTAAAACCATTTCTATTTGTTAACTTTTAGGGTACAATAATGAAAGTTGAAATCATTGACCGCTCTTACGGTTTATAGGTGATGAAATGAGGTATTCATTTGTTCGTTTTATTATAGTAGGGATCGTAAATACGATAGTAGGCTTATCTTTTATGTATTTATTTTTACATGCATTAGGCCTCACGTATTGGATGTCCACTTTTCTTGGGAATTCAGTCGGAGCCATTGTAAGTTATTTCTTGAATCGGAAATTTACCTTTCAGAGCCAAAATTCTGTGTCAACGAGTGCCGTTCGTTTTGTAATTGTCATTTTGTGCTGTTATTTTATTTCCTATCAAGTAGGTGAACGACTTGTGGTATGGCTGTTTCATGCGAATGAGCTGTTTAATGACAAGGTCATAATAGATTTTGCTGTTTTGGTCGGAACGGGAATGTACACTTTTTTAAATTATTTTGGTCAAAGGGTGTTTGTATTTCCCAAAAATAGTTCTAAAGTGTGCATGAAGAATAAAATATAGAGGACGTAGTATGAATTTAAAATCGAATCTTATCATTGCTTTCTTCATCAGTACAATTTGTGTTATTGGTTTTAGTCTAGTATCCTTATTGATTAGCGACAAAAAAATTATCCATTTTGATAATCGTGTGATTGCCTTTATTCAAGGACAGGAGACACCTGTTTTAACAAAGGTTATGGAGTTTTTTACCTTCATTGGATCGGCGCCATTTGTGACAGTCCTGATTATCTTATTTGTATTTTTTCTATATAAAGTATTACATCACCGTTCGGAACTTATTCTATTTATGTCTGTAATTATTGGTTCAGCTGTCTTAAACGGTATTTTAAAGCATATTTTTAAACGGGTACGCCCTGATTTTCATCGTTTGATTGATATTTCAGGATACAGCTATCCAAGTGGACATGCCATGAATGCCTTCACGGTATATGTAATTCTCACATTTTTACTATGGCGTCATATTCCGAGTAAATGGGGGCGAAGTGTCCTTATCGTTTGCAGCAGTTTTATGATTCTCGCTATTGGGATTAGTCGGATTTACCTTGGTGTCCATTTTCCGAGTGATATAATGGGGGGATATCTTGCAAGCGGGTTTTGGTTAACAACGGCGATATGGTTTTTTCAATATTACCAAGAAAAGCGGTATCAACAGAAATATAAAAGAGCGGGCATATAATTAGTTCGATTAGTAACGCCCGGTAATTGAAAAGTGGAGTGGTCTTTATTATTAGAAACAGTATTCCAAATTTATTTACTTTAGCTAATCTTTTTTTTGGATTTTTATCGGTTATGTATTCGGCACAAGGGGATTACAAGAATGCAGCAATCTTGATTTTAATTGGGATGATGCTTGATAGTATGGATGGCCGAATTGCCAGAATGCTCCGAGTGGAAAGTGATTTAGGGAAGGAACTTGACTCCTTAGCAGACATTGTTACATTCGGTGTTGCACCGGCGATGATGGCCTATTATTCCTACTTTTCTTCCTTTGGCGTGTTGGGGATGGCGGTGGCAGGTCTATTTCCTTTATTCGGGGCATACCGCTTGGCCAGATTCAACATCAATGCGGTGAAATCTTCATTAAAGTATTTTACAGGTGTACCGATTACGGCTGCGGGCGGAGTGTTAACCCTGTTAACACTGTTCCATGGCAAAATGGCTGGCTTTATTTTTGTTATTGCCTTCTTTTTGCTTTGCTATTTGATGGTAAGTACGATAAAAATCCCTAGTTTAAAGGATATTCCGTTGCCGAAATACGGAATAATCATTACCCTGTTTTTAGGATATGCCATATACATTGTTTTCAAAAAAGAGCAACACCGATTCCCCTATTTTATTTATGTGGCTATACCCCTATATGTCGCCTTTATCGGTTATCAATTGGTCAAGACAAAAAGGAGAAATAATCCAAAATAAAAATAAGAATATTCAAGGTATTGCCGGTATTAAAGCTAGAAACTGTCTATTTTAAGATAATAGTGGGATAATATTTAAGGAATACATAATAGAGGAGATCTTAAAATGAAGGTGAAAATTAATCGCAATGCTGCAAAAGCATTGAAAAAAATGTTAGAACAAGAAGAGGCACAGGATAAACTGTTCCGAGTTTACGTCACCAGCGTTCACGGGGATCATGCACACTATGATTTGATGCTTGATACGCCAACAGAAAATGATGACGTGGTTCATACGGATAAGGAACTTGACTTTATTCTTGAGAAAAATAATGAATACCTAGAGGATATCTGGATTCAATTTTTCCATGTACCAAAGGAAGAATGGTTGATTACCAATCCTGCAAAAGGCGCACACCATCATCACCATTAAGATAAAGGAGCACTTGGGGCATATGCTGCCAAGTGTTTTTTTGCGCCGAACTTTCATAATACTTGAAATTGTACATATTTTTCTCATATAATCCTAGTATTGCTATTTAAGAAAAAAGGAGATTATCTATGATTCAACGTTTTTTTTCATATTATCGGCCGCATAAACGGCTGTTCCTATTGGATTTCAGCAGTGCTGTGGTTGTTGCTATCCTTGAATTAGCCTTCCCGCTTGCGGTTGGATGGTTTATTGATGATTTGCTCCCCGGGGGTGATTGGAAAACGATCGTTACCGTGAGTATTGGCCTTTTCCTCGTTTATTTAATAAGTACATTCCTGCAATATATTGTGAATTATTGGGGGCATAAGCTCGGAATTAATATTGAAACCGATATGCGGCAAGAATTGTTTGAGCATGTTCAGAAACAATCATTTCGTTTTTTCGACAATACGAAAACAGGTCATATCATGAGTAGAATTACCAATGATTTGTTCGACTTAGGGGAACTTGCCCACCATGGACCGGAGGATGTCTTTATAGCGTTGATGACGTTTATTGGCGCATTCTGGATCATGATGACGATTAATGTGAAATTGTCACTGGTAGCCGTGATCATTCTGCCCTTTTTGATGATCTTGGTTGTGGTTTGTAATTTAAAAATGAACAAGGCATGGAGTCAAATGTATTCAAGCATTGCGGACGTCAACGCACGCGTTGAGGATAGTGTTTCCGGTAGCCGTGTTGTGCAATCATTTACGAATGAAGAGTTTGAGATTAGTAGGTTTAAACAGAATAATCAACGCTATCGCGGGGCTAAGTTAGGCGGCTATCGTGTCATGTCTTACAGCCTTTCAGGGATTTATATGATGACAAGGCTCATTACGATTATCGTTCTTGTCTATGGTGCCTGGTTAAGCTTTTCGGGACAGCTTACATATGGGGAATTAGTAGGCTTTATCCTCTATGTTAATGTCCTCTTTAAACCAATTGATAAAATCAGTGCCATAATGGAGTTGTATCCGAAAGGAATGGCGGGTTTTAAACGTTTTATTGAATTGATTGATTCGGAACCGGAAGTAAAGGATACAGAGGATGCGGTTGAGGTGGAAACACTTAAAGGCAATATCCTGTTTAAAGAGGTTTCCTTCCGTTACGATCGACACAAATCAGTCCTAGAAAATATTAATTTAACCATTCGTTCTGGTGAGACTGTAGCCTTTGTTGGGCCGTCAGGAGCGGGTAAAACAACGATTTGCTCCTTGATTCCGCGATTTTATGATGTCAATGAAGGTGGCATTTACATTGATGGTCTAGATATCCGCAACATGACAAAAAAATCATTGCGTTCTCAAATTGGGATTGTACAACAGGATGTATTTCTGTTTACCGGGACACTCCGTGAAAATATTGCTTACGGGAAACAGCATGCAACCGATGCGGAAATTACTGAGGCGGCACGCCGTGCACACCTAGAAAAGTTTATTGCGTCATTGCCGGATGGTTACGAGACACAGATTGGCGAACGAGGGTTAAAGCTTTCCGGTGGTCAAAAACAACGTATTGCGATTGCCCGTATGTTTTTAAAAAATCCGCCTATCTTGATTCTGGACGAAGCCACTTCAGCACTTGATACAGAAACAGAAATGGTGATCCAAGAGGCCTTGACAGAGCTTGCGCAAAATAGAACCACCCTCATTATTGCCCACAGGCTCGCAACCATTCGTAATGCAGACCGGATTGTGGTTGTAACAGAAGAGGGAATTGCCGAAGAAGGCCGTCATGATGAATTAATTGAACAGGACGGTATTTTTGCTAATCTTCACCGAGCTCAATTTCAACGGCAATAACCTAAGAAAAGCGCAAGGCGCCTGAACCTGGCCATTCTCAAAGTCGAAATTTTTACTATCGTATCTCATACAGCTGGATCCTGTTAAAATGATGCAGGATTCTTTTTTTTTGTTGTTAAACATAAAAATATTATGTAAATCATTAAGGGGTGAATCTTTGAAAAATAGAAAACAAAAGTGTACGCTAAAGGAAGTAAACAAGAGGAAGGTGTTATTTACAACATATGGAGAATTTTAAAAACGATAGTGACATTAAATTAGTTGCACTTGATATGGATGGTACTCTTTTAAACAACAAGGGTGAGATATCAGAAGCGAATCGGCAGGCAATTAAAGCGGCTCAGGAGAAGGGAATCTATGTGGTTCTAAGTACAGGTCGGTCATTAAAAACAAGTCGAGAACATGCAGATGCGCTGGAACTGACATCGTATTTGGTGACCGTTAATGGCAGTGAAATCTGGGATGAAAAACGGGAGCTGGTCGAAAGGAATTTAGTGAAAGCAGAATCAATTGCATGGATGTGGGAACTAACAAAACAGCATAAAACAAAGTTTTGGGCGATCAGCACGGAACGGAATTGGCACGATGAAATGCCTGAGGACGTACATACAATGGAATGGTTAAAATTTGGCTTCAATATTGATGATGATGCTACAAGGGAGCTTATTCTAAAGGAATTGGAGGCAAAGGGCGAATTCGAGATAAGTAATTCCACCTTAAAGAATATTGAGGTCAATCCGTTTGGAATTAATAAAGCGAAAGGCCTGGGTATTGTCTGCGGCCGTCTCGGAATTGAAATGAGACATGTCATGGCTTGTGGCGACAGCCGCAATGACTTAATGATGATTAAAGAAGCAGGTCTTGGTGTAGCCATGGGGAATGCACAGGATGTAGTAAAAGAGGCAGCAGACTGGGTTACTGGAACAAATGAAGAGGATGGCGTGGCCCAAGCAATTCATAAATGGGTTCTTCATAGATAAAAAAATTACTTTTTAGCTTTTTTTTGGTATATGACGATAATTTATGGGTAAAAATAATTGGGCAAGTATATTTTGCAAAATCATGTAATTGTTACATGCTAGGAGGCTACAAAGAAATGGAACATGGTAAGGTAAAATGGTTTAACGGTGAAAAAGGGTTTGGATTCATTGAGCGTGAAGGTGGAGATGACGTATTCGTTCATTTCTCAGCGATTCAAGGCGAAGGATATAAAACCTTAGATGAAGGTCAAGAGGTCACATTTGATATTGAAAATGGACAACGTGGACCGCAAGCGGTTAACGTTCGGAAAGCATAAGACCTGCCAAGAAAACAGACCCTGTAATGGAGGGCACTGAAAAAGTCCACCTAAAAAATGTAAAAAGGGTATAATACCTCATTCATTGAGGGAATTATACCTTTTTTGCTGTATAATTATAGTATCAATTTTAACGGGTGGGTATTATGATACAAA